>JAFWEI010000017.1:0-111528 GCA_017542965.1 Loktanella sp. | reverse complement strand
GAGGGTTCGATTCCCTTCACCCGCTCCAGCAACATCACCCCAGAAAGCCCTTCCCATGTCCGACATCACCCGCCACCACACCAACGCCCGCATGAGCCAGCTCGTCACCCATAACGGCATCGCCTATCTGGCAGGGCAGGTTGGCACGCCGGGGGCGACTGTGGCTGAACAGACAGCGGCGATCCTCGCGCAGATCGACGCGCTGCTCGCCGAGGCGGGCACCGACAAGACCAGGATCCTGACCGCGCAGATCTGGCTGTCGGATATCGCGACGCAGTTTGCAGCGATGAATGCCGTGTGGGATGCCTGGGTGCCCGCAGGCCATGGCCCTGCCCGCTGGACCGGCGAGGCGAAACTCGCCACGCAGGATTACAACGTCGAAATCATCGTTACCGCCGCGATCTGACGCTCAGGTCAGCCAAAAGGCACAGAGCCCCGCGATGCCGATGGGCAAGCTCATCGGCAGCACGCGCTTGTTCAGGATCACCCATTTGCCCCCCTGCGCGGCGAACCGTTTGTGAAGCTGCAAGATGATGAACGTGCCCACGAACATCGTCACGATAAAGATGGAAAAGGTGGCAACCGCCTTTTCCGCTGAGATGAACAGCGCCAGCCCGGTCAACAACTTGACCGCCCCCGCGCCAAAACCCGCCAAGGCAAACAGCACCAGCCCCACCACAAAGACCATCGCAGCCCCGATCAGCCGTCCGGCAAAGACGGCAGGGTCCGGCGCGGTCACGATCAGCGCCATGAACACCACAAAAGGCAGCATGGTCAGCAGGTTGGGCAAGCGCCCGTCACGCATTTCGATCACCATGGCGGCGATCAGGATCAGTGACATCAAAAACGGTGCATAAGCCGCCATTTCCACAATTCCCAAATCAAGCGGGCCGTCAGACCCCGTGACGCTGCAAGAACCCGACAAGCGCTGCGGTCGATGCATCCTTGCCGTCCAGACCGGCGCGGCCTTCGACGACAGGTTGCAGCGCAGTCGCCAGTTCCTTGCCCAGTTCCACGCCCCATTGGTCGTAGGAATTGAGACCCAAGACAACCCCTTCGACAAAGACACGGTGTTCATAAAGCGCGATCACCTGCCCCAGCACAAAGGGCGTCAGCTGCGGATAGGCGATGGTGATGGATGGCCGGTTGCCGGTGAACACGCGGTGGCGCGCTTGGCGGTCCAATTCGTCGCCGGTGAACCTGTCCGCGATGCTGGCGCGGGCTGTGTCCAGATCGCGGCCGCGCATCAGCGCCTCGGATTGCGCAAGGCAATTGGCGACCAGCAATTGGTGCTGGTGGTGCAGGTCATCCTCATGCCCGCGCGCGGCGACCAGAAATTCGCAAGGCACCACGCCGGTGCCCTGGTGGATCAATTGATAGAACGCATGCTGCCCGTTGGTGCCGGGTTCGCCCCAGACAACAGGGCCGCTGACGACAGGCAGATCGGTCCCGTCCATCGCGACGCCCTTGCCGTTGCTTTCCATCTCCAACTGTTGAAGATAGGCAGGCAAACGGTTGAGATTGTTGTCATAAGGCAGCACAGCGCGGGTTGGATAGCCGCAAATCTGGTTGTGCCAGATCCCGACCACGGCCAGCAGCGCGGGCAGGTTTTCATGCCAGTCTGCCGCGCGGAAATGCTGGTCCATCGCCTGCGCGCCGCGCAGGAAGGCGCGGAAAGCGTCCGGCCCGATGGCAATCATCAAGGACAGGCCAATCGGCCCCCAAAGCGAATAACGCCCGCCGACCCAATCGGCAAAACCAAAGACGCGTGACGGGGCGATCCCGAAAGCGGCGGTTTTATCCGCAGCGGTGGACAGGGCGGCAAATTGGGCGCCGGTGTCGCTGACAGACTGCGCCATCCACGCCTGTGCGGTGCGCGCATTGGTCATCGTCTCGATCGTGGTGAATGTCTTTGACGCGACGATCACCAGCGTCGTTGCAGGATCACAGCGGCGCAGCACACCCGCGATATCGGCGGGGTCCACATTGCTGACGAAATGGCAACGCGGGCCGTCGTGATAAGGTGCCAAGGCACGCACGGCCATCGCCGGCCCAAGGTCGGACCCGCCGATGCCGATATTGACGACATCGGTGATCGCCCCGCCCTGCCCCTGATAGCTGCCGTCCCGCACGGCGCGGGCGAAATCCGCCATCCGCGCCAGCGTGGCAAGCACGTCGGGCATGACATCGGCCCCGTCCACCATGACAGGCCCGCCATCAAGGTTGCGTAACGCCGTATGCAATACGGCGCGCCCTTCGGTTTCGTTGATCGCGGCACCTGTGAACATCGCTTCGCGCTTGGCGGCGACGCCGGTCTGGTCGAGCAAGGCAAACAGCAGATCACGCGCGGCAGCGTCGATATTGGTCTTGGCATAGTCCAAAACCATATCGCCCGCCGTGGCGCTGAAATCCGTCGCACGGGCGGTATCCAGCAGCGTTTCGAACCGCCGGTCAGCGGTCGCCGCGTGATGGGCGCGCAGGTTGTCCCAGACCATCTATGCCTCCGCCCAATGCACGGTCGTATCTTTCAGCACGGCAGCGACGGGGGCCACCTGCGGATCAAGCCCCTGCGCCTGATCCAGTGCTGCGCGCTTTTCCGCGCCCACGATCACGATATGCCGGCGCATGGCGGCATTCAGCACCTTGGCCGACAGGGTGATACGCGGCTCCGGCGCGCCGGGTGCGCGCATCGCGACAAGGGGGTCATCGCCCGTCAGCGCCCGTTCCAGCTGGTCAGCACCCGGAAACAGCGACGCGGTATGCATATCCGCACCCATCCCCAAAAGGACGACCGACAGCGGCAGGGCTGCGGCCAGACCTGCGGTCAGCTCGGCCAGCTTGTCCTCTGGCGCGGGCGCATCGGCGTAAAGCGGGATCAGCTGCGCCGGTGCGGCACGGCTGATCAGCAGGCGACGGCGCAGCAGCGCGGTATTGGACCGGTCCGAGCTTTCAGGCACCCAGCGTTCATCGGTCAGCATCACATCGACGCGCGCCCAATCCAGATCGACAGCGCAAAGCGTGTCGAAAATCGGCCCCGGCGTTGTCCCCCCCGGCACGGCCAAGGACGCGCGGTCACGCGTCAACAGCGCCTGTTTCAGCTCGCTGGCCAGCACATCAGCCAGCCGCATCATCATCATCTCGGCATCGGGGTATTCGATCAGGTCCATCAGTCTAGCCTTTGACTTCGCGCCATTTACGGCCGTCGCGGTGCAACAGCATCATTGCGTCTTCGGGGCCAGTGGACCCCGCATCATAAAGTTTCGGCACGTCATTGCGCGCCTCCCAGCCCTGAATGATCGGGTCGGTCCAGCGCCAAGCCGCTTCGACCTCGTCACCGCGCATGAACAGGGTCTGGTTGCCGCGGATCACATCCATGATCAGCCGTTCATAGGCATCCGTCACCTCGCCCGCATCGGCACCCAAGGCATCGGCGAATGTCATGTCCAAAGGCACATCGATCAAACGCATCCCCCCCGGTCCGGGTTCCTTGATCGTGACCTGCAAATCCATGCCTTCGTTGGGTTGCAGGCGGATCGACAGGATATTGCGGTGGCGCGCGGTGTCGCCTTCGAAAATCGTGTGGCCAAGATCCTTGAACACGACCGTAATCTCGGATGACCGCGCCTTCATCCGCTTGCCGGTGCGCAGGTAGAACGGCACACCCGCCCACCGCCAGTTGGCGATATGGCATTTGAGCGCGACAAAGCTTTCGGTGAAACTGCGCGGATTTTCGGCATCGTCACGATAGCTGGGGCCGTCGGGGCCAGCGTCATATTGGCCACGCACGATGTGATGCGGCGCAACAGGCTGCAAGGCGCGGATCACCTTGAGCTTTTCATCGCGCACTTCGTCCGCGCCGAACCGGCTCGGCGGTTCCATCGCGATCAGGCACAACAGCTGCATCAGGTGGTTCTGCACCATATCGCGCATCGCACCCGATTTGTCGTAATAAGACCCCCGCCCCGCCACGCTGACGGTTTCGGCCACGGTGATCTGGATGTGATCGACGTAATGGTTGTTCCACAAAGGTTCGAACAGCACATTGCCGAACCGCACGGCCATCAGGTTCTGGACGGTTTCCTTGCCCAGATAATGGTCGATGCGGTAAATCTGGTCTTCGTTGAAATGGGTCGACAGTACCGCATTCAGCGCGCGGGCCGTGTCCAGATCGCGGCCAAAGGGCTTTTCCACCACGATCCGGCTGTCCGGCGTTGCGATCTTGTGGCTGTGCAGCCGTTCGGCCAGATCACCAAACAGCGACGGCGCGACCGAGAAATAGAATACCTGCACAACATCGGACCGGACCTTTTGCGCCAGATCGGCCCAACCGCCATCGCCTTTGGCATCGATGGCGACATAATCGAGCGTGGCCAGAAAGGCGGTCAAACTGTCGCTGTCGCGGGCTTCGTCGCCGCCGAATTCGGCAATCGCCGCGGCGATCATGGCGCGGTAACCGTCGCTGTCGATCTCTGACCGCGCGGCCCCGATAATCCGCGATCCTTCGGGCGTCTGGCCGGACCGAAACCGGCGGAACAGGCCCGGCAGGATCTTGCGGCGGGCCAGATCGCCGGTGCCGCCAAAGATCACCAGATCGAAGGTTTCAACAGGGATGACTCGGGAAACCATGGCTTGCTCCGCGTGAATTTCGTTAGCGCTAACGCCCGCTGGCTAAAGCATCTTGCGCGCCCTGTCTACAGGCTTTGCCGGAACAAGGCACGGGGTCAGCGCAGGTCGGGGTCGGCGTCATCAAGGGTATCAAAGGCGGGCCTGTCTTCGCGCTTGGCCCCGCACAGCATATCGGTCGCGCGGTCGGCGGCATCCTGAAACGGTTCCAGCACCAGATCGGCACCGGCATCCAGCAGGGTCTGGGTGTCGGGCGCGTGATGCGATGTCACCGCGATCCGGCCTTTGAAACCGGCAGAACGCGCCAGCTGGATCAGGGTGATGCGCGTGTCTTCGTGGCTCAGGCTGGTGGGATGGACCGGCACCGTTGACAGGATCCATTGCGCATGGTCCAGCGGCAGTTCGGCGACGAATTCAGGCTCGGTCGCATCGCCGAAATCGGTATCCAGCCCCAGTTCGCGCCAGCGGCGGGCGGCGGCGGGGTTGAAATCGACCCCCAGCACCTTGATCCCGCGTTGTTGCAGACGCAGCCCGATGGCGGTGCCGAACCGGCCAAGGCCAAAGATGATCACCTGATGGCGGTCCGTTGTCTGGGCTGAGTCATCATGTTGGTCGCGGTGGGTATTCTTGCGTTCGAACAGCCCCAGCCAGGGTTCGAAAACGGTATAAAGCTGGTGCGAATAGGTGATCATATAGGTCGAGGCCGCAATCGTCACCAGACCGACCATCGTCACCAGCCCCAGCGCGTCTTCTTGCACATGGCCGATGGTGACGCCCATGGCGACAAAGATCAGCGAAAATTCACTGATCTGCGCCACGGTCAGCCCCGCCAGAAAACCCGTGCGCTTGCGATAGCCAAGCGCGCCCATGATCACCAGCACGATCAGCGGATTGCCGATCAGCACAAAGGCGGAAAAGATCACCGCCCCCCAGATATGCGTGCCCAACAGCGACAGGTCGAGGCCCGACCCCAGCGAGATGAAGAAGAACAGCAGCAGGAAATCGCGCAAAGGGGCCAGCCGTGCAGCAATGGTTTCGCGGTATGGCGTGGACGCCAGCGCCACACCGGCCAGCAAACCGCCCACTTCCTTGCCCAAGCCTACCAGATCGCCAATCGCGGCGAATATCGCGGCCATCGCGATAGCAAAGATCAGCAGCAGTTCAGGCGCCCTGGCCAGCCGTTCGGTCAGCGGATTAGCGATATAGCGCACGAACACGATCACCACCGCCACCATGCCCAGACCCGAAACCAGCACCAGCGGCACCGACCCCTGCCCGTCGCCAGATGCGCCGATCCCGATGGCCGACAGCACGATCATCGCCAGCACCACGACGATATCCTGCACGATCAGGAAACCCAGCGCGATCTGCCCATGCAGGCTGTCGATCTCGCGCTTGTCGGACAGCAGTTTAACGATGATGATGGTCGACGAAAAGGTCAGCGCGATGGCAACATAAAGGCTGGTCACAGCACCCAGCCCCAGCGCCAGCCCGATCAGAAACCCGAAGACCGAGGTAAAGGCCACCTGCCCCAGCCCTGTCAGCAAGGACACCGCCCCCAGCGACCGGATCAGTTTCACATCCAGCTTGATCCCGACCAGAAACAAAAGGATGGCAATGCCCAGCTGCGACAGTAGATTGATCTGCGCATCCGCGCGCACAAGGTCCAGCGCGGATGGCCCGACCAGCAGCCCCACCGCGATGAAACTGACGATCAGCGGTTGCTGCAACATGATCCCGACAAAGCCGACACCGGCGGCCAGAACCAGCAGCAAGGCGATTTCGACAAAAGCGGATTGGTTGATCAGATCAAGCATAGATGGTCATTCCTCTGGGCGCGCTGGCCGGATACCGGCCGGGCAATCCGGTCAGGATGACGCATCGCGCGCGGGCTTGCCTTGATCCAGCGCAGGAAACTGTGAAAATCACGCGTCCAGTTCGGCATCCCAATACAGGTAATCCAGCCAGCTGTGATGCAGGTGGTTTGGCGGAAACTTGCGCCCGACATTGTGCAATTGCGACGGGGCCGGACGGCGCGGCGGCTTGCGCAGCGACATGCCGGACTGGCGCAGGGATTTCGACCCTTTGCGCAGGTTGCAGCCGCTACAGGCGGCAACGACATTTTCCCAGCTGGTGACACCTCCCGCCGCACGCGGCACGACATGGTCAAAGGTCAGATCACCCTTGGCCCCGCAATACTGGCAGCAAAACTCATCGCGCAGGAACAGGTTGAAACGGGTAAAGGCAACCTGCCGTTGCGGGGTGACATATTCCTTCAGCACGACAACAGAGGGGATACGGATCTCGGTCGATGGGCTGCGCACGGTTTCGGCATATTCGCTGACGATCACCACGCGGTCCAGCCAAGCGGCCTTGACCGCCTCTTGCCAGGGCCACAAGGACAGCGGGTAATAGGACAGGGGCCGGTAATCCGCGTTCAGCACCAGCGCGGGGAAATGTTTCAACGCCCCCGGGGCGCGCACGAAATCGGTCCTGAATTCTGTCTGCGTCATCGTTCTCAATCCCACACGTTGCGTGCAGATGCCTTGCGTACCGGCGTTTCCGCAGCGCTGTCAGATTGACTATATCTCGCGTCAGATTTGTGACAACCCCCACAATATGTGCCAAACAAACGCAGGCAAGATGGTCCTGTCATTGGATGGGTGAAATCACCCATCTGTCGTCGGATTGGGTGATCTCACCCATTTGCCGTCGGATTGGGTGATCTCGCCCATTTGCCGTAGGATGGGTGATTTCACCCATCCTTAACCAAGACCTGCCAAACAGGCCGCATGACCCATTACCGCAGATACCGCCGGGAAGGCGGCACTTATTTCTTCTCCATGAACCTTGCCGACCGCAGCGCGTCGCATCTGACCGACCATATCGACGTCTTGCGAAATGCCCTTGCCACCACCCGGGCAGAGCGCTGGATGCAGATCAATGCGATGGTGGTTCTGCCAGATCACTTGCATGCCATCTGGACGCTTCCTGCCGGCGATGCCGATTTTTCGACGCGGTGGCGCCTGATCAAATCGCGGTTCTCGCGGGCTGTCGGGCTGAAGCAGCCCCGCACTGCATCGCAAGTGACCAAGAAAGAACACGGGCTGTGGCAGCGCCGGTTCTGGGAACATTATATCCGAGACGACGCGGATTTTGCAGCCCATCTTGCATATTGTTGGGGAAATCCGGTCAAACACGGCCTTGTCACGCGGGCCGTGGATTGGCCATATTCATCATTGCACCGCGATATCAAAAGGGGTTTGGCGGGGGGTGAATGGGCGGGTTAGGGATGGGTGCAAGCACCCATTCTACGATTATTCCATGCCCAGCCGGTCGCGCATGAACGCGAGCGCCACTTGCAACCCGTCAGGGGCGATGCCGTGGGCGGTGCCTTTCATGACATGGGCATAAACTTCGGTCCAACCGGCCTGCTGCAACGCCTCTGCCGCCATCGGCAGCGATTGCGGCGGTACCACGTCATCTTGGTCGCCATGTATCAACAAAACAGGCGGGCGGCATTGCGCCTCGTCGGCCAAAAGGTCGGCCAGCAACAGCCGCCCCGAAAAGGCGACGATCCCCGCAACCGGGTCTTCGCGGCGCGGCGCGACATGCAGCGCCATCATCGTGCCTTGGCTGAACCCCAGCACGATCACCTGTTCGGGCAAAAGGTCCTCATCCACCATGACCCCGTCCAAGAACGCATCAAGATCGGCCGCCGCATGCTCCAGTCCGGCCTGGCTTTCTTCCTCGCTTGACCCGTCGATCCAGGGGATCGGGAACCATTGGTATCCCATCGGCGCACCGGCGCAGCCTTCGGGCGCGTCAGGCGCCAGAAACAGCGTATCGGGCAGATGTTCCGCCAAAGGATCGGCCAGCCCGATCAGATCCGCGCCATTCGCGCCATAGCCATGCAGAAAAATCACGCAAGATTGCGTCTCGCCGGATTGCGGTTCGCGCCGCTGCGCCTGAAGTGCCCGTGTCATCTGATCCCTTCCCTGTCCTTGATCATTGCGTAATAGGCCCACATGACCCGCGCTGCAACCGACCGCCACGGCGCCCAAGGTTCCGCCAGCTCACGCAGCGCCGTGTCGCGGGGCCGGTCGGGCAGATCAAAGATCACCCGCGCCGCCTCTTGCAAGGCCAGATCACCGGGGGCAAAGACATCGGCGCGACCCAGCGAAAACATCGCATAGATTTCCGCCGTCCAGACGCCGATGCCGGTGACCTGCGTCAGTTGTGCGATCACCGCATCATTGGGCAGATCATGCAGGCCGGCATAATCCAGATCGGCCAGCGCCAGCGCCTTGGCATAACGTGCCTTTTGCCCGCTTAGCCCCAAGGCGCGCAAATCATCGGCACTGGCCCCAGCAATGGCGCGCGCATCATCCATACCCGCCGCCACCAGCCGCCCCATGATCGCATTGGCCGAGGCCACGCTGACCTGCTGGCTGACGATCGCCCCCAACAGGGCAGCAAACCCGTCAGGTTTCAGCCGCAGGGGCAAGGGCTGCAATGCGGGGATGATCGCGGCAAAGCGCGGCTCGATCCGCGCCAGATGATCCGCGCCTTCACGGATGCAGGCATCTGATGTGATCACCCGCAGGGTCACAAGCGCGCCACCCAGGCCAAGGCCGCCGCGACACTGGCCACTTGGTACCAGTCGCCCAAGGCAGGCCGTGCGATCATCAACACCGGAATGCCAAGGTTCCGCGCCGCCACCAGTTTCGTGGCACTCGCCTGCCCGCCTGCATTCTTGACGACCAGCCAGTCCACCCCCAGACGGCGGAACAGCGCGATTTCATCGGCCACCGAAAACGGCGGGCGTCCGATCAGGAATTCCCCGCCATCGAACGGAAACGGCCCCTCGGGCGCGTCAATCTGGCGGCAGATCACGCGGCGGCCGGTCAGATTGGCAAAACCGTCCAGCGTCTGGCGTCCGGTGCCAAGAAATACGGTTGCCCCCTGTGGAATATGCTCTGCGGCCTTGTCTTCGCTGGCGATCTCGGTCCAATCATCCCCCGGCCCCGCCACCCAAGGCGGGCGCAACAGCTGGCAAAACGGCAGGCCCAGATCCGCGCAGATCATGGCTGACCGCTGCGTGATCCGCGCGGCGAAAGGATGGGTCGCATCCAGCACGGCATGCACGTCATGCTGCGCCAGGAATTCACGAAACCCCGCTTCGCCGCCAAACCCGCCAGTATGCACAGGCACCGGCAAAGGTGCCGGATCACGCGTGGCCCCCGCCAATGAGGCGATCACATCCTGCCCCTGCAAGGCCACAGCAAGCGCACGCGCCTCTGCCGTGCCTGCCAGCAAGAGCAGCGTCATATCCCCGCCCTGGCCAAGACAGCCCCCGCCCGGTCGATCACGACGATATCAAAGGCGATCCCCGCAAAGCGCGCACTCACCTGCGCCAATGCCGCATCCGCCACCGCCTGCGCGAGAGGGGGGCCCGCGATCTGATACGCCTCCAGCGCGGTATTGGCACCGGCCAGCCGTGGATCATCCATCATCTGCGCGAGCCCTGCAAAATCGACCTGCGACCGCGCCGAATGCAGGTCCATCGCGCCTTGGGCCAGCTTGGTGATCTTGCCGATGCCGCCACCGATGGTGACACGCGGCACAGGGTGTTTCGCCAGATATTTCAGCATGCCCCCCGCGAAATCACCCATATCCAGCATCGCATGATCGGGCAGAGCATAGATCGCCTGCACCACGGCTTCCGATGTGGCCCCCGTGCAGCCCGCGACATGCAGCAGACCATCCGCACGCGCCACATCAATGCCGCGATGGATGGATGCGATCCAAGCGGCACAGGAAAACGGCCGCACGATCCCCGTGGTGCCAAGGATCGACAGCCCCCCCGCGATGCCCAGACGGGGGTTCCATGTCTTAAGCGCGATCTCCGCCCCGCCCGGCACCGATATCTCGATGACGACATCCGGGCTTTGCCCATAGAATACGGCCATCTCGGCCACGACATCGGTCATCATCTGGCGCGGCACAGGGTTGATTGCAGGCTCGCCCACAGCAATCGGCAGACCGGGTTTGGTGACCATGCCGACACCATCCCCCGCCTTGAACACCACGCCGCCAGCCGACGCAGACACCCGCACAACGATCAAGGCACCATGGGTGACATCAGGATCATCGCCCGCATCCTTGGTGATGCCGACGCTTGCCCAGCCCGCGCCCGCCTCGGCCAAGGCCAGCGGGAATGTCGGCGTCTCGCCCTTGGGCAGGGTGATGGTGACGTCGCGCGGGAATACCCCGCCCCACAGCCGGACCAGCGCCGCCTTGGTCGCCGCCGTCGCACAGGCGCCCGTGGTCCAGCCACGGCGCAATTCGATCTGGGGTTTGCGTGTCATCGGCGCGACGATAGGCAGCGGCGCGGATGACGGCAATCGGCAATCGCAGGTCGCAACACCGCTTTCCTCGGCCTGCAAATCGCGGCATAACCGCGACATGGATAACGCGCCCCCCCTTCCTGGCCATGATTGGCCCGTCATGCAACCCGGCTGGGTCTGGCTCTGCGGCGCCGGTCCGGGCGATCCGGGGCTGCTGACGCTGCATGCGCTGAACGCGCTGCGGCAGGCCGATGTGGTGATCTATGACGCGCTGGTGCAAGAAACCATCCTCGACTGGGCGCCGCAGGCCGAACTGATCTATGCCGGCAAACGCGGCGGCAAACCTTCGGCCAAACAGCGCGACATTTCACTGCGGCTGGTCGATCTGGCGCGGGCGGGCAAACGGGTGCTGCGGCTCAAGGGCGGCGATCCCTTCGTCTTCGGGCGCGGCGGCGAAGAGGCGCAGACACTGGTGCAACACGGCGTGCCGATCCGGATCATCCCGGGGATCAGCGCAGGCATCGGCGGGCTGGCCTATGCGGGCATCCCCGTCACGCACCGCGACGTCAACCAGTCAGTGACTTTCGTGACCGGCCACGACCAGTCCGGCAACACGCCGGGCAATCTCGATTGGGCAAGCATATCAAAAGGATCACAGGTGATCGTGATCTATATGGGGATGAAACATATCGCCCAGATCGCCGGTCACCTGATCGCCGCAGGCCGCAGCCTGCATGAACCTGTGGCCGTGGTCACCACCGCGACAACACAGGACCAGCAAGTGCTGGAAACCACGCTTGGCACCATCGTCGATGACATCGACGCGGCCAGGCTCGAACCACCGGCGATCATCTGCGTCGGCCAATCGGTGCTGATGCGGCAGGTCCTCGACTGGCAGGGCATGGCGGCAGGCGCACCTGCGCGCAACCTCGACCCTCTGGGGCGGGGACGCGCCGCCGAATCGGCCTGATGCCCGTCTTCTTATTTCCCAAAATACTCCCGCCGGAGGCGTCCCGGAGGGACCCATGTCCTTTCTGATCAGCGCCCCCGCCTCGGGCAGCGGCAAAACCACGGTGACTTTGGGCCTGTTGCGCGCCTTTAGCCGCAGAAACCCCATCCGCAGCGCCAAATCCGGCCCCGATTACATCGACCCCGCCTTTCATGCCGCAGCCTCTGGCGGGCCCTGTGTGAACCTTGACGCCTGGGCGATGACGCCCGACCGGATCAGGGCACTGGCCGCAGGCAGCGGCCCGCTGATCGTCGAAGGCGCGATGGGCCTGTTCGACGGTGCGCCACCCGCAGGCAAAGGCTCCAGCGCCGATCTGGCAAAAATCCTGCACCTGCCTGTGGTGCTGGTGATCGACGCAGGGCGGATGGCGGGGTCGGTCGGCGCGCTGGCACAGGGCTTCATGCGCTATGATCCCGATTTGCAGGTCGCGGGCGTGATCCTGAACAATGTCGGATCCCCCCGGCACGAAGACATGCTGCGCGCCGCCTTGCAGGATGTCACGATCTTCGGCGCGCTGCCGCGCGATGCGGCCCTGCATCTGGGTTCGCGGCATCTGGGGCTGGTGCAGGCACAGGAACGCCCTGATCTAGAGACGTTCCTCGATCACGCCGCCGACCTTGTAACGCAGCATCTGGACCTGACCGCGCTGCAAAAGCTCGACACGCCCCGGCCCCGCGCCGGTGCCTCGCCCCGCCTGCCCCCGCCTGCGCAACGCATCGCCATCGCGCGCGACGCGGCCTTTGCCTTCGCCTATCCGCATCTGCTGGACGACTGGTGCGCAGGCGGGGCGGAATTGCAATTCTTCTCACCCCTCGCCGATGATCCGGTGCCAGACGCAGATTTCATCTATCTGCCCGGCGGTTATCCCGAATTGCATGCAGGCCGGATCGCGGCGAACACGCAGTTTCTGGACAGCCTGCGGCAGACCAAGGCAAGCATCTACGGCGAATGCGGCGGCTATATGGTGCTGGGTGACGGGCTGGTCGATGGGGGTGGCACGCGGCATGCGATGGCGGGGCTGTTGCGGCTGGAAACCACTTTCGCACAGCGCAAATTGCATCTGGGCTACCGGTATCTGCACGCGGCACAAGGCCCCTTTGCAGGGCACTGGGCCGGCCATGAATTCCATTACGCCAGCACATTGCGCGCCGAAGGCACGCCGCTGTTCATCGCCAGCGACGCGACCGGTGCCGCCCTGCCGCCCATGGGGCTGATCGCGGGGCGCGTGGCGGGATCTTTTGCGCATCTGATCGACGCTTTCGCCATTGTCAGCCCCTACACCGCGGCGTAGCAATTCGCGCATGGATATGATCGACGACAGCCGCGCCAAACGCAATGTGACCGTTCTGGTTTTGGCACAGGCCATTCTGGGCGCGCAAATGCCGATGATGTTCGTCATCGGCGGGCTGGCGGGCGGACAACTGGCCAGCAACCCCTGTTTTGCAACCCTGCCGATTTCGATGATCGTGTTCGGGTCAATGACAACCGCCCCCTGGATCAGCCCGCTGATGCAGCGCAACGGGCGACGGTTCGGTTTCATGATCGGCGCCTTCGGGGGCGCGATGGGGGCGGCGGTCTCGGCCTACGGGCTTTATACCGGATCGTTCTTTTTGCTGCTGGCAGGGTCATACCTGAGCGGTATCTACATGTCAGCGCAAGGATTTTACCGCTTTGCCGCGACGGATACCGCATCTGAAGCCTTCCGTCCAAAGGCGATTTCATTCGTCATGGCGGGCGGGCTTTTATCCGCCGTGATCGGCCCGCAATTGAACAAGCTCGCGCAAGATGCCTTTGTCGTGCCGTTTCTGGGCAGCTATATGGCGATCATCGTGCTGAACCTTGTCGGCGTTGGCCTGTTCTACTGGCTGGACCTGCCCAAGGGCAGCCGGTCGCAACCCAAGGTGCAGAACCCGATCACAGGCCGCAGCCGCCGCGAATTGCTGCGCGATCCGCGCATCATCGTGGCGATCATCTGCGGGATGGTGTCCTATGCGCTGATGAACCTTGTGATGACCTCGACGCCTTTGGCGGTCGTCGGCTGCGGGTTCACCACCAACAACGCCAATGACATCGTGTCACTGCATGTGATCGCGATGTTCGCGCCGTCGTTCTTTACCGGCCATCTGATCGCCCGCTTTGGCGTGGAAAAGATCATTGCGACGGGGCTGGTCATCCTTGCCCTGGCAGGCGGCGTGGCCATCGCGGGGGTGGAATTGGCCAATTTCTTTGTCGCTTTGGCGCTGTTGGGGCTGGGCTGGAATTTCGGCTTCATCGGGGCCACCACCATGTTGGCGGGCGCGCATCGCCCCGAAGAACGCGGGCAGGTGCAGGGTATGAACGATATGCTGGTCTTTGGCATGGTGACTGTCGCATCGCTGGCGGGTGGCGGGTTGCTGAATTGCGCGGGCGGCACCACGGTCGAGGGCTGGAACGCTGTCAATCTGGCGATGATCCCGTTTCTGGTGCTGGCGGGGGCGTCGCTGATCTGGTTGTCGCGCCAGCGCAGGGTTGTGGTGTCCTAAGCGGCGCTGCTTGCGCCCCGGACGTGATCCGGGGCCTCGCCCGGACCAGGCCATTGAAAATGGTGAGTATTTCTGGAAATAAGAAGTTGCGGTCTCAGACCCACCAGCCGCGCAGGGCGACATGGGCCAGCCGCAGGCTTTGGCGCAGCGGTGTGAGTTCGAGGCGGCCTTGCAGCGCGGCGGCGGGGTCTTTGGCCGCCTTGGTCAGGATCGGCCGGGCGGCATGGCCAAGCAGCAAGGGCGCGCTGGCCTGTTGCGCCAGATCGCGCCGCGCGGTGCGGGCGGCGTTCAGACGCGCCAAGGCGCGCTGTGCGAGACCTGATATTGCGGCTGTGCTTGGGTCCGGCAGCGGCTGGCGCTGGCGGTCCAGCAGCACCGGCAGCGCGCGCAACAGGTTGGCAACACCCGTCGCATAGGCGAGATCGCCCACGACCGCCGCGTTTTTGTTCCCCAGCAGCCGTGCCGCGGTGATCATCGGGGCACCGCTGGTGGCCTGGATATAGGCGTCAAAATCGTTCCAATCCGCGAAAGGGTCAGTATAGATGTCCCAGCGTCGCGCGGCGATGGTCGTGTCAAGCGCCTCGGCCCCTTGTGCATCCAGCACAGCCGCCAGGGCATCGACGACCTCGTGCTTGCGCACCCTGCCGCCTGCCTTGATTTCATCCAGCGCGTCGCGCCACCATTGCAGGCGCATTTCCGCGATCATCGGTTCTTTGGTCAGCCAGGGCGCACGGATGATTTCGACGTTGAAGGCATAGATCGGGAACAGCACCTGCCGTGCCGCGACGGGGGCTGCCATGATCGCGCGGAACCGTTCGGGATCGGCCTTTTCCACCAATGCGGCGCAGGCGTCAAAGCTCATGCCTGCGCGCCGTCCCGCACGAGTTTCCAGTTGATCGCGTCGATCAGCGCGTCGAAAGAGGCATCCACGATATTCGCGCTGACCCCCACGGTGGACCAGCGGTTGCCCTGCCCATCCTCGCTGTCGATGATCACGCGGGTCACGGCCTCTGTGCCGCCGCCGGTGATGCGGACCTTGAAATCCACCAGTTCGATATCATCGATCATCGCCTGATAGGGGCCGAGGTCTTTGGCCAGCGCGCGCGCCAAGGCGTTGACCGGCCCGCGGTCGCTGCCGTCGGGGCCAAGGCTTTCGCTGACGTTCAGGAATTTCTGGCCCTGCACCTTGGTCACGACCACGGCCTCGGACAGCGATACCATCTGGTTGCGCTTGTTGCGGCGGCGTTCGACAGTGACGCGGTAGCGTTTGACCTCGAAGAAATTGGGCAAAAGGCCCAGTTCGGCGCGCGCCAGCAGCTCGAAACTGGCCTGCGCGGTGTCATAGGCATAACCCTGCGCCTCGCGTTCCTTGATCCGTTCGACGATGCGGGCAAGGGCGGGGTTGTCGCCGGCAACGTCGATGCCGGCGTCAGCAAGACGCGCGCGCAGGTTCGACTGGCCCGCCTGATTGGACATCGGCACGATGCGGCTGTTGCCGACCGCCGCAGGGTCGATATGTTCGTAGGTGCTGGGGTCCTTGGCGATGGCGCTGGCGTGCAGCCCCGATTTATGCGCAAAGGCCGAGGCCCCGACATAGGGCGCTTGTTTGACCGGTACACGGTTCAGGATGTCATCGAGCAGGCGCGATGCACGGCGCAACCCGCGCAGCGCGTCATGGCTGACGCCGATGTCGAACAGGCTGGCGTAGGGGTTTTTTAACAGCAGCGTCGGGATCAGGGTCGTCAGATTGGCGTTGCCACAGCGTTCACCCAGCCCGTTCAGCGTGCCTTGGACCTGCCGCACGCCCGCCATGACGGCGGCCAAGGATCCGGCGACGGCAGTTTCGGTATCGTTATGGGTATGAATGCCCAGATGGTCGCCGGGGATGCCGCTGGCGATTACCGCCGTCACGATGCGCGCGATATCGTCGGGCAAGGTGCCGCCGTTGGTGTCGCAGAGCACGATCCAGCGCGCGCCGGCGGCAAAGGCGGCGTGGACAACCTGCAGCGCATAGGCCGGATTGGCCTTGTAGCCGTCAAAGAAATGTTCGGCATCAAACAGCGCCTCGCGCCCCAATGTGGCCAGATAGGCGAAACTGTCGCGGATGTTCGCGACATTGTCGTCAAGCCCGATGCCAAGCGCGGTGGTGACATGGAAATCATGCGCCTTTCCGACAAGGCAAACAGCACCTGTGCCCGCATTCAACACGGCGGCCAGCACGTCGTCGTTGTCGGCCGACCGCCCTTGGCGTTTTGTCATGCCAAAGGCGGTGAAACGCGCACGCGTGACGGGGGGGCTGGCAAAGAATTCCGTATCGGTCGGGTTTGCCCCCGGCCAGCCGCCTTCGATGTAATCCAGCCCCAGCCCGTCCAGCACGGCGGTGATCTGGTGTTTTTCCTTGGCTGAAAATTGCACGCCCTGGGTCTGCGCGCCGTCACGCAGGGTGGTATCGTAAAGATAGAGCCTGTCGCGTGCCATCACAGCCCACCCAGTTTGGAGGCGTCGAAATCCGGCCCCGGCGACCATGTCGCCTGTCCGCCTACATCGGTGACCTGCACGCCGGCCGCGGTCAGGATATCGCGCACGTCATCGGCCTGCGCCCAATCCCTGGCGGCGCGGGCGGCGGCGCGCGCGGCCAGCAGCGCGTCGACACGCGCGGCAACGGCGGGCGTTACATCCGGCCCCGCCTCTGCCCCGTCCAAAAGCGGGATCGCGGCCCAGTCGCGCACCAGCCCCAGCATGTCCAATCCGTGGGCAAAACCGGCCAGCGCCGTCGGCGTCTTGCCTTTGGCCAGCACATGCAGCCGCGCGATGGCACCCGGTGTGTTCAGGTCATTGGCCAGCACGCCTATAAATTCCGCATCGGCCTGCCATTTGCCATCCGCCTTCAGCGCGCGGATCAGGTCAGGGCCGAACCCATGCCCGTGCAGGATGCCATACCAGCGGCGCAGCGTCAGGTCAGCCTCGGACCGGCGGGCCTCGGTCCAGTCCATGGTCTTGCCGTAGTGCGTGCCCAGCATCACAAGGCGGATCACCTCGCCCGGGATGCCCTGATCCAGAAGGTCGCGGATGGTCAAGAAATTGCCCAGGGATTTGGACATTTTCTTGCCCTCGACCTGCAACATTTCGTTATGGACCCAATAGCGGGCGAAGTCGCCCTGCGGATGGGCGCAGGCCGATTGCGCGATCTCATTTTCATGATGCGGGAATTGCAGATCATTGCCGCCGCCATGGATGTCAAAACTGTCACCCAGCAATTCATGCGCCATGGCCGAACATTCGATATGCCAGCCGGGCCGACCGTAACCCCAAGGGCTGTCCCAGCCCGGCACCCCGTCGGCAGAGGGTTTCCACAGCACGAAATCCATCGGATTGCGTTTATAAGGGGCGATTTCCACCCGCGCCCCGGCGATCATGTCGTCGATCGACCGCCCCGACAGCGCGCCATAATCAGCATAGCTTTCAACGGCGAACAGCACATGGCCTTCGGCCACATAGGCGTGGTTCTTGGCGATCAGATCGGTGATCATCGTGATCATCTGCGCGATATATTGCGTCGCGCGGGGTTCGTGGGTCGGGCGCAAAGCACCAAGCGCATCCAGATCCGCGTGATACCAGCCGATGGTTTCCGCCGTGATATCGCCGATGGCGCGCCCGCTTGCGGCGGCGCGCGCGTTGATCTTGTCATCGACATCGGTGAAATTGCGCACATAGGTGACATGTTTCGCGCCGTAGACGTGGCGCAGCAGCCGGAACAGCACGTCGAACACCAAGGACGGGCGGGCATTGCCCAGATGTGCGCGGTCATAGACCGTGGGTCCGCACAGATACATCCGCACATTGCGCGCGTCGATGGGGACGAAATCTTCGCGTTTGCGGGTCTTGGTGTTGTGCAGCCGGATGGTAGTCATGATGCCTCGCGCGCAGGGTTATGCTGCGGGCTTAGCTGCTTGCGATCTGGTGTGAAACGACAAAAAGCGGCCCGCGACGGATGTCAGCAGGGAATAATGCAGCAGATAATGGTGCAAATGCTCTTCATGAGGATTGCCTAGCGCCAAATGCCGCCCAAGGCAACGAAAAAGGGCCCGCGCGGGATGCGCAGGCCCTTGGATCGGATCAAAGCGTCAGATCAGAACTGGTACGACACGCGGGCCGTTGCAGTTGTGGCGCGCAATGTGTCGGCTGTCCCTGCGGCATCAGCTTCGTAGAACTTGTGCTGCAGCACTTCACCACCGAACAGGATGTTGTCGGCATATTTATATGCAACGCCCAGACCGTAGAAATCGCCTTCGACTTCCAGATCAGGCGTACCCGATGTGTTGGCCCGCACGACGCCGCCGGTCACATATGGCAGAAACGCGCCTGCATCATAGCCGACGCGTGCCTTGACGCGCAGGATATCGTCGAGATCAGCGGTGGCATTAACATTGTCGATGCTGCTCAGGTCGTAATCGACCTCGCCACCCAGAACAACGCTGCCCAGATCATACATATAGCCGCCATGCACACCATAGATCGCGCCATCGACGTCATCGGTGGTGCCGCTGCCGGTCACATCGGCATAGCCAAGCTGGCCACCGGCGTAAAACCCTGTCCAGTTGGTGCTGGCCATCACCGGTGCGGCGATGATCGGCGTGGGTGCCACTGTTTCGACGGGCTGGGCCAGACCGCCTGCGGTAGTCATGCCTGCGGCAAGTGCGAAAGGTGCGGCCAGCAGGGCTGTGCGTGCGAATTTGAATGTGGTTGTCATTTGAACTTCTCCATCTTGGGTTGTCGTATGGCGGGTAATTGACAACTAAACAGATCAGTTCAATAGGGTCTCACAAGGCTGTGATGCAAACCGGCGGATTTAGCCCGATGCGCGCATCTCTCGGCCAATATCCGCCCAGTTTCGCGCTATTATCGCAACAATGACCCAAAAAGTTTCTTGCGATTTGAAGGGGTAAGCTTGTTGCGGTCAAGGACGACTGCGCGACCTGCCCGTCTGCCGCGCCACCGCCCTTGCGTCCATCAGCCCGATGCCCGCCCGCGAGGGACACAAACACGCCCGCCGCGCGCGGGCATCGGCACGCCCGTGGTGCCGGGTGCCGAAATCGGCAAGCCGCGCAGCACGCGCACCGCCAGATAGCCAAAGGCCTGCGCTTCAAGCATGTCACCGTCCAGCCCCACCGCCTCGACCGGATCGACGGGCAAACCGCAGATTGCAGCAAGCCCCGCCATCAGCGTGGCATTGCGCCGCCCGCCGCCGGTGACCAGCAACCGTGCAGGCGGGCGCGGGCATTGCGCCATTGCCGATGCGACAGACCAGACCACGGCTTGGGTCAGCGTGGCGATGGCATCGGCATCGGCCAGATGCGCGGTGGCCGGGCTAAGCGCGCGAAAATGATCGCGGTCCAGCGATTTGGGCGCGGCCTGCGCGAAATAGGGATCAGCGCGGAATGCGGCCAGCGATGCCATATCCGGCACCCCCGCCGCGGCCACCTGCCCGTTGTCGTCATACCCCCGCCCAAACCGCGCGCGCATTGCGTCATTGATCGGCGCATTCGCAGGTCCGGTGTCAAAGGCCAGCAAGGCGCCCGGATCGGCCGGATCGGCGCAGGCCGGATCGACCCATGTCAGATTGCCCACCCCGCCAAGGTTCAAAAACGCGACTGGCGCGCGCGCCCCGATCCATTTGGCCAATGCGAAATGATAAAACGGGGCCAGTGGGGCGCCCTGCCCGCCTGCCGCCACATCGGCGCTGCGGAAATCCCAGACCACCGGATAATCCAGCGTTGCCGCCAGCCTGTCACCATCGCCGCATTGATGCGTGCCGCGCCCGCGCGGATCATGCGCCAATGTCTGGCCGTGAAACCCCGCCACCGCGACATCGCGAAACCCCGCCATGACCGCGATATGGGCATCCTCGACAATGCGGGCGGCAGCGGCTGTGTCGTCATCCTGCCAGCGCCCAAGAGCAGCGCGCAGCACGTCCTGTTCGTCCGCCGTATAGGCGCGATAGGCGACTGGCCCGAACCCGAAAATCCGCACGCCGTCGGTTTCGACCACGGCGGCATCGACCCCGTCAAGCGACGTGCCCGACATGGTGCCAAGCGCGGTGACGGCAATCCCCTCCAACATCTGCTTTCCCTCATCACTTGCGCTGATTATAGAGTGCTGGTGCGAGATTAGGAACATATCCATGACTTACCACCCCAAATCCGATTTCATGTCCGTGATGATAGAGCGCGGCTTTCTAGCCGATTGCACCGATTATCAAGGGCTGGACGATGCGCTCAGCCGTGGGGTGGTGACGACCTATATCGGCTATGACGCGACGGCAAAATCGCTGCATGTCGGGCATTTGCTGAACATCATGATGCTGCGCTGGCTGCAAAAGACCGGACACCAGCCGATCACCTTGATGGGCGGCGGCACGACCAAGGTCGGCGATCCCAGCTTTCGCGCCGATGAACGGCCCTTGCTGACGGCTGACCAGATCGACGCGAATATCGCAGGCATGCAGCAGGTGTTCGCCAAATACCTGACCTATGGTGACGGGCCTACCGATGCCTTGATGCTGAACAATGCCGAATGGCTGGATCAGTTGAACTATCTCGATTTCTTGCGCGACATCGGGCGGCATTTCAGCGTCAACCGGATGCTGGCGTTTGAATCGGTGAAATCGCGGCTGGACCGCGAACAGTCGCTATCCTTCCTCGAATTCAACTACATGATCCTGCAGGCCTATGATTTTCTGGAACTGAACCGGCGCTATGGCTGCCTGTTGCAGATGGGCGGGTCGGATCAATGGGGCAATATCATCAACGGGATCGACCTGACGCGCCGGGTGCTGGACCATGAAATCTATGGGCTGACCTCGCCCTTGCTGACCACCAGCGACGGGCGCAAGATGGGCAAATCGGCGGGCGGCGCTGTCTGGCTGAATGCCGATATGCTGTCGCCTTACGAATTCTGGCAATTCTGGCGCAACACAACCGATGCCGATACCGGGCGGTTCCTGAAACTTTACACCGAATTGCCGCTGGACGAATGCAACCGTCTGGGTGCGCTGCAAGGCTCGGAGATCAACGCCGCCAAGATCATCCTTGCCAATGAAGTCACCGCCCTGCTGCACGGGGCCGAGGCTGCGGCAACAGCCGAGGCCACCGCGCGCGAAGTGTTCGAGCATGGCGGCGTCGGTGACGATCTGCCCACGCTGACGCTGGGGACTGCGGAACTAGGCGACGGCATGTCAATTGCGCAGATCATCGTGCGCGCGGGTCTGGCCGCCACCGGCAAGGAGGCCAAGCGCCTGATCGCCGAAAACGGCGCGCGGCTGAATGACGAACCGCTGACGGATGCGGGGCTGATGGTCGATGCGGCGATGCTGGCACAGCCGATCAAACTGAGCGCCGGCAAGAAACGGCACGCGCTGGTGCAGCTGGGCTAGCACCTTTGCGCCAGCGTCACGGCTGGCGCGCCCCTTTCTTACATCTTCCGAGCCTAAATATCCCCGCCGGAGGCAACCGTGCATGGCCCTGCCATGCGCGGTCCCTACAGCAGCAAAAGGCTGATCAGCTGGATCGTGACCCCAACGGGAAAGGTGATGGCCCCCGCAACCAGTGCCGCCCCCAGCACAGTGGGGCGCACGGGCGGGGCAGTAACGCCATGCACGGCGCGGGTTTTGCGATTCGCGTTTGTCATGCGCCCATTAACGCAGCCTTAGGTATCTGATGTCTTAACAAAGGCATGAAAAGCCGCCCCTATCCGTTGCAACAGCATCCGCGTTTTGCCGCCGCCCTGTCCGCCTTGGGGGTGGCGACGCGCAGCGTGGCCCTGCCGCAGGGGGCCAGCTTGCAGGTCATGCAGCGCTGCGGGGTCCGTTTCGCCTCGCGCGGGCCGGTGTTCGACCTTGATACGTCGACGGAACAGCGCATCGCCGCCTTGCGGCAGGCGCGGCTGCACCTGCTCAACGCGGAAATGCCCGACCCCGCGCTGCGACAGGCGGGGTTCCGGCAGACGCATAGCGCGGCCTCGGTGGCCGAAATGCCGCTGGACGGGGATATTCTGGCGCGGCTTCATCCCAAATGGCGCGCGACATGGCGCAGGGCGGGCGATCTGACGCTGACAACAGCGCCGTTTTGCGCGCGCGCGCATGGCTGGCTGCTGCAGGCCGAACATGCGCAACAACGCAGCGCGCGATACCGCACCCTGCCCCATACACTGATCGGGGCCTTTGCCGCGACGGGGCGCGATGCCGCCGTGGTCTATACGGCAACACAGGCGGACACAGCTGTCGCGGCTATGCTGTTCTTGCGGCATGCGCCGGTCGTCACCTATCACCTTGGCTGGACATCGGGCGCGGGGCGGCACTGCGGCGCGCATCACAAGATCCTGATCGCCGCCGCCCGCGACCATGCCGCAAAAGGCTATTGCAGGCTCGATCTGGGTCTGGTCGATACGCATAACAGCCCCGGCCTTGCACGGTTCAAGATCGGCACGGGGGCCGTTATCCGCCAATTGGGCGGCACATGGATCAAGCTGCCGTGGCTGTGATGGGCAATCACGTCTGGCCAGCGCATGGATCGGCGGTTAAGACGGGATCATACGAATATCCGGACTGCGCATGACAGATACCATCCTTTCCCGCTGCGAGGCACAGGGCCTGCGCCTGACCGACCAACGCCGGGTCATCGCGGGCGTGCTGGAATCCGCCGATGACCACCCCGATGTCGAAGAATTGTACAACCGCGCCGTGGCTGTGGACCCGCGCATTTCACTGGCGACAGTGTACCGCACCGTCAAATTGTTCGAGGAATCGGGCATCCTTGAAAAACACGAATTCGGCGACGGCCGCGCAAGATACGAGGCCGCAGACCGCGACCACCACGACCATCTAATCGACATGCATACCGGCGAAGTGATCGAATTCGTCGATCCCGAGATCGAGGCCCTGCAAGAACGCATCGCTGCCAAGCTGGGGTACCGGTTGATGGGGCATCGGCTGGAACTTTACGGCCTGCCTGTAAAGAAAAAGGACCACTGAGTTTTGGAAAACCTGCGCGGTGCGGCCTTCATGGTGCTGGCGATGTTCAGCTTCGCGCTGCTTGACACGACGATCAAGATATTATCGCAATCCATGTCCGTGGGCCAGGCGCTGGCGCTGATCAGCATCGGTATTCTGGCGCTGCTTCTGGGCTGGTCTGTGGTGCAAGGCATCCCCTTGTGGCAGGCGGAATACCGCAACTCCCGCGTGATCCTGCGCAGCCTGTGCGAAGTGGTTGGCACCTGCCTGATTTCGCTGGCATTGTCGCTGGTGCCGCTGACCACAGTATCGGCGGTCATTCAGGCGACACCTTTGGTGGTGGCGATGGGTGCGGGGCTGTTTTTGGGGCAAGCCATCGGCTGGCGGCGCTGGATCGCGATCATCGTAGGGTTCGGCGGGGTGCTGCTGATCATCCGTCCGGGGCTGGAGGGGTTCAACCCCGCCACCCTGCTGGCTGTTGCAGGGATGCTGGCGCTGGCGTCGCGCGATCTGCTGACGCGCGCGCTGCATGTCACGCTGTCGGGGGTGCAACTGGGCATTCATGCCTTTGCCTTCGTGCTGCCCGCCTCGCTTGTGCTGATGATCGCGCCGGGCGAACCGCTGGTCCAGCCGGATGCAGGCACCTGGGCGCTGGTGCTGGCGGGGGTGGTGATCGGGGTGATGTCCTATCTGTCGATTATCGCCGCCACCCGCTTTGGCAATGCCGGCGTGATTTCATCCTTTCGTTACAGCCGTATGATCTTTGCACTGGCAATCGGATTTGTCGTGCTTGGCGAAAGACCCGATGCCGCCACGCTGGTCGGGGCGGCCATCATCATCAGTTCGGGCATCTTCACGCTCTGGCGCGAGGCCCGGATGCGCCGCGCTTCCCTTGTGGCCGAAGCCACGATATAGACATACTGATACCGCTAACATCGCTTCCAAAGGAACCTTTCATGACCACGATCATCGACATCCACGCCCGCGAAATCCTCGACAGCCGGGGCAACCCCACGGTCGAAGTCGATGTGATCCTGGAAGACGGCACCATGGGCCGCGCCGCCGTCCCATCGGGGGCATCCACCGGCGCGCATGAGGCGGTCGAACGCCGCGACGGCGACAAATCCCGCTATCTGGGCAAAGGCGTGCTGGAAGCCGTCGCCGCCGTGAACGGCGAAATCGCCGAGGCGATCCTTGGGTTCGACGCCACCGAACAGGTCGGAATCGACATGACGATGATCGAACTGGACGGCACGCCGAACAAATCCCGTCTGGGTGCGAATGCGATTTTGGGCGTGTCGATGGCCGTGGCCAAGGCGGCGGCCGATTTCACCAGCCAGCCGCTTTACCGCTATATCGGCGGCACATCGGCACGGATGTTGCCGGTGCCGATGATGAATATCATTAACGGCGGCGAACATGCCGACAACCCGATCGATATTCAGGAATTCATGATCATGCCCGTCGCCGCCGCCAATATCCGCGAGGCCGTGCGCATGGGGTCCGAAGTGTTCCACACACTGAAAAAGGAACTGTCAGCCGCAGGTTTCAGCACCAGCATCGGGGACGAGGGCGGTTTCGCCCCCGCCATCGGATCGACCCGCGAAGCGCTGGATTTCATCATGAAAGCCATCGAAAAAGCGGGCTATGCACCCGGTGCCGATATCTATCTGGCGCTCGATTGCGCCGCGACCGAATATTACAAAGGCGGCAAGTATGAAATGGCGGGCGAAGGGGCCTCCTTGTCCAGCGAACAGAATGCCACCTATCTGGCAAAACTCGCCGCGGATTACCCGATCATCAGCATCGAAGACGGCATGGCCGAAGATGATTGGGACGGCTGGAAACTGCTGACCGAGATGATCGGCGACAAGGTGCAACTGGTCGGCGATGATCTGTTCGTGACCAACCCTGCCCGTCTGGCCGAAGGCATCAAGCGCGGCTGCGCCAATTCTATGCTGGTCAAGGTCAACCAGATTGGCACCCTGACCGAAACCCTGCAAGCCGTCGATATGGCGCATCGCGCGCGCTATACCAATGTGATGTCGCACCGGTCGGGCGAGACCGAGGATGTGACCATTGCCGACCTCGCCGTCGCCACCAATTGCGGCCAGATCAAGACCGGATCGCTGTCACGCTCTGACCGTCTGGCGAAATACAACCAGCTGATCCGGATCGAGGAAGCCCTGGGCGAAACCGCCACCTATGCCGGTCGCAGCATCCTGCGGTAAGGTGGGTTTGAACCCACCTTACACGATCACGCCATGACGGCCCGCGCCGCATTTCTGCGGGCCGTGGGGCCGCGGCTTTTGCATTGCACCGCGCGCAGCAACCTGTCGGGTATCCATCTGAACGGGTTGATGCCGCCCGCCCTGCTGGCGCAAAAGGCGCGGCGCGATCCGGCCGCGCTGGCGCTGCGCCGCGACCGCGTTTTGCTGACGCTGCCCGACAGCACCAGCGCACGGCTGAACCATCAACTGCCGATCCTGCAGGGGCTGGCCGCCGCCAACCGCATCATCGACGGCCATGACGCGACCAGCTGGGCACGCCAGCTGGATGCGCGCGTGTTCTTTTGGCCCGCCCGTAAGGGGCGCGCCTTTGTCGACAGTATCCGGCGTGACGGCGATACCGCGCTGATCTGGTTTGACAGTGGCGCTCTGTTCGACGCGCTTGGCCCCGCGCTTTGGCTGTCGCCGATCAACAGCGGCAATTTCCGCCAGGGCGGCGCGCGGGCACGGCGCGGCGACTGGCTGTATTGCCGCGCCACAGACGGGATCGCCGCGTTCCGCCACAACCGGCGCGACCGTGGCCTGATCGCAGGCCCCGACAGGGTCAGCGAAGTGTCCTTGACCGGCGCCATCTCGGCCCGCCTGTTCCACGATCTTGCCCCTGACATTGACGAAGGCTAGCCCCATGACCGCCGACGACATCATCGCCCATCTGCACCTGGCCCCGCATCCCGAAGGCGGCTTTTACCGCCAGACATGGGTCGCGCAGAACGCGGGCCGTCCGGTCGGGACCTGCATTTATTTCCTGCTCAAAGCCGGTGCCGCCAGCCATTGGCACCGCGTCGATGCCGTGGAAATCTGGCATTATTACGCCGGCGCGCCGCTGATCCTGTCACTGTCGCCCGATGATGCTGGCCCTGCGGTTGACCATCTGCTGGGGCCTGATCTGATCGCGGGGCAGCTGCCACAGATCATCGTGCCGGACCAGCATTGGCAGGCCGCGCGCAGCACGGGTGACTGGACGCTTGTCGGCTGCACCGTGTCGCCGGGGTTCGATTTTGCGGGGTTTACGCTGGCGGACCCGGGGTTTGATATTCCGCGCGGTCGCGCCTGAGTATTTTTGGAAAAGAGAAGTTGGAAGACTAGAGAGGCACGCCGCCCCCCCAAGCAGATACTTGGGGGGCGGCGGGGTTTTTAAACGAACAATCTTAGCTACAGCCGCTGGTTCCGCCGCAGGTGTTGCATTTCATGCAGGTGCCGTTGCGCACCAGCGTGTAATTGCCACACTCACCGCAAGCCTCGCCCTCATAGCCCTGCATCTTGGCCTTGTCGCGGGCCGACAGGGTGGCTGTTTCTGCCACCACGGCAGTCATCGTCGCGGTGCCACTGACCAATGCGGCGCTGCTGACGCCGGTTTGCAGCGCCATCAGGTCCTGTGGCATCCGCTTGCGCAGATAGCCGGTCGAAGAGATCTGTTTCAGCACCTCCAGCGACCGCGACGCCGCGTTTTCGCTGGGCGTGCGGACGTTGGAGACACCTTCCGCCTCGCCCCGGCCGATGTCGTCGAACGCCGCCCCTTCGGGTTTCACATGCGCGAGGTCGGTGCGGTCGAGGTAGCTGACAGCCAATTCGCGGAAGATGTAATCCAGGATCGATGTCGCGTTCTTGATGCTGTCATTGCCCTGCACCATGCCCGCGGGTTCGAATTTGGTGAAGGTGAAGGCATCGACGAATTCTTCCAGCGGCACACCATATTGCAGGCCGACCGACACGGCGATGGCGAAATTGTTCATCATCGCGCGGAAACCGGCACCTTCCTTATGCATGTCGATAAAAATTTCGCCCAACTGGCCGCTTTCATATTCGCCGGTGCGCAGATAGACCTTATGCCCGCCAACGATGGCCTTTTGGGTATAGCCCTTGCGCCGCTGCGGCATCTTTTCGCGTTCGCGGTTGCGGATTTCGCGGATGATGATCTTTTCCACGATCTTTTCGGCCAGAACGGCGGCCTTTTCATGGTGGTTGCCGCTTTCCAGCACTTCGCGTGCCTCGTCGTCATCCTCGACCAGCGCGGATGCCAGCGGCTGCGACAGTTTCGATCCGTCACGGTAGAGCGCATTGGCCTTCACACCCAGCGACCAGGACAGTTCATAGGCTTTCTGACAATCCTCGATCGTCGCGTCATTGGGCATGTTGATCGTCTTGGAAATCGCGCCCGAGATAAACGACTGCGCAGCCGCCATCATATAGATATGGCTGTCAACGCTCAGATAACGCTTGCCTTTCTTGCCGCAGGGGTTGGCGCAGTCAAAGACAGAATAATGTTCTTCACGCAGGAATGGCGCACCTTCGAGGGTCATGGTGCCGCAGACATGGTCGTTGGCCGCGTCGATATCCTGCTTGGTATAGCCAAGGTGGCGCAGCAGATCGAAGGTCGGATCGTTCAGCTTTGCCTCTGGGATGCCCAAAGTCTTGGTGCAGAAATCCTGCCCCAGCGTCCATTGGTTGAACACAAAGCGGATGTCAAAGGCAGACCGCAAAGCCCCTTCGACCTTGTCCAGTTCCGCCTGACCGAAACCATGCCCGATCAGGCTGGTGTGGTTGATCGCAGGCGCCTGCCCCATTGATCCGTGACCGACCGCATAGGCGATGATTTCCTCGATCTGCGCCGAACCATAGCCGAGCTTTTCAAGGGCGGCGGGCACCGACTGGTTGATGATCTTGAAATACCCGCCACCGGCCAGTTTCTTGAACTTGACCAGCGCGAAATCAGGCTCGATCCCGGTTGTGTCACAATCCATCACCAGACCGATCGTGCCGGTCGGCGCGATGACCGAGACTTGCGCATTGCGATAGCCATGCGCCTCGCCCAGGCGCAGCGCCTCGTCCCAGCTTTCCACGGCCAGTTTGACCAGACGGTCGTCGGGGCAATTGGCATGATCCAGCGGCACGGGTTTCACATCCAGCGCCTCATAGCCGTCTGCCTTGCCATAGGCCGCGTTGCGGTGGTTGCGGATCACGCGCAGCATGTGTTTTGCGTTCTTGGCATAGCCGGGGAATGCGCCCAGTTCGCCTGCCATTTCGGCAGATGTGGCATAGGATACGCCGGTCATGATCGCGGTCAGCGCGGCCCCCATGGCGCGGCCTTCGGCGCTGTCATAGCCGAAACCCATATTCATCAGCAAACCGCCGATATTGGCATATCCCAGACCCAAGGTGCGGAAATCATAGGACCTTTGCGCAATTTCCTTGGACGGGAATTGCGCCATCATTACCGAGATTTCCAGCGTCACGGTCCACAGACGGGTGGCGTGCATGTAATCTTCGACCTGAAACTGCCCGTCCTTGTAAAAGGTCAGCAGGTTCATCGAGGCAAGGTTACAGGCCGTGTCGTCAAGGAACATATATTCCGAACAGGGGTTCGACCCGCGGATTGCGCCGTCTTCGGGGCAGGTGTGCCATGCGTTGACGGTGTCGTGGTACTGGATGCCCGGATCGGCACAGGCCCATGCGGCATGGCCCACCTGTTCCCACAGATCGCGCGCCTTGATGATTTTCGCGACTTCGCCGTTCTTGCGGTTGATCAGCTTCCACATCTCGTCGTTTTCGACGGCTTTCAGGAAGGCATCGGTCACGCGGATCGAGTTGTTCGAATTCTGGCCCGACACGGATGAGTAGGCTTCGGAATCCCAGTCAGTGTCGTAGGTCGGGAATTCGATGCTGGTGTGGCCCTGCTTGGCGTAATCCAGCACGCGCTTGATATAGGTTTCGGGAATGGCGGAACGTTTCGCATCCTTGACGGCGGCGGCGAGTGTCTCGTTGGTCTTGGGGTCATAGGCTGATACTGCCTCGCCATCCCAAGATTTGATCGCCGCGAAAATTGCGTTCAGATAGCGTTCGTGCATCTTGGACCCGGCGACGATGGACGCCACCTTTTGTTCCTCGATCACCTTCCAGTTGATGAATTCCTCGATATCGGGGTGGTCGGCATCGACGATGACCATCTTGGCCGCGCGGCGTGTTGTGCCGCCCGATTTGATCGCGCCCGCTGCACGGTCACCGATTTTCAGGAAACCCATCAGGCCGGATGATTTGCCACCGCCCGACAGTTTTTCGCCCTCGCCGCGCAGGGATGAAAAGTTGGTGCCGGTGCCGGAACCATATTTGAACAGGCGCGCCTCGCGCACCCACAGGTCCATGATCCCGCCTTCGTTCACCAGATCGTCAGCGACGGACTGAATGAAACAGGCATGCGGCTGGGGATGTTCGTAGGAGGATGTGGATTTGGTCAACTCGCCGGTCTGGAAATCGACATAATAATGCCCCTGCGCCGGACCATCGATGCCGTAGGCCCAATGTAGGCCGGTGTTGAACCATTGCGGGCTGTTGGGCGCCGCACGCTGGCTGGCCAGCATGTAGCGCATTTCGTCGAAATAGGCGCGTGCGTCGGCTTCGGTCGTGAAATAGCCGCCTTTCCAGCCCCAATAGGTCCAGGCGCCCGCCAGACGGTCGAACACCTGCTTGGCGCTGGTTTCACCGCCGAATGTCGCGTCTTTGGCTGGCACGGATTTCCACAGGAATTCCGGCACGCCCTTTTCCTTGACCTTCTTGGTCGCCGAAGGCACGCCCGCCTTGCGGAAATATTTCTGCGCGATCACATCGGATGCGACCTGGCTCCAGCTTGCGGGGATTTCGCAATCATCGAGTTTGAACACGATGGTGCCATCCGGATTGCGGATTTCCGAGGTCGTGGTCTTGAACGCCAGCGCTGCATAGGCATCTGCGCCGTCTGTCGTGAAATTCCGTTCGATCTTCATGTCTCTGCCCCTTTGGATGGCCGTCGTTGCGACCCGTATCTGTGACGCACCGTTTTGCGGCGCAGGCGAAGGGGGCAATAACAGCGGTCAGCCACAGATGAGCCCATGCAATGCATGGTCTGTCAGGAAACACGTTCCGGTGTGGCGCCTAGCTAATTGATCGTCCCCATGCCGACGCAACATATGGTGATGTCTGGGCGGCTTGGCTAAGGTGACGCATCTATCCCTAGTGGGTCAACGCTTTTTTAACACCAAATACAGATTTTTTCAGTTGACGCCCGCCCACAGGGATGCAGGCAAAACAGCCAAATGATTCACCCACCAAAACGCCCACAGGCCCCCACGCGAAGCGGGCCAAAGAAAGCCTTTGTCTGATTTGCTTTAGCGGTGAAGTCTCGTGGACGGGATGAATTATCCACAGCCTTGCGCGGGCAATTGCGCAGAACCGGCCGGTGAAACAGCAAAGCAACAGCCCAAGGGGCAATTGCTGAAATTTCACCGAAAGCTGGATTTATGGTCGGGGCGGAGAGATTCGAACTCCCGACCCTCTGTTCCCAAAACAGATGCGCTACCAGGCTGCGCTACGCCCCGAACCGAGGCTGTCTTTAGCCCCCCTCAACCGATTTGAAAAGCCCTAACTGTCGGTCTTTTCGCCACAAGGTGAAATTGCGTCCGCCCCGAAACTGGGGTGCTGCATCACATCGCCCGCAGTAATCCCCAACCGCGCGGCCAGCCCGCCATTGATCTCCAGCACCATCTGCACCCCGTCGCCGCCCGGAATCGGTGTCAGGTCGCCGGGGATGGCATTTTCATGCACGCGCAGGATTTCGCCCTGCGGGCTGGCAAAGATCATGTCCAGCGGAATCAGCGTGTTTTTCATCCAGAAACTGACCGGCTGCGGGCGGTCGTAGACAAACAGCATCCCCGCCATGCGCGGCATGGCTTCGACATACATCAGCCCCTGCGCACGGGTGGCAGGCGTATCGGCGATCTCGACCGAGAATGTCGCCTGCCCCCAATCGCCCCGAATCGTGACACGATCCTCGGCGCAGGCCGCGGCGGCCAGCTGTGCCGCCATCCCCAGAACCAGCGCAAGAATCAGGGCTTTCATTTTGCCGCAGCTTCCCAGCCGACCACGTCGATCGCCATGCGCCCGCGTTCGCCATCGACCAGACGCAGGCCGATCGCCTCGCCCGATTGCAGGTCCGACAGGCCGGACCGGCGCAAGACCTCGATATGGATGAACACATCATCCGAACTGCCGAACACATTGGCAAAACCGAATCCCTTGGCCTTGTCGAACCATTTGACGCGGGCAGGCTCTATCGGGCGTTTGGCAATATCCTCGGGGGTGAAATCCGACATATCGCGCAACGGCAAAGCCGCATCCGCATGCGGCGGCGTGATCGAGATCACCTCGACCGCCTGCAACCCGCGCTGGGTGTCCTGCACCATCAGGTCGATGCGCGATCCATCCACGACCGACCCCTGCCCGAAATTGCGCAGCACATTGGCATGCAGCAAAATATCCGGGCCGCCCAGCTCTGCGATGACAAAGCCGAAACCCTTTGTCGGATCAAACCACTTTACCTGACCTTGCACCCGCCGCAGGTAGGCGGTTTCTTGCGTTTCCATCTTCTCTTCCTTTTGACGCGTCACTTGTCCCGCACAACGCCCATACACTTTTTAATCCACCGCACGTCATCAGGCCAAAACCCGGCTGATGTGGGCCGATCCGGTTGCCAGACCCTTAGGGGTTCAGGCGGGTGATCGTCCAGTTTTCGTCTTTCGTCTGCCGCGACCAGCGAAACCGGTCATGGAGACGAAAAGCGCCATCCGCCCAGAACTCGATTTCAAGCGGAGTAATCCGGAACCCGCCCCAGTAATGCGGGCGCGCCGGATTTGTTCCCAATTGCAGGGTCTTTTTTGCGACCTCTGCCATCAATGCGCCGCGCGATTCAAGCGGCTGCGATTGCCGTGACGCCCAGGCGCCGATCCGGCTTGGCAGCGATCTGGACGCGTAATAGGCATCGGCAATCGGCCCGTCCTCGCGCGTGACAAGACCCCGCACGCGAATCTGCCGTGCCAGCGATTTCCAGTGCAACACGAATGCCGCCTTGCCGGACGCCTCGATTTCGACAGCCTTGCGGCCTTCGTAATTTGTATAAAAAACAAAGGCGTCCGGTTCAATCTCTTTCAAAAGCACCATGCGGACGTTGGGCAGGCCGGCAGGGTCAACCGTGGCCAGGGCAATCGCATTCGGGTCGGATGGTTCTGTTTGCGCAGCCGCCGCCAGCCATTGCTGCGCAATGACAAAAGGGTCCTCACCCGCAAAAATACCAACACGATCAGACATCGCCGATCTCCCCAAGCCCCAAGGACTAGGCTTAGGATCAAAAACAACCAGTATCAACCGCTTTAAGGAATGGCGCGCGCGTTGCTGCCATCTAGGCAACCGGCGGGCGACCGTGCTAGGGACCGTGAAACATATCGTGAAGGGTGCTCTGATGACGTCACAATTGATGCAAGGCAAACGCGGGCTGATCATGGGGCTTGCGAATGATAAATCCATCGCCTGGGGCATCGCCAAGGCCTGTGCCGATGCGGGCGCGGAACTTGCCTTTTCCTATCAGGGCGAGGCGCTGAAAAAACGCGTCGATCCGCTGGCGCAATCGGTCGGGTCCGACACCGTGCTGCCCTGTGACGTGGGCGACGAGGCGTCGATTGACGCGCTCTTCACCGCACTCGCGGCGAAATGGGGCAAGCTTGATTTCGTGGTCCATGCCATCGGGTTTTCCGACAAGAACGAATTGCGCGGCCGCTATGTCGATACCAGCCGGTCCAATTTCCTGATGTCGATGGATATCTCGGTCTATTCCTTCACGGCCGTGGTGCAGCGCGCCGAAAAGATGATGACAGATGGCGGCTCCTGCCTGACGCTGACCTATTACGGCGCCGAAAAGGTGATGCCGCATTACAACGTGATGGGCGTGGCCAAGGCCGCATTGGAAGCCTCCGTGCGCTATCTGGCCGAGGATCTGGGCAAGAAAAACATACGCGTCAACGCGATCAGCGCCGGCACGATCAAGACGCTGGCGGCCTCGGGCATCGGCGATTTCCGCTATATCATGAAATGGAACGAATATAATTCCCCCCTGCGGCGCACCGTAACGCAGGACGAGGTCGGCAAATCCTCGCTCTATCTGCTGTCCGATCTGGCCAGCGCGGTCACCGGCGAAGTGTTGCACGTCGATGCAGGCTATCACGTCGTCGGCATGAAAGCCGTCGATGCCCCCGATATCACCAAGGACTGACGCCATGACCGACCGTTTGCCGCATGAAAAAGGCTTTCACATTTCCTGGGACCAGATCCACCGCGACAGCCGGGCCTTGGCCTGGCGGCTCGATGGGCAAGGCCCCGATGACGGCGCATGGCGCGCGGTGGTGGCAATCACCCGTGGCGGCATGGCGCCCGCGATGATCGTGGCGCGCGAGCTTGATATCCGCACCGTGGATACGATCAGCGTGAAAAGCTATGACCACCAGAACCAGTCAGAGGCCCGCGTGCTCAAAGCCCCCGATGCGGCCCTGATGGGCGATGGCACCGGTATTCTGATCGTCGATGATCTGGTTGACAGCGGCAAGACACTGGAACTGGTGCGCGCGCTGTTCCCAAAGGCGCATTTTGCGACGGTCTATGCCAAACCCAAAGGCCGCCCGCAGGTCCAGACCTTCATCACCGAAGTGTCACAGGACACATGGATCTTTTTCCCCTGGGACATGGCGCTGCAATATGTCGAACCCTACCGCGGCAAGGACTGATCACCTCATCTTCCGAGCCCAAATATCCCCGCCGGAGGCCCAAAAGTTTTTCGGCGCAACCCGTCTGGACCGTCCATGCCAAAATCCCGCACCGCCGCCACCTTCACCCCGCCCGTGATGGCGGCGCGGCGCTGGCTGGACGGGATGACGCATCCCGCCGACCGGCCCCTGATCAACGTCAGCCAGGCCGCCCCGGTCATGGCCCCCCCGCTGGCGCTGCGCGAGGCCGTGGCCTGCATCATGATGCAGGATACGGATGCCCATCTCTACGGTCCGGTTCTGGGCCTGCCCGCGCTGCGCGCTGAAATCGCCGCGCAATGGTCGGCGGCCTATGGCGGTCGGATAAACGCAGATCAGGTCGGCATCACCTCGGGCTGCAACCAGGCCTTCGCCGCCGCCATCGCCGCACTTTGCGGCGAGGGCGACAATGTCATCCTGCCGGTGCCTTATTATTTCAACCACCGCATGTGGCTGGATATGGCCGGTGTGACCACGGTGCCGCTGGTCTGCGGCGCGGATATGGTGCCGACAGCGGATGCAGCGGCGGCGCTGATCACGGATCGGACCCGCGCCATCGTGCTGGTCAGCCCGAACAACCCCTGCGGCGTGGAATATCCCGCCAGCACATTGCGCGCCTTCATGGATCTGGCGCGCAGCAAGGGCATCGCGCTGATCGTGGATGAAACCTACCGCGATTTCGACAGCCGCACGGATGCACCGCATGACCTGTTCAGCGATCCGGCCTGGGACGATACGCTGATCCAGCTTTATTCCTTTTCCAAGGCCTACCGGCTGACCGGCCACCGTATTGGCGCGGTACTGACCAACCCTGTGCGCATGGCCGAGATCGAAAAATTCCTTGATACCGTGGCGATCTGCCCCAACCAGATCGGGCAGCGGGCCGCCCTTTGGGGGATGCAGAACCTGTCGGACTGGCTGGCGGGCGAGCGTGCCGAAATCCTCGACCGCCGCGCGGCGATCACGGATCATTTCCCGCAACTGGCCGCCAAGGGCTGGTCCCTGCTGGGGGTTGGGGCCTATTTCGCCTATCTGGAACATCCTTTCGCGATCTCCTCGGCCGATCTGGCGCAAAGCTTGGTTGCGGATGCGGGCATCCTGCTGTTGCCCGGCACCATGTTCATGCCGGACGATATGCCCGCGGGCGAACGCCAGCTGCGCATCGCCTTTGCCAATATCGACCGCGCGGGGATCGCCACGCTGTTCGACAGGCTTGCCAAGGTCACGGTCTGACCCTTGCACCCAAGGGCCGCGCCCCTTATTCAGACGCGATAATTCAGGCGGAGCGATGGCATGGCACAGAAGAAAAAGAAAAAGATCGGCGCATGGATCATCGTCGGCGTCGTGCTGGTCGGGCTGGCGGGGTTTGGCACCGGCGGTCTGACCGGCAATATCCGCACGCTTGGCACGGTCGGGGACAAGGACATCACCGTCGCCGCCTATCAGCGCACGCTGGACCAGCAGATCCGCGCGCTCTCGGCGCAATTCGGCAGCCAGATTTCGTTCCAGCAGGCGCAGGCCTTCGGGATCGACCGGCAGGCCCTGTCACAGGTGGTGCAGACCCGCACGCTGGACAACGAAGCCGCCCAAATGGGGATTTCCGCCGGTGATCTGGCCGTCTTCGACCGGATCAGCGCGATCGGCGCCTTTCAGAGCGCGGGCGGGTTCAACCGCGACACCTACCGCCTTGTGTTGCAGCAATCCGGCCAGAGCGAATCCGAATTCGAGGCTGAAATCCGCGAGGATCTGGCCCGCACCCTGTTGCAAGCCGCCATTGTCAGCGGCGTGCCGGGGGCTGCCGCCCCTGCCGAGGCTTTGGTCCGCTATGTGGCCGAAGCCCGCGATGTGACCCTGCTGCGCGTCAGTGCCGATATGCTGACCGCCCCGATCCCCGGTGCGACCGATGCCGATATCACCGGCTTTTACGAAGAAAACGGCGATGACTTCCTGCTGCCCGAAGCGCGCGAGATCACCTATGCATGGATGACCCCCGCGATGATCCTTGACCGGATGGAGGTCACCGATCTGGCGATTGAAACGCTCTATCAGGACCGGATCGCAGATTTCGTGCAGCCCGAACGCCGGCTTGTCGAACGGCTGAACTATGCCGATCCGGCCGCGGCACAGGCCGCTGCCGACCGTCTGGCATCGGGGGATGCGACATTCGACGCGCTGGTCACGGAACGCGGGCTGACGCTGGCCGATGTGGACATGGGCGATCTGGGCCGTGATGAATTGCCTGCCGACACCGCCGATGCGGTGTTCACCGCCACAGCCGGCGATGTGGTCGGGCCATTCCCGACCACGCTGGGCGCGGCGCTGTTTCGCGTGAATGCGGTGCTGAACGCGCAGGAAACCACCTTGGACGAAGCCTCTGACGATCTGCGCGCCGAACTGGCCGCCGAGGCCGCGCGCAGCGTCATCAATGATGATTTCGACCGGATCACCGATCTTTTGGCCGGTGGCGCCTCGCTCGAAGATCTGGCAGAGCGCACCGATCTGGAGCTGGGCCAAATCAGCTGGACCCCCGATGTCACCGACGGCATCGCCGCCTATGACAATTTCCGCGCCGCTGCCGAAGCCCTGACCGAAGGCGCGTTTCCCCAGCTTGAGGTCCTGTCCGATGGCGGCGTCTTTGCGCTGCGTCTGGACAGCGTGACACCGGCGCGCGTGCCGCCGCTGGAGGATATCCGCGCCGATGTCGCCGCCCGTTGGCAGCTGCAGGCGCAGCAGGATGCCGTGCTGGCCCGCGCGGCTGAGATCGCCGCCGACCTGACCGCCGACACCGATCTGGCGGCACTGGGCCTGACCCCGCGTGTCGAATCCAACCTGACCCGCCGCAGCTTTGTCGAAGGCACGCCCGAAGGGTTTAACGACACTGTCTTTGCGCTTGCCCCCGGCGAGGCCCGCGTCGTGGACGCAGGCGACGGGGCGCTGATCGTGCGGCTGGATGCCATCACCGAGGCCGACCCCACCGCGACCGACCAAGCCGCGCAGCGCGCGTCGATATCGGACTCCATCGCCGCGGGCATCGCGCAGGACCTGTTTGACGCCTATACGCAAGCGGTCCAGCAATCCACGCGCATCACCATCAACCAGGCCACCGTTGACGCGGTCAACGCCCAGCTTCAATAGGTGCGCCATGGCATTATTGCCCGATTATGACAGCTTTGCCCGCAGCTATGACGCGGGCGAAAACCAGGTGGTCTATACACGGATCGCGGCCGATCTGGACACGCCGGTTTCCTTGATGCTGAAACTGTCCGAGGCGGGGACCAATGCCTTCATGCTGGAAAGCGTGACAGGCGGTGAAATCCGGGGGCGCTATTCGATCATCGGGATGAACCCCGATCTGGTCTGGGATTGTCGCAGCACCACGGCGCGCGTCAACCGGTCCGCCCGTTTCGATGCCGATGCTTTCGAGGTGATGCAGGCCGCCCCATTGGACGCCTTGCGCGCGATTCTGGCCGAATCGCGGATCGACCTGCCGGCCGGTCTGCCTGCGGCTGCGGCGGGGCTGTTCGGCTATCTGGGCTATGACATGATCCGGCTGGTCGAACATCTGCCCGATGTGAACCCCGATCCTTTGGGCCTGCCCGATGCGATCATGCTGCGCCCTTCGGTCGTGGCGGTGCTGGACGGGGTCAAGGGCGATGTGATCCTTGTCGCCCCCGCCTATGTCCGGCCTGACCTGTCGGCCAAAGCCGCCTATGCGCAGGCCGCCGAACGGGTGATGGATGCGCAACGCGCATTGGACCGGTCCCTGCCCCAGCACAGCCGTGCTTTGGCTGATCCGGCACCTGTCGCGCCACCGGTGTCGAACTTTACACATGAAGGTTATTTGCAGGCGGTCGAAAAGGCCAAAGACTATATCCGCGCGGGTGACATCTTTCAGGTGGTGCCATCGCAACGCTGGACGCAGGACTTTCGCGAACCGCCTTTCGCGCTTTACCGGTCCTTGCGCCGCACCAACCCGTCGCCGTTCATGTTCTTTTTCAACTTCGGCGGGTTTCAGGTGATCGGGGCCAGCCCGGAAATCCTTGTGCGGGTCTTCGGCAACGAGGTGACGATCAGGCCCATCGCAGGCACCCGTCCGCGCGGGGCAACCCCTGCCGAGGATGACGCGAACGAGGCTGATCTGCTGGCGGACCAGAAAGAACTGGCCGAACATCTGATGCTGCTTGATCTGGGGCGCAACGATACCGGCAAGGTCAGCAAGATCGGCACCGTGCGCCCCACTGAGCAATTCATCGTCGAACGCTATAGCCATGTGATGCATATCGTGTCCAACGTGGTGGGTGAACTGGCCGATGATCAGGACGCGCTGAGCGCCTTTTTCGCCGGTATGCCCGCGGGCACGGTATCCGGCGCGCCCAAGGTCCGCGCGATGCAAATCATTGACGAATTGGAACCCGAAAAGCGCGGTGTCTATGGCGGCGGTTGCGGCTATTTCAGCGCGGGTGGCGATATGGATATGTGCATCGCGCTGCGTACCGCCGTGTTGCAGAATGAAAAGCTGTATATCCAGGCCGGTGGCGGCGTTGTCTATGACAGCGACCCGGAGGCGGAATATCAGGAAACCGTCCATAAATCCAACGCCATCCGCAAGGCGGCGGCGGATGCGCGCATGTTCAAGGGCGGCGGAAACTGATCCTAGTCCGCCATCTGTTGCAACAGGATCGCCGATACCGGCGCCAGTGAAATCTGCGCCGGATCGCTGCGCGCGGCCCAGTTGCGGATCGCGGCCAGCGTGTCGGGCGTCATCCGCCCCAGCAGCACGACATGCCCCGATTGCCGCGCCCGCAGCGCCGCCTGTTGCAGGCCGCGTTCAATCGCGTCACGGGCCTCGCCCGCACCGTCCAGATCGCGCGTGATCTGCGCCACCGGCACGCCATCTGCCGCGATATTGCGCAACGCCCCGCCCAGACCGCGCGGCAGGGTGACAAAACCGCGCCCTTCGTCACCGATCAACCGCAGCGCCTGATCTGTCAGGACGCGGTCCTGTGCCTCTGGTCCGGTGCCATCGGAAAAGATGGCAATCGCCTCGGGGACCAGACCGAACGCCGCGACATAGGTCGTTTCCAGATCCGACGCCTGCGCGCCTTGCGGCAGATCGGCCTGCAACAGCAGCTCGACCCCCGCCGCGCGATAGGCGCGCATCCGCGCCGTCACATCGGGGGCGGCGGCGTTCAGCACGATGGTCGGCACAAAGGGCAGCCCGCTGAGGATATCGGGCGCATCAAGGATCAGCGGATTGTCCATCAGCACCACCGCGATCATCGGCAGGTCGGCAGCATAGTCGAAATCGGCCGCATACCGCAAAAGCGGCGCGGCGAATGCGCCCTCAAGCGCCGGTTCCTCGGTGTCGGCAACGGGGGCCGTGCGGGGCCGGTTGACGCGCACATCCGCCGTGGATTGCGGCAGTGCTGCAGAAGGGCCGGTCTGCGCCTGCGGCGCGGGCAGCGGCCCCGCTGGCCTATCCGGCAAGGCCGGTGGCACAGCTGCGGGCTGCGGTGGCACGGGGGCGTCCGGCACCATGGCGGGCGCAGTGGCGGCGGCGGGCTGGGGCAAGGTTGCGTCCGGAACAGCGGCCACGGGCGGCGCATCTGCGGCGGTGTCTGGTCCTGTTTCAGGCACAGTTTCTGGCACAAACTCCGGCATGGCAGGTGCCGGATCGGGCAGCACAGCCTCGGGCAGCGTGATCACAGGCGCATCCACAACAGGCGCTGTCACCGGCGCAGGTGACGGGCGGGGCGCAGGCGGGTCCAGTGCCACCGACACCACCCCAAGCGCCCCACCGCCAACCAAGACCGCCCAGAACCCACCTGCCAGAAATGCCCGCATGTGACTGTTATCCTTATTGCAAACGCATCTGCCGCCTTCGGCCTTGACGCGGCAAGCCCTGTCGGCCCATGTATGGCGGCGCTTATATCGTCAGCTTGGCCGCAGACGGTAGCCCCAAATTCACAGCTTACGGGACCTGTCCATGCTGCTTCTGATCGATAATTACGACAGCTTTACCTATAATCTGGTGCATTATTTGGGCGAACTTGGGGCAGATGTCGTCGTGCACCGCAATGATGCGCTGGATGTGCAACAGGCCATGGCGATGCGGCCCGATGCCATCGTGCTGTCGCCCGGTCCTTGTGATCCCGCGCAGGCCGGTATCTGTCTGCCGCTGGTCCATGCCGCCGCCGAAACCGGCCTGCCCTTGCTGGGCGTCTGTCTTGGCCATCAGGCGATTGGCGAGGCGTTTGGCGGCAACGTCGTGCGCTGCCATGACATCGTGCATGGCAAGATGGGCCAGATGCGCCATCAGGGTCAGGGCCTGTTCGCGGGGCTGCCCAGCCCTTTTGCCGCGACGCGCTATCATTCGCTGGTGGTGGACCGCGCCACCCTGCCCGATTGTCTGGACATCACCGCCGATCTGGAAGACGGCACCATCATGGGCCTGCAACATAAAACGCTGCCGATCCATGGCGTGCAATTCCACCCCGAAAGCATCCGGTCCGAACATGGCCATGCCCTGCTGCAGAACTTTCTGAACATCGCAAAGGTGCCCGCATGACCGAGGCGATGAAACCGCTGATCTATGCCGCCTCCGAAGGGCCGCTGTCGCGCGCCCAAGCCGAAGAGGCGTTCGGCTATTTGTTCGCAGGTCAGGCGACACCCGCCCAGATCGGCGGCTTGCTGATGGCGCTGCGCGCGCGCGGCGAGGCGGTGTCCGAATATGCCGCCGCCGCCGCCGTGATGCGCGCCCATTGCGTGCCGGTCACAGCACCCGAAGGGGCGATGGACATCGTCGGCACGGGTGGCGATGGCAAACATACGCTGAACATTTCCACCGCCACCGCCTTTGTCGTGGCGGGCGCAGGCGTGCCGGTGGCCAAACACGGCAACCGCAACCTGTCGTCGAAATCCGGCACGGCGGATGTGCAGTCGGCGCTTGGGATCAATGTCAACGTCACGCCGGATGTGGTCGAACGCGCGATTGCGCAGGCGGGCATCGGTTTCATGATGGCCCCTTTGCATCACCCCGCGATGCGCCATGTCGGGCCTGTCAGGTTGGAACTTGGCTGCAAGACGATTTTCAACATATTGGGCCCATTGACAAATCCTGCCGGTGTGAAACGCCAGCTGACGGGGGCCTTTGCCATCGACCTGATCTTTCCGATGGCGGAAACGCTGCAACAGCTTGGCACTGAAAAGGCCTGGCTGGTGCATGGCAGCGATGGCACCGATGAAATCACGATCTGCGGGCCGACATCCGTTGCCGTGCTGGAAGGTGGCAAAATCACCTCCCGCCAGATCCACCCAGAGGATGCGGGCCTACCCGAACATCCCTTCCGCGACATTATCGGCGGCACCCCCGATCAAAACGCCACCGCCCTGCGCGCGCTGCTGGATCGCGCGCCGGGTGCGTACCGTGATGCGGTGCTGTTCAATGCCGCCGCCGCCTTGGTCGTGGCCGACAAGGCCGCCAGCCTGACAGACGGCGTGGCGATCGCCCGCGACAGTATCGACAGCGGCAAGGCCAAAGCCGCCCTTGACGCGCTGGTGCGTGTCACGAACGCCTGATGTTCGATCTGTCGCGTCTGGGGGATTGGGCCGATCTGCCCTTTTTCCGCGATGATCTGCCGGTACTGGCGGGGCGGATTGGCACGGATATCCTGCCGCCCCCCACGCTGACATTCACCGCCCTCGAATGTTGCCAGCCTGCCGCCACCCGCGTCGTCATTCTCGGGCAAGACCCCTATCACACGCCGGACAAGGCCGATGGGCTGGCCTTTTCCATCAATCCCGCATTCACCGGAAATCTGGCGAGCCTTGGCAATATCTTCAAGGAAATCCAGAGCGATACCGGCCAAAGCCGGAACAAAACCAACCTGCATGACTGGGCGGATCAAGGGGTTTTGCTGCTCAATACCGCCCTGTCTGTTGCCCCCGGTCAGGCCGGCGCCCATGGCAAGATCGGCTGGTCCAGATTGGTTCATCAGGTATTGGCGCGGCTGGATGACCACCCCCGCGCCTTTATCCTCTGGGGCGCGCAGGCGCAGACATATGCGGCCCGCTTGGCCGCGCATCACCTGATCCTGACTTCGGTCCATCCCTCGCCCTTGTCGGCGCATCGGGGGTTTTTCGGGTCGCGCCCATTTTCAAAGGTCAACCAATGGCTTATGGATCGGGGGGATATTCCAATCAACTGGGCGGACCCATGACCGACATTCTTGCCAAGATCAAAGACTACAAGCTGGCGGATGTGGCAGCGCGCAAAATCGCCCTGCCCCTGGCCGAAGCCGAAGCACTGGCGCGCGCCGCCAGCCCCGTGCGCGGTTTCGCCGCCGCACTGGCGGGTGCCAGCCGCGAAGGATACGGGCTGATCGCCGAGATCAAAAAGGCCAGCCCCTCCAAGGGCCTGATCCGCGCCGATTTCGACCCTGCGGCCTTGGCGCAGGCTTACGCACAAGGCGGGGCGACCTGCCTGTCGGTGCTGACGGACGGCCCGTCCTTTCAGGGTGACGACAGCTATCTGGTCGCGGCGCGCGACGCCTGCGCGCTGCCCGCTTTGCGCAAGGATTTCCTCTATGATCCCTGGCAGGTCGCGGAATCCCGCGCCTTGGGGGCCGATTGCATCCTGATCATCATGGCCTCGGTCAGCGATGCGCAGGCGCAGGAACTGGAACAGGCCGCCATGGATTGGCAGATGGATGTGCTGATTGAAGTCCATGATCAGGCCGAACTGGACCGCGCGGTGCTGCTGAAATCGCCGCTGATCGGGATCAACAACCGCAATCTGAAAACCTTTGACGTGACGCTTGACACCACGCGCATCCTGTCCAAACGGGTGCCAGAGGATCGGCAAATCGTCTGCGAAAGCGGGCTGTTCACACCCGAAGATCTGGCCGATATGGCGCGTTACGGCGCGCGGGCCTTTCTGATCGGCGAAAGCCTGATGCGGCAGGAAGACGTGGCCAGCGCCACGGCAAGGCTGCTGGCCAATCCATCCACGGGGGCGATGCGATGACCGGGCTGACGCATTTCGACGCCGAAGGACAAGCGCATATGGTCGATGTGTCCGACAAAGCCGTGACCGACCGGATCGCCGTGGCCGAGGCGCATATCGTGATGTCGTCCGATACGCTGGCGCTGATCACCCAAGGCCGCGCCAAAAAAGGCGATGTGCTGGGCATCGCGCGGATCGCGGGCATCATGGCAGCCAAGAAAACCGCCGATCTGATCCCGCTGTGCCATCCTTTGCCGATCACCAAGGTCAGCATCGAGCTGACCCCCGACGCCACCCTGCCCGGCATCCGGATCAGCGCCACGGTCAAGACCAGCGGCCAGACCGGCGTGGAAATGGAGGCATTGACCGCCGCCGGCACCGCCGCCCTGACTGTCTATGACATGGTCAAGGCGGTGCAAAAGGACATGGTCATCGGCGGCTTGCGGGTCACGCTCAAGGACGGCGGCAAATCAGGCCGGTTTGAAAATCCATGATCAGCGTTGCAGAGGCCCTGCGCGACCTTTTTGCGCTGGTCACCCCGCTGCCAGCCGAAGACGTGCCGCTGCGCGATGCCGCACAGCGCGTGCTGGCGCGTGATGTGACCGCGCGGCGCGACCAGCCGCCCTTTGCGGCCTCGGCCATGGATGGCTATGCGATCCATGCGGCCGATCACCGCCAGGGGGCCAGCCTGACCGTCATCGGCGAAGCCGCGGCCGGCCACGGCTGGCAGGGCACATTGGCCCGTGGTCAGGCTTTGCGCATCTTCACCGGCGCGCCGGTCCCTGCGGGGGCGGGTCGCGTGGTCATTCAGGAAAACGTCACCCGCGACGGCGAAACAATCACCATCACGGATGCGCAGGACAGCGGCAGCAATATCCGCCCCAAGGGCGGCGATTTCGCGCAAGGCACGCCGCTGCCCGCGCCACGCCACCTGTCGCCCAATGATATTGCCTTGCTGGCGGCAATGAACATCGCAAGCGTGCCTGTCACCCGCAAACCCGTGATCGCCATCATCGCCACGGGCGATGAATTGGTGCAACCGGGCGACAGGCCCGGCCCCGACCAGATCATCGCCTCCAACAGCTATGGGCTGGCCGCCTTGGTCACGGCCGCAGGCGCCACAGCACGGCTGCTGCCCATTGCGCGCGACAGCATCGCATCGCTGGAACAGACCTTTGCACTGGCGCAGGGTGCGGATCTGATCATCACCATCGGCGGCGCCTCTGTCGGGGATCACGATCTGGTCGGACAGGTGGCGCAAAGCCTTGGCATGCAGCGCAGTTTCTACAAGATCGCGATGCGGCCGGGCAAACCGCTGATGGCCGGGCGGCTCGGCAGTGCCGCGATGATCGGCCTGCCCGGCAATCCGGTCTCGGCCATGGTCTGCGGGCATGTCTTCGTGCTGCCGGTGATCCGCAAGATGCTGGGACTTGGCGCGCATCCTGCCGCAACGCAGACAGCCCTACTGGCGCATGCCATCGGTGCGAACGGGCCGCGTGCGCATTACATGCGCGCGCATGTCAGCGCCGCAGGTGTGACGATCTTCGACCGCCAGGACAGCAGCCTGCTCAGCGTGCTGACGCAGGCCAATTGCCTGGCCCTGCGCCCCCCCCATGACCCCGCGCGCCAGGCGGGCGAAAGCGTGGAAATCCTGCCACTCTGACAGCTTCTTATTTCCAAAAATACTCCCGCGCGGCGCGCGTCAATCGCAAGGCGATTGACACAAAACGGGAACATGGGTAGAACATAAGCAAAACCAGCCAAGGATTTCGCCATGTTAACCAAGAAACAGCTCGACCTTCTGGCCTTCATCCACACACGGGTGCAGCGCGACGGCGTGCCGCCCAGTTTCGACGAAATGAAAGAAGCGTTGGACCTGCGGTCCAAATCCGGCATCCACCGGCTGATCACGGCATTGGAAGAACGCGGTTTCATCCGCCGGCTGGCGCATCGCGCGCGGGCGCTGGAAATCCTCAAACTGCCCGACAGCATGATGGGCAGCGGGTTTCAACCGCGCGTGATCGCAGGCGACAAACCGGCCAGCATCCCCGCCGCCGCCCTGCCGGTCGAAGGCGGGTCAATGTCGCTGCCGGTGATGGGGCGCATCGCCGCCGGTGTCCCGATCGAGGCGATTTCCGAAGTCTCGCACCACGTCCATGTCCCACAGTCCATGCTGGGCAAGGGCGAACATTACGCGCTCGAGGTCAAAGGCGATTCGATGATCGAAGCGGGGATCAACGATGGCGATGTTGTGGTGATCCGCGAAACATCCGTGGCCAATAACGGCGATATCGTCGTGGCCCTGGTCGAAGGGCAGGAAGCCACGTTGAAACGGTTCCGCCGCACCGGCAGCGCCATCGCGCTGGAGGCTGCGAACCCTGCTTATGAAACCCGCGTGTTCCGCGATGATCAGGTCAAGGTGCAGGGCCGTCTGGTCGGGTTGATCCGCACCTATTGACGCGACAACAACAGGGCCGGGTCGGCCGGGCCTTTGCGCCCGTTCCACGGCCTGTTGCCCGCACGGGCCTTTGCGGTGTCAATGCGCAGATGGCCCGCCTCGGTCTGCCCCAGCGCCAGCGCGCCAGTGTCGCGCAGCCGGACTACGTCATAGACCAGACAGGGCCGGTCCAGATCATCCACCTGATTGACCACCAGCACATCCGCACCGCCGCAGCCTTGCAAGGTGGCCAGCGCGGTCTTGCCCGACACTTGCAAGATCCGCCACTCACCCAACAGGGCCGTGACCACGCGGCCATCGCGCTGCAACCCGTCGCGGGCGGCGGCGATATCCTGGGCCACCGGCGCGCCATCATTTTCCAGCCAGATCCCCGCGCTGAAACTGCCGCCGGTCGGTTTGGAAAGGGCCCGCCCCTCGGGGCCCATCAGCCCGATCAGCGCACCATCATCGGCGATCAAAAGGTCAGGCCGCGTGCCCTGCTGCCAGATCACAAAGGCCAGCGCGGCCACGGCCAGCCCCGCAAACCGCGCCCGCCCCTGCCACAGGATCAGCCACAGCATCGCCAGCGTCAGTATTGGCAACACCGCGCCGGGTGGCGCGATCACATGGCTGATCGCATGGGGCTGGGCCGCAGTTGTCTGTGCCACGAACAGGATCCAGCGCAGCCCCGGTTCCATCACCGCCAGCCCGATCCATGCCAGCCCCAAAGGCCACAGGCAGGCGGCCAGCACTGCGGCGGGCATCACCAGCACCCCCATCAGCGGCACGCTGACCAGATTGGCGATCAGCCCGTAATGCGACACGATATTGAAATGCGCCGCCGCATAAGGCGCGGTCGCCAGCCCCGCCACCAGCGATGACACAAAGACCGACAGCACAGGGCGCGTCCAGCGCGGCAACCGGTGCAGCTCGGCCCCGCGCAAGGCCCGAAACACCGCGACAAGCGCGATGGTGGCCGCAAACGACATCTGGAACCCCGGGCCGGTCAAGGCCTCCGGCTGCCAGACCAGCACGATGATCGCGGCGATGGCCACCGCTCGCAAGGTCAGCGCGCGCCGCCCCAGCAGCACCGCCACCAGCATCACCGCCACCATGACAAAGGCCCGTTCGGTCGCCACATTGCCCCCCGACAAGGCCAGATAGAACGCCCCCACGATCAGGGCGATGAAAGCCGCGATCTTTTTGGTGGGCAACCGCAGCGCCAAAGGCGGCACCAGCGCCAGCCCGTAACGGACCACCGCAAAGACAAAGCCGGTCAAAAGCCCCATATGCAGCCCCGAAATCGCCAACAAATGCGCAAGGTTGGACGCGCGCAAGGCAGCAAGGCTGTCCTGCCCCATACCAGACCGGTCACCTGTCATCAAAGCGGCGGCAAAGGCCCCCGCCTCGCCCGGCATCGCCTCTTGTACGGCGCGTGAAATCGCCATGCGCAGCGCGAAAATCCGCATCATGGCATCGGGAGCCGCAGGCGCGGCCAGCCGCAACACCGGATTGCGGGTGTAACCGACCGCCCCCAGCCCCAGAAACCACGCATGGCGCTGGAAATCGAAACCACCCGGTTCTGCCGGGCCTGCGGGGGGCGACAGATGGCCGGTCATGATCAACACGGTGCCGGGGCGATAATCGCTGAACGGCTGGTCACCATGCACCGAGACACGGACCCGGGCCGGTGTGCGGTCCGGCGCCATCCGGTCCAGCACCACGCGGTCCAGCGTCAGGCGCAGCGCATCACTGGCGGACCGGTCGATATTGACGACCCGCCCTTCAATCGCGCCGTAATAGCGGAAATTCAGCGCAGGGGCGGCGACCGCTTCGGTGCGGTATTTGGCGATACCGGCCCCGATCAGCGCGATGATGATGGCCAGCAGGACGGGGCGATAGGCCACGCCCACGCGTGGCAGCGCCAGCAGCAGGGCAACGGCCACAGCCCCCCCGACGGCAAGGCCCGCATCCCCCGGTTCCTGCGCTTGCGCGAAATACCACCCGATCCCCAGCCCCAGCCAGACCGGTACCCAGCACAACAGCCCCCCGCGCTGCGCCAAAAGCGCATCTTCGACCACGGCTCGCACTTGTTCTTCGTCCTTTGGCTGGCTATCCCCAAGGGGCACCGGCAGATTAGTCCAAAGCTGGTGAACGAAAGGTTAAGCTCCCCATGTCCCGTCCTGTCGTCACACGTTTCGCGCCTTCGCCCACGGGTGCTTTGCACATTGGGGGCGCGCGCACGGCCCTTTTCAACTGGCTTTACGCGCGCGGGCGCGGTGGCAAGTTCCTGCTGCGGATCGAGGATACCGACCGCGCACGCTCCACCCCCGAAAACGCGCAGGCGATTCTGGACGGGCTGACATGGCTAGGGCTGGATTGGGACGGCGATCCGGTCAGCCAGTTCGACAGCGCCGCGCGCCATGCACAGGTAGCGCATGACTTACTGGCAGCGGGCAAAGCCTATAAATGTTTCAGCACCCAAGACGAAATCGAGGCTTTCCGCGAACAGGCCCGCGAACAGAAAACCTCGACGCTGTTCCGCTCTCCGTGGCGCGACGTGCCTGCAGCCGACCACCCTGACCTGCCTTTCGTGATCCGCATCAAGGCCGCGCGCGAAGGGACGACGACCCTGCATGACGCCGTCCAAGGCGATGTGACATGGTCCAATGACCAGCTGGACGATATGATCCTGCTGCGCTCGGATGGCAGCCCTGTCTATATGCTGGCGGTCGTGGTGGATGATCACGACATGGGTGTCACCCATGTGATCCGCGGCGATGACCATCTGGCCAATGCGTTCCGGCAGAACCTGATCTATGACGCAATGGGCTGGCCGAAACCGGTGCTGGCGCATATCCCTCTGATCTATGGCCCCGATGGCAAGAAACTGTCGAAACGTCACGGCGCCACCGGTGCTGCGGAATACCAAGCACTGGGCTATCCGGCGGCGGGGATGCGCAATTACCTCGCCCGTCTGGGCTGGTCGCACGGCGACGCGGAATTCTTTACTGATGCGCAGGCGCGCGACTGGTTCGATCTGGACGGGATCGGCAAATCGCCCGCACGGTTCGACACGGCCAAGCTGGAACATCTGTGCGGCCAGCATATCGCGGTCGCCGATGATGCTGCGCTGCTACATGAATTGCAGGGCTACCTTGCGGCAACCGGCGCCGATCCGTTGAATGATACACAAAAGGACGGGCTGCTGCGCGGCATGTATTGCCTGAAAGAACGGGCAAAAACCTTTCCAGAACTGGTTGAAAAAGCCCATTTTATCCTGACCAGTCGCCCCATTGTGCCGGACGAGAAATCTGCCGCGCAACTTACCGATGTATCCCGTGGTATACTGTCGGAATTGACGCCGCAGTTGCAAAATGCTAGCTGGACCAGAGATACTCTGGAAAGCATCGTTGCGACCATTGCCCAGGCGCATGACACCAAGCTTGGCAAACTGGCGGGACCATTGCGCACCGCCTTGGCCGGGCGTTCGGTGTCCCCCAGCGTTTTCGACATGATGCTGGTTCTGGGGCAGTCCGAGACGATTGGCCGCCTGTCGGATGCCAGCAAGTAAACCGGATCGTCACAAAGGATGATTATCGGGTAGAATGGAACAAGGACGTGCGGGCGTGGATTGATGCGCCGCAGATGAGGGAAAGCACCATGGCTGAAACGACAGATACTGCGAAACTGACGATCAAGGGCAAGACCTATGACCTGCCTGTCTATTCCCCGACCACCGGCCCGGATGTTCTGGACATTCGCAAGCTTTATGCACAGGCCGATGTGTTCACCTATGACCCCGGCTTTACCTCGACCGCGGCCTGCGACAGCACGATCACCTTTATCGACGGCGACAAGGGTGAACTGCTGCATCGCGGCTATCCGATCGACCAGCTGGCCAGCCAGTCGCATTACCTCGAAGTCTGCTATCTGCTGCTTTATGGTGAATTGCCTTCGGCGGCAGAACTGGAAAAGTTTGAATCGCTGGTGACCAACCACACGATGATCCACGAACAGATGCACAACTTTTTCCGTGGCTTCCGCCGCGATGCGCATCCGATGGCGACAATGGTCGGTGTGGTCGGCGCGATGTCGGCATTCTATCACGACAGCACCGATATCAATGACGAACACCAGCGCGAGGTTGCATCGATCCGCCTGATCGCCAAGATGCCGACGATTGCCGCGATGGCCTATAAATATTCGATTGGCCAGCCTTTCGTCTATCCGCGCAACGATCTGGATTATGCGGCGAATTTCCTGCATATGTGTTTCGCCGTGCCTGCGGAAACCTATCATGTGAACCCGATCCTTGCCCGCGCGATGGACCGGATTTTCACGCTGCATGCGGATCATGAACAGAACGCCTCGACCTCGACCGTGCGTCTGGCGTCGTCGTCCGGTGCCAACCCGTTTGCCTGTATCGCGGCGGGTATCGCCTGTCTGTGGGGGCCGGCGCATGGCGGGGCCAATCAGGCTTGTCTTGAAATGCTCAAGGAAATCGGCACGCCCGACCGTATCCCTGAATTCATCGCCCGCGCCAAGGACAAGAACGATCCGTATCGCCTGATGGGTTTTGGCCACCGCGTTTACAAAAACTTCGACCCGCGCGCCACGGTGATGAAACAATCCGCGGACGAAGTGCTGGACCTGATGGGTGTGGAAAACAATCCGATCCTGCAGGTCGCCAAGGAATTGGAACGTCAGGCGCTGGCCGATCCCTATTTCGCGGAAAAGAAATTGTTCCCCAACGTCGATTTCTATTCCGGCATCATATTAGAGGCGATGGGCTTTCCGACCTCGATGTTCACCCCTGTTTTCGCGCTGGCGCGCACCGTAGGCTGGATTTCGCAGTGGAAAGAACAGCTGGCCGATCCACAGCTGAAAATCGGCCGGCCACGGCAATTGTATCTGGGGTCCACGCCCCGCGATTACGTCGATATCGAAAATCGCTGATCAAAAAAGGCCGCCCCTCGGGGCGGCCTTTTGTTTTCACAGGGTTGCGGTTCAGCGCCCCTCATAGACCGGTTTTCGCTTTTCGAGGAAAGCCACAACGCCTTCCTGAAAATCGCGGGTCTGGCCGCAGCGCCCTTGCAACCGCGCCTCTAGCGCCAGTTGATCGTCGAGCGTGTTTTCAAACGATCCACGAATGGCCTTTTTCAACTGCCTGTAGGCCACGGTCGGCCCCTGCGCCAGATGCGCGGCGCGCGCGGCGATGTGATCCGCGAAATCCGCATCGGGTATGGCCTCATAGATCATGCCCCAGTCGCTGGCCTGCTGTGCTGTGATCTTGTCGGCGAACAGGGCCGCGCCCATCGCCTTGGCCGCGCCCACCTGACGCGGTAGCCAATAGGTGCCGCCTGCGTCGGGGATCAGGCCGATACGGGTAAATGCCTGCACGAAATAGGCGGATTGCGTGGCGATCACCACGTCGCAGGCCAGCGCAAGATTGGCCCCTGCCCCCGCCGCAGCCCCGTTGACCGCGGCAAGGGTCGGGATGCGACAGTCAAAGATCGCCTTGAGCATCGGCACATATTCATCCCGCAATGTGCGTTCGAGGTCGATCGACGCAGCAGACCCGCCATCGCCCAGATCCTGCCCCGAACAGAACGCCTTGCCCGCGCCGGTCATCACCAGAACACGCGCGTCTTTTTCGGCGGCTTTGACGGCATGGGCGATTTCGGCGCGCATCTGCGTGTTCAGCGCATTCATCACTGCTGGCCGGTTCAGCGTCAGCGTGGCGACCGCATCGCAAAGGGTAAGTGTGACGGCCTGATAATCCATGACGCGGTCCTTGTTGCTGAAATCACCGCCACATTACTGAACCCGGCGGTTCAGGAAAGGGCAACATCACGTCAGGAGCGTAATATCTTTTGCAATTCAGCTTTTTCAGCCTCGGTCAGGTCATCGGGGGCGGCGGCGGGGCGGCGGATCACCGACCAGCCGATGCCAAGCGCGATCAGCAGCATGACGGGCGCAGCATACCACAGCACCACATTCACGCCGCTGGTGTCGGGGCGCAGCAGCACGAATTCGCCGTAACGCGCGACCAGAAAATCGACCGCCTGATCGTCGCTGTCGCCATCAACCAGCCGTTCGCGCAGCAGGATGCGCAATTCGCGCGACAATTCGGCGTTGGATTCGTCGATGCTTTCGTTGCGGCAGACCGGGCAGCGCAGGCCCTTGGACAGCTCGCGCGCGCGTTGTTCCAGCGCGGGATCGTCCAGCACCTCGTCGGGTTGCACGGCAAAGGCCGCTGAGGCGACCAGCCAGAATATGGCGACCAGCCGGATCATTCCGCCGGCACCGCGCCTGTGCGCACAGGCTTGGCCGCTGCCGCCCCGACCCGCAAGCGCCGGTCCGACAGCGACAACAGCCCGCCTAGCGCCATCAGGATGCAGCCCCCCCAGATCCAGTTGGCAAAGGGTTTGTCATAGGTGCGCACGGCCCAGCCGCCATTCACCTGCGGATCACCGATCACGACATAGACGTCGCGGATAAACCCGTTGCTGATCGCAGCCTCGGTCGTGGGCATATTGGCGACGGGATAGAACCTCTTTTCCGGCTGCAACGTGTATAATTCACGATCCCCGCGCCAGACGGACATATCGGCCATCGTGGTGACGTAATTGGGCCCCTGGATCTGGTTCACGGCATCCAGCTGCACCTGAAACGCGCCCATATCCCAGCGGTCACCGATATCGGCGATGCGGATATCCTCTTTTTCCCAGGCCAGCATGGCGGCGACGGCAAAGACGGTCACGCCCATGCCGATATGCGCCGTGGCCTTGCCCCAATCGGCGCGTGGCAGGTTGCGGATGCGCCGCAGGCGCGTGCGCAGATCATCGCGGCCCGCGCGCAGCCACAGATCGGCCAGCGCCCCGCCCACGACCCAGACACCCAGCGCCACGCCCACAGGCCCCAATGCTGACCCGCCGCTTTGCACAGCATAGGCCAGTGCCGCCAGCGCCACCGCCAGCATCAACCAGCCCGCCATCGCCTTGGACATCCGTTCGAGCGTGCCGCGTTTCCACGCCAGCATCGACCCCAGCGGCAGCGCAATCGCCAGCCCCACCATGAAAGGCGTGAAAGCCGCGTCAAAGAATGGCGGCCCGACCGACAGGGTCCGGTCAAACAGCATTTCCGCCACCAGCGGCCACATCGTCCCGATGAACACGACAAAACAGCTGACAGCCAGCAGGATATTGTTCAGCACCAGCCCGCTTTCGCGGCTGACCGTCGAAAACACGCCCTTGGACTGCATGGCCGAGGCGCGGAATGCAAACAGCGTCAGCGACCCGCCCAGAAAGATGCCCAGAATGATCAGCAGCAGCATCCCGCGTTCGGGGTCCACGGCAAAGGCATGGACCGAGATCAGCACGCCCGACCGCACGATGAACGCGCCCAAAAGCGAGAACCCGAAAGCCAGAATCGCCAGCAGGATGGTCCAGCTTTTCAATGCCTCGCGCTTTTCGACCACGATGGCCGAATGCAGCAAGGCGGTGGCCAGCAGCCATGGCATCAGGCTTGCGTTTTCGACAGGGTCCCAAAACCAGAACCCGCCCCAGCCCAATTCATAATAGGCCCACCAGGACCCCAGCGCGATCCCCACGGTCAGGAACATCCACGCGCCCAGCGTCCAAGGCCGCACCCAGCGCCCCCAAGCGGCATCAACCCGCCCTTCGATCAGCGCGGCCACGGCAAAGGAAAACGCCATGCTCAACCCGACATAGCCCAGATACAAAAACGGCGGATGGAACGCCAAACCGGGGTCTTGCAACAACGGGTTCAGGTCGCGCCCGTTCAAGGGGGGGATTTCCAGACGCGTGAACGGGTTGGAGGTAAAGATCAGGAAGGCCAGAAAGGCCACGCTGATCGACCCCTGCACCGCCAGAACCCGCGCCCGCAGCCGCATCGGCAGATTGCCCCCGAACCAGCCCGCACAGGCCCCGAACAGCGCCAGGATCAGCACCCACAGCAGCATCGACCCTTCGTGATTGCCCCAGACGCCGCTGATTTTATAGATCATCGGCTTGTCGGTATGCGAATTCATATAGACCAGTTGCAGCGAAAAATCCGACACCACAAAGGCCCATGTCAGCGCGGCAAAGGCAAAGCCCGTCAGCAAAAACTGGATCGTGGCGGCCGGTTCGGCCAGGCTCATCCAGCCGACATTGCCCCGTTGGGCGCCAATCAAAGGGATGATCATCTGGACGATGGCAACGCCAAAGGCCAGAATCAGGGCGAAATGCGCGAGTTCATTTAACATGGTGTTTCATTTATCCTATTGGCTGTCCGGTTGGAACAGCGACCTGCATCACATCAGCGGTACAAATTGGCGCAGCTACAGCATCAGCCCGCCCTGCACCGCATAGCTGACAACGGCCATCAGCATCCCGCCGATGACCAGCCGCACCAGCCATTTCAGCGTATCCTCGATCGCGCCAAGGCGGGTTGCCACATTGTCGCGGTGGACCGCATCCACCGCATTGCGGGTTTCGAGCTGTCGTAGGCGGGATTCGAGCCTGTCCAGCACGCTAGTTTCCATGGCGGGCCAGCCAGTCGCGCAAGGCGGGGTTGGGGTCATCGGGCGCAGGTCCGGGCGCGCGCGCCACGGCGGCGGCGGCCAGCACGCGCTGGAAATCCTGTTCCTTGGCCTGATGGCGCGCGCCGAAATAAAAACTGACAATCGCCCCCATCAACCACCACAAAGGTTCCGGCACCAGCGCCAGCCCCGACATGCCCGCGGCAAACCCGTCAGGGTCCAGCATCGCCATCACGAACAGCCAGATTGTCCCCAGCGCCAGCATCGGGCGCGGCAGCCGGTTCAGCGCATCGACCGCGCGGTCGAACAGCCCTTGGCGGGCATGGACAAATTCGGCGGCGAATTGTTGCAGGCTTTCGCTTTTGGCATCCGCGTCGCGCATCGCGGTCTGTTCGGCATTGGGCCGGAACACCTGCGCGGTTTCCACCAAGACATTGCGGCTATTGCCGAATAACAACCCCATGACCCCTGTGATCAAGCCCATGTCGCGGTCCTTTGCTGATGCTGCGCAGCACTCAGGTGATAGCGCGGTGAAATGAATTCCTCGGCCCGTGTGATCCAGCCGCCTTTGCCGCCATCGCGCCTGCGGGCATATTTGCGGCTGGCAGGGCGGCGATCCGCCAGATCGTAATAATAATTGCGCCGCGCGATCCCGTAAGCATCGGCCAGATGATCCGGTGCCGCCCCTGCCGCGCGGGTGGCGGCGCCGATGGTCTGCGGGCCGATCACGCCATCGACGGCGACGGGGATGCGCATATCGACCAGCAACCGTTGCAGGATGCGCACCGCATTGGCCCCCGCATTGACATACATGTCAAAGACGCTGGCCTGAATCACCTGCGGCAGCCAGTCGATGCGGGGCCGGTGATAGTAATGTTCGACAAAGATCGTCACGGCCTGGGCGCGGTCCAGCTGCTGGACATCTGTCGCGTCAACAGTGCCATCGCCGGTCAGATCAAGCCCCAGCCTGCGCATCGTATGGATGGTCACGCCATATTTGGTCGCCCCACCCGGATCGTCAGGGTCGTTCACATAGCCGCCTTCACGGGCGACGATCTCGGCGGCGATATCGGTGATGCTTTGCATATCCTGCCCTCTGCTGATTGCGAGGACAGGCTATCAAGACAAGGTTAATGGGCGATGCGGGCACCGTTCGGGTCTACATAAACCCCTTGCGCTTTCAGCGCGTCCAGCACCTCTGTCGGCATGTAGGTTTCATCGTGTTTGGCAAGGATTTCAACGGCTTCGAACCGGCCGTTGATCATGTTGCCCTGCGCCACGACGCCTTCGCCTTCGGAAAACAGATCCGGCAGGATACCGGCATAAACGACAGGAATGGACGCGCCGCCATCGGTCACGGCAAAGCTGATTTCCTGCCCCTGCCCGCGCACCAAAGTCCCTGTTTCCACCAGACCACCAAGGCGGAACCGTTCATTGGGCATGGGCGGTGCTTCGGCCACTTCGGATGGTGAACGGAAGAACTGGAAACTGTCCGCAGGCATGAACCACAACAAGACCAGCACAAAGGCCACACAGGCCCCCGCGATGGAAATCACCTGCACACGGCGGCGTTTCTTGAGGTTTTTCAAACCACTCATGGGAAGACCGGCACCAGCATCAGACCATCCGTTTCATTCAGACCCAGCATCAGGTTGGCGTTTTGCACAGCCTGCCCCGACGATCCCTTACATAGGTTGTCAAGGGTGGCCACCACAAGAGCGCGGCCTGAAATGCGGTCCGATGTCACACCGATATGGCAGAAATTCGACCCCGTCACATGGCCTGTGCCGGGGCATTGACCAAACGGCAACACATGGATGAACGGTTCATCCGCATAGGCCGCTGTCAGCGCCGCATGGATCGCCTGCGCATCACCGCGCAGATAGCAGCTGGCCAGAATACCGCGGCTGACCGGCACCAGATGCGGGGTGAACTGGATTTCGACCTTGCGTCCGGCAAGGGCCGAAAATTCCTGATCGAATTCGCCCAGATGCCGGTGCTTGCCGCCTTGCGAATAACCCAAAACATCGCTGCTGCGTTCAGTGAACAACATATTTTCCTTGAGCGACCGCCCTGCCCCCGAAATCCCGTTTTTCAGGTCGCAGATGATGTCATCAAGGTCGATCAGCTGTTCGGTAATCAAAGGCCGCAGCGCGAATTGCACGGTCGCGGCGTTGCAACCAGTGCCAGCCACCAGCCGCGCGGATCTGATATCGTCGCGGTAAAACTCGGTCAGGCCGTAAACGGCGGTTTTCTGCAATGCGGGCGCAACATGCGGCGCGCCGTACCATTTTTCGTAATCCGCCGGATCGCGCAGCCGGAAATCGGCGCCCAGATCGACGACTTTCACACTCTCGGGCAGATCGCGCACCAGCGCCTGCGACAAGCCATGCGGCAAAGCGGCGAACACCAGATCAATGCCGGAAAAGTCGATGTCCTCCATCTTGACCAGTGCGGGCAGGTCCAGATGGCGCAGATGCGGGAACACATCGGCCATCTGCTGGCCGGCCTTACGGTCGGCGGACAGGGCCGCAATCCGCAGATGCGGATGGGTGGCGATCAGGCGGACAAGTTCGGCACCGGTATAGCCCGACGCGCCCAGAATGGCGATGTTATAGGTCATGACGGACCCCTTTTATGCAGCGGTAAAGGTGATCTGGCGGCGCAGGAATTGCGTGGCGCGGGCGGACACGCGGGCAGGATCACCGGTGGTCAGAAAGGCGCTGTCGCGGCCGGTGCCGACCATTTCGGGGCGGCGGGTCAGGTAGTCGGCCAGGCTTTCGGCGACCAGATTGGCCTGTGAAAACACCTTGACCTGCGGCCCCAGCGCGTCCTGAAACACCTTTTCCATCAGCGGGTAATGCGTGCAACCCAGCACGGCGGCATCGGGGTTCGGCATCTTGCGGCGCAAGGCATCGACATGGCTGCGCACCAGTGCCTCGGCCAAAATCATATCGCCGTCTTCAATCGCATCGACGACACCGCCGCAGGCCTGTGCCTCGACATCGACGCCGATGGCGCGGAACGCCAGTTCCCGCTGGAACGCGCGGCTGGAGACGGTGGCGGGGGTCGCGAACAGGGCCACATGCTTGACCGCCACTTCGCGCGGGGGGGAATTGTCGCCCCATTGCCGTTCGGTCAGCGCCTCGATCAGCGGCACGAAGACGCCCAGCACGCGTTTGCCCTGTGGTACCCAGCCTTCTTGCATCCGGCGCAGGGCGGCGGCGCTGGCGGTATTGCAGGCAAGGATCACCAGATCGCAGCCCGCATCGAACAGCCGCTGGGTGGCGGCGGTGGTCAGGTCATAGATATCGTCGGGCGCGCGCACGCCATAAGGCGCATGGGCGCTGTCGCCCAGATAGACCAGCGGGACATCGGGCAGCCGTCTGACCACCGCATCCAGCACGGTCAAACCGCCCAATCCGCTATCGAATATCCCTACGGCCATCGCGCACCTTGTATTTGTCGTCGAATTCATGCCCGATCATGGTCGGATCAAGCGGGTCGAGACTTAACTCATAGGTGGCTTTGCGCAGGAAATCCATGCATGCTTTGGGGTCTTTTTTCAGCCCTGCCAAGGCATCGGCGGCAATAGGCTTGCCGATCACCACGCGCACGGGTTTGTTGATGCGGGCTTTGAATTCGCGGATCAAAAGACCCATGCGCAGGGTCACATGCAGGTGGCTGGCCAGCTGGAACAGGCGGCTGTTGCGGCCTTCGAAAAAGATCGGGACAACCACCGCATCGGATTTGGCGATCATCTTGGCGGTGAAATTGCGCCAGCTGGGGTCCATCGGCTGCGAAAACGGCTTGGCCGAGGTGGATACCGTCCCGCCCGGGAAAATCCCGATGGCCCCGCCCGCCGCCAGATAGCGGACAGCCTCTGCGCGGGTTTCAAGGTTCAGCTTGGCGGCTTCTTTGGTTTCGTCAAAGGAAATCGGCAGGATCACCTTTTCCAGATCGGGCGAGGCGCGGAAAATCCGGTGCGCCAATACCTTGAAATCGCCACCACGGCGCTGCGACAGGATCAGCCCCATCATCAGCCCGTCCAGAATACCGTAAGGATGGTTGGACACCACGATCAGCGGGCCAGAGCTGGGGATATCATCCAGCGATCCACCCGCGATCTGCAAATCAAGACCATAGCGGGCGGTGATCACCTGCCAGAAATCGGCCCCCTGCGCGACATCGCGGTCATAGCCGCGCGCCTTTTTGATCAGGCGCAGCCGTCCGGTGGCGTTTTCCATCACGCGGATCAAGGCGCGCCCGCCCCGCCCCTTGGCCGATGTGGCATAGGTGATATCCCGCGCCACCTGCCGATCCTTGCGCATCATTCATGCCCCCAACATGCACCCCGCGCGGCAGTAGCAGGGTCATGCAACACTTGCATGACAAAAATGTGAACCCAGACCATCATTCTGCCGCCTGCTGCATCGGTGCCGCATGCAGGCTGGCCAGCAATTCCTCGCGGCGCTTGGCGGCCTTGCGGGCGTTGGCGTCCTTGACGGGGCCAAAGCCGCGGATTTCCAGCGGCAGGCGGGCCAGTGCCACGGCCGCATCACGCGTATCGGGGCGCAGGATGCGCAGAATCTCGGCCATATCCGCCTCGTATTGCGCGATCAGCGCGCGTTCCATCCGGCGTTCGGGGTTGCGCGCGAATGGGTCAAAAAATGTGCCGCGCAGGAATTTGAACCGCGCCAGTTTGGGAAAGGCCCATGCCATCCGCGCGCCAAATGCCCGTTTCACGGGCCGCCCGTCGCTGCCGGTTTTCGAGATGATGGGCGGCGCAAGATGATAGGTCAGTTTCAGATCGCCCTCGAATGTGGCGGCAGCCTTGGTGCGGGTCTGGGTCAGCAGGCGCGCGACCTCGTATTCATCCTTATAGGACAACAGCTTGTGATACCCCAGTGCCACAGCCTCGCGCAGCGGTTGATCCTGAAACTGGTCCAGGAATTTGCGATAGCGTTTCGCCAGTCGCGCGCTTTGATACTGGGTCAGGTGGGTCATGCGAAAGGCGATCTTATCATCCAATGTCTGCGGCAAAACCGCGACATCCGGCGCAAGAATCGCCGCCGCATCCGCCGGATGCAGATAGGCCCAGCGGCCATAGTCAAAGGCGGCGATATTGCGCCTGACCGCAGCGCCGTTCAACTCGATCGCATCGATGATTGCCTGACGGGTCAAGGGGATCGCCCCCATCTGCCAGACCGCGCCAAAGATCATCATGTTGGAATAGATGCTGTCACCCAGCAGCGCGCGGGCCAGATCAGAGGCATCGAACAGCATCACCTTGTCGCCCAGCCGCGCCTGTAGCGACAGGCGCAATGCATCGGTCGGCAGTGTGAATGCAGTATCGCGGGTGAAATCGCCGGTGATGATCTCGTGACTGTTGACCACGCCGCGCGTGCGGCCTGTGCGCATCAGCCCCAGCGTTTTTGCCCCTGCCGACACCACCAGATCGCCACCGATCAGCGTATCGCATTCACCGGTGGCCACGCGGATCGCGCTGATATCGCGGGGGTTTTCGGCGATGCGGCAATGGATATGCACGGCCCCGCCTTTCTGCGCGAGCCCCGCCATTTCCATCATGCCCGCGCCTTTGCCGTCGATATGCGCGGCCATGGCCATCACGGCGCCGATGGTCACGACGCCGGTGCCACCCACACCGGTGATGACGGTGTTATGGGTGCCACGGATGCTGGGCAGAACGGGGTCCGGCATGTCGGGCAGATCGACGACGGCGGTCGCGTCTTTGCGGATTTTCGCGCCTTCTATGGTGACAAAAGACGGGCAGAACCCTTTGACGCAGGAAAAATCCTTGTTGCAGGACGATTGGTCGATGGCGCGTTTGCGCCCCAATTCGGTTTCCACCGGCACGATGCTGACGCAATTGGATTGCACGCCACAATCGCCACAGCCTTCGCAGATGTCGGTATTGATGAACACGCGCTTGTCGGGGTCGGGGAATTGGCCGCGCTTGCGGCGGCGGCGCTTTTCGGCGGCACAGGTCTGGACATAAACGATGGCCGACACGCCCTTGTATTTGCTGAACTTCTTTTGCACAGCTTCGAAATCGGCGCGTTCGTTGATGTCCAGCCCCGCAGGAAACACCGACAGGTCCAATTCCTCTTTCGCGTCATGGACAAGTGCGATGTTGCGCACCCCCATCGCCTGCAATTCGCGGCAGATCTGGTCAGCGGTCAGCCCGCCATCATTGCCCTGCCCGCCGGTCATGGCGACCGCGTCGTTATAGAGGATCTTGTAGGTGATATTGGTCCCCGCCATCAGCGCGAACCGGATCGCCTGCACGCCCGAATGGTTATAGGTGCCGTCGCCAAGGTTCTGGAACACATGGTCGCGGGTGGAAAACGGGGCCTCGCCGACCCAATTGGCCCCCTCGCCGCCCATCTGGGTGAAACCCACGGTGTCGCGGTCCATCCATTGCACCATGTAATGGCAGCCGATACCGGCATAGGCGCGACTGCCATCTGGCACCTTGGTGGATGAATTATGCGGGCAGCCCGAACAGAAATAGGGCAGACGCGCCGCCAGTTCCGGCGCATTGTCGGCGCGCCGTGCCTCGGCCAAGGCGGCCATGCCGGCGCTGATGCCCTCCGATCCGCAGCCTTCCTCGATCAAAATCCCGCCGATCTTTTCTGCGATCCAGATCGGGTCGAGTGCGGCACGGGTCGGAAAAATCTCTTCCCTGCGCCCTTCGGAATGTTCGTCGCCCTTGTGCCAGCCGTAAACGCGGGTGCGGGTGTCGTCGAACAGGGCTTCTTTGACCTGCACTTCGATCAGCTTGCGTTTTTCCTCGACCACGATGACCAGATCAAGCCCCGCCGCCCATTCGTGGAATGACGCCATATCCAGCGGCCAGACCTGCCCGATTTTATAGGTGGTGATGCCAAGGCGTTCGGCGTCGCCTTCGGTGATATTCAGCAAGGCCAGCGCATGTTGCAGATCAAGCCAGTTTTTGCCCGCCGCCACAAAGCCGATCTTGGCCCCCGGCATGCCCCATTTGCGCTGGTCCATGCGGTTGGCGCGGCTGAACGCCTCGGCGGCGAAACGTTTGTGGTCGATCATCCGCGCCTCTTGCAGCTGCGGGGTATCGACCAGACGGATGTTCAACCCGCCATCGGGCAGGGGCATGTCGGGCGTGACGAAATCGGCGCGGAACGGATCGGCATCGACAACAGATGTAACCTCGACCGTGTCTTTCATCGTCTTTAGCCCGACCCAGACACCCGCATAGCGCGACAAGGCCCAGGCATAGAGACCGTAATCGAGGATTTCCTGCACCCCCGCAGGCGAGACAATGGGCATATAGGCATCGACCATCGCCCAGTCGGATTGATGCAGGGTGGTGGAACTTTCGCCGGTATGATCATCGCCCATCGCCATGATGACGCCGCCATGGGGCGATGTGCCCGCCATATTGGCATGGCGCATCACGTCACCGGACCGGTCCACACCGGGGCCTTTGCCATACCACAGGCCGAACACACCGTCGAACTTGCCTTCGCCGCGCAATTCCGCCTGCTGGCTGCCCCATAGCGCGGTGGCGGCCAGGTCTTCGTTCAGGCCGGGTTGAAAAGTGATATCAGCGGGTTCCAGCACGTTTTTCGCGCGCGCCATCTGCATATCCACAGCCCCCAAAGGCGAGCCGCGATAGCCGGTCACATAACCCGCCGTATGCAGCCCTGCGCGTGTATCGCGCGCCTTTTGCATCAGCATCAGCCGGACCAAGGCCTGCGTCCCGTTCAGCAAAACCTGTGATTTGTGCAGATCATAACGGTCATCGAGTGTGATTTCATGACGGCCCATGTGACACCCTCCCAAGCACTCATAAGGCGAGCATAGGTCACAATGGCTGACCTACAAAGCAAAAAATCGCTAAAATTGGCGTCCACAACCTTTTGCTGCAGGCGCAGCATGATTAGTATATATTCACGGCAGCCGCGGCAACGAAAGCACAGGATGGACTGGGACAAGCTAAGAATCTTTCACGCGGTCGCGGATGCGGGGTCATTGACCCATGCCGGTGACACGCTGCACCTGTCGCAATCGGCCGTCAGCCGGCAGATTCGCGCGCTCGAAGAGGCGTTGAACACCACCCTGTTCCACCGCCACGCGCGGGGGCTGATTCTGACCGAACAGGGCGAATTGCTGTTCGATGCGACCAAGTCGATGAACAAACGGCTGGAAACCGCATCCGCGCGCATCCGCGACAGCGAAGAAGAGGTGTTCGGCGATCTGCGGGTCACGACGACGACGGGTTTCGGCACTTTGTGGCTGGCCCCGCGCCTGCCCAAATTGTTCGAAGCCTACCCTGATCTGAAAATCGACCTGATGCTGGAAGAACGCGTGCTGGACCTGCCGATGCGCGAGGCTGACGTCGCCATCCGCATGAAAGAACCGTCACAGGCCGATCTGATCCGCAAACGGCTGATGTCGGTGCGGATGCGGCTTTATGCATCGCCCACCTATCTGGAAACCAACGGCACGCCGGAATCGCTGCTGGATCTGTCGGACCACCGGCTGGTCTGCCAAAGCCTCAATTCCATTCAGGTCGCGGCGGGGACGACGCTGGTGCAGCATTTGCTGACCGCCGACATCCAGCATCTGTTCACCGTCAACAATTACTTTGGCGTGTTGCAGGGCGTGCTGAACAATATCGGCATCGGCGTGCTGCCCGATTACGTCACCGAGGATTTCCCCGATCTGGTGCGCGTGCTGCCCGATCTGGAAAGCGGCGAAGTGCCGGTCTTTCTGGCCTATCCCGAGGAATTGCGCCAATCCAAACGGATCGCCGCGTTCCGCGATTTCGTGCAGGAAGAAATCTTTGCCCACCGCCGCAAGATCCGCGAAGCCTTGCCGCAATAGCCAAGGCCGGGCGCGGGGCATCACCCCGCCAAGCCATGCACAAATCGCATAGCGGCAATGCGCATGTGGCAGACATTTTTTCTTGAACGGTCAAAAAACGCGCCCTATCTGTCCGGTCGAGGGCATCATGCGTGATTGCGCATCGCTCTCACCTCCCTGTTGGACTTCGCCGGGCCTTGTGCCCGGCTTTTTTTTGCCCTGCACGGCGATCCTGTCAGCGCCCCCCGCCCGCCCGAAAGCGCATACAAGCACCGCAATCCTTGCGTTTTGCGTCTTTAATCCATGGGCATGCCTCTGTATGACAGGCGCAGCACCAAGGGGACATCATGACAGAGCCAGCCATCACGCCCGATCTCATCGCAGCCCACGGGCTGAAGCCCGACGAATATCAGCGCATTCTGGACATCATCGGCCGCACGCCAAGCTTTACCGAACTGGGCATCTTTTCGGCGATGTGGAACGAACATTGTTCTTATAAATCATCAAAAAAATGGCTGCGCACCCTGCCGACGACCGGCCCGCAGGTCATCTGCGGCCCCGGTGAAAACGCGGGCGTGGTCGATATCGGCGACGGGCAGGCCGTGGTGTTCAAGATGGAAAGCCACAACCACCCCAGCTATATCGAACCCTATCAGGGGGCCGCGACCGGCGTGGGCGGTATTCTGCGCGATGTGTTCACCATGGGCGCGCGCCCGATTGCGGCGATGAATGCGCTGTCCTTTGGCGACCCCGGCCATCCCAAAACCCGCCAGCTGGTCAATGGCGTGGTGGCTGGCGTTGGCGGCTATGGCAATGCCTTTGGCGTCCCGACCGTGGGTGGCGAGGTGCGGTTCCATGCCGCCTATAACGGTAATTGCCTTGTGAACGCCTTTGCCGCCGGTCTGGCCGATGCGGACAAGATTTTCTATTCCGCAGCCTCCGGCGTGGGGATGCCTGTCGTCTATCTGGGTGCCAAAACCGGCCGCGACGGTGTCGGCGGCGCAACCATGGCATCGGCCGAATTCGACGACAGTATCGAAGAAAAGCGCCCCACCGTGCAGGTCGGTGACCCGTTCACCGAAAAGCGCCTGATGGAAGCAACCTTGGAACTGATGGCCACGGGGGCCGTGATTTCGATCCAGGATATGGGAGCTGCTGGCCTGACCTGTTCGGCGGTGGAAATGGGCGACAAGGGCGGGCTGGGCATCCGGCTGAACCTTGACGCCGTGCCACAGCGCGAAACCGGCATGACCGCCTATGAGATGATGCTGTCCGAAAGCCAGGAACGCATGCTGATGGTGCTGCGCCCGGAACTCGAATCGCAGGCGCGCGCCGTTTTCGTCAAATGGGATCTCGATTTCGCCATCGTCGGCGAAACCATCCCCGAAGACCGCTTTATCGTCATTCACAAAGGCGTGGTGATGGCCGATCTGCCGCTGGCCACCCTGTCGGGCTCCGCCCCTGAATATGACCGGCCCTGGGTGCCGACACCGGCACAGCCGCCCTTGGGCGATGTGGTGGGCGTGAACCCGATTGACGGGCTGCGCGCCCTGATCAGCAGCCCCAATTACGCGGCCAAGCAATGGGTCTATGAACAATATGACCAACAGGTGATGGGCGATACCGCGCGCACACCGGGCCTGAATGCGGGCATCGTGCGGGTGCATGGTACGGATAAATCGCTGGCCTTCACCTCTGACGTGACACCCCGCTATGTCATGGCCGATCCGGTGGAAGGCGGAAAACAGGCCGTCGCCGAAGCCTATCGCAACCTGACCGCCGTGGGGGCCAAACCGCTGGCCACCACAGACAATATGAACTTCGGCAATCCCGAAAAGCCTGAAATCATGGGGCAATTCGTCGGCGCCATTCAGGGCATCGGGGCGGCTGTCACCGCACTCGACATGCCGATCGTGTCGGGCAACGTCTCGCTTTACAACGAAACCGACGGCAAGGGCATCCTGCCCACCCCCACCATCGGGGCCGTGGGGATCATCACCCACCCCGACCAGATCATCGCAGGTCAGTTGCGCGACGGCCATGTCCTGCTGCTGGTGGGCGACACCACCGGCCATCTGGGCCAATCCGCCCTGCTGGCCGAGGTCTATCACCGCGCCGAAGGCCCGCCACCCCCCGTCGATCTGGAGGCCGAAAAACGCCACGGCGATTTCATCCGCGCCAATCACACGCTGATCACCGCCTGCACCGATCTGGGCGATGGCGGTCTGGCCCTTGCGGCTTTCGAACTGGCAGAATCCGCAGGCGTGGGCATCATGCTCGATGCCGGCGACACGCCAACGCTCTTCGGCGAGGATCAGGCGCGTTACCTGATCGGCTGCAATTTCGACCAGGCAGAGGCGCTGATGGTCGCCGCAGGCCAGGCCGGCGTGCCGATCACCACAATCGGCAAGGCCGGTGGCGACCAGATCAGCTTTGGCAGCGACAGCGCGCCGCTGGCCGATCTCGCCCTGATCTATCGCAGCAGCTTTGAAAAAGCGCTGGCCTGATGGCTTCTTATTTCCCAAAATACTCCCGCCGGAGGCAGCGCCTTGCCTGCCGCCCGCATCGCACCTAGTTTGTACATGACACGCCCGAAAAGGACCGCAGATGCCCATCACCGCCCATGAGATCGAAACGCTGTTGCGCGAAAGCTTCCCGCAGGCACGGATCAGCGTGCAAGGCGATGATGGCGCGCATTTCGCGGCAGAGGTCATCGACGCAAGCTTTCGTGGCCTGAACCGCGTGCAGCAACAACGCGCCGTTTACGCCGCACTCAAAGGCCGGATGGACGGCAGTCAGGGCGAATTGCACGCACTGGCGCTGACCACCAAGGCGCCAGATTGAAACACGACCTGACAAAGGACCGCCAGATGACCGCCAAAGACCAAATCCAGGAAACAATCACGTCAAACGATGTCGTATTGTTCATGAAAGGCACGAAATCTATGCCGCAATGCGGGTTTTCCAGCCGCGTTGCAGGTGTGCTGAATTTCATGGGCGTCGATTTCGCCGATGTGAACGTGCTGGCCGACGAAGAAATCCGCCAAGGCGTCAAGGACTTTTCCGACTGGCCGACGATCCCGCAGCTTTACGTCAAGGGCGAATTCGTCGGCGGTTGCGACATCATCACCGAAATGACGCTGTCGGGCGAACTCGACACGCTGTTCGCCGAAAAAGGCGTGTCCTTTGACAAGGACGCCGCCGAAAAAATCCGTGAAGCCAACGCCTGATCAGGCCAGTTTCGCATCGACCTGATCGGCCAGGGCTTCGGCCCTGGCGGCCAGCTCGGCCAATGTATCCACGACATCCACCGGCACGACAGGCACTTCGATCCTTTGGGGTTCGGGTGCCGGCTGCGCTTGCAGCGTATCAAGCTTGGCGCGCAATGCCACCGCCTCGACCTGCGCCTCGCGCAGCTTGTCTTCCAGACCGGCGGTCTTGTCGGCCAAAAGCAGCCCCGCCATCAGCAGCATCCGCGCTTCGGGCAGACGGCCGATCTGTTCGGCCAATGTCGCGGCCTCGGCGTCCAGCATGGCGGCGGCGGAATGCAGGAAATGTTCCTCGCCTTCCTGACAGGCCACTTCAAAGGTGCGCCCGCCGATGAAAATTTCAACCTGCGGCATGGGCGGCCTCCGCGATCAAGGGTTTGAGTTCGGCCAAAATCATATCGACCTCGGCCGCATCAGCGGCGCGCAGCGCCTGCAAGGCGTCGATTTCAGCGGCCAGTGCCATGTCGATCATGCCGGGCGCAAGCCCCGCCATCAGGGCCTGACGCAACTGGCCGTTCAGATCGCGCAACTGCTGGGTCGCGGCGCGCAGCCGCTGCAAATGCGCATCCATGGCCTGCAACTGGGACGCCTGGGTTTCCATCTGCGCGGTCAGCGCGGCGATCTGCGCGTCTTTTGCATCCAGCGCGGCCTGATCGGCAACCTGTGCATCCAGCGCCGCCTGCCTGTCCTGTGCATCCAGCGCATCCTGCAGCTGCTGGATCTGCGCCCGCAGCGCGCCGGTCTGCGCCTGTTCGGCCCGCAAGGCGTCAAAAAGCGACGTTTCCGCCGCATCGGCCTTGTCCTGCGCCTCCATGCCACGGCGTATTCGGTCCAAAGCCACCGTGATCCGATGACCAAGTTCCAGCACATCACTCATTGACCGACCTTTCACATTCTGCGACGCCCGATTGCCCCGATCCGGGCCAGATAATCACCCCGCAACGCGCCGGTCGCGCAGCGATATGCCGTTCTGCGCCGAATCGTTACAGGTTTTCCAAAGCCTATGCCATCGACAGCAGCGCGGCAAACCCGATGCGACCTGTGATCAGAACAGCTTAGCTGTCGCGCTTGATCTTGGGGGCGACCCTGTTATGACGCTGTCAACAGAATTTCATCACTTTGGCTAAAGGACTGCCACCTTGGATATTGCCGCCCTGCGTTCCGCGCACCCCGATCACTGGAAAAAAGCCACCGCCATCCGCACCCTGACGCTTGATGCGGTCGCAGCGGCCAATTCAGGCCATTCCGGCATGCCGATGGGCATGGCCGATGTGGCAACGGTGCTGTTCCAGAATCATCTGAACTTCGACCCAAAGGCCCCCGCATGGCCCGACCGTGACCGGTTCATCCTGTCGGCAGGGCATGGGTCGATGTTGCTTTATGCGCTGATGTATCTGACCGGCTACGAGGATATCACGCTGCAGCAGATCAAGGATTTCCGCCAATGGGGCGCGAAAACCGCAGGTCACCCCGAATATGGCCATGCGCGCGGGATTGAAACCACCACCGGCCCCTTGGGTCAGGGCATCGCCAATGCGGTGGGTTTCGCCATTGCCGAGGAAATCCAGCGCGCCCATTGGGGGGCCAAGATCGTCGATCACCATACCTATGTCATCGCCGGTGACGGCTGCCTGATGGAAGGCGTCAGCCAAGAGGCAATCGGTCTGGCAGGGATGCAGAAACTTGGCCATCTGGTCGTGTTCTGGGACAACAACAACATCACCATCGACGGCACGGTTGATATTGCCGATATCACCAATCAGCCTGCACGCTTTGCCGCTTCGGGCTGGCATGTGCAGGAAATTGACGGCCATGATCCGGTTGCCATTGACGCGGCCATTGTGGCGGCCAAGGCTGATCCACGCCCCTCGATGATCGCCTGCAAGACCCATATCGCACTGGGCCATGCCGCACAGGACACGTCCAAAGGCCATGGCGCGCTGACGAACGCCGAACAACTCGCCGCCGCAAAAACCGCCTATGGCGCGCCGATGGGTGCGTTCGAAGTGGCCGCTGACGTGCTGGACGCATGGCAGGCCATCGGCGCGCGCGGTGCGCAGACCCGTGCGGCATGGGAAGCGCGCTTTGCCGCGCTGTCGGCGGCCAAACAGGCCGAATTCACCCGCGCCTATGCCGGTGACGCGCCCAAGAAACTGGCCGCCACGATCCGCGCGCTGAAAAAGCAGATTTCCGAATCCGCGCCATCGGTGGCCACGCGCAAATCCTCGGAAATGACGCTGGAGGTGATCAACCCGATCATGCCGGAAACCATCGGCGGGTCCGCCGATCTGACCGGATCGAACAACACCAAGACCGGTGATCTGGGCGTGTTCCATCCCGATACCCGCAAGGGGCGGTATATCTATTACGGCATCCGCGAACACGGGATGGCGGCTGCGATGAACGGCATGGCGCTGCATGGCGGCGCGCGCGCCTATGGCGGCACCTTCATGTGTTTCACCGATTACGCCCGCGGCGCGATGCGCCTGTCTGCCCTGATGGGCGTGCCGGTGACCTATGTCATGACCCATGACAGCATCGGTCTGGGCGAGGATGGCCCGACCCACCAGCCGATCGAACATCTGGCGATGCTGCGCGCGACACCCAATATGCATGTGTTCCGCCCAGCCGATACGATTGAAACAGCCGAAGCCTGGGAAATCGCGCTGACCTCCAAGACCACGCCGTCGGTGCTGGCCCTGTCGCGCCAGAACCTGCCCACCGTGCGCAAGACCCACACGAACAAGAATCTGACCGCGCAGGGTGGCTATGTGCTGGCCGATGCGGACGGCAAGCGGCAGGCGATCATCATGGCGACGGGGTCCGAGGTGGAAATCGCGCTGGCCGCGCGCGACCTGTTGCAGGCCCAAGGCATCGGCACGCGTGTCGTGTCCATGCCCTGCTGGGAATTGTTCGAGGAACAGGACGCCAGCTATCGCCGCCGCGTGCTGCCCGCAGGCCCCGTGCGTGTCGCGGTCGAGGCGGGTATCCGGTTCGGCTGGGACCGCTGGCTGTTTGGCGAAGGTGGCAAGCGTGAAAAGTCAGGCTTCGTCGGCATGCATGGCTTCGGGGCCTCTGCCCCTGCGGAACGTCTGTATCAGGAATTCGGCATCACCGCGCAGGGCGTCGCTGACAAGGTCAAATCGCTGATCAAGTAAAACCGGCGTAAGGTGGGTTCAAACCCACCTTACCCACCCGCCCGAATGTTGGCGCAAACATTTAGCGGTAACAGCGGAAAATCCCGTATGTTACCGTTAACACCCTGACAACAATTCACTTTTTTCTGGACACCGTGGCATACAATCTGCACGACATCTGCAGACATAGGGGATGCCACATGACAATCACTATCGGGATCAACGGGTTTGGCCGCATCGGGCGCTGCACATTGGCGCATATCACCGAAGCGGGGCGCAATGACGTGCAGGTCGTCAAGATCAACGCCACCGGCCCCATTGCCACCAATGCGCATTTGCTGAAATACGATTCCGTGCATGGCCGGTTCGGCCATCCGGTGATTGTCAAAGGCAATACGCTGGACCTTGGGCGCGGCCCCATCGACGTGATGTCAAGCTATGACCCCACCACGCTGGATTGGGACGGCGTCGATGTCGTGCTGGAATGCACCGGCAAATTCAACGATGGCCACAAGGCCGCCGTGCATCTGGAACGTGGCGCGCGCAAGGTGCTGATCTCGGCGCCTGCCACAAATGTGGACCGCACGGTGGTTTACGGCGTCAATCACCGCGACCTGCTGGCGACCGAACGGCTGGTCTCGAACGGGTCCTGCACCACCAATTGCCTTGCCCCGCTGGCCAAGGTGTTGAACGATGCCATCGGGATCGAACGCGGTATCATGACCACGATCCACAGCTATACAGGTGACCAGCCCACATTGGACCGCCGGCACGACGATCTGTACCGCGCGCGCGCCGCCGCGATGGCGATGATCCCGACATCGACGGGGGCCGCCAAAGCCTTGGGCGAGGTGTTGCCCGAACTGGCAGGCAAGCTGGACGGCACCGCGATGCGCGTGCCCACCCCCAATGTCAGCGCCGTGGACCTGACATTCGAGGCCGGCAAATCCGTCACCGTGGCCGAAGTCAACGCCATCGTCGCCGAGGCCGCAGGCGGCTATATGGGCATGGTCATGGCCTATGACGCCGAAGCCAAGGTCAGCATCGATTTCAACCACACCACGCAAAGCTGTATCTTTGCCCCCGACCAGACCAAGGTCGTTGGCGGGCGCACGGTGCGGGTGCTGGCATGGTATGACAATGAATGGGGCTTTTCGGCGCGGATGGCCGATGTCGCGGCCACCATGGGGCGCTTGCATTAAACGCGGGCGTTGCTAGACCAGTGCCATGACGAATGGCATCGCGGTGTTTCTTCTTGTGCTGATCGGGGCGGCGCTGGCCTATGACGGGCTGGCGAACGATTGGCAGGGTTTCGCCTTCAGCTTGCGCAAATTCGTCGATTTGACGGAATATCTGGCCTTTTGGCGCTGATGCATCTGGCATCGGCGGTTGACCTTTTGTGATAAATCGCAATGTTAGCGCCAACATATATCCCCAAGGAGGATTTAGCATGGCCGTCAAAGTAGCAATCAACGGATTCGGCCGGATCGGCCGCAACATCTTGCGCGCCATCATCGAATCCGGCCGCACCGATATCACGGTGGTGGCGATCAACGACCTTGGGCCGGTGGAAACCAATGCGCATCTGCTGCGGTTCGATTCGGTGCATGGCCGGTTCCCCGGCACCGTGACGACAACCGAAACCAGCATCGACGCAGGCCGTGGCCCGATTGCCGTGACCGCGATCCGCAATCCCGCCGACCTGCCCTGGGGTGATGTCGATATCGTGCTGGAATGCACGGGAATTTTCACCAGCAAGCAATCCTGTCAGGCGCATCTGTCCACCGGGGCCAAACGGGTGCTGATTTCCGCCCCCGGCACCGATGCCGACAAGACAATCGTTTTCGGGGTCAACCACCAGTCGCTGACCAAGGATGATATCATCGTCTCGAACGCATCCTGCACCACGAACTGCCTGTCGCCGGTCGCCAAGGTGCTGAACGATGCCGTGGGGATCACCAAAGGTTTCATGACCACGATCCACAGCTATACGGGCGACCAGCCGACGCTGGACACGATGCACAAGGACCTGTACCGCGCGCGCGCTGCGGCCCTGTCGATGATCCCGACCTCGACCGGTGCGGCCAAGGCCGTGGGGCTGGTGCTGCCGGAGCTGAATGGCAAGCTGGACGGTGTGGCGATCCGCGTGCCGACACCCAATGTGTCGGTCGTCGATCTGACCTTCGAGGCATCTCGCGCCACCACGGCCGAGGAAATCAACAACGCGATCATTGCTGCCGCCGATGGCCCGCTGAAAGGCGTGCTGGGCTATACCGCGCTGCCGATGGTCAGTTCCGATTTCAACCACGATCCGCATTCGTCGATCTTTCATCTGGACCAGACCAAGGTGCTGGATGGCAACATGGTGCGCATCCTGTCGTGGTATGACAATGAATGGGGCTTTTCCAACCGCATGGCGGATACCGCTGTCGCAATGGGCAAGCTGCTGTAATCAAACCGTTTATGTCAGGCAGGGCCGGTCCCGTTCGGGGCCGGTCTTTTTGTATGCGTCGCAAACCGCCATGCAGCGCCTGCATATCGGCCAGCGCCAATCGTCAGTTGTGCTGCGTCGCAGCATTGCTATCTATGGATCAAGAAATCGCAGCGACAGCAAAAGGAGCCTGCATATGAAAGTCTTGACCACAGTCCGCACCGCCATGCGCAAACATGCCGCCTATCTGCGTCTGAAGAACGAATTGGCCAGCATGCCACAGGATGTGGCCATTGATCTGGGCCTGTTCCGCGAAGACGCGGCCAAGATCGCATCCAAGGCGATCTACGGCTAAAACGACCCCTGCCCGACCACCAAGCCGCACCTTCGGGGGCGGCTTTTGTGCGCCTAGCCGCGCAGGCGCTGGATCAGTGCGGTATTCACGGCGGGGGTGACGAATTTCGACACATCGCCGCCCAAGCGCGCGATTTCCTTGACCAGTTTTGACGCGATAGCCTGATGTTCGGCCTCGGCCATCAGGAACACGGTTTCAATCGAATCGTCCAATATCCGGTTCATGCCGACCATCTGGTATTCATATTCGAAATCCGCGACAGCGCGCAGGCCACGGATGATCACATTGGCCCCCACATCATGGGCGCAGGTGATCAGCAGGTTTTCGAACGGATGCACGATAATTTCACAGCCGACATCGCGTCCCAGCGGGACACATTCCGCCTCGACCATGGCGACACGTTCTTCCAGCGTGAACAGCGGGCCTTTGTCACGGTTGATCGCCACGCCGATCACCAGCCGGTCTACCAGCGAGGCCGCACGCCGCACGATATCAAGATGGCCCAGCGTGACCGGATCAAAGGTTCCGGGATAAAGACCTACGCGCATGATGCACCTTTGGAAGAAAGAATATTGCGCGCAGGCAACACTATCGCGCGGCGGATTGCAACGGGGCTAGTGCCCCATGATCATCCCTTCGAGCGCGTCTTTTTCCATCGACAATTCCGACAGGCGTGCCTTGACCACATCACCGATGGAAATCAGGCCGATCATCGTGCCATTGTCCATCACCGGCAGGTGGCGGAACCGGCCTTCGGTCATCATCTGCAACACGAGGTCGGCGCTGTCGGCAGTGGTGCAGGTGGTCAGCTTGGCTGTCATCATTTCGGACACGGGCGCAGACAGACAGGACACGCCGCGTTTGCCCAGTTCGCGCACGATGTCGCGTTCCGACAGGATACCGTCCAGCGTGACACCGTCCGCCGACACAACGACCGTCCCGATCCGGTTTTGCGACAACAGCGCCACCGCATCGGTCACCATATCGGTCGGCTTGACAGAGAACACGCCCATATCGGCTTTGGATTTCAGGATTTGTCCGACGATCATGATGTGTCTCCCCCCATGCGCTGACGTTTGACCAGCCTGTCAAACCGCAGGCGCATCTGTCAAGCACGCGATACGTTCCAGCCGCGCCACCTCGGCCAGCAGCCCTGCGCTGATCGCGGCGGCAACCCGCGTCAGCCGGTCCGATTGCCGCGCCGATTTGTGCCGCACCAGATAAAACGACCGCGTCAGGGCGATGTCACCGGTCAGGATGCGCCGTAATTCGGGCGCAAAGGGCAGCGCGAAATCATGCACGATGCCCACACCCGCCGCGCGGATCATCTGCAATTGCACGGCGACAGAATTGGACGCAAGCTGCACCCCCCCTGCCCCCAAAGCCCCCAGATAATCCAGTTCCTTGTCAAAGATCATATCGGGGATATAGCCCACGACAGGCCGCCCGCGCAGATCATCCAGCGTTTTGGCAGGGGGCGCATCGGCGCGCATCGCCAGATGCAGCTGGTAATCGGTGATCTTTTGCACGATCAGCTGGCCTGCGGCGGGCGGGCTGACAGTGATCGCCATATCCGCCTCGCGCCGCGACAGGTTGACGACGCGGGGCAAGGCCAGCACCTGCATTTCCAAATCGGGATTGTCGCGTTGCAGCGCCGCACAGACCTGCGGCAGCAGGAAATTGGCCACACCGTCAGGTGCGCCGATGCGGATCTGGCCGGTCAGCGCCGTGGCCCCGCCACGCGATTCCTCGATGGCCAGCGCGAATTGCGTTTCGGCATCGGCAGCACGGTCGCGCAAACGTTCGCCCAGATCGGTCAGCGCATAGCCTTGCGGCGATTTCACGAATAAAGCCGCCCCAAGGCTGCGTTCCAGCCGCGTGATCCGGCGGCCAAGGGTGGCCGGGTCCATTTTCGTCAGCGGGGCTGCCGCGGACAGGCTTTCCATCCGCGCAACGGCCAGAAACACCCGCATGTCATCCCAATTATCCATTATGTCCTGCATTAATGCAAAATGATTTTGGTATATTGTCTCTTTTACAGACAAAAACGCAAGCCTATAGTCCCCCAAACCCAATGGAGGATGCTATGCAGGAACTGACCCATTACATCGGCGGCGCACATGTCAAAGGCACGTCGGGCCGCTTTGCCGATGTCTATAACCCCGCAACCGGCGAAGTGCAGGCGCGCGTGCCACTGGCCAATGCCGCAGAGATGGACAAGGCCGTGCAGATCGCCGCCGAGGCACAGCCCAAATGGGCCAAGGTCAATCCCCAACGCCGCGCGCGGGTGATGATGGCCTTTGTCGGCCTGCTGAACCGCGACATGGACAAGCTGGCCGAGGCTTTGTCGCGCGAACATGGCAAGACCATCCCCGACGCCAAGGGCGACGTGGTGCGCGGCCTTGAAGTTGTCGAATATTGCATCGGCGCGCCACAGCTGCTGAAAGGTGAATTCACCGACAGCGCCGGCCCCGGCATTGACATGTATTCGATGAAACAGGCGCTGGGTGTTACCGCCGGCATCACGCCGTTCAACTTTCCCGCGATGATCCCGATGTGGATGTTCGCCCCCGCGATCGCCTGTGGCAATGCGTTTATCCTCAAACCCTCCGAGCGTGACCCGTCTGTGCCCTTGATGCTGGCCGAATTGATGGAAGAAGCGGGCCTGCCCAAAGGCATCCTGCAGGTCGTCAACGGCGATAAAGAGGCGGTGGATGCGATCCTTGACCATGACGTGATCCAGTCGATCGGTTTCGTCGGGTCCACCCCCATCGCGGAATATATCTATGGCCGCGGCTGCGCCAACGGCAAGCGCGTGCAATGTTTCGGCGGTGCCAAGAACCATATGATCATCATGCCCGATGCCGATATGGACCAGGCCGCCGATGCGCTGATCGGCGCGGGCTATGGTGCTGCTGGCGAACGCTGCATGGCGATTTCGGTGGCGGTGCCGGTGGGTGATGAAACCGCCGACCGGCTGATCGCAAAACTGGTCCCCCGGATCGAGGCGCTGAAGGTCGGCCCCTATACATCCGGCAATGACGTCGATTACGGCCCTGTAGTGACCGCCGCCGCCAAGGCCAATATCCTCAAGCTGATCGAAAGCGGCGTGGCTCAAGGGGCCGATCTGGTCGTCGATGGCCGTGATTTCAAATTGCAGGGCTATGAAGACGGTTTCTTTGTCGGCCCGCATCTGTTTGACCGCGTGACCAAGGATATGGACATCTATACCAAGGAAATCTTTGGCCCCGTCCTGTCCGTCGTGCGCGCCCAAAACTATGAAGAAGCCTTGGGTCTGGCGATGGACCATGAATATGGCAATGGTACCGCGATTTTCACCCGCGACGGCGACGCCGCGCGCGATTTCGCCAACCGGATCAATATCGGCATGGTCGGCATCAACGTGCCGATCCCGGTGCCACTGGCCTATCACACCTTTGGCGGCTGGAAGAAATCCATGTTCGGCGATCTCAACCAGCATGGGCCGGATGCGTTCAAATTCTACACCCGCACCAAGACGATCACCTCGCGCTGGCCTTCGGGCATCAAGGACGGCAGCGCGTTTTCGATCCCGCTGATGGACTGAACTTGACGGCAAGGGCGCAGGCCGCCCTTGCCAAACCACCCGCAGGCGCGCAATAATTAAACGTCCGTTCATTTCTTGCTGGGAGAGGCATCATGGACTTTGCGCTGACCGAGGAACAATCCGCGATTTTCGACATGGCGCTGGCCTTCGGGCAAGAGCATATCGCGCCCTTTGCCCGCGACTGGGACGCTGCGGGCACGATCCCCAAAAACCTCTGGCCGAAACTGGCCGACCTTGGTTTTGGCGGTCTTTATGTGTCCGAGGACAGCGGCGGCGCGGGCCTGTCCCGTCTTGACGCGACACTGGTGTTCGAGGCTTTATCATACTCCTGCGCGTCCGTGGCTGCGTTTTTATCAATCCACAACATGTGCGCGCGGATGATCGACAGCTATGGGTCCGATGATCTGAAGGCGCGCATCCTGCCGCGTGCTGTGTCGATGGACCTGATACTGTCCTATTGCCTGACCGAACCCGGATCCGGTTCTGACGCCGCAGCGCTGAAAACCCGTGCCATCAGCAGCAATGAAAATTACCTGCTGACCGGCACCAAGGCGTTCATTTCCGGCGGTGGCTATTCGGACGCCTATATCGTCATGGCCCGCACCGGCGAGGCTGGCCCCAAGGGGATCAGCGCGATTTTGGTAGACTCCGACGCCCCCGGCCTGTCCTTTGGCGGGCTCGAGGACAAGATGGGCTGGCGGTCACAATCAACGCGGCAGGTGCAGATGGATGATTGCGCGACACCGCTGGGCAATCTTTTGGGAACCGAAGGCCAAGGCTTCCGCTATGCCATGGCAGGGCTGGACGGCGGGCGGCTCAACATCGCGGCCTGTTCGATTGGTGCGGCGCAATGCGCGCTGGACCAGACGCTGGCCTATATGAAGGACCGCAAAGCTTTCGGCCAATCGCTCGACCAGTTTCAGGGCCTGCAATTCCGGCTGGCCGATGCCGAAATCGCGCTGCAATCGGCGCGCACCTTCCTGCGGCAGGCGGCATGGAAGCTGGACACAGGGGCCGCGGATGCGACAAAATTCTGCGCCATGGCGAAAAAGCTTTGCACCGAAACCGGCAGCATGGTGGCCGATCAATGCCTGCAATTGCACGGCGGCTACGGTTATCTGGCCGACTACGGGATCGAAAAGATCGTGCGCGACCTGCGGGTGCATCAGATATTGGAAGGCACGAACGAGATCATGCGCCTGATCACCGCGCGCCAGATGATCCGATGAACGATATCCTGATCCGCAAGGACGGGCGCGCGGGGCTGATCACGCTGAACCGGCCCAAGGCGCTGAACGCGCTGACCTGGGACATGTGTCTGGCGATCGAGGCAGCGCTTGATGACTGGCGCACGGACCATCAGGTTGACCTGATCCTGATCGACGGCGCGGGGGATCGTGCCTTTTGTTCGGGTGGCGATATCGCCGATATGTATGCCAGCGCCAGACGCGGCGATGTCAGCTATGGCCAAAGGTTCTGGCGCGACGAATACCGGCTGAACCGGAAAATCCACCGTTATCCCAAACCCATCGTGACCTTCCTGCACGGGTTCACCATGGGGGGCGGTGTCGGTATCGGCTGCCACGCCAGCCACCGGATCGTGGACGCGTCCAGCCGGATCGCCATGCCCGAATGCAGCATCGGGCTGGTGCCGGATGTGGGCGGGTCACTGATCCTTGCACGCGCGCGGGGCTATCTGGGGACCTACCTGGGGCTGACCGGCGACAGGATGGATGCGGGCGACGCGATCTACGCCGGTTTCGCCGACCATTTCATCCCCGCGCAATACTGGGACGCACTGAAATCGGTCCTGATCACAACAGGCACTGTCACCGCGATCAAGGCTGGCCCGCCACCGCCCAGCCGCCTGATAGACTGGCAAGGGGCCATCGATGCCGCCTTTTGCACGCCGGACCTGCCCGATATCCGCGCGCGGCTGGCGGCAGGTGGTATGCTGGCAGACCATGCGCTGCCGCTGCTGGATTACAACGCACCGCTGGCCATGGCCGTCGCCGCGCGGATCATCGGCGCTGTCCGCCGCGACCCGCGGATCGAAACCGCGCTGGACCATGAATTCCGCTATACGTTCCGCTGCGCAGCACAGGGCGATTTCATCGAAGGCATCCGCGCCGCGATCATCGACCGCGACCGCCACCCGCGCTGGCAAAATTACACAGACCACGACATCACCGCAATGACCGCGCCCTTGGGCAAGGACGCACTGATCTGGAAGGATACACCATGAAAATCGGCTTTATCGGGCTAGGCAATATGGGCGGGCCAATGGCCGCCAACCTCGCGCGCGACCACGCAGTGACTGGCTTTGATCCGGTGGCAACACCGCCGGGGCTGACGCTGGCCAAGACAGCGCAAGAGGCGGTGCAAGATGCCGATGTGGTGATCACCATGCTGCCCGATGGCAATATCCTGCGGGCCGTCGCGGCAGAACTCCATCCCGCGATGAAACCGGGTGCGATACATCTGGATTGCTCGACCGTCGATGTGGACAGCGCGCGCGCCGTCGCAGCACAGGCCACAGCCCACGGGCTGCACGCCATCGACGCGCCGGTTTCTGGCGGGATCGGGGGTGCCACAAACGGGACGCTGACCTTCATGGCCGGCGGCCCCCTGCCCGCGTTCGAGGCGGTCGCACCGCTTTTCGCGATCATGGGGCAAAAGGCGGTGCATTGCGGGGCGGCGGGCAACGGGCAGGCCGCGAAAATCTGCAACAACATGATCCTCGGCGTGACGATGATCGCCACCTGCGAAGCTTTCGCGCTGGCCGATAAACTCGGGCTGGACCGGCAGGCGATGTTCGATGTGGTCAGCACCTCCTCGGGCGCGTCATGGTCGATGACCAGCTACTGCCCCGCCCCCGGCATCGGCCCTGTCAGCCCCGCCGACAACGGCTATAAACCCGGTTTCGCCGCCGAACTGATGCTCAAGGACCTGCGCCTCAGCCAACAAGCCGCCGAGACCGCAGACGCCGACACACCGCTGGGCCAAGCCGCCACCATGCTTTACGCGCGTTTCGTCGAAACCGAGGACGGGCGCGGGCGCGATTTCTCGGCCATGCTGCCTCGGTTCGAAAAACGCCAGCGCCCGTAACTTCTTATTTCCAAAAATACTCTCGCGCGACGCGCCAGCGCCATCCCAAAAGATGGCGCTGTTCCTATTCCGCCGCCACCTTGCGGGGCACCAGCATCGGTTTCAGATACCGCCCCGTATGGCTTTCCGCGACTTCGGCCACCTCTTCGGGGGTGCCGACGGCGACGATCCGGCCGCCGCCATCGCCGCCTTCGGGGCCGATGTCGATGACATGATCGGCGGTTTTCACCACATCAAGGTTATGTTCGATCACCACCACCGAATTGCCCTGATCGACCAGTTCGTGCAGCACTTCCAAGAGCTTGCGGACATCCTCGAAATGCAGGCCCGTGGTGGGTTCATCAAGGATATACAGCGTGCGCCCCGTGGACCGGCGCGCCAGTTCCTTGGACAGCTTCACGCGCTGCGCCTCGCCGCCTGACAGGGTCGTGGCCTGCTGGCCGACCTTGATATAACTCAGCCCCACGCGCATCAGCGCATCCATCTTTTCGCGGATCGAGGGCACGGCGGTGAAAAAGCCCTGCGCTTCTTCCACCGTCATATCCAGCACATCGGCGATACTTTTGCCCTTGAACTTGATCTCCAACGTCTCGCGGTTATAGCGCGCGCCCTTGCAGGTTTCGCAGGTCACATAGACATCGGACAGAAAATGCATCTCGATCTTGATGACGCCGTCGCCCTGACAGGCTTCGCAACGGCCGCCCTTGACGTTGAACGAAAACCGACCCGGTTTATAGCCGCGCGCCTTGGCTTCGGGCAGGCCGGCGAACCAGTCGCGTATCGGGGTGAAGGCGCCGGTATAGGTCGCTGGGTTCGACCGCGGGGTGCGCCCGATGGGGCGCTGGTCGATGTCGATGACCTTGTCCAGATGCTCGAACCCCTTGATCGTCTCGCAGGGTGCAGGCGTCTGGCGCGCGCCGTTCAGTTTCTGCGACGCATTCTTGAACAGGGTTTCAATCGTCAGCGTTGATTTGCCGCCACCCGATACGCCGGTGACACAGACGAACATGCCCAGCGGGAAATCCGCCGTCACATCCTGCAGGTTATTGCCGCTGGCCTTGACCACGGTAATCTTTTTGCCTTTGCCCTTGCGGCGGGTCGTCGGCACGGCGATCTCGCGCTTGCCGGTCAGATACAGGCCGGTGATCGAATTTTCATTCGCCATGATCTCGGCCGGGGTGCCTTGGGCGACCACCTGCCCGCCATGCACGCCCGCCCCCGGGCCAATGTCAAAGACATAATCCGCCTCGCGGATCGCCTCTTCGTCATGTTCGACGACGATCACGGTATTGCCTTGATCGCGCAGGTTTTTCAGCGTGGTCAGCAAACGGTCATTGTCGCGCTGGTGCAGCCCGATGCTGGGTTCGTCCAGCACATAAAGCACGCCTTGCAACCCCGACCCGATCTGGCTGGCCAGCCGGATACGCTGGCTTTCGCCACCCGACAGGGTGCCCGAATTACGCGCCAAGGTCAGGTAATCCAACCCGACATTGTTCAAGAACCCCAGCCGTTCACGGATTTCCTTGAGAATTGCCACGGCGATTTCGTTCTTTTGCTTGGAAAGGCTGTCAGGGACGGTCAGGCACCAGTCATAGGCTTCCTTGATCGACATCTGCACGACCTGGCCGACATGCTGGCCACCAATCTTGACCGCCAGCGCCTCTTGCCGCAGCCGGTAACCGCCGCAAGTACCGCAGGACCGGTTGTTCTGATAGGCTTCGAATTCTTCGCGGATCCAGTTGCTGTCGGTCTCGCGATAGCGGCGTTCCATATTGGGGATCACGCCTTCAAAGGGGCGTTCTACCTGATAGACACGCCCGCCTTCGTCGTAACGGAACTTGATTTCCGTGGTGCCGGACCCGCGCAGGAACACCTCCTGCACCGTCGGGTCAAGGTCTTTCCAGCGGGCATTCTTGTTGAACCCGTAATGTTTGGCGATGGATTCGATGGTTTGCAGGAAATAGGGCGATTTGCCCTTGCGCCACGGGGCCAGCGCACCGTCGGATATTTTCAACGTCACATCGGGGACGACCAATTGTTCGTCAAAGAACAATTCCACACCCAGCCCGTCACAATCAGGGCAAGCGCCAAAAGGCGCGTTAAAGGAAAACAGGCGCGGTTCAATCTCGGGGATGGTGAAACCGGACACCGGACAGGCGAATTTTTCCGAAAACGTGATGCGTTCGGGGTCGCCCTCGCCTTCGGCGGGCGCGGTTTCCAGCACGGTGATCCCGTCGGCCAGATCGAGTGCTGTGCGAAAACTGTCGGCCAGCCGCGTTTCCAGCCCGGCGCGCACCACGATCCGGTCCACGACCACATCGATGTCATGGCGGAATTTCTTGTCCAATGTGGGCGGTTCGTCCAATTCATAGAATTGCCCGTCTACCTTGACACGCTGAAAGCCTTGTTTGCGCAGGTCCAGAAATTCCTTGCGGTATTCGCCCTTGCGGTCGCGGATGATCGGGGCCAGCAGATAGCCGCGGGTGCCTTCGGGCAGGGCCATGACACGGTCCACCATATCCTGCACTTGCTGCGCCTCGATCGGCAGGCCGGTGGCGGGGCTATAGGGCGTGCCAGCACGGGCAAACAACAGGCGCAAATAGTCATAGATTTCGGTGATCGTGCCGACGGTGGACCTTGGGTTCTTGCTGGTGGTTTTCTGTTCGATGGAAATCGCGGGGGACAGGCCGCTGATATGATCGACATCAGGCTTTTCCATCATGTCAAGGAACTGGCGCGCATAGGCCGACAGCGATTCCACATAGCGCCGCTGCCCTTCGGCATAGATCGTATCAAAGGCGAGCGAGGATTTGCCCGACCCCGACAGGCCGGTGATCACGACAAGCTGGTCGCGCGGAATATCCACGTCGATGTTCTTGAGGTTATGTTCGCGCGCGCCGCGCACGGCGATATATTTCAGCTCTGCCATGGGTCATCCCTCGTCCAAGCTCTGCACATAAGCCGACAGGCGCGCCGGTCCAATGGCTTTCCGGAACATTCATAGAACATTTACAGATTTATTTGCAAGCACAGCCAAAGGCGCGGCATGCAACTGGCAAGCCGCGGCTTTGGCAGGGGTAAGGTGGGTTTGAACCCACCCTACGGGTCACATGTGGATCACGCGGTCGTAAGCATCCAGCACGCTTTCATGCATCATTTCCGACAGGGTCGGATGCGGGAAAACGGTGTTCATCAGGTCTTCTTCGGTGGTTTCCAGCTGACGACCGATGACATAGCCCTGAATCAATTCGGTCACTTCCGCCCCGACCATATGCGCGCCCAGCAATTCACCGGTCTTGGCATCGAACACCGTCTTGATCAGCCCTTCAGGTTCGCCCAAGGCCACGGCCTTGCCGTTGCCGATGAACGGAAACTTGCCGACCTTGACGGTATAGCCGAGTTCCTTGGCCTTCGCCTCGGTATAGCCCACTGACGCCACCTGCGGATGGCAATAGGTACAGCCTGCGATGCTTTCGGGTTTGACCGGATGGGCATGTTTGCCCGCAATCAATTCGGCGACCATCACGCCTTCGTGGCTGGCCTTATGCGCGAGCCACGGCGCGCCCGCGATATCGCCGATGGCATAAAGCCCATCAACCCCGGTGCGGCAGTATTCGTCTGTCACCACATGGGTGCGGTCGATCTTGACGCCCAAGGCTTCCAGCCCCAGCCCTTCGGTATTGCCGACGATGCCGACGGCGCTGATCACGGTGTCAAACTCCCGCTTTTCCACCTTGCCGCCGCTTTCGATATGGGCGGTAACCTTGTCCTTGGCGCGGTCAAGCTGTTTGACCGTTGCCTTTTCCATGATCACCATGCCCTGCTTGACGAATTGCTTTTTCGCAAAGGCGCTGATTTCGGCATCCTCGACAGGCAGCACGCGGTCCATCACCTCGACCACGGTGGTTTCTGCACCCAAGGTGTTGTAAAAGCTTGCAAATTCGATCCCGATGGCGCCCGACCCGATCACCAGCAGTTTTTTGGGCATATGCGGCGGGACCAGCGCGTGGCGATAGGACCAGACACGCGCGCCATCGGCCTCTAGCCCCGGCAGGTTGCGCGCGCGCGCACCGGTGGCCAGCACGATGTTCTTGGCGGTCAATTCCTCGGTGCCAGCCTCGGTCTTGACGCTGACCTTGCCCTTGGCGGGGATCGTCGCCTCGCCCATGATGACAGTGACCTTGTTTTTCTTCAGCAGATGCTTGACGCCGCCTTCCATCTGCTTGGCCACACCGCGCGAGCGTTTGACCACGGCATCCAGATCATAGCTGACCTTTTCCACGCTCAGGCCGAATTCCTTGGCGCGGTGCATCAGGTGGAACACTTCGGAGGATCGCAGCATCGCCTTGGTCGGGATACAACCCCAGTTCAGACAGATGCCGCCCAGATTTTCGCGTTCGATGACAACGACATTCATGCCCAGCTGTGCCGCACGGATCGCAGCCACATAACCGCCGGGGCCGGCCCCGATGACGATCAGATCAAAGTTTTTCGCAGCCATCTGGCCCTCCCTGTTCAGAATTAGTTGAACGTTAAACTAATTTGACGGCGATCTCCAGTGACCTTGGGTCATATCAGCCATCGCGCGGATGCAAGGCGGCTCAAGCCGGTTTTTCCTGCAAGGTGCGCAGGGCAAAGCCGTATCCGCCCGCATCCAGAAACGCCTGTTCGGCAGGGCTGGTGCGCCGCCCAAGCGCCGCGTTGCGATAGGGAAAGCGCCCGAAATCGCGGATGATCCGGCGATGCGCGCGGGCATGGTCGCGGTTGTTATGGCCGGTTTCGGGCATCCGCGCATGGATCAGCCGGACGGCGCGGTCCTGATCGGACAGGGTTTCGGAATGCATCAGCGGCAGATAGAAAAACTGGCGCGCGGGTTCTGCGATTTTCATGTCCCAATTGCGGTCAATGGCCATCTTGGCGGCGGCCAGACCCAGGAAGTCGGTCGAAAACGCCTTGGCCGTATCGCGGAACATGTTCCGCGGGAATTGATCGGTTAGGATGATATAGGCCAGCGTACCGGTCGCATGCGTCAACCACAGCCCCAACGACCCTTCGGTCGCGTCCCGCCATGTCTGTTCGAAACGCTCACGGATCAGGGCGTCAAAATCCGGATCGGATTTGTACCAATCCGCAGGGGAACATTCATCAAGCCAAAAGGCCAGAACCTCGTCTTCACGCGTCACTGTCCCGTCCCCCGCTGATGCTGTCCCTCGGATCAAAGGAACAGACAAAGCGTGATCTGACAAGAGCTTCGTGGCAAGCGCACCGCGATTTCGCGCGGTTAGTCGGTGCGGGCCGCGATTTCGTCGCTAACGGCGTCCAGATAGACCTCTTGCGCGACACCGACAGCCACGGCGGATGACCCGGCCGAGACCGGCGCATAGGGCACCTGATCCAGATCCAGCGCGCCGCGATCCCGCTGCGTGGCCCGCACCATGCCAAAGATCCCGACGCCCAGCATCAGGACGGCCGTGAACAGCCAGAACCCGTTGTCCCCGATCACATCCATCATCAGACCCACGATCAGCGGCCCCATGATCGCGCCCAGCCCGTTGATGAACAACAGCCCGCCGGATGCGGCGGCCATATCCTCTTTTTCGAGGTAGTCATTGGTATAGGCGATCAGCAGCGCATAAAGCGGGTTGGACGTGCCGCCTACGATGGCCCCGCTGAGGATGATCAGCAAAAAACTGCCCGGCACGATAAAGGCGATCAACGACCCCAAACCGCCCAGCATGGCGATCCAGATGATCAACCGGCGCCGGTCCATCCGGTCTGACAGCCAGCCGATCGGATATTGCAGCACCAAGGCCGCCACATAGATGGCCGAGATAAAGAACGAAATTTCTCCCACGCTCAGCCCCACGCGGCTGCCGTAAACCGCCGACATACCGAATTGCGCGGCAAAGACGCCACCCAGCAGGAACATCCCCGCGCAGCCCAAGGGCGAGGTCTTGATCAGGTCCTTGATCTTCATCGGCTTGGTCGCGGAAAAGGCCGGCATCGGGCGTGCCGACAGCAAGACTGGCGCAAAGGCCAGCGACACCAGAACCGACGGGATGATAAAGATCACATAGCCCGACACATCACCGATGCTGACGATATATTGCGCGAACACGATCCCCGCCATCTGCACGATCATGTAAAGCGACAGCGCCTTGCCCCGATTGGCATTGCTGGACGCGTCGTTCAGCCAGCTTTCGGCGGTGATATAGACGCCACAGAAACAGAACCCCATGATCACCCGCCCGATGGTCCAGGCAATCGGGTCCACCAATGTCGGATACAGGATCAGCACCGCCGAGATCATCGACCCCATCGCCGCAAAGACCCGCACATGCCCGACCCGCCGGATCAGTTCGGGCGTGAACCGCGACGAAAACAGGAACCCCAGAAAATAGGCCGACATCACGAAAGACAGCGACAGCGTGCTGAAACCTTCCATCTCGCCGCGCAGGCCCAGCAATGTGCCTTGCAGCCCGTTGCCCACCATCAACAGGAACATCCCCAGAAAAAGAGCCCATGATCCTGTCAATACCTGAAACATCCTGTCCCCCTTCAGGGTTTGGTCCAAGCCCGCCGTGTGACCTGATCATAACCGGATTGCAATGCAACCGGGGCGACAATCACGCGCGGTCAGGTAACAAAAGCGACGCATCCCCGTAGGAAAAGAACCGGTAACGTTCGGCGATGGCATGGGCATAGATCGCCTTGATCCTGTCCATCCCCATCAATGCGGACACCAGCATCATCAGCGTGGATTTCGGCAAATGGAAATTGGTCATCAGCCCGTCCGCGATCTGGAACGCGAAACCCGGGGTGATGAAAATATCCGTAGGCCCGGTCCAGGGCTGCAATTGCCCGCCCTTGGCCGCGCTTTCGATCAGCCGCAGCGCGGTTGTCCCCACGGGGATCACGCGCCCGCCTGCCGCCTTGGTGGCGTTGATCTGGGCGGCGGCTGTCGCTGTCACCTCGCCCCATTCGGCATGCATCTTATGCGCGCTCACGTCATCGACCTTGACCGGCAAAAAGGTGCCAGCCCCCACATGCAAGGTCACATAAGACATTGTCACCCCGCGCGCGGCCAGCGCCTGCAACAAAGGCCCGTCGAAATGCAGCGATGCGGTGGGGGCGGCCACAGCGCCCGCGTGCTTTGCCCAATAGGTCTGGTAATCATCCTTGTCGGCGGCATCCGCAGGGCGCTTGGCCTCTATATAAGGCGGCAAGGGCATTGCCCCCACGGCGTTCAGCGCGGCATCGAAATCATCGCCCGCCAGATTGAAGGCCAGCATCGCCTGCCCCTCCGCACGGCTGACCACGGTCGCGGACAGATCGGGGGAAAACACGATCATCTCGCCGTCGCGCACCTTTTTCAGCGGCTTGACCAATGCGGTCCAGTCACCAGCTGCCTGCGGTTCGAGCAAGGTCACCTCGATCCGCGCGCTGGTATCGCCCGCCTCGCCAGACCGCGCGCGGGTGCCGGTCAGCCGCGCGGGGATGACCTTGGTGTCATTCAGCACCAGCCGGTCGCCCGGTTGCAGGATATCCACCAGATCGGTAACGATCCGGTCCGCGATGTCATCGCCCTGCGCCAGCAGCAACCGCGCCGAAGACCGCGGCCGCGCGGGCCGCGTGGCGATCAGCGCCTCGGGCAGGTCAAAGTCGAAATCGCTTAGTTTCATTGGATAAGCTCCGGTGGCGGGCGGCGGAAAAGCGCGCGGAACCCGCCGGGGGTCAGCGCCGATAGCGGGTTGACGCTGACGCGCGGCGCATCCGGCGTGCCTGCGATGGTGAAATTGAAGCCGACCAGCCCCTCGCCCTTGCGGGTCAGAAAGGCGCCGATGCTGTTGACCAGATAGAATGGCGACACGACACCCTGCAAATCGAACCCCTTGTCCGCCAGCCTGTAAATCCCGTTGACCGCAATGCCAAGCCCCGGACCGACCGCGCTGGCCTGCGACACGGTGACCTGATCGGGGGTCAGGCGGAACCGGACATCGACCTCGTCAAAGGACAGCCCCTGCCCGTCCATCTGTTGCAGCAGGCCCACCACGCTGATCGCATCAAGCAAGGCCGCGATCGTTGGCGCATCGCGCACCCGCACCGACCGGACAGCCAAGACCCCGTCGAAGGTGCCTGCATCCCCCGCCGGCAAAAGCGTCAGGTCGAGCGTGCCGCCAATGGCGCTGCCAAACAGCCCCGCCGCCAGCAAGACACTGCCCGCATCATCGCTGCGCAGCCTGATCGCGGAGCGTCCGGCACGCGGCGCGATGGTGCCGGTGACGGCGGCGGAATCGTTGATGCGCGCGCTGAATTGCCCGATGAACCCCGCAACGCTGGTGAAATCGCCGCGAAAACCGGTCAGCACCATGCCTTCGGTCACGACGACACGGTCCAGCGCGATCTGCACCGGGCTGCCGCCCGTCCCGCCCTGCGCCCCGCCACCGGCGCCAAACCGCGCGCGGCGCAGGTCGATCATGCCGCCCTGCACCACAATCGCGGGGGACTGATCCGCGCCACGCCCCTGCACGGTGACCGGCGCATCCAGCCATGTCCCAATGCGCAGCCGCGAAAACACCGCCTGCGCCAAGCCGCCACCGGCGGCCAGCGTGATGCGTCCTTCGGCCTGCAACCCGCCGCCGCTGATCGACAGGCGGGTGATTTCGGGGACAGCGCCCAGACGGCCCTCGATGCGCAGATCGCCCTTGGTGGCAGCGGCCTTGGCCCAGCCGACCGGCGGCAGCGCCAGCCGCAGCCCGTCAAGATCAGAGGTCAGCACGAATTGCGGTGGCGCGTCCGGTTGCAGCGTGACCTGCAACCGTGCGGCGGCGGCACCGCTGATCATGCCGGCCGGCAGCGCGACCCCGAAGGCGCGCAAGCCCGCGTCCGAAAGCATCACATCCGCCTGCAACTGGCTGCCGCCGGGATCATTGCGCCGAAAGCTCCGGGTCCATTGCGCATCGGCGCTGACACCGTCGAGCGTCACCGGCCCGCTGATCGACAGCCCCGCATCACTGACCGCCAGCTGCATCGCCGCCGCTGTCAGCACACGACCCGGCACCAGAAGATCGCTGCGCAGATCGGTCAGATCGGCACGCATGTCGAACCGGACCATTTCGCGCGGGCTGCGTTTCAGCAGGGGCCAGCTGGCGCTGCCTTGCGCATGGGCCACGCCTTGGGCGATGGTCACCGGCAGACCGGCCTTGTCCAGAAAGGCGAAAGGCGGCTGGTTGATCACCGACAACAGGTCCGGCAGGCGGCTTTGTGCCTGCAATTGCAGCGTCGCAAGGCCGGGTTTGTGGCGCAGGTCCGCAATGGCAAAGCTGGTGCCGTCGATCCGCACAGGCCCACCATGCGGCGCGGTCATCATGCCGTCATCCACCACGACGACAAAGCGGTTGTCGATCAGATGACCGGTCCCGCGCGCATCCGTCACCGGCGGCAGCGCGGGCATCACCCGCACGGCGGCATCGGCAAAACTGAAATGCCCTGCGATACGGGCGGGCTGTCCGGGGTCCAGTCGCAGGCCAAAATGCAGGTCAGACAGCTGGCCTGCAAGCACGTTGCGGTCAAACCAGTCACGGGTGCCGGGCCGAAACCCGTTGGGCCAAAGCGCGCGCAGCCGGTCCGGCGCCAGCGCGTCGATCACCGCATCAACCGCCACCTGCCAGCCCGCATCCGTGGCCGCGATCCGGCCCTGCGCCAGCACGCGCGACGCGCCATCGCGCACCATGGCCTGCCCGATATCGACCACGAAAGGATCAAGCGACAACCGCAGATCCACGCTCGCCCCATCGATCAGCGGCGGCACATCAAACAGGCCCGGCGGTGTCAGCGCCACATCGCGCAGCTGGAATTGCGCCAGCAAGGCGCGCGGCAGACCATCCGCAAAATCGCGCAGATAGGCATCGCCGCTGGCCTGCAGGCTGCCCCATTCGCTTTGCACTGCGATGTCGCTGAACCGGATCAGGTCGAGGATCGGGTCATAGGTCAGCTCGGCCCGCGCCGCGCTGAAACCCACGGGTTCGGACGCGGGCGTCGGTTGCAGCACTCCGGCCCCGATATCGAGCGAGGCCCGCAACGCCCCCAATGCGCCTGTCTCATCAAGCGTGGTGCGCAATGTGGCGGACAAGGGCGCGGCCACATCGCGCAGCCAGTTCAGCGCAGGCGATTGCGCCGCGATATCGCTGGCCGCGATATTGTTGATCGTCACGGCCAGATCGGCGGCACGGCTGTCGCGCGGGCTGGCATAGGACAACAGCGCCGTGGTCACATCAGCCCGCCCCGACAACAGCGCCAGCTCCGCCTGCACCGTCACCTGCCTGCCGCGCATGTCCAGATCGACCTGCCCGCCATCGACGGTCCAGTTCCGCCTTGCGCGGGCATCGTCGTAATTGACGATCAATCCGGTCGCCTGCGCTGTGCGCAGGGCATCGAACACGGGCCGGTCAAGGAACCGATCAATTTCATCCAGCCATTCCGGCAGGCTGCGCATGCGCAGCTGGTTACCCGCCCCCAACGCCAGCCCAAGACTGCCGTCGCGGGCGCGGCGCAGGTTGATCTGTGCGCCGATAATGCGCACCTGCTGGACCAGCACCGCGCGTTGCAGGATCACACCGCGCGGGGACAAATCAGCCTCGACCACCGGGATCCGCGTGACCAGCGCCCCGTTGCGGTCGATCAGCTGGGTGTCGATCAGCCGGATGGTCGGGTGCAGGTCGCGCCCGATCCGCACCGATATCGCGGCAAAGCGCAAACGCCCGCCATCCAGCACCTGCGTACCGCGATCCTGCACCTGCGCGGTGATCCAGCTTGGGGCGGTAATCTCGCGGTCGATGATCATCACCGCGGCCACCAGCGCAAAGACCAGCGGCATCAGGCAAACCAGCAACACGCCGCGCAGCACCAGCCGGACAGGCGACAGGGGCCGTCGGACGCGGACAGGGTCGGCTGTCTGCAGCGGGTCTGGCATTGGCTCTGGCAAGGATTCTCCGCCCATGGGGTCACTGGTCCCTTTATCTTTGACACCATGGGACTAAAACAAGGCAATCAAAACCTCAGCGGAGATTATCAGCCATGACCCACCCTGCCATCGGCGACACTGCGCCTGCAATCAGCCTGCCGCGCGACGGCGGCGATATCGTCAATCTGTCCGATTTCGCGGGCAAGACAGTGGTTGTGTATTTCTACCCCAAGGACGACACCCCCGGCTGCACCACCGAAGCCATCGGTTTCACCCAAAGCGTCGATGATTTCGCCGCCGCCGGTGCCGTGGTGCTGGGCGTGTCCAAGGATTCCGTGGCCAAACACGCCAAGTTCGTCGCGAAACATGACCTGAAAATCGCGCTGTTGTCGGACGAGGCGGGCGATGTCTGCGAACGCTATGGCACCTGGGTCGAGAAAAGCATGTATGGCAAGACCTATATGGGCATCGAACGCGCCACATTCCTGATCGGACCGGATGGCAAGATCGCGCAAATCTGGCCCAAGGTCAAAGTCCCCGGCCATGTCGATGCGGTGCTGGCGGCGGTCAAGGCGCTGTAACCCCGCGCCATCCGGCAAGTGCGACGGCCGGGACCGGCATGTATCTGCCGGTCTCGGCGGAACTTTGCGCAGATTGGCGTGTTTTCCCCTTTAGGCCAAAAAACGGGGATTGAGTGTTGCGACATGGCGCTTGGCTGGCTAACACGGACCAGCACTGCCTTTTGTGGGGAAACGGGGCAGGTCTGACAGCCAAGCAAGGTGGATAACTGGTGCGTTCAAGACTGATGAAACCGATCCATGCCACGCTCGAGCGCTGGTTTCCCGAAAAGCGGCTTTTCCTGCGATCCGACACCGAAACGCGATTCATCCGCCTGACATCCGAAACACAGCTGGTCGCCTGGGCGGGCAGCACCATCGTTGTCGGCTGGACCATCGTCGCCACCGCGATCCTGCTGATGGACAGTATCGGGGCGGGCAATTTCCGCGCGCAGGCGCAGCGCGACCAGATGACCTATGAACAGCGGCTGAACATCCTGTCATCCGACCGTGACAGCAGCGCCGCCGAAGCCGCATCCGCCCATGCGCGGTTTGAAATGGCGCTGGAGCAGATTTCGATCATGCAATCGGAACTGCTGGCCACCGAGGAAAAACGTCGCGAGCTGGAAACCGGGCTGGAGGTGGTGCAAACCACCCTGCGCACCACGATGAAAGCCCGCGAGGAAGCGCGCGAGCAGGTCGCCACCCTGACCGAGACCGGCGAAGACGGCACGCCGCTGTCGATGCCTGACGAAGCCGTCGGCACCGTCAACCTGCTGGCCAATGCGCTGGCCGAAACCGCCGCCGAACGCGACCAGATCGCCGATGACGCGGGCATGGCCATCGAACAGGCCGCAGAAATGCAGCTGGAACTGCGCCTTTTGCAAGAACGCAACGACCAGATTTTCCGCCAGCTGGAAGAGGCGATGCTGGTTTCGGTCGAACCGCTGGACAATGTGTTCCGCGCGGCGGGCATGAACCCCGACACGCTGATCGAACAGGTTCGGCGCGGCTATTCCGGCACCGGCGGTCCGCTGGCCCCGATCCAGTTCACCACCGCGACGGGCGAGCCGGACCCCGACAGCCTGCGCGCCAATGCGATTCTTGCCTCGATGGACCGGATCAACCTGTACCGTATCGCCGCCGACAAGCTGCCGATCGCGATGCCGGTGCGGTCGAATTACCGGCTGACATCGGGCTTTGGCCAGCGCTGGGGCCGTCTGCATGCCGGCACCGATTTCGCAGGGCCGGTCGGCACGCCGATCCATGCCACAGCCGATGGCGTCGTGGTGCAGGCAGGCTGGGAATCCAGCTATGGCCGCCTGATCACGATCCGCCACGATTTCGGGCTTGAAACCCGCTATGCCCATCTGAACACAATTGATGTGCGGGTTGGCCAAAGGGTATCGCGTGGCGACCGAATTGGTGCTATGGGGAATTCTGGTCGTTCGACCGGGCCCCATCTTCACTACGAGGTGCGCGTCAATGGCAACCCCGTCAATCCGATGACTTATATAAGAGCTGGACAGAATGTTTTCTAAATCCAAAATCAATGAGCCCGGGCCAAAGGTGGCCGATACTCCCGCAGCCACCACGGTGGATGCCAGCAAGACCGGCGGCCCGGTTCCTGATTTCAAGACATCGCCGCCCAAGGCCAAGCCACCGGCGTCGGTCCTGTCTTCGGATTTGCTGATCACCGGCAACCTGAAAACGACGGGTGATATCCAGATCGAAGGCCAGGTCGATGGCGACATCCGCGCTCATCTGCTGACCGTCGGCGAAAGCGCCACCGTCAAAGGCGAAGTGGTTGCCGATGACGTCGTGGTCAATGGCCGCGTGATCGGCCGTGTCCGCGGTCTCAAGGTGCGGCTGACCTCGACCGCGCGGGTCGAAGGCGACATCATCCACAAAACAATCGCCATCGAATCCGGCGCGCATTTCGAAGGCTCCGTGCAGCGGCAGGACGACCCTTTGTCCACCGGCGGCAAGAAAATGCCCGTCCTTCCCGCATCCGAAGGCGATCAGGGCTAAGGTTTTACTGGCCTGCAGGACTGATCAAGGGCGTCCCATGGGGCGCCCTTTTCGTATCAATCCAACGCCCGCCGATACAGATGCCATGTCGCGTGGCCCAGCACCGGCAGCACCACGATCAGCCCCAGAAACCACGGCAGCAAGGCCACCAGCGTCAGCGCGGCGACCAGACCGGCCCAGCACAGCATCACGCCCATGTTCTGGCGCACGACGGCAAGGCTGGTCAGCATCGCGGTGACGAAATCAACCTCGCGGTCCAGCACCATGGGCAGGCTGACCACCGTCAGCGCAAACAGCAAAAACGCCAGCACGGCGCCGACCGCCAGTTCGACGGCGATCATGGTCAGGCCGGTGGGGGTCAGGAACACCTCCCAGCTTTGGGAGACGTTGGTCATCGTGCTGAGCCCCATGAACAAGGCGAAAATCATATGCGCCAGAAAGGTCCAGAACAAAAAATAGATCACGATGATCGCGCCCAGCCAGGGCAATTGCCGCGTGCGTTCCTGCCAGACAATGCCCAGCACCGCGCGCCATGACAAAGGCTGGCCCGTCTCGATCCGGCGGCTGACCTCGTATAATCCGGCGGCGGCGAAAGGGGCGATCAGCGGAAAGCCCAGACTGGTCGCCAGCGTCCATGTCACATGCCCTGCCCCCAACGCCAGCATCCCGAACCCGCCCAGAACATAGACCGCGCTGAAAAACAGGCCGAATTGCGGGGTTTTGCGGAAATCAGCGACACCGGCAATCAGCGCCGCGCGCAGGTCGGCCAGCGCAAGGTGACGGACCTGCGGGGCGGCGGATTGGCGGATCGTGTCGGTCTTGGTCATGCGCAAATCTTGCGCCCAAGGGCGGCTTTTGGCAAGCCTGCGGAATCAGTCCGCGTTTGCCGCGTCGCGCCCTTTGCCGGACATATCCAGCGCCAGTGTCGCGCCCATCAGCCCGTCCAGATCACCGTCCAGCACGCCTTTGGTGTCGGATGTTTCAAACCCGGTGCGCAGGTCTTTGACCATTTGATAGGGTTGCAGCACATAGGACCGGATCTGGTTACCCCAGCCCGCGTCGCCCGCATTTTCATGCGCCTCGTTCACCAGCGCAGACCGTTTATCCAGCTCCATCTGATAAAGCCGCGATTTTAGCGCCTTCATCGCGATATCGCGGTTCTGGTGCTGGGATTTTTCCGAACTTGTCACCACGATACCGGTGGGAAAGTGGGTGATCCGCACGGCGGAATCGGTGGTGTTGACGTGCTGGCCGCCCGCACCCGATGACCGGTAGGTATCAAGGCGGATGTCGCTGGGGTTGACCTCGATCTCGATATTGTCATCGACGACGGGATAGACCTTGACCGATGTGAACGACGTATGCCGTTTGGCGGCGCTGTCGAACGGCGAGATGCGGACCAGCCGATGCACGCCGCTTTCGGATTTCAGCCAGCCATAGGCGTTATGCCCCATGATTTTATAGGTGACGGATTTGATCCCCGCCTCGTCGCCCGACTGCATGGATTGCAATTCGACCTTGTAGCCCTTTTTCTCGGCCCAGCGGACATACATGCGCGACAGCATGTTGGCCCAGTCGCAGCTTTCGGTGCCGCCGGCCCCTGCGTTGACTTCAAGGAAGGTATCATTGGCATCCGCCTCGCCATCCAGCAGCGCCTCGAGTTCTTTTTGGGCGGCCTTGTCGCGCAGGGATTTGAGCGCCTCTTCCGCCTCGGTGATGATGTCGGCATCGCCTTCCATCTCGCCCATCTCGATCAGTTCGATATTATCGGCCAGTTCCTGCTTGATCGTGTCATGCATGGTCAATGTATCGACCAACACCTGCCGGTCGCGCATCAGTTTCTGCGCGGCGTCCGGATCGTCCCACAATGTTGGGTCCTCGACCCGCGCGTCGAATTCTTCCAGCCGGTAGCGGGCGGTTTCATAATCCATCCGCTGCGCCAGCAGGTTCAACGATTTCTGGATCGCATCGACATTGTTCTGCGTTTCAGCGCGCATGGGACACCTGTTCCGATTGGTTCTGTGGGGTCTTACATCCCGCACCCGCCAGCGGCAAGGCGGTCAGTACAACCCGCCCGTGGACAAGGTGCCAAAGGTCGCGCGGTCACCCACGGTTGCCGTATCGCCGGTAGATGTCGTGACCTCGCGCTGGCTGCGCGGGACTTCGTCATACAGCGGCAGATCGGCGGCCATGGCGAAACCGCCGTCATACATGATGCCAAAGACCGGTTCTTCGCCCGCGCGGAAACATTCCGCCACCACATTGTCGCCGACGGCGTCATCGGGCAGGCGCGCGCCGCTGAAACGGTCGATGTTGATGAACTGGCATTGATCGGGGACCCTGAAAGGCGGCGCGCCGAACACATCAATCGCCTCGGCCATGAAGCGGTTGAACACCGGCCCGCACATGCCGCCACCCGATGCACCACTGCCCAGACTGCGCGGATTGTCATAGCCGATGTAACAGCCCGCCACGATATTGGACGAAAAGCCCACGAACCAGACATCCTTGCTGTCATTGGTGGTGCCGGTCTTGCCTGCGATCTGCGCGGGCAGGTTCACCGACCCCGCCGCCGTGCCGCGTTCCACCACGCCCTGCATCATGGATGTCAGCTGATAGGCGGTGACTTCGTTCATCACGCGGGTGCGGTTGGACAAGATCAGCGGCGCCTGCCCTGCGGGCAAGGTCAGGTTGGCGCAATCGGGGCATTGCCGGTCATCGTGCAGATAGACGGTATTGCCGAACCGGTCCTGCACGCGGTCCACCAGCGTGGGTGCGACCCGTTCGCCGCCATTAGCGAACATCGCATAGGCGGCGACCATCTTGAACAATGTCGTCTCGTCCGATCCGAGCGAGGCCGCCAACACCGGATTCATCCGGTCATAAACGCCAAAGCGTTCGGCATATTCGGCAACACGGTCGATCCCCACCTCTTGCGCAAGGCGGACGGTCATCAGGTTGCGCGACCGTTCAATGCCGGTGCGCAGGGGTGTCGGCCCATAAAACTGGTTGGACGCATTGGTCGGCCGCCACAGCCCCTGCGGGGTCATGATCTCGATCGGGGCATCGACAACGATGGTCGCGGGCGAATAGCCGCTGTCCAGTGCTGCCGCATAGACGAAAGGCTTGAACGATGATCCGGGCTGGCGTTGCGCCTGTGTCGCGCGGTTGAACACCGAGGCTTGATAGCTGAACCCGCCCTGCATCGCGATCACGCGGCCGGTGTTCACATCCATCGCCATAAAGGCACCCTGGACCTCTGGCACCTGCCGCAGGCTCCAGCGCAGGAATGAACCATCGCTGTCCTGCACGACGCGCCGGACATGGACGACATCGCCGGGGGTGAAATTGTCAAAGAAATTGCCGCGCATCCACTCGATATCGCGGCGTGGCACGACAGGGGGTTCCGCCTCGGAGTCTGGCAGCCCTTCGATACCGATGCGCAAGCTGTTCTCGGCCACGTCCAGCACGACAGCAGGGTGCCATTGCCCCCCCAGCATCACGTCGCGCGGCAGATCGGTCGCGCGCAGCGCGGCGCGCCATGCAGCGTCATCTACCAGCGCCTCTGGTGCGATGGTCAGACCAGTGCCACGCCAGACGCCTCTGGCGCGATCAAAATCTTCCAGCGCCTGTTGCAGCGACTGGGCCGCGACCTTTTGCAGATCGGGATCAACCGTGGCGCGGATCGACAGGCCACCGGAAAAGAATTCCTCCTGCCCGAAATCCTGGCTGAGCTGGCGGCGGATTTCATCGGTAAAATAATCACGGTCCGGCAAGGTCGTGCGGAAATCGGGATAATCGCCGCCCTGCACGGTGCGCAGCGGTGATCCGGTTTCCACTGCCAGCGTGATATCGTCGATATAACCGTTCTGGTGCATCAGCCGCAGGGTATTGTCGCGCCAGAAAATCGCCGCCTCCTGGTCACGCACGGGGTGGCGGTTGCTGGGCGATTTGGGCAAGGACGCCAGATAGGCCGCCTCGCCCGCGGTCAGCTCGGTCAGCGGTTTGTTGAAATAGGTCAGCGCCGCAGCGGTGACGCCAAAGGAATTCTGGCCCAGGAAAATCTCGTTCAAATACAGCTCGAGGATACGTTCCTTGGACATCGCCTGTTCGATCCGCACGGCAAGGATGATTTCCTTGATCTTGCGTTCCACCGACCGTGACCCGTCGAGCAGAAAGTTTTTCATCACCTGCTGGGTGATGGTGGACGCGCCGCGCAACTCTTCTCCGCGCGATTGCACGGCATCGATGACGGCCGACAGCATGCTGGTCGCGTCAAAGCCTTGGTGGGTATAGAAATTCTTGTCTTCGGCAGAAATGAACGCCTGCTTGACCAGATCGGGAATATCCTCGGCCGGGGTGAACAGGCGGCGTTCGACGGCGAATTCGTCGATGATGCGGCCTTCGCGCGAATAGATCCGGCTGATCGTCTTGGGCGTGTATTGCGACAGGGTCTCATAGCTGGGCAGATCGCGGCCATAAAGGAAAATCACCCCGCCAAGGCCAAGCGCGGCCATCACCAGACCCATCATCAGAAAGGTGAAAATGCCACCGAAGAATGAGAAGATGAAACGCAACACGGGGCGGTTGTTCCTTTCAGGATTCCTTGCGCTTATACGCGCTGCGGGCATGGGGGTCAAAACCGCAAATGCCCGTCAAGCGGCAAGTGCCGGTATGGGACATCACAATTGCCTGATCCGCGCTAGGGCGCGCTGGCGCGATATTGCGCCACCGCCGCGGCGATTGCCGTCACCAGCCGCGTGCGGCTTTGCGGGTCGGTCAGGATCTGGCGGTCCTGCGTATTTGACAAAAATCCCGCCTCGATCAGCACGCTGGGGAAATCGGCGGCCAGCAGCACCGAAAACCGCCCCATGCGGCGGGGTTTGGCATTCAGCCGCACGCCCTGCGCCTGCATCTGCGCGATCACTTGGTCCGCAAAGGTTGCCGCGCGCGGGCTGGTGGACTGGCGTGCAAGATCCATCAGCACGCCGGTCACCCTGTCATCGGTGACGGACAGATCGACCCCCGCCAGCAGGTCGCCGCGCTCATGCCGTTCCACCAGCCGTTCCACGGCGATATCGTCGCTGTCCTCGGACAGGGTATAGACCGAGGCGCCCCAGGCATCATCCTGTTCCAGCGCATCAGCATGCAGCGAGATGAACAAATCCGCCCGCGCGCGGCGCGCAATGCTCATCCGCGTGAACAACGGGACAAAGACATCCGCCTCGCGGGTCATGACCACGGCCACCCCGTCCTGGGCGCGCAGCTGGCCTGCGATTTCAGTGGCAAATTCCAGCATCAGATGCGCCTCGGTGATCCCGCCGCGTTCAGCCCCGGGGTCAACGCCGCCATGGCCGGGGTCAAGCACGACGATAAAGGCACCATTCCCCCGCTGGTCCAGCCCGCGCAACGCAGCGTCGCTGAACGCATCCCAGCCCGGATCGGGCGGCGCACCGGCGGCGGCGGCGAAATCATCCGCCGTGGTGCGGGCCAGCCGCAGGGTCAGTCGCGCGCCCTGCGCGTCGCTGGTCATCTCGGCCTTGGCCAGCGTCAGGGGTTCGGTCAGGTCCAGCACCATCCGCGTCCAGCCGGGCCGGTAAGGGCCAAAGCGGATATCCGTCACGCGGCCGGCGGTATTGATCGCCTGCGCATTGATCCCGCCACTGTCCAGCCCCTGAAAATCCAGCACCAGACGGCGCGGGTCATCCAGCGTGAAGATTCGATAAGGCACGATGTCCGACAGGCCCAGCACGATCTGCACCGACCGCCAGCCGTCGCGGATATCGGACCTATCGGGGTCGAACCGCGCCTGTGCACCGGCACTCGTGGCCAAGAGGCAGCACAGCACGACCCAGCGGATCATGCGCGGCGGCCCTGCATGAACCGCGCGATCCGGTCCAGCCCTGCGATGATATCGGCGGTGCCGCGCGCATAGGAAAACCGCAGCCAGTGATGCCCGCGGGCTGCGTCAAAATCCAGCCCGGGTGTCACGGCCACCCCAGCCTGATCCAGAATCTCGGCAGCAAAGGCGCGGGCATCATCGGTATAGGCAGACACATCGACATAGATATAAAACGCCCCGTCCGGCGGCGCAAAGGCCCCCAGCCCCGCCGCGCGCAAGCCATCCATCATCAGCGCGCGGTTGGCGGCATAGACGGCCTTGTTGGCGTCCAGCTCATCCGCGCAATCCATCGCATGCAGCGCAAGGCGCTGTGCGGCATGCGGCGCGCAGATGAACATATTCTGCGCCAGCCGTTCGATCCGGCGGACGTGGTCATCCGGCACCACCATCCAGCCGACGCGCCAGCCGGTCATGGAAAAATACTTGGAAAAGGAATTAACGACATAGACCTCGTCGGTGACGCTGAGCGCCGAGACGGGGCGCAGGTCATAGTCGATCCCGTGATAGATTTCATCCGAGATCAGCGCGGCATCACGCGCGGCGCAAGCCTCGGCCAAGGCGGCCATCTGCGATTTGTCCAGCATCGTGCCAGTGGGGTTGGCAGGCGAGGCGACGATCAGCCCCGCCAGATCATGCTGCGCCACATGCTGCGGCTGCGGCTGGAACCGGTCGGCAAGGCTTGTCGGAATATCGACGGGCGTCAGGCCCACGGCACGCAGGATTTGCCGGTAGGACGGATAACAGGGTGTGCCCAGCCCGACGCGTTCGCCATTGTCGAACAGAGCCGAAAAGGCCAGCAGAAACGCACCGGATGCACCCGAAGTGATGACCACGCGCGCGGGGTCAAGGTCCAGCCCGTACCAGTCGCCGTAATGGCGCGCGATGCGGGCGCGCAAATCGGGCAGCCCAAGGCCCACGGTATAGCCCAAAGGATCGGCCATATCCGCGATCAGCCGGTCGCGCGCGGCTTTGGGCGCGCCGGTGCCGGGCTGGCCCACCTCCATATGGATGATATGGCGGCCTGCGGCCTCGGCCTGACGGGCGGCTTCCATCACATCCATGACGATGAAAGGGTCCACGTCGCCGCGGGTTGCGTGTCGCATCTGCTGCCTCTTGGTGGGGTTTGGTAAGGTGGATCAGGATCCACCCTACTCGGCGGCCAGATCGCCCTTGGCTTCGATTTCGGCGGCCTTTTTTTCAACCTGTTCGACGATATGGTCGATCATGCCTTCATTCGACAACTTGTGGCTTTGCTTGCCCGCCAGATAGACCATGCCGGACCCTGCCCCGCCGCCGGTGAAACCGACATCGGTCATCAGCGCCTCGCCCGGACCATTCACCACACAGCCGATGATCGACAGCGACATCGGCGTCTTGATATGTTCCAGCCGCTTTTCCAGCGCCTCGACCGTCTTGATCACGTCAAACCCCTGCCGCGCGCAGGACGGGCAGGAAATGATATTCACGCCGCGGTGGCGCAGGCCAAGGGATTTGAGGATCTCGAACCCCATCTTGACCTCTTCCACCGGATCGGCGGACAGCGACACGCGGATCGTATCACCGATCCCCATCCAGAGCAGATTGCCCATCCCGATGGCGGATTTCACGGTGCCGCTGATCAGGCCCCCCGCCTCTGTGATCCCCAGATGGATCGGGGCGTCAGTGGCATCCGCCAGTTGCTGATAGGCGGCGGCGGCCATGAACACGTCGGACGCTTTGCAGGAAATCTTGAATTCGTGAAAATCATTGTCTTGCAGGATCTTGATATGATCCAGCCCGCTTTCGACCATCGCATCGGGGCAAGGCTCGCCGTATTTATCCAGCAGGTGCTTTTCCAGCGATCCCGCGTTCACGCCAATGCGGATCGAACAATTGTTGTCGCGCGCGGCGCGGATCACTTCTTTGACGCGCTTTTCGTCGCCGATATTGCCGGGGTTGATGCGCAGGCAGGCGGCGCCGGCCTCTGCGGCTTCGATCCCGCGTTTGTAATGGAAATGGATATCGGCCACGATCGGCACAGAGACATTGCGCACGATCTCGCGCAAGGCCTTGGCCGAGGCTTCATCAGGGACCGAAATACGCACGATATCGGCACCGGCATCGGCGGCAGCCTGCACCTGCGCGATGGTGCCTTTGATGTCGGTGGTCAGCGTATTGGTCATCGTCTGCACCGAGATCGGCGCATCGCCACCGACCGGCACATTGCCCACCATGATCTGACGGGATTTGCGGCGATAGATATTCCGCCAGGGACGGATATGGTTCAGGGACATCATTGCGCTTTCACGAAACTTGGCGTTCACCCGCAACCTAAGCGCCCCTGCCGCTGTGGGCAAGCGTCTGCGGCTATTGGTCTGTCACCGCCTCTGCGACGCGGATGATTTCGGCAAGGTCCGCATCACTTGCAAGATCGGCCAAGGCATAGCTGGACGTCAGGTTATCCGCCGACAGCACCACATTGGATGTCACGACACCGCGCTGCCCGACGGGGCCGTAATGCTGGCCATTGACCGCGAAATACATTGCACCGCTTTCGCCGACCCGCAGGATGGCGGGGTCTTCGGTCGCGGGCAGCACGAAATTCTGGCCGGGTTCCATGATGCCTTCGAACAGCACCACACCATCCGCCGCCTGCACCCGCACCCAGGCGGGCCGCGCGGCGACCAGTTGCACCTGCGGCACGGGGGGTTCGACCACCTGGATATCGGAGGTCACAAAAGCATCCGGCAGGTCAGCGGCCCGATCACTGCCCGGATCAGCCGCCAGCAGCGCCATGGCGGGGGTATCGGGTTCGGACACCAATGCGCCGATCATGCGCGGGGTCAGCGTTGCAATCGGCGTGTCGCGGGCGACCATGACCGGCACGTCCAGCGCCTGCGGGCGATAGAGCCGGTCCAGCGCATCGGGCGATGGCAGCGTCACACCGGCCAGCGCATCACCCAAATCGGGCGTGTTGCCGCCACCGGCCAGCGGGTCAAGATCGGACACCACGACGGGCGCCTGTTCAACCGGCGCGAATTGCACGCGCTGCACCTCTTGCAAGACGGTCCAGCCGCCATAGCCCAGCCCAGCGATCATCCCGACCAGCACCAGCACAGGCCCGACGGCACGCAGTTCAAGCTGCGCGAAAACCGATTCCCTTGCAGGGACAAAAGGCGTGCGCGACGACAGAAAAATATCCTTGCCCGCCTGCGCACGGCTGGTGTCCGCCACGCGGTTTTTCAGCGAAGACGCCTGTTCGGACATGCCATGGGCGGTGACAAAACCGCTTTCCTTGCAAAAGGTGGCGAACGCGGCGTCCGGGTCCATGCCCAGGTAGCGCGCGTAGGACCGCACATAGCCCGCGATGAACCCGGGCGTGTCAAAGGCAGAGGGGTCGGCATTTTCAATTGCGGCGATATAGGCCGCCTTGATTTTCAATTCGCGCTGGATATCCAAAAGGCTTTTGCCAAGCGTTGCGCGTTCACCGCGCATCATATCGCCCAGACGCAGGTCATAGTCGTCAAACCCTCTGGTTTGAACGTCCTCGGCCACGCTGGCACGCCTGAAGGTCTTTCCCATCATCGACTGTCCCGCCGCACTACGCCCCTCAGCGGCACCGCCCGAATCAACCGGTCAGTACTGCTTGCAAAAGCTGTACCATATCAACGCGATGGTTGCACATCGGCAATAGGCGTCAACCCGCCAATTCGGCCCGGTTCAAGGCGCAATGCGACCATAAACCGTCCAAGGCGCCGACAAGTGCGTTCATTTCGCGCGGCCCATGCACCGGCGACGGGGTAAAGCGCAGCCGTTCGGTGCCGCGTGGCACGGTGGGGAAATTGATTGGCTGCACATAAATACCGAATTCGGACAGCAGCATATCAGACAACTTTTTGGTGTGTTTCGGATCACCCACGATCAGCGGCACGATATGGCTGCCATGATCGATGATCGGCAGGCCCAGCCCCTTGAGCCGCAATTTCAGGATTTTCGCCTGTGTCTGGTGGCTGTCGCGCAGCGCCTGATCGGTCTTCAGATGCGCAACCGAGGCTGCCGCTGCCGCCGCCACCGCAGGCGGCAGGCTGGTGGTAAAGATGAACCCCGGCGCATAGGACCGCACGGCATCGCACATCTTGGGTGATGCCGCGATATAGCCGCCCATCACGCCGTAAGCCTTGGCCAAGGTACCATTGATGATGTCGATCCGGTGCATCACACCGTCACGTTCCGCCACCCCTGCCCCGCGCGGGCCATACATGCCGACAGCATGGACTTCGTCGCAATAGGTCAGCGCGCCGAATTCTTCGGCCAGATCGCAAAAGGCCGCAATCGGCCCGAAATCGCCATCCATCGAATAAATCGATTCAAAGGCGATCAGCTTGGGGGCCGCCGGATCGTCGGCTTCCAGCAATTGGCGCAGATGGGCCACGTCGTTATGGCGGAAAATCCGCTTGGCCCCGCCGTTGCGGCGCACGCCTTCGATCATCGAGGCATGGTTCAGCGAATCTGAATAGATGATCAGGCCGGGAAACAGTTTCGGCAGCGTGCTGAGCGTGGCGTCATTGGCGATATAGGCGCTGGTGAACAGCAGCGCCGCGCCCTTGCCATGCAGATCGGCCAGTTCGGCCTCCAGCCGTTTGTGATAGACGGTGGTGCCGGAAATGTTGCGCGTCCCGCCCGACCCTGCACCGGTTGCCTCGATCGCCTCGTGCATGGCGGTCAACACGACGGGGTGCTGTCCCATGCCAAGATAATCATTGCCGCACCAGACGGTCACCGGCATTTCGGACCCGTCGGGTTTGACCCATGTCGCATGCGGGAATTGACCACGTTTGCGTTCGATATCGATAAAGGTGCGATAGCGGCCTTCGTCGTGCAAGCGGTTGATCGCAATATCCAGTTGGGCGTTATAATCCACCAATCCGTCCTTCTTGTCGTGTCAGGACGCTCTCTTTCCCGGGGCGCCTTGAATCGTTCTAAACTGCATATAGGGCAGAAACCGCCCGGACAAGACGCTACAAACTGTCGCCCCTCGCCGGGCGGACCCTAGGCTGGCCAAACGGGGCAGACCCTGATCTGGATCAATAAACAACAGCACGTGTGATTTGTCCAACAGGGCATCGCCATGTCAGCCATTGACCTGCGCCGTGATCGGGACAACCTTGCGGCACACATATATGAAAAGGCTTTCCCATGTCCCTTGATCCCGTTCTTGACCGTATTGATGCTGATTTGCCGCAGGCGGTCGAACGTCTGAAGGAATTGCTGCGCATCCCGTCGATTTCGACCGACCCGGCCTACAAGGCCGATTGCGACATGGCGGCCGATTGGTTGGTGGCGGATCTTGTGGCGATGGGATTCACTGCGTCGAAACGCCCGACACCGGGGCACCCGATGGTCGTGGCCCATGCGGCTGGCGATGGGCCGCATGTGCTGTTTTACGGCCATTACGATGTGCAGCCGGTTGACCCGCTGCATCTGTGGGACCGCGACCCGTTTGACCCGCAGGTTGAAGACACCCCAAAGGGCAAGGTGATCCGCGGCCGCGGCACATCCGACGACAAGGGCCAGTTGATGACCTTTGTCGAGGCCTGCCGCGCCTGGATTGCCGTGCATGGGTCGCTGCCCGCCAAGATCACGCTGTTTTTCGAAGGCGAGGAGGAATCAGGCTCGCCCTCGCTGGTCCCGTTCATGCAAGACAATGCCAAAGAGCTGACAGCCGATATCGCGCTGATCTGCGATACCGGGCTATACGGTGACAGCACACCGGCGATCATCACCCAGTTGCGCGGCTTGCTGGGCGAGGAGATCACGATCACCGGCCCCAACAAGGATTTGCATTCGGGCATGTATGGCGGGCTGGCGATGAACCCCGCCCGCGTGCTGGCCCGCGTGATCGCAGCGCTGCATGATGCGGACGGGCGCGTCACCCTGCCCGGTTTTTATGACGGCGTGCCGGACCTGTCGAACGAACTGGCCGCTGCTTGGGATGATCTGCGCTTCGATGAGGCGGCGTTTCTGGGCGATGTCGGCCTGTCGATCCCCGCCGGCGAAAAGGGCCGCCGTCCGCTGGAAATGATCTGGTCGCGCCCGACCTGCGAAGTGAACGGCATGTGGTCGGGCTATACCGGCGACGGGTTCAAGACGGTGCTGCCGTCACAGGCCCATGCCAAGATCAGCTTTCGCCTTGTCGGCACGCAGGACCCGCTCGCTATCCGCGACAGTTTCCGCAAGATGGTGCAGGACATGATCCCCGCCGATTGCAGCGTGACATTCGCGCCCCACGGGGCCAGCGCCGCAGGCCAGATGACGACAACGCATCCCGCCTTTGATCAGGCGCGCCGCGCGCTGTCGGATGAATGGCCCCATGCGGCAGCCTATGTCGGCAGCGGCGGTTCGATCCCGATTGCGGCCTATTTCAAGCAAATCCTGGATATGGATGCGATGCTGATCGGCTTTGGCAAGGATGATGACCAGATCCATTCCCCGAACGAGAAATATGACCTGTCATCCTTTCACAAAGGCATCCGGTCCTGGGCGCGTATCCTGCATGCGATGACGCAGACCGCGTGATCAGCCACGGCGGTGAGAGCGAAAGATTTTTGCCTGCGGCGGCGGCAGTGTGATGTCGGTGGAATGGCGCGGTTGACGGGGCTCGAACCCGCGACCCCCGGCGTGACAGGCCGGTACTCTAACCGACTGAGCTACAACCGCGCGTGTGGGCAGCAATAAGCGCGGGCGCGGCGGGCGTCAACGGCAAAAAGACCAAAAGCCGCGCTTTTCAGCGCGGCGTTTCGGGTCATGATCTTGAAGGGAAAGGCAGTGGCGCGGTTGACGGGGCTCGAACCCGCGACCCCCGGCGTGACAGGCCGGTACTCTAACCAACTGAGCTACAACCGCGCATCTGCATTCCCAGCATCGCTGCTGGTGGGGTGCTTCTAAGTGCGGCTGCTGGCCTCGTCAAGCGGTCTTCGGGCCTGTCTGAAAATATCTCTGATCGGGGGCAAGCACGGGATCGCCGCAGAAACTTTGCAACAAAACAGCGTCTCGCTGGTTAAGGCACCGTAGAGCCAATTCTACCCAACAGCAGCACGTCGCTGCTTCAGAATGGAGAGACCCAATGAAATGCGATTTCCGCCCGTTGATCGGTGCAGCCATCCTTACATCTTTCGGCACGATGACCCTGGCCCAGACAGTGTTTTCCGGCACGAACGTGGCCGAGGACCAGTTCGAGGACCTGGTCGAGGATATCGAGGACGACGCCGACCGCGATGTTGACCGGTTCGGCAATGAAGGCCGCCCCCAGGGGTTCACCGGGTCCATCGCCGCGCGCGGCGAGTTCAATTCAGGCAACACCGACAATGCCACCGTCGGCATCGGGACCGACCTGAACTATGTGCAGGGCCTGAACGGATACCAGTTGCTGCTGAGCTATACCTTTGGCGAATCCGATGGTGTCACGGATGAGGAAAGCCTGTTCTACGGGCTGGAATACACCCGTGATCTGTCACCCACGCTTTATGGTTTTGCCAAGGTGCAGGGGTCGGTGGATGAATTCTCGTCCTTCGAGACCGACACATTTGCCAGCTTTGGCGCAGGTTACCGGATCATCAACGATGCCGACCACCAATGGTCGGTGCAGGCCGGACCGGGTTACCGGTTTGCCGAATTCAACGACGTGACATCCGGCGATATCAGCGAAGTCGCCTTTGGTGTCGGATCGGATTACGCGATCCGCCTGACGCCCACGACCATGCTGACCAATGACACCGATGTCATCGCGTCGGAATCCGATACGGTGGTCTATAACGATCTGGCCGTCAGCGTGTCAGTGACCGATACGCTGGCCCTGCGCACAAGCCTGTTGACCGAATACCACACCGACCCCGAGCCGGGGTTCGATGATACGGACAATTCGTTTGGGATCTCGATGGTCTACAACCTGAACTGAGCCTGCACAGAAGCGCCGCGTGACATGCGCGGCGCTTTCTTTTTGCACGGTGGTCTGCGGGATGGTGGGTGATGAGAGGCTCGAACTCCCGACATCTTCCGTGTAAAGGAAGCGCTCTACCAACTGAGCTAATCACCCGCTGGCGCTGCTTTAGGATATCGCGGCGCGTGATGCAAGTGGTGGCCGGGGGCTCGCCCCCGGACCCCCAGGATATTTATGCTCGGAAGATGGTGGGGTTGATTTGGGACCCTGGTCATGCTTCCAGAAGGTGCTGGATGCCGTCCTTGATGTGATAGACCCGCCCCTGCCCGCCATGCGCTGTGGCCACCGCTATCGCGGCATCCCCTGCAAGGATGCGCCGCAGCACGCGGCTGGTGATCCCGTGGGTGACCAGAACGGCGGGGCCACGCAGATCGGTCAGGAAAGCCTCGCAGCGCGCCGTCAGCGCGGCGAAACCTTCGCCATTGGGGGCCATGGCATATTGCGCGGCGACCGGATCGGGGCCATCCGGCATCGGTAATGTGTCGCGCAACAGCCCCGCCCAATCGCCCACGCCGATTTCGCGCAGCCGGTCATCGGTGCGGATATGTGCCGCGATCCGCGCCAGCGCGATGCCTGCCGTCTGCACCGCGCGCCCCTGCGGGCTGCACCAGAACTGGAATCCGGTCAGGTCACGTTGCGCAAGGATTGCCCCCTGCCGCGCGGCATCAGCCGCGCCCTGCGGGGTCAGCGGCGAATTGAGCGCGCCCTGCATCCGGTTTTCGGCGTTCCATTCGGTTTGCCCGTGGCGCAGGATATAGATTTCAGGGAATGTCATTTCTGGTCCGATGTGGATAAGGGGCATTCATAAGACAATGGCGCGTAGCGCGTTTTGGCAGATCGCACAACATTCGGCGCAACGGGGACTTGACCAAGGCGGCGCGGGGATCGAGGTTGCACTGCGCAATGGGCGCAGCATGAAAACATATGGATGGTCACAGTGGCGCGGATAGATCAAATACTGAAACACGCGGATCTTTCGCAAAAAAGCATTGAGGTCGCGCCTTATTTCAACCCGACGCTGCGCAAAAGCGATGGGAATGACATTCTTGTCCTTGATGTGTTCGACACCGACAGATTACGCCAAAATGCAGCGACTGATGCATTCATTCCGGAGTCGCGGCTGACAGAGATCGAGGATGTCGATTTGGTTGGCGATGCGTCGCATATTGGCGACCTGGTCCGTGGTGCAAATCTTGAAGGGCAGATCGGCTTTATCATTTCGTCGCATAATTTTGAACATTTGCCTAATCCGATTTTGTTTTTGCAGGGCGCATATGCAGCATTAAAACCCGGCGGCGTGTTAAGCATGGCGGTGCCCGATTGCCGCGCCTGTTTCGATTTCTTCAGGATGCCGACCCGGCTCGTCGATTGGCTGGCCGCATTTCACGAAGGCCGCAAGCAGCCAAGTGCTGAGATTCTCTTTGACGGCGCGGCAATGGGCGCCTGGTATATCGCGCAAGGCAAGACGCATCCGGGATGCAATATCAAGCATGACAACCCGGCTGGGTTTGTGCCACATCAGGGGCTTGATGCGGCCTATGATGTCTATAAACGCGATAAAGCGCAGCCCGGCGAATACCGCGACGCACATTGTAGCGTGTTTTTTCCCGAAAGCCTGGAATTGCTTTTGACCGACCTGCGCAAGCTGGGGCTGATTGGTTTTGATATCGTCGAGGTCAGCCAAACACGCGGGTTGGAATTCTACGTCCATCTGCGCAAACCCGATGGTGCCACATCGGTGCCAGAGACCGACGCCGCGTTTTATGAACGCCGCCAAGTCCTGTTGCGCCGTGTCGCTGAAAACATGGGGGCCGCCCCCTATGCCAAGCGTCGCTGGCCGGCGAGATTTGCGTCTAAAGTAAGAAAGCTGCGCAAACGTCTTGCCGCGTAAAGATCAGGGAAAACCCAGCCCGGCGAATGACGGCCGATAAAGGGCGCTGCGATTTCATCAGGGGGGCAAGTCAAATGGTGGGTGATAAGGGATTTGAACCCCTGACATCTTCGATGTGAACATTCCTTGCCCCACGCAAACTATTGATATCCTTTGCTATGCACGCTTCATATTCAGCCGTCAAACGCTGTTTTCACCATCGGTTCTGGTTCACACAGGTTCAGTGAACCTGTGCACGCTTCGTTGATTTCTAGATATTGGCGCAGCTATGGGGTCGTTTGTTCAATACATGTTCAAGGCCTCATCAGCGGTCAAAATCACCCCGAATTATATCACGCCCGATGAGCTGACTGCAAAATCTGAGGAGCTGGGCAACTACAATTCGGCGCATTCAGGTGTTCTGCACCTGAAACAAGCTTCCCGATCGGTATCTGGTGCGTCCCTTACGATTGGCCTAAGTTATGACCGTCTGCTGTGCGCAGATATCCGCGCAGACTCAATGAACACAAAGGGGACAAATGTCAGATACTATCGGTGGGAGCGATAGGCGATCGATGGAGTGGGTTATCTTGAAGGCCCTCGGAATTTCTGGATCTCTGAAAATCCTCAACTTCGATCAGATGTCCATGAAGACGGGGTTCGAACGAAGTCAGGTCAGGTTTGCATGCCGACGTTTGCCCTAACTTCATATTACTTTGAAGCAATATCGCGGCAGAGGTCTTCAAAATCAGTCGGAGAAAGATTAGAGAGCTGTGTGATCTGCGCAATTTATGTAATTATACGGCCATGCCAGCAATACGTGCCATCCACCCTTCAACTTCAGCGGCAGCACCTCGGGCAACAAGCCTTTCATAGGTCATCTGGGGAAAAGCTTGCACTAAGCGTGCCTTAGCTTTCGTGTCACCAGGAACAGCATCGAAACCGCTATTTTCGTGCCACTGAATGGCAAACGCTTTTGGAACACCTGGATTTTGTGCATCAGGGATATCCACCACATTGCATGTGAAGCCAAATGTATCTTGGATCGCATCCGGATGAAGATAGCATTCGATCTCGTGTTTAGAAGTCAACTCGCCCCAAGACCCATCTCCACGTGCGTTCACTTCCGCAATCGAAACTTGATAAGCTGCAACATCAGAATCGTAAATGTGGGCCTCTGGAAGCCCAAGAGGCTTCAGGTAATTTTTATTAACCCAGTGTTTAAGACTACTACCACCAAGAACAACAAACGCAAAGCGAGGATCGGTTGAGAGGTCAGGCAAGGCATTGTTATTCAGGTGCACAACCTTACTCAGAGCCTTGATAGCTTCGACATCTGTATATCCCTCGACACAGACCAAAGCCTTTACTCTGTTGTCAGGCACTAAACCTAGGACATCTGCAACTTCACCAAAAACATCTGCACCTGCTGTTATGTCTGGGATATCATTGCCAGCAGGTACCTGAACAAATCGGACACTCTCAGCAGGCAGCTCCGCAGCTAAGCCTGGACTGTGAGTAGTGAGAATAACTTGACAGCCAGGTACAGAAGCAAGGTCTCGAAACGCCTTTATAAGTACCCGCTGATTATCAGGGTGCTGCGAAGTCTCTGGCTCTTCAATCGCATAGATAATGTTGGACTTCGAGGATGTTTTGAGGCGGCGCTCAGCTTCAGCCTTGAAAAAACTGACGAGGATCATGCGGCGAACACCACTTCCCCGCTTGTTGAGAGAAATCCCATTATTTGTTTCCATCCCAAGGGAGAATAAGCTTGCCCACTTCGAGTCTTGTGGGGGGTTATACTTTGGGCTGAGCGATGCCGCGAGCTTTGGGTCAATCTCGGTGAGCGCAGCATGGGTCAGCTCTGCAATCTCCACAGCCTTTGCACGCACAAGTGCCTCAATTTCACGAATATGATCAGTGGCTTCAGCAATAGCTGCTTTGATTGCGCCCTTAAGAGGGCTTTGCACCTCATCGTCGCTATCCTTACTTGCTCTGTCACTCTGAAACAGCGCAAACATAGGCAGATAACTATTAATCTTCTCCCAAACTCTTTTCCCATCCTCTTTGTTTTTTCCGAGCTCGAGGCGCTGAACTATGCATTCCAGGTCTACCGCACTATCCCATATAGCCTTGCGCATGATTGGGTTTCCTTTCAGCGCAGCATCGAGTCCGAGCTCTTTGATTTTCACCTGAAGCTCCTTTTCTTTTAGACTAAGCAGGTCAGAAAACCCGCCAGCTGAAGGGTGGTTACAGACCACAAAAACTTGCTCAGACGGCGTCTTCTTAGAGCAATCGAACACCTTTTCGACTTGGAGATTACCATTTCCTGCAAGGAGATATTCATCTGAAAGTGTCGTTTCTGCCCCAGCATCAAGCGTGATCTTAGCTGGAAAATCGGAAAACTCGCAAAGTATAGAGACTCTGTCTATTCCTGTACCAACACTCGCATCAGATGGATCAATCTTCACCACGTCATTGTTAAAGAAAATCTCGAGGGCTTCCAGTATAGTCGACTTCCCGATATCGTTCTTTCCAATAAGCGTCGTTAGATCATCAAATTCAACTCTGCGACGTTCTTTATAGGCGCGGAAGTTTTCGACTTCGATTGCTACTAGTCTCATAATTTCCCCGTAAAATTAAATTACCCACAAATTATCTTTGAACGCTGTCTGAAGCTCGAATTTCTTCGTCGTATCGAGCGCCGCCTTCAGAACGATCAGCTGGTCATCGCTGTACGCCTTCAGCGCTTCAATCGTCCCACCAGTGAGCTCGCCATCGAGGCAGAGGATAGCGTCTTTGTTATTGCCCTGCATGCGGTACACAGTATTCTTCGCGAAGGCTTCCAATCGCTCGAGTGTATAGAAAAGCCCGAAGCCGTTCTTCAATGCTATCTCAGTGACTACACTATGAAAGCCATCGTCCCCGAAAAGTCGCAGCTGCGCAGCAGCTTGCAAGTGGACCTGTCACGTTTTTGTGCCGCCCCAAGTGCTCTTTTAAGCCACCTTCCGTTCGAAAGCGACCGGGCTTTTCCAGCCCAGTGCTGAGTGCCGTCGACGCGGATTGTAGAAACCATTGATGTATTCGAAGATCG
>JAFWEI010000016.1:0-193196 GCA_017542965.1 Loktanella sp. | reverse complement strand
GCCGGGGCAATCGACGTGGGCGTAGTGGCGGTTTTCGGATTCGTATTCCACATGCGCGGTCGAGATCGTGATCCCGCGGGCCTTTTCTTCGGGCGCGCCGTCGATCTGGTCATAGGCGCGGAATTCGCCGAAATACTTGGTAATCGCCGCCGTCAGCGTCGTCTTGCCGTGGTCAACGTGGCCGATCGTGCCGATGTTCACATGCGGTTTGGTGCGTTCGAACTTTGCCTTTGCCATTCTTCAGGACCTTAATTTCAGAGGGGCCGAGGTGACCCGTTTCAGCATCGCGGGCGATGTATTGGGAAACGGACGGGAAATCAAGCGCAATGCGGCCTGCGCCGTGCTTTTGACTTTTATGCCTCCGGCGGGGATATTTGGGCTCTGAAGATGCTCAGTTAAAGCGGTTGTCGCGCGGGAACCCGCGTGGTGCCATCCGGCCTGCTGTCGCGCGTTTGCCGATCCATTCATCAAGCTCGGATTGTGTCCGCGTCCGCCCTGCGGGGTCCAGCCATGTCAGCCCGTCCGCCAAGGTAAATGTCGTCGCATCCGACAGCCCGCCGTCCTTGTATTTTTGCAGGCGCACGCCTTTGCCACGGGTCATTTCGGGCAGCTCGTCAAGGCCGAAGACCAGCACTTTGCGGTTCTCGCCCACCACGGCGACATGATCGCCGGCGATCCGTTTGCACAGCCGCGCGGTGCTGTCGCCAAGGTTCAGCACCTGCTTGCCCGCCCGCGTCTGGGCCAGAACCTCGGCCTCGGGCACGACAAAGCCGTTGCCGTCGGTTGAGGCGACCAGCAGCTTTTCACCCGGTTTATGGATCAGGATGTCGATGATTTCGGCCTCGTTCGGCAGGTCGATCATCAGGCGCAGGGGTTCGCCCATGCCGCGCCCGCCGGGCAGGTTGGCCGCCGACACCGTGTAGAACCGCCCATTCGCGCCGAAGACTAGCAATTTGTCGGTGGTTTCGGCGTGAAAGGTGAAACGGGCGGCGTCGCCGTCCTTGAATTTCAAATCGCGCGTCAGGTCGATATGGCCGGTCATCGCGCGCACCCAGCCCATCTGCGAACAGACAACGGTGATCGGTTCGCGGTCGATCATCGCCTCGATCGGGACATCGGCGACATCGGCGGCCAGCGCGAATTGCGTGCGCCGTGCGCCGCCTGCGCTGGTGCGGCCGAATTGCTTGCGGGTTTCGCGCAATTCATCCGCGATCCGCGCCCATTGCAGCGCCTCGTCCGCCAAGAGCGCCATGATCCCCTGCCGTTCCGCCGTCAAAGCATCACGTTCAGCGATCAGTTCGAGTTCTTCAAGCCGCCGCAACGACCGCAGGCGCATGTTCAGGATCGCCTCGGCCTGCACTTCGGTCAGGGCGATTTCGGGGTCGGTGGATTTTGGCCCGACATAATCCTTTTCGGATGTCGCGCGGATGTGCGGATGCGCCCAATCCTCGGCCATCAGGGCTGATTTGGGGTCGTCGTCGTAACGGATGATGTCGATCACCCGGTCCAGATGCAGGAAGGCGATGATGAAGCCTTCGAGCACTTCAAGCCGGTGGTCGATCTTGCCCAACCGGTGGCGCGAGCGCCGCACCAGCACGTCACGGCGGTGGTCAAGGAAAGCGCGCAACACCTCTTTCAGGGAACAGACCTTGGGGGTCAGCCCGTCGATCAGCACGTTCATGTTCAGGCTGAACCGGATTTCCAGATCGGAATTGCGAAACAGCATGCCCATCAGCATATCAGGGTCGACCGACCGCGCGCGTGGTTCCAGCACGACGCGCACATCCTCGGCGCTTTCGTCGCGGACATCGGCCAGCAGCGGGACCTTTTTGGTCTGGATCACCTCGGCCAGTTTTTCGATCAGTTTCGATTTCTGCACCTGATAGGGGATCTCGGTCACGACGATCTGCCATTGGCCACGGCCCAGATCCTCGACCTCCCATTTCGCACGCAGGCGGAACGACCCGCGCCCTGTGCGATACGCCTCGGCCATATTCTCGGGTGGTTCCACAATCACACCGCCAGTGGGGAAATCGGGGCCAAGGATATGGGTCAGCAGGCTGTCATCGGCCGCCCCCGGCGATTTGATCAGATGCAGGCAGGCGTCGATCAATTCATGCAGGTTATGCGGCGGGATATTCGTGGCCATGCCGACGGCAATACCGCTGGACCCATTGGCCAGCAGGTTGGGGAAACTGGCGGGCAGCACCGATGGTTCGGTCAGGCGGCCATCGTAATTGTCACGAAAATCGACGGAATCTTCGGACAGACCTTCCAGCAGCGCCTCGGCGGCGGCGGTCATCCGCGCCTCGGTATAACGGCTGGCGGCGGGGTTATCGCCATCGATATTGCCGAAATTGCCCTGCCCGTCCACCAGCGGATAGCGGACGTTGAAATCCTGCGCCAAACGCGCCATCGCGTCATAGATCGCGGCGTCGCCGTGGGGATGGAAATCACCCATCGTGTCGCCGCTGATCTTGGCGGATTTCAGAAAACCGCCCGTGGGCGACAGCCGCAGCCGCGACATCGCATAAAGGATACGGCGGTGGACCGGCTTCAGCCCGTCGCGCGCATCGGGCAGCGCACGGTGCATGATCGTGGACAAAGCATAGGTCAGATAGCGGTCGCCGATCGCACTGCGCAGCGATTCGGTTACGTCATTGGGGCCGGGGGCTGTCTCGTTCTCATCACTCATGGTCTGTCGTGTAGCGATCAAGGATTCACCCGTAAAGCGGGGAATTGGGGATGCGGGGCTGCTTGCCCTTTTGCGCGGGTTTCGCCAAAGCTGCGCCATGGTGCAGAAATCCATCCTGATCACGGGTGCCTCGTCGGGCATCGGGTTCGACGCGGCGCAGGGCTTGCGCGCGGCGGGCTGGCGCGTGTTCGCATCTTGCCGCAAGGCCGAGGATTGCGCGCGTCTGGCGGCGCTGGGGTTTGACAGCCCGCGCATTGATTACACCGATGAGGCCAGCATCATCGCAGGTCTGGCCGAGGTGCTGGCGGCAACGGGCGGCACGCTGGATGCGCTGTACAACAACGGCGCCTATGCGCTGCCCGGCGCTGTCGAGGATCTGCCGGTTGACGGATTGCGCGCGGTGTTCGAGACGAATTTCTTTGGTTGGCACGCGTTGACCCGCGCGGTGATCCCCGTGATGCGCGCGCAGGGGCATGGGCGGATCGTGAATTGTTCGTCGGTGCTGGGGCTGGTCGGTATCCCCTGGCGGGGGGCCTATGTCGCCAGCAAATTCGCGCTGGAAGGGTTGACCGATGTGCTGCGGCTGGAAATGGCCGGCACCGGCATCAAGGTGATCCTGATCGAACCCGGACCGATCACGTCGGATATCCGCAAGAACGCCATCCCGCATTTCGAACGCTGGATCGATTGGCAGGGATCGGCGCGCGCGGATGACTACAAGACACTGCTCGCGCGGCTTTATACCGACAGCGGGCCGGACCGGTTTGAACTGCCCGCCAGTGCCGTGACCGCGAAACTGCTGCATGCGGTGACAGCGGCCAAGCCGAAACCGCGCTATTATGTCACGCGGCCCACCTATCTGGCGGGGCTGATGCGGCGGCTGTTGCCGACGCGATTGCTTGATGCGGTGCTGCTGCGCGGATAGGGGTTTGCTATCGGTGCGCGCGGCGCTAGGTCGCGCTGACACGACCAAAGGAAGACCATCATGGCAAACGACCCTCTTTTCTGGCTTGTGGCTGTTGCGGTGCTGCTGGTGCTTGGCATCTTGTTGCTGGGCATCGGGTCTTTTGGCAAAGGCGGCGATTTTTATCGCAAGAATGCCAACAAGATCATGCGCTGGCGGATCGGTGCGCAATTCGTCGCGGTGATCCTGATCGTGCTATTCGTTTATCTTCGCGGACAAGGGGGCTGACCACATGGTGGTGCTGAACAAGATCTACACGAAAACCGGCGATGCCGGGCAAACGGCACTGGGCAATGGTGACCGCGTGGCGAAATACGCGCTGCGGGTGAATGCCTATGGCACGGTGGATGAAACCAATGCCACCGTCGGCATGGCGCGCCTGCATGCCACGGGCGAAATGGACACCTATCTGGCGATGATCCAGAACGATCTGTTCGATCTGGGCGCGGATCTGTGCCGCCCCGACATGGCAAAGGATGGCGAGGCCGGATATTCCGTGCTGCGCATGAGCGATGCACAGGTCGCGCGGCTGGAAAGCCAGATCGACGCGATGACCGCCAAGGTCGAACCTTTGCGCAGTTTCGTGTTGCCGGGCGGGTCGGCGCTGGCGGCGCATCTGCATCTGTGCCGGACCGTATCACGGCGCGCCGAACGGCTGACGGTCGAACTGGCCGGGGCCGAGGCGGTCAATCCGGCGGCAGCGAAATATCTCAACCGGTTGTCGGACTGGTTTTTTCAGGCATCGCGCATCGCCAATGACGACGGGCGGGCCGATGTTTTGTGGATTCCGGGGGCGAACCGCTGACGTAGGGTGGGTTAAAACCCACCTTACCTGACCCCTCGGTCACAAACGTGGCGTCCATGACACTTGCCGCGTCGATTTTGCACTGTTGCCATCGGGTGGTAATCGCTAGTTACTGCACCAGACCGCATGAATTATTCTATGGGAGAAACGCAGATGAAGGTGCTCGTACCTGTCAAGCGCGTGATCGACTATAACGTGAAGGTCCGCGTCAAGGCGGATGGTTCCGGTGTCGATCTTGCCAATGTCAAAATGTCCATGAACCCTTTCGACGAAATCGCCGTCGAAGAGGCGATCCGCCTGCGCGAAGCGGGCAAGGTCGAAGAGGTCGTGGCCGTGTCCATCGGCGTCAAGCAGGCGCAGGAAACCTTGCGCACGGCGCTGGCCATGGGGGCCGACCGCGCCATTCTGGTTGTCGCCAGCGAGGACGTGCATCAGGATATCGAACCCCTGGCCGTTGCGAAAATCCTTGCCGCCGTGGTCAAGGAAGAAAACCCCGGTCTGGTGATCTGCGGCAAGCAGGCCATCGACAACGACATGAACGCCACGGGACAGATGCTGTCTGCGCTGCTGGGCTGGTCGCAGGCGACCTTTGCATCCGAGGTCAGCATCGATGGCGATCATGCCACCGTCACGCGTGAAGTGGACGGCGGTTTGCAGACCATCAAGGTCAAGATGCCCACGATCATCAGCGTCGATCTGCGCCTGAACGAACCGCGCTATGCGTCCTTGCCTAATATCATGAAGGCCAAGAAAAAGCCTTTGGATGAGAAAACCCCTGCCGATTACGGCGTCGATGTCACGCCCCGCCTGAGCGTCGTGAAAACCGTCGAGCCCGGCACGCGCAAGGCCGGGATCATTGTCAAATCCGTGGACGAACTGGTCGAGAAACTCAAAGAAGCGGGGGCTGTGTAATGGCTGTTTTGTTGATTGGCGAAGTGACCGATGGCATCCTTGCCGTCGATGCCACCGCAAAGGCCGTGACCGCTGCCAAGGCTTTGGGTGATGTGACCGTGCTTTGCGCCGGTGCCTCGGCCCGTGCGGCGGCGGATGAGGCTGCGAAAATCGACGGCGTGGCGCGCGTGCTTTGTGCCGAAGACGCGGCCCTTGGCCACCGTCTGGCCGAACCGACCGCCGCATTGATCGTGTCACTGGCAGGCGATTACACCCATATCGCCGCCCCCGGCACGGCGGATGCGAAAAACGTGATGCCGCGCGTCGCGGCCTTGCTCGATGTGATGGTGATTTCCGAAGTGACCGGCATCGTGGATGCCGACACGTTTGAACGCCCGATCTATGCGGGCAATGCGATCCAGACCGTCAAATCCACCGATGCGACCAAGGTGATGACGATCCGCACCGCGGGCTTTGATGCCGCTGGCATGGGCGGGTCCGCCGCGGTCGAGATGATCGGCGCGGCCAACAACCCCGGCCTGTCCGAATGGATCGAAGACAAGGTTGCGGCCTCTGACCGGCCAGAGCTGACATCGGCAGGCGTTGTCGTGTCTGGCGGGCGCGGGCTGGGATCGCTGGCCGATTTCGCCCTGATCGAGAAACTGGCGGACAAGCTGGGTGCCGCTGTCGGTGCATCGCGCGCCGCCGTGGACAGCGGCTATGCCCCCAATGACTGGCAGGTCGGGCAAACCGGCAAGGTCGTCGCCCCTGATCTGTACGTCGCCGTCGGCATTTCCGGTGCGATCCAGCACCTTGCGGGGATGAAGGACAGCAAGATCATCGTCGCCATCAACAAGGACGAAGAAGCACCGATTTTCCAGGTCGCCGATTACGGCCTTGTTGCCGATCTGTTCGTGGCACTGCCGGAACTGACCGGCAAATTGTAACCGCTGCGCACCAATCCGTTGCAAGGGCCGGTGGCAACGCCGGCCCTTGTGCGTTTCAGATCGAAAATATGTCGTCGCGCAGGGCCATGACCAGCTTTGACGCGGCTTCGACATGGCAGCGCGGGCCCAGCATTGCGGCAGCGACGGATTGTTGCGAGGACGGGTAATGCATGCCCGTCGTGCCCTGCGCCAATGCCTGTTCGGACGGAATGGCCGTCACCACCGCCCGCACCAAGGGGCGCAGCGTGTCGATCATGCTGGCGGTGATGAACAAGGGGGCAGCGCGCAGCTGGGCCGGACGCGCCGCCCAATCCGCATTGTCCAGCGGTTCATCCGAGAACCACAGCAACATGCAATTCGGACCGATCTGGCGCAGCATGGTCTGCATCCGCGCCAGCCATGCCTGACGCAATTCATGCACGACAATGTCGAACCTGTCTGGCGATGTTTCAAATAGCCGGGCCAGCAATTGACCGGTAAAGGCACAATCGTTGAATTCAACCTCGGGATAGATCGCCTGCAACACGGTCGCGGCGCGCAGAAACCTGTCGTTGCGGCGCGGATGCACCGCATAGAACCTGTTTGACAGGTTATTGGCCCCCAGCACCTGCACCACCGTCATATCCGCGCCATTGCAGATTTCCATGATCGTGGGGTCATTGACGAAAGCGTCGATACCGGCGTTCAGGCAGCCGAAATTCACGCAGGGCTGCCGCAGCGCGGTTTCCACCAGCGTCGGGAACGGTTTTTCGATGAATTTGCCATAGGTTTCGGTGCCGCCGATAAAGGCAAGATAGGGCCGGTCAAGCGGCCTGCGCGGCCCGCGGAACAGGATCCGTGAATTGCCGTATCGGCAGGGTGCATAGGACAGATCGCCCATATCAATCGAGTCTTGCCGCATCTGTGTTCCCGCTGCTGCGCCAGACAACGTCGCGCAATAGGTTTGCCAAAAGGCTAATGCTTGGATTTCTGACAAATTTGCTGCATCTGTCCGGCTTGAAGCCTGCCCATGCAGCGGCCTATGGTACGGCGGAACCTGTAAAGGAAAAATCATGGTGATCGAACGTGTGGGAATTGTGGGTGCGGGGCAAATGGGCAATGGCATCGCCCATGTCTTTGCCGTTGCGGGCTATGACGTGCTGTTGACGGATGTCAGCGCCGATGCGCTGGCCGCTGCACTGGCCCAGATCGACCGCAACCTTGAACGGCAGGTCACGCGCGACCTGATCAGCGCCGATACCAAGGCACAGGCGATGCGCCGGATATCGACGACCCAGACGCTGACCGATCTGGGCGACAGCGACCTGATCATCGAGGCTGCGACCGAACGCGAAACGATCAAGGCCGCGATTTTTGAAGACCTCGTGCCGCATCTGAAACCCGACACGATCCTGACCTCGAACACCTCGTCGATTTCGATCACGCGGCTGGCGTCGCGCACCGACCGGCCCGAACGGTTCATGGGGTTCCATTTCATGAACCCCGTGCCGATCATGCAGCTGGTCGAACTGATCCGCGGGATCGCCACGGATGAACCCACCTTTCGTGCCTGTCAGCAGGTCGTGGAACGGCTGGGCAAGACCAGCACCGCATCCGAGGATTTCCCCGGTTTCATCGTCAACCGCATCCTGATGCCGATGATCAACGAGGCGATCTATACCCTGTATGAAGGCGTCGGATCGGTGCAATCCATCGACACATCGCTGAAACTGGGCGCGAACCACCCGATGGGGCCGCTGGAACTGGCGGATTTCATCGGGCTGGATACCTGCCTTGCGATCATGAACGTGCTGCATGACGGGCTGGCCGATACCAAATACCGCCCCTGCCCCCTGCTGACCAAATATGTCGAGGCCGGCTGGCTGGGCCGCAAGACGCAGCGCGGGTTTTATGATTACCGTGGCGAGACACCGGTACCCACGCGCTGAACCGCGCCGTTGCAGAAAAGATTCTATGCCTCCGGCGGGGATATTTATGATTGGAAGATGATGATCCGGGTGGTGTCAGTCGCCTTCGCCGAATTTATCCGCGACCAGCGCTGTGATCGCCGCCAGCAGCGGTTCGGCATCGGGGCCGCGGGTTTCGACCTCGATATAGGTGCCAATCGAGGCGGCCAGCATCAACAGCCCCATGATGCTGTCGCCGCTGGCGGTTTCGCCATCGCGGCGCACGGTGGCATCGGCGTCGAAGCTTTCGACGACCTCGACCAGTTTGGCAGAGGCGCGGGCGTGCAGGCCCTTGATATTTTCGATCTTGAGGACCGCTGTCGTCATTGGGACAGGCCGCCGTTGTGGCTGTTGATGTATTTATGCGCCGCCGCAATCGCGGCTTCGGCGGCGTCGGGCACAGAGCGTTTGCGCGATTTGGCGAGCTTGATCAGCATCGGCAGGTTCGCCCCATAGAGTATCTTGCGGTTGGCGGGGCTGCAGGCGCGCAGCGACAGGTTGGACGGTGATCCGCCGAACATGTCGGTCACGATGATCACACCGGCCCCCATATCGACCGCATCGGCGGCTTCGCAGATTTCGGCCTGTTTGAGCGCGCGGTCGTCATCCGGCCCGATGGCGATACTGACCATCCCCGGCTGGTGCCCGACGACATGTTCGACGGCGGACAGGTATTCCTGCGCCAGCCCGCCATGTGCGACGATGACGATCCCGATCACCCCTGTCGTTCCTTGCTGACCAATGTGTCGTGCCTTTCCATCTCTCGATGCCGTTTAGACACATGCCACCCGTCTTTCGCAAGGGCCTGTGCCATCTGTTCGACAATCATGACAGAACGGTGTTGCCCTCCGGTACAGCCAAAGCCGATGGACAGGTGGCTTTTGCCTTCCACCTTATGCGCGGGCAGGACCAGATCGATCAACGCCTTCACCCGGGCAAAGAAATCCGCGAATCGCGGATCGGCCGCGACATAGGCCGCGACATCGCCGTCGCGCCCGTCGCGCGCGCGCAGATCCGCGTCCCAATGCGGGTTACGCAGGAAACGACAATCCATGACGATATCCATGCCGCGCGGCAACCCGCGTTTGTAGGAAAACGAATGCAGCGTGACCCCCAGATTGCGCCCTTCGGCGGTGCCGAACCAGCGGTCGATTTCGGCGCGCAGGTCGTGCGGCGACAGCCCCGTGGTGTCGATCAGAACATCGGCACGGCTGCGCACCGGCACCAGCAGGTCGCGTTCGCGCGCGATCCCCGCCATCGGCGGGCCCGCAGGGGCCAGCGGATGCCGTCTGCGGGTTTCGGAATAGCGTTTGACCAGTTCTTCCTCGGCCGCATCCAGATACAGCACCTGCATCACCTGATCTGCGCGCGCGGCCAGCTGATCGATGGTTGCGATCAGCGCATCGGTGCCGAAATCGCGGTTGCGCACGTCAAGACCCAGCGCCAGCGGGCGGCCGGGTGGTGGGCCATCCAGCAGGCGCGGCAACAGCGACAGCGGCAGGTTGTCGATCACCTCGTAGCCCAGATCCTCGAGCGCGTTGATCGCGGTGGACCGGCCCGCACCTGACGGCCCGGTCACAAGGACCGTCATGGGCATTGTGCGGGGGGTGTCTGTCATCGGTCGCTCCAGCCGGCCTTGAGGATTTGTACAATGATTGCTGGGAAATGTGGCCCGTCGATGCGTTTTATCAAGGGAATATCGCAGCCGCAGATGCGGGTATATGCGCGGTCCGGCAGGCGCTGGTCCTCGGTCTGGTCCAGATCGACGGCCAGCGTGACCTGCGCGCGCGCCTGACAGGCGGCGTTCAGGATGCCGGCGCCGCGCGCCTCGATCAGGCCGGTGATGGCGGGCGGACATTCCGCCAGCAGCCGGTCACCATCGGCCCGCAACAAAACCCTGTCATCGGCCACCAGCACGCCGCCCAGCGCCATCACTTGCAGGCCAAGCGAGGATTTGCCGCGCCCAGCACCGCCAAGGATCAACACCGCGCTGTCGCCCAGCGCGACGCAGGTGGCGTGATGCGTCTCAGGCTGCATGATGGCGGCCCATTACAGCGGCAGCCCGACGACAAACCGGGCACCGGCCGGTTCGGATGTGGGGTCGGCATCGGTGGGGCGGATATTCTCGGCCCAGATCACGCCGCCATGGGCCTCGACGATCTGTTTGGAAATCGCAAGGCCAAGGCCGGAATTGTTGCCGAACTGTCCGGCGGGGCGTTCGGAATAGAACCGCTGGAATATCTTGCGCAGTGCGCCGTCGGGAATGCCGGGGCCGGTGTCTTCGACGACAACCAGCACGCGGTTTTCGCGGGTGCGGGTCCAGACGCGGATCGCGTCGCCCTGTTCGCAAAAGGAAATCGCATTGCAGATCAGGTTGACAAAAACCTGCGCCAGCCGGCCTTCCAGCCCCTGGACCATGATCGGCCTGCGCGGCACATCGGCGATAAAGCTGATGCCTTGGGCTTCTGCCTCTCGGCCAAGATGGTCGTTCACGTTGTGCAGCATGGTGATCAGGTCAAAGGTTTCTTCTTTTTCCTTGACCAATTCGCTGTCCAGACGCGAGGCGTTGGAAATATCGCTGATCAGGCGGTCAAGGCGTTTGATATCATGTTCGATCAAATCAAGCATACGTTCGCGCTGATCGGCCTGTGTGGCGATGCGCATCGTGCCGACGGCAGAGCGTAGCGAGGCCAGCGGATTCTTGATTTCATGGGCGACATCGGCGGCGAATTGTTCGTTGCTTTCGATCCGGTCGTAAAGCGCCGATACCATCCCGCGCAGCGCCCCCGACAGGCGGCCTATTTCATCCGGGCGGGCGGTCAGATCGGGGATACGCACGCGGACCGGGGCCAATTTGCGGGCGTTCTTGTGATGGCTGGCTTCGGCGGCGGTGGCCAGATCTGCCAACGGATTGGCGATGGTCGAGGCCAGAACAAGGCTCAGCCCGATGCTGACCGCGATCCCGACCAGCAGCAGGCGCAACACCTCTTCGCGTTCGCGGCGCACAAGGCTGTCCACCTCGCCCGCTGCCGTGGCCGCCGCGATCACGCCGACCGGGACGCCGTTGCGCATGATCGGCGTGACGACGACCAGCACCGAACTGCCGCGCAGCTCGGTGATATTCAGCTGGGTTTTGCCCTGCAAGGCGATCGCGATCAATTCGGGCGTCGCCGTGGCAAGCATCGGTTGACCTGGCCCCGCCTCTGCCCTGTTGAAAAGGCCAAACAACCCGCCTGTCACCGTTCCCAGAAGATCGCTGATGAATGTCCGGCCGATCACAACGTCAAGATCCGCGATGCCGGTTTCGGTCAACGCGCCGGTCGTGCGCGCGACCAGCGTGGCATCGGGTGCAAAGACCGACACTTCCATACCGCCACGCAGGTTCAGGTTGGCCAGGGTTTCGGCGGCATTGATCCCGTGGCCCGTGACAAGGTTCACAGCGGCGCGGCTGGGCAATTGCACCTCGAACACATCTGCGATCAGCTGGGCTTCGGAGATCAGGCCGTTGGCGCGCTGAAAGGCCAGATTGTCGCGCGAGGCATTCAGATACAACACCCCCGCAATCATGATGAACATCGCGATCAGGTTGAAAACGACGATCTTGCGCGCGATGGGGGATTTGCGCAGCGCGATAATCCCGCGCTTTGGGGCATCCAGATAGGTCACGCCACCGCGCGTGACCTCTGGATCGACCCAATCCTCGCCCAGCACGATATCGGGTGGCATCGTCGCCCGGCGCACCGACTTGAGGTCGCGCACGTCAATTTCCGGGGCGGATGTCATCCCCTAGTCTTCGTTATAGCGGTAGCCGATACCATATAATGTCTCGATCGCGGAAAACTCGTCATCGGTGTTGCGCATCTTCTTGCGCAGGCGCTTGATATGGCTGTCGATGGTGCGGTCATCGACATAGACCTGATCATCATAAGCCACATCCATCAGCTGATCCCGACTTTTGACAAAGCCCGGGCGCTGCGCAAGGGCCTGCAACAGCAGAAATTCGGTGACCGTCAATGACACATCACGGCCTTTCCATTTCACCGCATGGCGCAGCGGGTCCATGACCAGATCGCCGCGGACCATGACCTTGGTCTCTTCGGTTTCCTCGATCTCTTCGCCTGCAATCGCGTCCTGCCGGCGCAACAGTGACCGGATACGTTCGACCAGCAGACGCTGCGAAAACGGCTTTTTGACGTAATCGTCGGCCCCCATGCGCAGGCCCAGAACCTCGTCGATTTCGTCGTCTTTCGATGTCAGGAAAATGACCGGCATCGACGTTTTCTGGCGCAGGCGCTGCAACAGATCCATCCCGTCCATCCGCGGCATCTTGATATCCAGAACGGCCATATCTGGCATACGCTTATTGAAAGCGTCCCATGCCGCTTGCCCGTCGTTGTAGGTTTCGACTTCGAACCCTTCCGCTTCCAACGTCATCGCCACCGATGTCAGGATGTTTCGGTCATCGTCAACCAGGGCAATTCTCAACATGGACAGGCTACCTCTATGTAATTAGCGAACTCATAACAACGTGGCGATTTTCCGCTGTTTGTCGGGGCGAATCAATCCCCAAAGCTGTGCCCGCCACAGGATCGCCATCATCGCACCAAATTTACCATGCCCCCCGACGCCACGGGGCGCGATGCATTTGGTTGCGCTAACATACATTTGGTTGCGCTAACGTTTCCCTAACCCCCTATCAAGGCAGGAAAGCTTGGTGGTATGCAGCCCCATCCCGGGCTTGATTGCCCATTCGAAAAGGAGCGAACCCATGGACCAAGGTACGGTCAACCCGAAGATGAAACTTGAGGATCAAGGCATCAAAGGGCTGGGTTATGTCTATTACAACAGCTCTGAGGCGCAATTGCAGGATGCGGCCATTGCGGCTGGCGAAGGTGTCACCGGCAAGGGCGGCAGCCTGCTTGTCACCACCGGCAAGCATACCGGCCGGTCGCCCAAGGATAAATTCGTCGTGCGCACCCCGCTGGTCGAAGACACGATCTGGTGGGACAACAACGCCCCGATGGACCCGGCGCATTTCGACGTGCTTTACGCCGATATGATCGCGCATATGCAGGGCGGCACCTATCATGTGCAGGACCTGTTCGGCGGGGCGGACCCTGCGCACCGGCTGGATGTGCGGGTTGTCACCGAACTGGCATGGCATGGGCTGTTCATCCGGCATGTGCTGCGCCGCCCCGATGCGGCGGAACTGGCCGGTTTCACCCCCGCCTTTACGATCATCAACTGCCCGACCTTCAAGGCTGATCCCGCCCGCCATGGTTGCCGGTCCGAGACGGTGATCGCGATGAATTTCGACCGCAAGCTGATTCTGATCGGCGGCACCGAATATGCGGGCGAGAACAAGAAATCCGTCTTCACCCTGCTGAACTACCTGTTGCCCGAAAAAGGCATCATGCCGATGCATTGCAGCGCGAATCACGCGCCGGGTAATCCGGTGGATACGGCCGTCTTCTTTGGCCTGTCCGGCACCGGCAAGACCACGCTGTCGGCTGATCCATCCCGCGTGCTGATCGGCGATGACGAACATGGCTGGTCGGATCGCGGCACCTTCAATTTCGAAGGCGGCTGTTATGCCAAGACCATCAACCTCAGCGCCGAGGCGGAACCGGACATCTATGCCACCTGTTTCATGCCGCATACGGTGATCGAAAACATGGTGTTCGATCCCGAAACGCTGGAGCTGGATTTCGAGGATGACAGCCTGACCGCGAATATGCGCTGTGCCTATCCGCTGAATTACATCTCGAACGCGTCGGAAACGGCGCTGGGCGGGCATCCCAAGAACATCATCATGCTGACCTGTGATGCCTTCGGCGTGCTGCCCCCCATTGCGCGGCTGACACCGGCGCAGGCGATGTACCACTTCCTGTCGGGCTTCACGTCCAAGGTGGCTGGCACCGAGCGCGGCGTGACCGAACCGGAACCGACCTTCAGCACCTGCTTCGGCGCGCCTTTCATGCCGCGCAGGCCAGAAGTTTACGGCAACCTGCTGCGCTCCAAGATCGCAAGCCATGGGGCCACCTGCTGGCTGGTGAACACAGGCTGGACCGGCGGCGCCTATGGCACCGGCAGCCGGATGCCGATCAAGGCGACACGCGCCCTGCTGGCGGCGGCGCTTGACGGCACGCTGATCGAAAGCACCTTCCGCAAAGACCCGCATTTCGGGTTCGAAGTGCCGGTGGCGGTCGAAGGTCTGGATGCCCGCCTGCTTGACCCGCGCGCGACCTGGGCGGATGCGGCGGCCTATGACGCGCAGGCGGCCAAGCTGGTGGGCATGTTCAGCGACAATTTCGCGAAATACGTCCCATTCATCGACGACGATGTCAAAGCAGCGGCGATTGGCTGACACGGGTAAGGTGGAACCAGTTCCACCTTACACCAATCTCGACATCACGGCGCATCGGGCTATGGTTGCACCATGCGCCTGATGCTTGCCTTTCTTATATGCATGTCGCTGCCGCCCATGGCTGTCGCGCAAGACGCTATCGCCTCGCTGCGTGCCGGCGTCGTTTGCGGCCCGCCGGTCATAGGATCTTCGCCTGCACCCGACACGATCGCAGGCAGCACGCATCTGATCGCAGAAACCCCGCCCTTCATCGCCGAAATCACGCAGGTGCCTGCGGTGATCGGGATCGGCTTTGGCGTCAAGGCGCAGGCGCTGGACCCTGACGGGCTGTCCGGTGTGACGATGACCGTGACCCACCCGCCAATGGGCGATGCGGGCGTCACGCAGCAAAGCTATCAATCATGGATCAGCGGGACAGAACCATCGCTGACCTTTTACCAGTTCGACGAAGATTACGAACGCGTCACCGGCACATGGACCTTCACGGCCATGCTGGACGATGCAGAACTGTTCTCGGTCGCTTTCGACGTTGTCCCGCCACAGGCCCTGCCCGGCCTGGCCGAGGCTTGCGGCTACGCCGATCTGCTGTCCTAGCCCATCACGCCGCGCCGGATCAGGTTGACCCCCGCGATCACCAGTACCCACAGCGTGACCTGCCGGAACCTGTCGGCATCAAAACGGTCCCCCAGCCGGAACCCGACCCACATGCCCAACATCCCCGGCACCACCAGCGCCGCCGAAAACGGCCATGTCTGCGCATTCAGCACGCCCGATTGCACATGGCCCAGAAACAGCATCACCGACCCCAGGCCATAGATCACCCCCTGCACCGACATCTGCCGGTCGCGTGGTGTGCCTAGCGCCAGCAGATACAGCACCGTGGGTGGCCCCCAGGTGCCAGTCAACCCGCCAAGCATGCCCGACAGGATCCCCGCCGCATATTCCACCGGACGCCGCATCCGCGCCGCGATGACCGGACGCCAACCCGCGATCTGGATCAGGCACAGGATCACCACAGGCACGCCCAGCACGACGAACAGCATATCGGTCGGGATGCGCCGCAGAAATTGCGCCGAGACCAGAATCATCACGCAGACCGTCACGATATAGCGCCAATGTTCGACCACCGCGTCGCGCGCCTGCCCCAGACCGGCGCGCCCGACCTGCAACATATTGCTGACCACAATCGGCAGGACGATCCCCGCGATGATCACTTCGGGCGCGATGGCGATCCCCATGCCCGACACCATGATCAGCGGCATGGCGAATCCGACCGCGCCCTTCACGAACCCGCCAAGGAACGTGACGACACAGGCAAAGATGAACAATTCAGGCGTGATACCAGCGAAAAAATATGACATGCTGTGTCATATGCCGTTCTTGAAGGCTTGGCATCACCAAATCGGGTGCGACATTTTCATTCACTGACAAAGCAAACCGCGAATTAATATTGCGCTGCGACTGCAAAGTGATTATCTCTGCACCTGCACATATACCGGAGACTCGCCATGCCCCATGACGGACAGGACCTGCATCTGACCTCTAGCCCGATCCTTGCGGATCTGCTGGACCTGACCGGCGCGGCCTTGCCTGCCGTGGATAAGGTGCTGGCGCTGGCCAAGGATATCCTGCGCGCCAAGGTCAGCCGCGATGGCCGCGTTTCCGGCGCGCTGATCGATGCGCACCAGACGGCGGCGCATGGTCTGGCCTGGCTTGCGACCTATGCGCAATCCTTGCACCAGATGCAGGATTGGGCGCAGCGCCTGCAAGCTGACGGCAAATTCCACGAGGTTGAACAGCTGATCCACCAGATCGCATTCGGTGAATATCTGTCGCAAATCTCTGGCGGCATCCCGATGAGCCAGGGCGAAATCCTGCGCCCGCAGGACATTGGCCTGCCTCGGGACGCAATGCGCGCGATGCTGATCCCCGCCGTCACAACCCTATGCGAACAGGGCAACACACAGGCCGCACGGATGCGCCTTGTTGCCTTGATGCAGGATCAGGCAGCGCATCTGACAGTCGGGGCCTCTGGCCTTGATGACGAATTGGAAATGATCCGCGCACAATTCCGCCGCTTCAGCCTCGAAAAGGTGGAACCCCATGCGCATGACTGGCACCTCAAGGACGAATTGATCCCGCTGTCGATCATCGACGAGATGGCGGAAATGGGCGTATTCGGCCTGACCATCCCCGAAGAATACGGCGGCTTCGGCCTGTCCAAAACGTCAATGTGCGTGGTGTCCGAGGAACTGTCGCGCGGCTATATCGGTGTCGGGTCACTGGCCACACGCACCGAAATCGCGGCGGAACTGATCCTGTGCGGCGGCACAGAGGAGCAGAAACAGCACTGGCTGCCCGGTCTCGCCTCGGCGGAAATCCTGCCAACGGCCGTGTTCACCGAACCCAATACAGGGTCAGACCTTGGATCGTTGCGCACCCGCGCGGTCAAAAAGGGCGATGATTGGGAAATCACCGGCAACAAGACATGGATCACCCATGCCACCCGCACCCATGTGATGACGCTGCTGGCGCGCACCGATCCCGCGACGACCGATTACAGCGGCCTGTCGATGTTTCTGGCCGAAAAGACCCCCGGCACCGAGGAAAACCCCTTCCCCACCCAAGGCATGACCGGCGGCGAGATCGAGGTGCTGGGCTATCGCGGCATGAAAGAATACGAACTGGCCTTTGACGGGTTCATGGTCAAGGGTGACAACCTTTTGGGCGGCGAGACCGGCAAAGGGTTCAAGCAGCTGATGCAGACCTTCGAATCCGCCCGCATCCAGACCGCCGCGCGCGCGGTCGGCGTGGCGCAATCGGCGCTGGATGTCGGCATGCAATATGCCCAAGACCGCAAGCAATTCGGCGCGGCGCTGATCGACTTTCCGCGCGTGGCAGGCAAGCTCGCGATGATGGCGGTGGAAATCACCATCGCACGGCAACTGACCTATTTCAGCGCGCATGAAAAAGACAATGACCGGCGCTGCGACCTCGAGGCGGGGATGGCCAAACTGCTGGGCGCGCGGGTCGCATGGGCCTGTGCGGACAATGCGCTGCAAATCCACGGCGGCAACGGTTTCGCGCTGGAATACAAGATCAGCCGCATCCTGTGTGACGCCCGCATCCTGAACATCTTTGAAGGAGCGGCAGAAATCCAGGCGCAGGTCATCGCGCGGCGCTTGCTGGGGTAACATGTCGGCGGCCCAGGGCTAGCCTAGCCATCCACCCGCATAATCGCGTCGATCAAACGGGCGCGGGCGGCAGGCATAGGGCGGTCGCCCAAACCCCTGATCAGGCGGTTTTCGATGAAGAACCCCGTCGTGCCCAGCGCCTTGGCGATCTCTGCCCCCGAGGCATCGCCTTTGCCCGCCAGAACGGGGGGCAAGGGCAGCAACCGATCCGCCCAGACCCCCGCCGCATCGCGGCTGACGGCACGGCCCGACCGCGGCGACACAAAGGCCAGATCCTCGTTCACGCCGCTGGCGGCACAGGCCGACAGGTCCAGACCAAAGCCCATTTCCTCCAGCAGGGCCTGTTCCCAGCGCAAATAGGCCAAAGGCCATACTGCGCGCTGGCCCAGCAAATCCAGCAAGGCGATGCTGCGCTGATACAACAGCGGGTGGCTTTCGCGTTCGGGCAAGACCATCAACAACAAGGCGCAAACCGCGTTCAACCCCGCCAGGGACAGCCGGTCCGCCATCGCCGCCGCATTGCGCGACCGGACAGGTTCCACTGTAAAACTGCCCAGATGACCGTCCAGCCGCGCGGTCCATGTGACCATCACCTGCGCACCGGGCTGGATCAGCGGCGCGATCTTGCGGCTGGCCCCGCCGCGGACCACACCGGCATGGCGGCCATGACTGGCGCTGAACACCTCGATAATGGCGCTGCTTTCGCCAAACGGGCGCATCGCCAGAATAGCGGCGTCATCGCGCCACGATATCATCGGGCCAGCACCTTCTTATTTCCGGAAATACTCCCGCCGGAGGCATAAAAGTCATGACAACCCGTCCTCGTCCAGCAAATGACGGCCCTGTTTATCCTCAACCTCGATCACCCATAGATCAGGATCATAGCCGCGCTGGCGCTGGATCGACTGATCCACATCCGCCTCTGCGCCTTGGGCCAGAATAACCCAGCTGCGGTCACCCGTCATCAGATCGAAACTGCGCTGGTAACAGCAGGCGCGCCCGTCAAGCGTATTGAGCTTGACCATCACCGCCCCCGCCGTGGCATCGCCACGCGCGACGACAAAGGCGGGGATCGCCGCCAGCCGCAGCCGTGTCAAATAGGCCGACACCCAGATGTCGGCGGTCAATCTCATGCGTTGCCGTCTTTGAAATCCAGCCCCATTTCAGAGTAACGCTCTTTTTCTTCCAGCCAGTTCGGCCGCACCTTGACCTGCAGGAACAAATGCACGGGACGGCCCACAAACTCCATGATCTCGGCACGGGCGGCCTGACTGACCTGTTTGATCGTCTCGCCACCCTTGCCCAGCACGATGCCTTTGTGGCCGTCGCGCGCAACATAGATCAGCTGGTCGATGCGGGCGGACCCGTCGGGGCGTTCTTCCCAATTCTCGGTCTCGACGGTCAATTCATAGGGCAGTTCCTGATGCAGCCGCAGGGTCAGTTTCTCGCGGGTCATTTCGGCCGCGATCATGCGCATCGGCAGATCGGCAATCTGGTCCTCGGGGTACAGCCACGGGCCTTCGGGGACCTGCTCCACCAGCCATTTGCGCAAAGCGTCGCAGCCATGCCCGCGTTCGGCAGAGATCATGAAGGTTTCGGCAAAAGGAAAGGCCTCGTTCATGTCGCGGGTCAGGGCCAGCAGACCTTCGGATTTCACCTTGTCGATCTTGTTGATCGCCAGTGCGACCTTGGTCTTGCCCATACGGTCGGGCAGATTGGCAAGGATCGCCTTGACGCCTTCGCTCATGCCGCGATGGGCCTCGATCATCAGCACGACAACATCGGCATCCGCCGCGCCACCCCATGCAGCGGCAACCATCGCGCGGTCCAGCCTACGGCGGGGTTTGAACAGGCCGGGCGTGTCGATAAAAATCAGCTGCGCCTGCCCGTCCATCGCCACGCCGCGAATACGGGCGCGGGTGGTCTGGACCTTATGGGTGACGATGGACACCTTGGCGCCGACCATCCGGTTCAGCAGCGTCGATTTACCGGCGTTCGGTTCCCCGATCAGGGCGACAAAGCCCGCTTTGGTCGGCGCATCATTCATCGGTCAACTTTCTTCAAAAGGGCGGCGGCTGCGGCTTGTTCTGCCTGCCGTTTCGACCCTGCGGTCGCTGTTTCGGTCTGGCCGGATTCCAGCGTCACGGCAATGGTAAAGGCAGGCTGGTGGTCAGGTCCAGTGCGCGCCGTCTCGATATAGCTGGGGGGCGCTTCGCCGCGCGCCTGCGCCCATTCCTGCAAGGCGGTCTTGGCGTCGCGGGCATCGTCGGCAACATCCGTGATGCGCACACCCCACAGATGCAGCACGACCTTGCGCGCAGCATCGAACCCGCCATCCTGATAGATCGCGGCGATCACCGCCTCCATCGCATCGGCCAGCAGGGCCTCTTTGCGGCGGCCACCCGATTTCATCTCGGACCTGCCCAGCTTGATCACGGCACCAAGGTCGATCTGGCGGGCGACATCGGCGCAGGTTTCACGGCGCACCAGCGCGTTATAGCGCGGCGCAAGCAGACCTTCGGGCGCGGATGGATCAGCCTTGAGCAAAGCCTCGGCCATCACCAGACCCAGCACGCGGTCGCCCAGAAATTCAAGCCGCTGGTTATCGTCGCGGTGCACACTGACCATGGACGAATGGGTCACCGCCCGCACCAGCAAGTCCGGCCTGACGAAGCTATAGCCAAGACGCTGCGAAAAGGCGGCAAGATCAGCGGACAGTTTCACTCGACCGCCTTGAAGAAACGGTCGCTGCGCCACGTCCAGAAGGCCAGCATCGACCGGCCCGCCGACGAGAACAGCACACGATCAGCACGGCCCACGATATCCTTGCGTGGCACAAAACCCACCCCGCCCAGCGTTTGCGGCACGCGGCTGTCAACAGAATTGTCGCGGTTGTCACCCATGAAAAAGAAATGATCCGCAGGCACGGTGAACACACCGGTATTGTCGGTCGCGCGGGTGCCAATGTTCAAAATGGCGTGGCTGGTGCCATTGGGCAGCGTTTCGGTCTGGCGCGGTTTCAGGCATTCCGCCCCCATCCCGACAGGGTCGTTTGCGCACATCGGGCGGCCACCCATCGGCCCTTGGGGTTCCATGATCTCGGTAAAGGTGCCGGCATCGGCCAGCCCGACAGCAGTGTCGTTGATATGCAGCACGCCGTCGATCATCTGGATCCGGTCGCCCGGTTCACCGATCAGGCGCTTGATGAAATCCATGCCGGTCACCGGATGCCGGAACACGACGACATCACCGCGTTCGGGGTCGGACCCGAACAGGCGGTCGTTGCTATCGTCAAACCAGCCGCAGAAATCATCCGCGCCGATGTCGATCCCCACGGCAGGCACACGGATCGACGGGCAGGACGCATAGGAATAGCCATAAGCCATCTTGTTGACGAACAGGAAATCCCCGATCAGCAAGGTGTCTTTCATCGACCCCGACGGAATCCAGAACGGTTGAAAGAACAGGGTGCGAAACACGCCCGCGATGATCAGCGCCCAAAAGATCGTCTTGATCGTCTCTTTCACGCTGCTGACAAAGCCCGTATTTTCGGCCATTTTCCGTTCCTTTTAAGGTTTGACGCTACATGATCGCGCAACGGGGTGGAGTCAAGCGACGGGCCGCGCCTCGATCACCACAAAGGCCTGTGCCCAAGGGTGATCATCGGTCAGCGTGACATGGATGATCGCCTCGTGCCCTGCTGGCGTCATCTGGTCCAGCCTGTCGCGCGCCCAGCCGGTCACGGCCATGACGGGCTGGCCGGTATGCAGGTTCGATACCGCCATGTCCTTCCATGCAATCCCCATCCGCAAACCGGTGCCCAGCGCCTTGGAACAGGCTTCTTTCGCGGCCCAGCGTTTGGCATAGGTGCCGGGGGTGTCGTGGCGGGCCTCGGCCTTGGCCTGTTCGACGGGGGTAAAGACACGGTTGCGGAACCTATCACCGAACCGGTCCAGCGTCGCCGCGATCCGGTCGATATTCGCAAGGTCGGTGCCGATGCCAAGGATCATGCGCGCGCGGCATCCATCAGGCGGCGCATTTCGGCAATCGCGGGGCCAAGCCCGCGAAAGATGGATTCGCCGATCAGGAAATGCCCGATGTTCAGTTCCGCCACCTGCGGCAAGGCGGCGATGGGCGTGACGCACTCATAGGTCAGCCCGTGGCCGACATGCACCTCCAGCCCCAGATCGGTGGCAAAGGCGGTCATGTCGGTGATCTTGCGCAGTTCGTCGTCGCGCATCTGCCAGTCGCCTTCCGCCCAAGCATCGGCATAGGCACCCGAATGCAATTCGATCACCGGCGCGCCGATGCGGTGGGCGGCCTTGATCTGCGCCTCGTCGGCAGCGATGAACAGCGACACGCGGCACCCGGCATCGCGCAAGGGCGCGATATAGGCGGCCAGCGCGCTTTCCTGCCCCGCGACTTCCAGCCCGCCCTCGGTCGTGCGTTCTTCGCGCTTTTCGGGGACCAGACAAACAGCATGCGGCTTGTGGCGCAGGGCAATCGCCTGCATTTCCGCCGTCGCCGCCATTTCAAAGTTCAGCGGCACGCGCAGCGCCGCCATCAGCCGTTCGATGTCACTGTCGATGATGTGGCGACGATCCTCGCGCAGATGCGCGGTAATCCCGTCGGCCCCCGCATCCTGCGCCATCAGCGCGGCGCGCACCGGATCAGGCACATCCCCGCCGCGCGCGTTGCGCACCGTCGCCACATGGTCGATATTCACGCCGAGCCGCAGATTGGTCATGGTTTTCCCTTTCAGGCGAAAGATGTCATTTCTTCAACTGGTCCAGCTTGGCCTGCAACACCTTGCGGCGCCGTTTTTGATAGACCGCGATGATCGGCACGAACAGATAGTAGCTGAGCCAGGCAAAGAACAAGCCCGGCGCGATGCCCCCGATCAGGTATGGCACGAAAACCTCGTGATAAAAGGCGATCAGGCCGGTCCAGTCGGCGGTGGCAACCGTAAAGATCGCCGCGAAATTATAAATGATGTCCGAAAACGCATTGCTGAACTGGCACCCAAGCGTGCAGTAATCGTCCGAGGCGCTGCCATCCAGCCCGAACAGGGTCGCGTTGAACGGGCGTCCCAGCAGCCAATAGCCTGTCCCCAAGGATGCGATCCCGATGGGGATATAGGTCAGCGGATTGCCCGCAAATGTCCCCAGCAGCGCGGCAAGGATATTGCCCCGCGCGACCCGCGCCAGCAGGATCGCGATCACGAAATGCAGCCCGTAGAAAGGTGTAAAGGCCGCGAACACACCCACAGCGATCCCGCGAGAGATTTTTTCGGGCGTATCGGGCAACCGCCGCAGCCGGTGTTTCACATAGCCGAATGCCCGCGCCCAGCCGCCGCGCGGATAGACGAAGTCCAGCACGATCTTCCAGATCGGCCGCCTATCCCTGCGCTTGAATACCAAAACACGACTTCCCTTCTGGCCTGTCAGCCACGCATTGTCCCCGCAAGGCCCGGATCACGATGCCGCACGATGGACGACACGTTGCTTTCCGCCTCCAGCGCCGTCATCACGCGGTGCAAATGTTCGGCATCCCGCAGATCGACATCGATCAACAGGCGGAAATAATCTGGCTTGCGGTCAATGAACTTGAGGTCAGAGATATTGGCGTTCTGTTCGCCGATCAATGTGCAAATGCGCCCCAGCACGCCCGTGTCATTGGTAATCGTCGCGTCAAAGGTCACGGTATTGACGGCGGCATGGGTGCCTTCTTGCCAATGCAGGTCGATCCAGCGTTCGGGCTGTTCTTCGTAATCCACCAATGCGGCGCAATCGATGGCATGGATCGTTACCCCTTGCCCGCGGAACGTGATGCCCAGAATACGTTCGCCCGGCACCGGCTGACAGCAGGCCCCGCGTTTATGGACCTGATCGGGGCTCAGGCCCACAACGGCGCGGCCCTGATCGACCTCGTCGCCATTGACATGGGCCAGTTCGGGATAGATCGCGCGCACGACCTCGCTGCCCGTCACCTCGGCGCTGCCCAGACGGGCCAGCAATTCATCGACACTGTCGATGGCCAGCGCCTTGGCGGCGGTGCGCAGCGCCTTTTCGGTGGATTTCTTGCGCACGTTTTCAAACGCCACGCGCGCCAGTTCGCGCCCCAACCGGACATAGCGTTCGCGGTCTTCTTCGCGCAAGGATCGCCGGATCGCGGTTTTGGCGCGGCCCGTCACGGCGATATCAATCCATGTGGCCTGCGGGGTCTGGCCTTCGGCGGTGATAATCTCGACCGATTGGCCGTTTTTCAGCCGGGTCCACAGCGGGACACGCAGGCCGTCCACCTTGGCGCCGACACAGGCCGACCCGATCCGTGTGTGGATCGCATAGGCGAAATCAATCGGCGTCGCCCCGCGCGGCAGCTTGATCACCTCGCCCTTGGGGGTGAAACAGAACACCTGATCCTGATACATCTCGAGCTTGACCGCCTCGAGGAACTCTTCGTGGTTCTGGTCGTCGTCCAGCCGGTCGGTCAATGACGCGATCCAGCGCACCGGATCAACGGCAAAGCGGTTTTCGACCCGTTCGCCGTTTTTATAGGACCAATGCGCCGCGACGCCGGTTTCGGCGACTTCGTGCATTTCGCGGGTGCGGATCTGGACCTCGACCCTTTTGCCGTCACGGCCCGACACTGTGGTATGGATCGACCGGTAACCGTTGGATTTCGGCTGGCTGATGTAATCCTTGAACCGCCCCGGCACGGCGCGCCAGCGCTGGTGGATGGTACCCAGCACACGATAGCAATCAGCCTCGGTCGCGACGATCACGCGAAACCCATAGATGTCGGACAGGCGGCTGAAACCCTGATCCTTTTCCTGCATCTTGCGCCAGATCGAATAGGGTTTCTTGGCGCGGCCCGCGACATCGGCCAGAATATTGGATTTTTCCAGCTCTACCCGCATATCGGCGGTGATTCTTTGCACCACATCGCCGGTTTCACGCTGCAGCGTGATGAAACGACGGATGATGGAATTGCGCGCCTCTGGGTTCAGGACGCGGAACGACAGATCCTCCAGTTCCTCGCGCATCCATTGCATGCCCATGCGACCGGCAAGGGGGGCAAAAATTTCCATCGTCTCGCGGGCTTTCTGGGCCTGCTTTTCGGGGCGCATAGATTTGATCGTGCGCATGTTGTGCAAACGGTCGGCCAGTTTCACCAAGGTCACGCGCAGATCACGGCTTGTCGCCATGAACAGCTTGCGGAAATTTTCCGCCTGTTTGGTCTGGGTCGAGGTCAGTTGCAGATTGGTCAGCTTGGTGACGCCATCGACGAGTTCGGCGATTTCACGGCCGAATCGGGTTTCGACCATCGCAAAGGAGGCCTTGGTATCCTCGATCGTGTCGTGCAGCAGGGCAGTCACCAGCGTCGCGTCATCCATCTGCTGCAAGGCAAGGATATGGGCGACGGCGACGGGATGGGTGAAATACGGCTCGCCGGAATGGCGGAACTGGCCTTCGTGCATATCGGCACCAAAGGCAAAGGCATCGCGCAGCAATGCTTGATTTGTTTTGGGATTATAGGCGCGAACCAGAGAGATCAGACTATCGGGATTCGTCATCTGGTTCCGCGCCTATCATTGGCAGGCTGAATAGCCCGCCCTAGCGCTGGCCTTGCGCTTCCATCAGCGCGCGCAGCAATTTTTCCTCGGACATGTCGTCTTCGACCGGACGGTCGGCATCGGCACCCATCAGCAAGGACATGCTGTCCTCTTCGGGTTCGTCGATCTCGATCTGGGTCTGGTTGGCTTCGATCATGCGTTCGCGCAGGTCGTCGGCCTGTTGCGTTTCTTCCGCGATTTCGCGCAGCGACACGACAGGGTTTTTGTCGTTGTCGCGGGCCACGGTGATCGGCGAACCGGCAGCGATTTCACGCGCACGATGTGCTGCAAGCATGACAAGCTCGAAACGGTTTGGGACTTTATCAACGCAATCTTCGACGGTAACGCGGGCCATGACGGATCTCCGGACAGGAATCTTCGGAAGCTGCATCCCTAGTGCGTTCAAAAGGGATTGACAAGGGCCAGCGGCGGCGGATTGCCCGCATTTTCAGCATTTTGCCGATGGCCGTTCCAGACGGACAACCCCCGCGCGGTCGGCATCAGACAGCCGGTCCAGCATTTGCGCCACGCTCAGCCCCAGCAGCGGATGGCGCCAATCGGGGGCCACATCGGCCAGCGGGACCAGCACGAAACTGCGGTCCTGCAGGCGCGGATGCGGCAGGATCAGCCGGTCGGGCGCGACCCGCGCCTGTGCATCGGCTGGCAGGTTGCGCCACTGGTCCTGTGTCGCGGCATCGGGCAGCACCTGACCGCCCATCGCGATCAGATCAAGGTCAAGGCTGCGCTGCCCCCAGCGGACCCTGCGGATGCGCCCTGCCATTGCCTCGATCGCATGGAGCTGCGCCAGCAGGGCAGCAGCGTCCAGATCAGTGGCAAACGCCATCGCCGCATTCACGAAATCGGGACCGGCACCGGCGGGATAGGCGGGCGTGGCATAAAACGGGCTGAGGCTGACAGGGCCATGGGCCAATGCGCGGACCTGTTCTGCGGCCCAAGCGACATTTTCCGCCACGTCACCCCGAAAAGACCCGTCATTGCTGCCAAGGGCAATAAGCGCAATCTGGCCGATCATTTCGCAACGCGCCTCTTGTCTGACGGGAACCACTACATGATATAGGCGTTTACTTGATCAAACTCCACTCACATCACAACGATGATCAAGAGTAATAGTCGAAAGGTGTTTCATGTTTTACCGGGACGAGCGTCTTGCGCTCTTTATTGATGGGTCCAACCTCTATGCGGCGGCACGCGCGCTGGGGTTCGACATAGATTACAAGTTATTGCGCCAAGAATTCATGCGGCGCGGAAAGCTGCTGCGCGCGTTCTACTATACCGCCTTGTTGGAAAACGACGAATATTCGCCGATCCGCCCGCTGGTCGATTGGCTGCATTACAACGGCTATTCCATGGTCACCAAGCCGGCCAAGGAATTCACCGACAGTCTGGGCCGCCGCAAGGTCAAGGGCAACATGGACATCGAACTGGCCGTGGATGCGATGGAACTTGCCCCGTATCTGGATCACGCGGTGATCTTTTCCGGCGACGGCGATTTCCGCCCCCTGATCGAAGCCTTGCAGCGCAAGGGGGTGCGCGTGTCGGTCGTGTCCACGATCCGCAGCCAGCCACCGATGATCGCCGATGAACTGCGACGTCAGGCCGACAATTTCATCGAGCTTGACGAATTGCGCGACGTCATCGGCAGACCCACGCGCGAAGCACGCCCCGATATGGCAGAGGCCGACAGCTAGGATCACCGATCCAGATCGTCCATAGGCGCGGCGGCAGGTACCCTGGCTGCCGCCGCGCAAAGCGCGTCGTGTCACGTTGGCAGCGCAATCCGGGGCCATTCTTGCACCTGCACCTTGCATGTTTCTGCGGTATCGCCAGAACATGCCTCTGTCTTGCATATTGGACCTGCACCATGGCGACCACGCCCATCCCCGCCACCGCGCGCGCCGAAATCGCGCCTTTGCTGCGTCTGGCCCTGCCGATCGTGGCGGGGCTGGCCGCATCCACGCTGATCGGCGTGGTCGATACGATCATGATCGCGCCTTTGGGCACATTGCCCTTGGCGGCGGCGTCGCTGACGACGGCGGCGATGATCATCTTTTATTCGGCGATCTATGGTTTCGTCTCGGCCGTGGGGGTCGAGGCCGCGCATCGGCATGGCGGCGCACAGGCGGATGCCGTGGCCGCGGCGCTGCGTGCGGGGCTGGGTCTGGCCCCGCTGGCGGGCTTGGTGGCGGCGCTGTTGATGGTCCTGATCCTGTTGATCCTGCCCCTGATCGGCCAACCGCCCGAGGTGCTGGCGATCATCACCCCCTATTGGCTGGCAATGGCGGCAGTGCTGGTGCCTGTCGCGCTGTTGATGGTGATCGCACAGGTGCTGAATGCGATGGACCGGCCATGGACGGCGGCGGGGTTCGCCTTTCTTGGGGTGATCCTGAATATTCCGCTGAACTATCTGCTGATCTGGGGCATCGGCGATTGGCCGGGGCTGGGGCTGGTCGGCGCGGGGCTGGCTAGCCTGATCGCGGAAACACTGGCCTTGTTGGTTGCCGTCATCTGGCTGGCGCGGCATCGCCTGCTGCGCGCGCGGCCCGATGCGGCCCTGCGCCGCAGACTGGCCCGGGGCGGCTTGCCGCTGGCCATCGGCTATACCGGTGAAGGGGCGGCCTTTGCCGTGATCGGGCTGATGCTGGGCATCTTTGGCGCCACCGCCTTGGCTGCCAACCAGATCGTGCAGGCGGTGGGCGGTGTCCTTTATATGCTGCCTTTGGGCATGGCGGCGGCCGTGGCCATCCGCATCGGGCAGGCCAGCGGGTCGGGTGATCCGGCACGCCTGCGCCCCATCGCCGTGGCCGCGATCGGCGTGGTCACGATCTGGATGGTCGCGGTCACGATCACGCTGATCCTTTTGGGCGGCCGGATCGCCGCTGCATTGTCCGACGACAGCGGCGTTGTCGCGCTTGCCACCGCGATGTTCGTGATCGTGGCGCTGATCCAGGTCGCGGACGGGGTGCAATCGACCGCGCTTGGCGCATTGCGCGGGATCATGGATTTCGTCTGGCCGACGCGGTTGACCCTGCTCAGCTATTGGCTGTTCGCCTTACCGCTGGCGGCAGTGCTGGGGTTCTGGGCAGGGCTGGGGCCGCTGGGCGTCTGGGCCGGTTACGGGATCGGGATCGGCCTTGTCGCCATTATCCTGCCGTGGCGGTTCTGGCGGCTGACCGCTGCGGCAAATCGCTGATTGCGCGCGGCAGGGGCTGGACCCGCGCGGCGTCAGGCTTTACCTCTGGCCCCAGCAGGAGAACGCGATGACCAAACCGCCCCTTACCCTTTATCTGGCAGCGCCCCGCGGCTTTTGCGCCGGTGTGGACCGCGCCATCAAGATCGTCGAAATGGCGATCCAGAAATGGGGCGCGCCGGTCTATGTGCGCCACGAGATCGTGCATAACAAATTCGTGGTCGATGCGCTGCGCGACCAAGGGGCCGTTTTCGTCGAGGAACTGGATGATTGCCCCGATGACCGCCCCGTGATCTTTTCCGCGCATGGCGTGCCAAAGGCCGTGCCAGCCGCCGCCGCCAAGCGCGAGATGATCTATGTCGATGCCACCTGCCCGCTGGTCAGCAAAGTCCATATCGAGGCGCAGCGCCATGCCGACAACGGGCTCCAGATGATCATGATCGGCCATGAAGGCCATCCCGAAACAATCGGCACCATGGGGCAACTGCCCGAGGGCGAGGTGCTGCTGGTCGAAACCGTCGCGGATGTGGTGACCGTGCAGGTCCGTGACCCGGCGCGCCTTGCCTTCGTGACGCAGACCACGCTGTCGGTCGATGACACGGCCGATATCGTCGCCGCCTTGCAGGCCCGTTTCCCCGCGATCATCGGCCCCCATAAAGAGGATATCTGCTACGCCACCACCAACCGGCAGGAAGCGGTCAAGGCGATGGCCCCGAAATGCGACGCGATGCTGGTCGTGGGCGCGCCCAATTCGTCCAACTCGCGCCGGTTGGTCGAGGTCGGCGCGCGGGCGGGCTGCGGTTATTCCCAACTGGTGCAGCGCGCAGCCGATATCGACTGGCGCGCGCTGGAGGGGATCGCCTCAATGGGTATCACCGCAGGGGCCTCTGCGCCCGAAGTGCTGATCAACGAAGTGATCGACGCCTTCCGCGCCCGCTATGACGTGACGGTGGAAATGGTGGAAACCGCCAAGGAAAACGTCGAATTCAAAGTACCACGCGTGCTGCGCGAACCGGTGTGATCTGATGCAGGCCATTCCCCGTTCCGCCCTCTGGCTTGGCCTTGCCGGGCTGATCCCGTTTTTCTGGGGCGCGCTGACAGTGCTGCGCCCTGACCTTGGCCTTTGGGGGGCTGCCACGTTCGGGCCGCGGTTCATCGGCCCCTATGTGCAACTGTTCTATGGCGCGGTGATCCTGTCATTCATGTCAGGCGTGCTCTGGGGCTTTGCCACCAAGGCAAGCGGGCGTGCCGCGACGGCGGGTTACATCTTGTCGGTCATTCCCGCGCTTTGGGCGTTTTTCATGACAGGCGGTGGGCCGACCGGGGCGGCGGTGAACCTGATCGCGGGGTTCGTTGGGCTGTTGCTGCTGGATTGGCATTTCTGGCAGATGGGCCTTGCGCCGAAATGGTGGATGCATCTGCGCGGGCTGCTGACGGCGCTTGTGGTGCTGTCTCTGCTGCCATTGGTGCTGTGATGGCGGAACTTTACGCCTATACCGACGGGGCCTGTTCGGGCAATCCCGGCCCCGGTGGCTGGGGCGCGCTGCTGATCGCGCGCGACGGTGACAAAGTGGTCAAGGAACGCGCGCTGTCGGGCGGTGAAGCGGACACCACCAACAACCGCATGGAACTGCTGGCCGCGATTTCGGCGCTGGAAACTCTGGGCCGCGCGACGGCGATCACCATCGTGACCGACAGCGCCTATGTCAAAGACGGGATCACAAGCTGGATTCACGGCTGGAAAAAGCGCGGCTGGAAAACATCGGCGAACAAACCTGTCAAGAATGAAGACCTGTGGCGGCGTCTGGACAGTGCCGTCGCCCAGCATCAGGTCCGTTGGGAATGGGTCAAGGGCCATGCGGGCCATGTCGAAAACGAACGCGCCGATGAACTGGCCCGCGCGGGCATGGCACCATTCAAGCCATGACGCTGCTGATGGTTCTTGATTATGCGGCGGTCTTTGTCTTTGCGCTGACAGGGGCGCTGGTTGCAAGCCGGGCGCAGCTGGATATCGTCGGCTTCGTGTTTATCGCCAGCCTGACGGCGGTGGGTGGCGGGACGATCCGTGATGTGATCCTGAACCGCGACACCGTGTTCTGGGTCGCGGACCCGACCTATATCGGCGTCGCGGCCGTCGCGGCCTTTTGTGTGTTCTGGACAGCGCATCTGCTGGAAAGCCGGTATCGCGCGATCCTGTGGCTGAATGCCTGCGCGCTGGCCTTTGCGGTGCCCGCAGGGGTGGCCGTGGCGCTGGCGATGGACCAGCCATTCGGGATCGTCATCATCATGGGGATCATCACCGGCTGCATGGGCGGGCTGATGCGCGATGTGGTCTGCAACGAAGTGCCGCTGGTCCTGAAACAGGGCGAGCTTTACGTCACCTGCGCGCTGGCGGGCGGGATAGCTGCGCTGCTGGCGCTGGCCTTTGGCCTTGCGACACCGCTGGCCTTGCTGGTCTGTGCCGCCGTCACCTTTGCCCTGCGCGCGGGCAGTCTGGCCTTTGGCTGGAAACTGGCGGTCTACAAAGCCTATCCGCCGCGGCAGTAGCCTAAACCTGCAACACGATCTTGCCGATATGCGCGCTGCTTTCCATCCGCGCATGGGCAGCGGCGGCATCGGCAAGCGCGAATGTCTGGTCCATCACTGGCCGCACCCGCCCCGCAGCGATCAGCGGCCAGACATGCTGGCGCAAGTCCTGCGCGATCCGCGCCTTGGCAAGGTCCGATTGCGGGCGCAGCGTCGATCCGGTGATCGTCAGGCGGCGGGTCATCATCTGGGTCAGGTTCAATTCCACCTTCGGGCCTTGCAGGAATGCGATCTGGACCAGCCGGCCATCATCCGCCAAAGCCGCAATATTGCGCTGGATATAAGGGCCGCCAACCATATCAAGGATCAGGTCAGCGCCCCCCAGGTCTTTCATTTTCTCGACGAAATCCGTATCGCGATAGTTGAACGCCGCCTCTGCGCCCAAGGCCAGGCAGGCGGCGCATTTGTCGTCCGATCCGGCCGTGGTGAACACCCGCGCACCAAACACATGCGCCAGCTGGATCGCCGTGGTGCCAATGCCGGAACTGCCGCCATGGACCAGAAACCGTTCACCAGCCTGCAAACCACCGCGCAGGAACACATTGGACCAGACGGTGAAAAACGTCTCGGGCAGGCAGGCCGCCTGCGCCAGCGTCAGACCGGCAGGCACTGGCAGACAATGCGCGGCAGGGGTCGCGACATAGGCGGCATACCCACCCCCCGGCAGCAAGGCGCAGACACGGTCGCCGATTTTCCAATCAGTCACACCCGCGCCAACAGCCGCAATCTCGCCAGCGGCTTCCAACCCCGGCAGATCGCTGGCACCGGCAGGCGGGTTGTACAGCCCCGCGCGTTGCAAGGCATCGGGGCGGTTCACACCGGCATAGGCGACCTTGATCACCACCTGATCATGGGCCGGTTCCGGCATGGGCCGTTCGGTCAGGGCTAGCACCTCTGGCCCGCCCGGCTTCGTAATCTCGACCGCCTGCATCATGTCGGGTCGCGCCAGACGCCCGGCAGGTCAGAGTCCATATCGCGGCGCGGCGCCTTGATGCCCGCCATCAACCGCGCAAAAGGAGTTGTCAGCGGTTTCAACAGGGCGTTGTCGCGCAGCTGCGCCTTGACCTTTTCAAACTGCATCACGCCGTCGATCCGCCGGTCAATGAACGCATCCGTCGCCTGCCCGCCGGTGCTGTCGTCGCCCAGCCAATACAACACGACAGCGGCATAGACCCCCGACAGGGTCAGCCGCTTGGTATACCAGTTTGCATCGTCAGATGTATCGCCCAGCGCCGTCCAGATCGCATCCGCCGTGCCCCAGACCAGCCGCGCCCCATCGGCAGCCATATGTGGCAAGGCGAACAGGGACGTGCCGCGGCGCACCGCTTCTTTGTCGGGGATCGCGCGGATGCGCAGGCGGATCGCATGGGCCACCTTGTCGCGAAACCGCATGCCTGTCAGGTCAGCAGCATCCAATGCAGCCACCATCGCCGCATCACCCTGTTCGTGAAAGGCAATCGCCAGATCAATCGCACCCCGCGGGCAGATCGTGCGCGCCACGGCAGGGTCCACACCCGCATCCGCAATCGCCGCATTGAAGGCCACAGGCGCCCAACCGTCAAAGGCCACATGGGGGATGATCGCATCCAGCAATTGCTGTTTGACGGGGTCGAGTGGGGTTTGTGACATGATCGGCGCTCCTGTCCTGTCGATACTGGACAAACTAGCCCATCTTTGCTATCTGGCCAACTCCTGCAATTTTGCAAATCCAACTTAGAGAGGTGGTGAAAACCACATGCAGGTAAGTGTTCGTGATAACAACGTCGATCAGGCGTTGCGTGCTCTGAAGAAAAAGCTTCAGCGTGAAGGCGTGTTCCGTGAAATGAAGCTCAAGCAACATTTCGAAAAGCCGTCGATCCGCAAGGCCCGTGAAAAGGCCGAAGCAATCCGCCGTCAGCGCAAGCTGGCCCGGAAAAAGCTGCAACGCGAAGGCATGCTGTAAAGCATCCCCGACTGTTGAAACGATTGACCCCCGATTGCGCAAGCAGCGGGGGTTTTTTGTTGGGGGGGGGGGGGGTGGGGTTGCCTGCAACTTGCGGGCTTTCATTTCCGTAGCTTGCACCAGCAGCATTTAACATAAGTTGAAGCTTACGCAGACCTGAGGACTTCTGCAGGAATGATTGCCCTTACTGCTGGAGCATTATGTTGTCTGCGTTTCGTGCCATTCTCTAATCGCGCGGGTTAGCGTTGACAGCGCAAAGCCCCGACTGCCCCGATAGTCTAGGTTCGCAAATACCTCGGCAAGAATTGCGACATCTTGCCCGTGCAAGATGAACTCATAGCGACCGCCCTTATCATCGTCCTCAGGGTCATATTCCACTACGCGCCAGCTCCCAAGGACCTCACCGTCACGGGTTATGACGTCGCCTCCTGCAAGGCCGAGGCTGTATCCGGCGTTCAACCAATCATCGTGGCCAACAAAGTTTATGGGGTAGATTAAATCCATAGACAACAGCATAGATAAGCACTTTTGCCGCGCAAGCTTTAATCGTTCTCGGTCAAGCGCGTTGCATTCGGCTCTGAGCACACACCTACCAAAAAAGGCGTGATCCCCCCCTCAGTGCTGTTCCGGCACCAGCACTTCGCGTTTGCCGACATGGTTGGCGGAACTGACCACGCCTTGGTCTTCCATCTGTTCGACCAGACGGGCGGCCTTGTTATACCCGATCGCCAGTTTGCGCTGGATATAGCTGGTGGAACATTTGCGATCCTTGATCACAATCGCCACAGCCGCATCATAAAGCGCATTTTCCAGATCGGACCCGTCGCCCAGACCCAGCACCAGATCGATGCTGGATTCATGATCATCTGACGGCCCTTCGACCACGCCGGACATGTATTCGGGCGGACCAAAGCCTTTGAGGTGGTTCACGATTTCCTCGACCTCTTCATCGCTGACAAAGGGGCCGTGGACGCGCATGATCTTGGACCCGCCCGCCATATAGAGCATGTCCCCCATACCCAGCAGCTGTTCGGCACCCATTTCACCCAAAATCGTCCGGCTGTCGATTTTCGACGTTACCTGAAACGAAATCCGCGTCGGGAAATTGGCCTTGATCGTGCCAGTGATGACATCGACCGACGGGCGCTGTGTGGCCATGATCAGGTGGATACCCGATGCGCGGGCCATCTGTGCAAGACGCTGGATACAGGCCTCGATTTCCTTGCCCGCGACCATCATCAGATCGGCCATCTCGTCCACGATGACGACGATATAGGGCAGGACTTCGGGCTGGAATTCCTCGGTCTCGAAGATCGGATCGCCAGTTTCGTCGTCAAAGCCTGTCTGCACGGTGCGGCTGAACATCTCGCCTTTGCTCAACGCTTCTTTCACGCGCCCGTTGAAGCCGTCGATATTGCGCACACCCATCTTGGACATCTTGCGATAACGTTCTTCCATCTCGCCCACGACCCATTTCAGGGCGACGACCGCCTTTTTCGGGTCGGTCACAACAGGCGACAAAAGATGCGGAATACCGTCATAGACGGACAGTTCCAGCATCTTGGGGTCGATCATGATCATCCGGCATTCCTGCGGCGTCAGTTTATACAGCAGCGACAGGATCATCGTGTTGATGGCCACCGATTTCCCCGACCCCGTGGTCCCTGCGATCAGCAGGTGGGGCATTTTCGCCAGATTGGCGATGATCGGTTCGCCGCCGATATCCTTGCCCAAAGCCAGCGGCAGTTTCTGGTTGCCGTCACCGAAATCGCGGTGCGACAGGATTTCGCGCAGCACGACCTTTTCGCGGTTCTCGTTGGGCAGTTCGATCCCGATCACCGACCGGCCCGGCACGGTGGACACGCGCGCCGACAAGGCAGACATCGACCGCGCGATATCATCGGACAGACCGATGACGCGGCTGGCCTTGAGACCCGGTGCCGGTTCAAGTTCGTACATCGTGACAACAGGGCCGGGACGCACGGCGATGATGTCACCCTTGACGCCGTAATCATCCAGCACGCTTTCCAGCATGCGGGCGTTTTCGCTCAGCGATTCGTCGCTCAGGTGATGGCGCGTGATCTCGACCGGGTTGGTCAGCAACGACAGTGGCGGGCGTTCGTAATCGGCATAGGGATCGTCGAATTTCAGCGCAGGCTGCGCCTCGGCCACGGCCTGACGCGACGGCTGGATCGCGCGCTTGGGCGGATGCTGCACAACGGCGCGCGGTTCGCCATAGGACGGCGCCGGCGGGATCGTCACCGACGGAATCGGCCTATGCGGGGTGGCCATATAGGGCGCGTCATCATCGTCATCATCATCTTCGAAAATGGCAACGTCCTGTTGCGGTTCCGGCGTGACCAGCGGCGGGTAAGGCGCATAAACCAGCGGCTTTGGCCCGCGCCCTGCGGTCAGGGACGGCTCGATCCGCACGCCGGTCGGCGATGGCGGCGCGGTCCGGCTGCGGATGGCATCGGCGATGCGCGCGCTGACGCGGGCGGTATCGGCCACGGGTTCGGCATCCGTCAGGCGCGGTTCGGGGGTGACCAGTTCGGGTTGCGGCATCGGGTCGTTGCGGCGCAACAGGCCGGACAGAAAACCGCCCGTGCTGGGCGCTGGTTCCGGGGCCATATTGCGCAGCGGGGCGGTCAGCGGCGGCGGCGCGGCAGGGATCTGGCGGGTGGCAACAGGCGGTTCCTCGGCCCCAAAGGCAGGGCGCGCGCGCACCACGGCCGCCGCACGCAGGCGGCTTTCAAAATCAGAGGAGACAACGGGTTGTGGCCGGCTGACGATGTCCTCGGTCACCTGCGGATCGGCAAACATCCGGCTTTGCGCACGCCGGGCCTGCACAGCCGCCGTCGCCACATGCGCGCCCTGCGCCGAAAGCGCGGCCCCCCTGCCCATCAGCCGCAGCGCGAAATCATAGATCAACACCGTGCCCAGCAACACGAACCGCAGCCCCCTGCGCAATTCGGGGCGGGTGAACCCCAGCAGGAAGGTCAGCAGCGCCACCAGCAAAACGGCGGCCAGAAAGGACAAAAGCTTGACCCCGAACACGGTGCCGAACGGCAGGATCGTCAGCAAAACGCCCAGCACGGTATCGCCGAACAACCCCCCCATACCAAAGTTGGCAGGCCAGTCCTGCGCCGGTGCCAACGTCGCGGCATAGACAGAGGCCACCACAATCACCACGGGGGCAAACATCGCGCGGCCGATCACGCGGTCCTGGCCGTAATGAAACACGAACCGCGCGCCTGCCGCCATCAGCGTCGCGGCAATGACCCAAGACCCCAGCCCGATCACCATCATCAAGGGCGCAGCGACCGAGGCCCCGAAATGGCCCAGCCAGTTCTGCACCGGCGCATCGGTGGCGGAAATCCAGCTTGGGTCATCGGGCGAATAGGTCCCGATCACGACAGCAAACAAGGCCCCCGTCACGATCAGCGCAAGACCCACCAATTCGCGGCTGCGTTTTTCCAACGCGGCCTGCGTGGTGCTGTCAAAAAGCGGATCGCGCTGGCGGGACTGGTAAGATGCCATCTGGTATCTCCTATCTGTACAGACAGTCGCGGATCAGTGTCAGACCGCGCTGCATTTCTTGGGTCGGGGCCACCATGGCGACCCTGATATAGCCGTGACCGGGGTTGTCGCCCGCGACATCGCGGCTCAGATACGCGCCCGGCAGCACCCGCACGCCGGTCTGTTGCCACAGCGTAACCGCCGCCGCCGCGCCATCCGGCACCGGCAACCACAGGAAAAACCCCGCCTGCGGCGACTGATAGCCCGGCACATGGCCAAGGATGTCATCGGCAATATCGAATTTGCGGCCATAAAGCGCGCGGTTTTCCACCACATGCCCTTCATCCGCCCAGACCGCCGCCGCGACCGATTGCAGCGGGCCAGGCAAGGGCGCCCCTGCAAAGGCGCGCAACTGGCGCAACCGCGCGATGGCTTTCGCACCACCCGCCGCAAACCCGCAACGCAGGCCGGGCAGGTTCGACCGTTTCGACAGGGATTGGAAAATCAGCACGCGGTCAGGGTCAGCCCCCATCGCCGCCGCAATCTCCAACGCGCCGGGTGGCGGCGCATCGCGGTAGATCTCGGAATAGCATTCGTCGGCGAAAATCATGAAATCATGCTTTTCCGCCAGCCCGATCAGATCGCGCCAATAGGCCTCTGACGCCACAGCCCCCTGCGGGTTGGCCGGCGAACAGATATAGGCAATCGCCGTGCGGTCCAGCGTCTCGGCAGGCAGGCTGGCAAAATCGGGCAGATGGCCGGTGGCAGATGTGGCCGCGACATAGACAGGCTCGGCCCCGACCGACATCGCCGCGACGCCGTAAACCGGATAAAACGGATTGGGCATCAGCACGACAGGCCGTTTGCCATTCTTGGTTTCAGGACACAGCGCCATGGCAGCGTCATACAGCCCCTCGCGCGTACCATTCAGCGCGATGATGCGGTCGTTCGGCACATCCAGCCCGTAACGGCGCTGCAAAAACCCCGCCATCGCCGCCAGCAGATCGGCCTGACCCTCGTTACTGGGATAGCTGTTGAAGCCGCCAAGATGCTGTTCCAGCAACGGCCCGACAAAGGCGGGAAAGGCATGGCGCGGCTCGCCGATCGTCATGTTGATGACGTCGGTGGCCTCGGTCGGCACGTCCAAAAGCGCACGCAGGCGTGGCCAAGTCGCAACCGGAAGGTCCGAAAACCGCGCGGGAAAATCCATAACTGCCTCAATTCGCGGGATCATTTCGCCCCACTTTGAACACAAACTAGCGCAGCCGGGGCGCGCCTGTCCAGCGCCCGCCATGCTTTGCGGGGAATTTGTGGCTTTTCAGACGGTCCATGCCCATCTTCCGAGCCTAAATATCCCCGCCGGAGGCCAGAATCTTTTATCCCAACATCTTTTATCGCAACGCCCGCGCCGCCGCTGCCGCCAGCCGCAGCAGATGCGCCTCGCCCCCGGTCTGGCCGTTGAACATGATCCCGCAGGACGCGACACCCGTGGGCAGGGTGATCGAACAGACATCCAGCAGGTTCGCCACGCGGGTGTTGCGCAGGGCCAGCAGGTTTTCGGATTTGTAATAGGCATCATCCGTCAACAGGCGCGCGGCATCGGGGGGCAGCAAGGGGGCGGTTGGCATGATGACGGCGTCAAACTGCGCGGTTTCAGCGGCATAGTCCTTGCGGACCCTGCGCAGAATGTTCCAGCCCGCCACGAAATCCGGCCCCGATACGGTCTTGCCACCGCGGACCCGTTCGAGAATCTGGGGAAACATCTTTTCGGGATGCGCCTCGACCAGATCGCGCCACCAGCCATAGCTTTCCGCGGCATAAAGATTGCCCGCGACGTTGAACGCATCAAAAAGCTGCGAAAAATAGCGGTGTTCGATCTGCGCGCCTGCCGCTTGCAGTTTTGCCACGCTGGCCGCGAACGCCGCACGGGGGGCATCGCGCATATCCTCTGGCACGATCGTGTCCAGCACCATCAACCGCATACCGGCCAGATCGGCGCCACCCAGATCGACGGGGCGCGACCCTTCCAGCACGGCCAGCAACAAAGCCGCATCCTCGACCGACCGGCACAAGGGGCCAACGGTATCAAAGGTCAGGCAAAGCGGCACGACACCTTCCAGCGACAACCGCCCGTGGCTGGTTTTCAGCCCCACCAGATCATTCCACGCCGCAGGTATCCGCACCGACCCGCCGGTATCCGTGCCGATCCCCGCCGCAGCAAGGCCAAACGCGACAGACGCCGCCGCCCCCGACGACGACCCGCCCGCCACGGCGCCCGCGTCATTCACACAAGGCGGCGTCGCGGTAATCGGGTTCAGGCCCAGCCCGGAAAAAGCGATTTCGGACATATGCGTCTTGCCCAGACACACCAGCCCCGCCGCCGTCGCTGTTTCCAGCACCTTTGCGTCAGACGTCGGCACGCGGCCTGCCATCAGGGCGGTGCCTGCCTCGGTCCCGATACCCGCGCTGTCGAACAGGTCTTTCCACGACACCGGCACACCGTCCAATGGGCCACGCCGGAACCCTGACGCGGCGCGCGCGGCAGCGGCCCTAGCTTCGGCACGCGCGCGGTCATGGGTGACGCGGGCATAGATCCGGTCACGGTGTTCATGCGCGTCGATGGCGGCAAGGTAGACCTCGGTCAAATCCACGGGGTTGATCACCCCCGCAGCAATCCCGCGCCCCAGATCCGCGGCAGTTTGCCAGCGCCAGTCCTGCATGTGTCATTCTCCTGTTCGGGCGGACCCTAGCGGCGCAAAGGCGCATGGACAATCCCGCGCGGGGGGCCATATTGCCCCCCATGAAAACAGATATCATCATCGTGGGCGGCGGGCTGAACGGGCCTGCCATGGCTTTGGCTGCGGCGCAGGCGGGGTTCACCGTAACGGTGATCGACAGCCAGCCTGTGCCTGTCCACAAAGACCCCGCTTTTGACGGGCGGTCCTATGCGCTGGCGCTGACCTCTGCACGGCTGCTGCGCGGGATCGGCATCTGGCCGGTGATCGCCGACCACGCCCAGCCAATGCTTGAAATCAAGGTCACTGACGGGCGCGCAGGCGAAGGCTCCAGCCCCTGGATGATGCATTTCGACCATGCCGAGATCGAGGAAGGCCCGATGGGCTATCTGGTCGAGGACCGGCACCTGCGCCGCGCCTTTCTGGACGCGCTGGCAGCGGACGACCGGATCACCCATCTGGCAGGACAGACCGTTGTGGCGCAGACAGTGACGGCAGGCGGCGTGCAGGTGACGCTGGCCAGTGGCGAGCTGCTGGACGCGCAGCTGCTGGTCGGATCGGACGGGCGCAAATCCGGCACCGCCGAACGCGCAGGGATCAAGCGCACCGGCTGGGATTACGGACAGACCGCCGTGGTCTGCGCCGTCACACATGACAAACCGCATGGCGGGATCGCGCATCAGTTCTTCATGCCCGCAGGCCCGCTTGCGATCCTGCCGCTGACGGAAAACCGCAGTTCCATCGTCTGGAGCGAACGGCGCACCCGCGCGCGGGAACTGGTCGCAATGGATGATGCGGCCTTCCTGAAAGCGCTGAAACCCGCCTTTGGCAGTTTCCTCGGGCAGATCAGCCTGACCGGCGCGCGCTTCAGCTATCCGTTGAACCTGACGCTGGCCAACAGCCTGATCGCAAGCCGCGTGGCGCTGGTCGGTGACGCCGCCCACGGCATCCACCCGATTGCCGGGCAAGGGCTGAACGCCGGTCTGCGCGATGTGGCAGCGCTTGCCGATGTGCTGACCACCGCACGCAGCCGCGGCGAGGATATCGGCAGCGCCCAGACCTTGCAGCGCTATCAGGAATGGCGGCGGTTCGACACGGCGACGCTGGCGCTGGCCACCGACACGTTCAACCGGCTGTTTTCCAACGACAACCCCCTGATCCGCGCCGCCCGCGATATCGGCATGGGGCTGGTCAACAGCGCGCCCCGCCTGCGCCGCAGCTTCATGCGGCAGGCGGCAGGGCTGAACGGGGATTTGCCACGGCTGATGCAGGGATGATCCGGCTGTCCGGCCAGCTGATCTGGCAGCTGGACGAGACCCTAACCGATCAGGCGGCATGCAAGCTGCTGCAAGCAATGGCAGCTTCAACCGGTACATCATCCATAAAGTCGCGCAGCCAAAACGGGGAACTGATCTTGCACGGATGACAGACCGATCAACCTTTGGGATGAAGGCGTGCCATTCCACAGTCAGTACGATGGTGCAGAGCGCCCTTGGATGCCACCTGTGAACTCACCACAACCCAAGGATGGATGAAGCTCATGTCGATAACGTCAAGCAAACTTTTTTCAACAGCTGTGATGGCCGTGGCATTGGCCGCGTCCAGTGCTGTCATCGTCACACCTGTTGTGGGCAGCCCTGCCTATGCGCAAGGCAATTCAGCTGGCAAGGGCAATTCTGACGAACGTGGTCGTGGAAACGACCGTGAAAGCAGAACCAATGGTCGACCTGAATCGTCAGCAACGGCTGAAACCCGCGACCGGGGCCGGGGCGCGCTTGCATCCGAACTCAAAGGACTGAATGCGGCCAATGCCAGCCCGCAAGCATTGGCCAATGCGTCGCCAGACAGCATGCCCGGACGGTTGGCCGCGTTCAAGAGCGAGTATCAGGCGGTCTATGACGCCACTGTCGCACGCAACAATGCGACCGAGGCACTTGAAGATTACCCAGAATTTTCTTCTGACTTCGACGTGGGATCGGAGGAATACAACGCGGCACTGACGCAATACGAGGCTGAACTGACCGCTTTGCAGACAGCTGCAAGTGATGCAGCAACCGCATTGGCTGGGGCGAATACTGAATACCAGGCATCGTACTTGGCCTTGACCGATGGTGTTGTGCTTTCGGCTGAAGCTCAAGACGAGCTGATGCGCCTCTTGGGCCTGCGGTAACAAAATGCGGGCTGGTGAAACCCGGCCCGCAACAACCGATGGCACCGCCGGTCCATGGGCGTTGAAAAGGCCAACACTGTTCAAAGTCCGGGATAAAAGCGGCAGTTTGAGACGATGGTCTGATTGCCGCCTGCGACGGCTCATGTCATCAGGGGATCAACAAAACCACTCTACCTCTTGATCCCACGCCTCCACTTTGATGTTTAACTATGGGGAGACTCCCAGTTGAAGACCTCGTTCACCTTGATGACATGCATCATGGCGGCGTTGAGCACACCGCTTGCGGCGCAATCAGCCAATGGCACGGCACAGGTTTCCAAGCTTGAATTGGTGCAGGCCCGCACGCTCGACGATTTGTTGATCCAACTTCAGACTGCGGGTTTTTCAATCGATGACATCACCCGGACGTTTCTGGGCAGGATCCGCGTCCTTGCCAGCGACGCCACCACCACGCGTGAAATCGTGATGAGCCGCACGACAGGCGAAATCTTTTCGGATGTCGTCAGGTCACGCGAACCCGGCCCCGATCAAGCCGTTGGCGGCCAGCCCGTGCCTGGCAATGCAAATAGCCAGGGTGTTGGCGGCGGCAACGCCAGCCGGTCTGGTGAGACAGGTTCGCAGACAAGCGGTGGCAGGTCCGAAGGCAATAGCCGTTCCGACAATGCAGGCAGCAGGTCCAACGCGGCAGGCGGATCGCGCGACAATGGTGGTGCGGGTCGCTCAAACAGGTCAGACTGACGAAAACATCTGCGCAGACAAAGACCGCCTGCGTAACGACCTTCGGCTCACTGGACGGAATAATGCTCAATCGCCGCATCTTGACCAAATATACCGTCCTGCGATTGGTCGTCCTCGTTATCCTGCAAAGTCTCTGTGCCGCGTTCTTTGTGGTTGAACTGCTGACAGAGGTCTTGGGTCTGCGGCATTGGGCAGTCAGCTGGGCCACGCGTGAATTCCTGCAAATCGGGGCAAGCGTCGGCTTGGTGCTTGGCGCAGTCGCCTCCGTCGCGCTATTGCGCCAGACCCTGCGCCGTCTCGACAAAGTTGAACAACAGGTCGAGGTGGCGTCAGGTCTATTCGCAGATGTGCTGCATGACCAGTTTCTTGCGTGGGACTTGAGCCCAGCAGAGCGCGAAGTGGCGTTGTTTGCTGTCAGAGGGTATTCGAATTCCGAGATCGCAAAAGCCCGTGGCAAGAGCGAAGCGACGATCAAGTCGCAGTTGAACGCCATCTTTCGCAAAGCGGAGGTCGCGGGACGCACTGCTCTTGTCTGCCATTTCATCGATGTTGTGCTCGAAAATATCTCCGACCAATCTGAAAATGGCCCGCGACACCAGGACAGCGCGGGTGGATAGTGGGACTGGCGTGAAAGCCACGTGCCCTGCGCACCGCAGGAACGGTGAGATCAGTTTTATTCTCAAGGCCAGAAATCAAGTGTAGGCCAGTCGATCTGCTTGCATGTGACCGCCAGCAATCAATTGCTGCTTTTGCGACGCTGCGCCTGCGAAGGGGCCTTCTATGCTGCAGTGCGCCTCAGTATCGCCGAGGGGGGCAAAGCCGTCCCCTCACTCTACCTGCCGCGCCTCGTCCACCAGCATCACGGGTATTCCGTTGCGGATCGGGAATGCCAGATGGGCGTTCTCGCTGACCAGTTCCTGCCTGTCGGCATCATAGCGCAGGGTCGCGTGGGTGACGGGGCAGACCAAAGCCTCCAGCATCTTGGGGTCGAAACCGGACTCTGTCATTGCATCACACCTTCTCCGTTGCCGCCGCGCAGGGCATATTCCATCAGCGTCAGCAGGGTTTCGCGCCGTGTGGACAGCGACGGGGCTTCCAGCAGGGCTTGTTTGTCTTCGGGCGTGAAGGGGCAAAGCATCGACAGCGAATTGATCAGCAATTCATCCTCGGCCTCGCTCAGGCTGTCCCAATCGGTGGACAGGCCCTGATCCACCAGAAAGCGGTTCAACGCCTTCATGAAACTGTCGCGGTCAAAATTGTCGTCTTTTTCCACCGGCCCCAGATCGCGCGAAAACCCTTGCCAGCTGACCTTGCAGCGGCGGTATGGGGTGAAACCTTCGACCTCTTCCACGATACGGAACCGGGACGCGCCGGACAGGGTGACCATGTAGCGCCCGTCCTCGGTTTCCGAAAACGCCGTCAGCTTGCCCGCGCAGCCGATGCTGTGCAGCTTGCCTGCCGCACCGGGGGCGTCATAGGGTTGCACCATCCCGATCAGCCGCGAGGATGTTTTCATCACATCGTCCAGCATCGCAAGATAACGCGGCTCGAACAGGTGCAACGGCAAGCGCGAACGCGGCAAAAGCAGCGCGCCGGGCAGGGGGAACACCGGAATGGTATCCGGCAGATCAGTTGATGATATCATTGGCATGACATAGTCCGCCTTTGCCCTCAGGCAAATATCATCGACGACAACCGGCGCCGTCCGGTCAGCACGATCGGGTCCTTGGCATCGCGGGCGTCGAAAATCTTGAACAGCTGGTTTTTTGCGGCCCCGTCGTTCCAGTCCCGATCCCGCCGGAACAGGTCCAGCAGTTCGTTGACCGCTTCTTCGACCTGCCCGTTGGCATGCAACGCCACCGCCAGATCGAACCGCGCCTGATGGTTGGCGGGGTCGGCGTCAACCAGCGCCTGCAATTCACCCACGGGCCCGGCATTCGCCGCCTCGCGCAGCAGGATGATCTGGGCGTGCAACGCCTCCAGCGCGGGGTCGGTCGAGATTTCGGCAGGCGCGCCGTTCAGGATCGCCTCGGCCTGATCGATATCGTCCAGCGCCAGATAGCAGCGCACCAGACCGGCATAGGCGGCAGCATTGGCGGGGTCTTCTTGCAGGACCGCGGCAAAGGTTTCTGCGGCGTCGGTCACGGCACCTTCGGTCAGCATCTGTTCAGCAGCCGCGATGGCGCCGGCCAGACCGTCGTCGGGTTCACCGGCAAGGGCTGCGATCTTTTCGACAAAGGCGTTGATCTCGGAGGGGGGCAGCGCGCCTTGGAACCCGTCCACGGGACGGCCCTGATAGAAGGCGTAAACCGTGGGGATCGACTGCACCCGCAACTGGCCCGCATAGCCGGGGTTGCGGTCCACGTCGATCTTCACCAGCTTGACGCGCCCGCCGGCCTTGGTCACGGCGGCTTCGATCGCGGGGCCAAGGGTTTTGCACGGGCCGCACCACGGCGCCCAGAAATCGACGATGACCGGCACATCCTGCGAGGCTGCGATCACGTCTTGCGGGAAACTGGCATCGGTGCCGTCCTTGATGACATCCACAGGGGGGGTCGGTTTGGCGTTCAGTTCCAGCATCGCGGTCTCCTTTAACGGGTTGGGGCATATATGTGGGCAAAAGCGGCCTGCGCCAAGGGGCAATGACTCTTTCGCTTGGGCGGCTGCAGGCATAGGCTGCCCCTTATGGAAACCACAGCCCGTCCCGCCCTGCCCCGTCTGGGGGCCATCGCCGTTGTGCTGCATCATGGCAAGGTCCTGCTGGTGCGGCGCAGAAACCCGCCGGATGCGGGGCTTTGGGGGTTTCCGGGCGGGCATGTGGATGCGGGCGAAACAGCGCTGGACGCCGCCGCCCGCGAACTGGCCGAGGAAACCGGCGTGATCGGGCGCCCTGTCCGGTATCTGACCAATCTTGACATCATCCTGCATGACCCTGCGGGTGAATTGCAGTTTCATTTCCTGCTGGTGGTCGTGCTGTGCGATTATGTCAGCGGCACGCCTGTCGCCGCCGATGACGTGTCAGACGCGGGCTGGATCGCTGTGACCGATGTGGCGTCGCTGCCTACCAGCGCGGATGTGGACCGGATCATCGCGCTGGCCTATTCGACCACGCCGACCATCGGCCCCATCTGAGCGCCGAAATCCGACCGGCCCAGCGCGGGCGCATGCAGCCGCGACACCTTGCCATCGAAATACAGCGCATCGGGCAGTTGCAGGTGGTCGCGGAAAAAGCTGGCGAATTCGTGGAAACTGACCGCATCGTTGGAAATCACGAAAACCGCGCGATCCCCGTCTGCGGTCGTGCCGACCCCGTTGCGCAGGAACCGCGATGTGCCGTCGGGCAAAAACTGTGGATGCAGCGCGCCGTCGATCACCAGCATCGGCCCCGATTGGGTCGCATCGCGGCACAGGGGGGCATCCTCGACATAGCGCAGGGTTTCGATCACGCGGGCGCTGTCATCGGTGATGCACAGCACGCCATTGGGCAGCAGTCCGAAATTGCCGGGGCCTGCATTGGGGATGACGCGCATCACCTCGACCCCGTTTTCGATGTAATGGCCCACGGGCGCGCGGTCGGCGTGATACATGCCCGCATTCATCGCAAACGGCAGGGCGGTCACATCGGGCAAGCCTTCGATGGCGCGGAAACTGCCAAGGATGCTGTCGCCGTTCTTGTGAAACAGGCGCAGATCATCCACCGCCGGATCGACCGTGCAGGCGGTATAGCTTTTGCCCAGATAGCTGATGTTTTCGCAGGTCACGGCCGCAGCTGGCAGCGCAGGCCAGACAAGGAGCAGAGCAAGCGCAAGCCTCACTCGTCCAGATCCTGCCTGACGTGATCCTCGGCCAGCAGGGCGCGGGTCGCGTCCATCTGGTCAAAGGTGCCATCCAGCTGGAACCGCAATTCGGGGGCGAATTTCATCGACCCGCCTTTGACCACCAGATGCCGGACCTCGTGACGGTTGCGGCGCAGGGCGTCCAGCGCCTCTTCCTTGCCGATCCCGCCCAAGGGCAGGATGAACGCCGTCGCGATCCGCAGGTCGGGCGACATGCGCACCTCGCCCACGGTGATCGACATGCGCGCAAGGTCGGGGTCATGCACCTCGCCCCGTTGCAGGATTTCGGACAGGGTCCGGCGGATCATCTCGCCCACGCGCAACATGCGCTGCGTCGGGGCCTTGCCATCGCGTTGTGTGTTCTTTGCCATGCGCTGCATTTAATCACTGTGGACGACAAAGCCAAGCAAGGCTTTGCGTCAGGCACAAAGCGCCGCTAAGACGGGGCAAACAGATGAGGGCAGAGACATGACCGACACACCGGGAATCGTGATCACAGGCGGATCGGGGCGCATGGGCCAGATGCTGGTCAAGGCGGTGCTGGCGTCGGACAAATGCCATCTGGCGGGCGTGCTGGAACGGACGGGCCACGACTGGATCGGGCAGGATATCGGCACAGCGATGGGCGGCCAGCCTGCCGGTGTTGCCGTCACCGATGACGCGCTAGAGGCTTTCGCCCGCGCGCAGGCCGTGATCGATTTCACCGCCCCTGCGGCGACCGTGGGCTTTGCTGCCCTTGCCGCACAGGCCCGCGCGGTGCATGTGATCGGCACCACGGGCCTGTCGGACGCCGACATCAAGGCGATTGACGCCGCCGCACGCCATGCCGTGATCGTGCGGGCGGGGAATATGTCGCTTGGCGTCAACCTGCTGGTGAAGCTGACGCAAACAGTTGCCGCCGCCCTTGACCCCGATTTCGACATCGAGATTGTCGAGGCGCATCACAATCAAAAGGTCGATGCGCCCTCCGGCACGGCCCTGATGCTGGGTGAAGCCGCCGCCGCAGGGCGCGGCGTGACGCTTGCCGATGTGCGCGACGCAGGCCGCGACGGCATGACCGGCGCGCGCAAACGCGGCGATATCGGATTTTCCGCGATCAGGGGCGGTGACATCGTCGGCGAACATGACGTGATCTTTGCCGCTGCCGGTGAACGGATCGTGCTGCGCCATCTGGCGACGGACCGTGCGATCTTTGCCCGTGGCGCGCTCAAGGCGGCACTTTGGGGACAGGACAAGGCGCCGGGGGCTTATGACATGATGGATGTGCTGGGGCTGTAGCGCGGTGCAGGCCAGAATCAGCCAAAACCAACAGGCCAAGTGAACCGACCGGATTGTCTGTGCGTAAAAGCATCAAGTAAACCGAAGGTTGATCATGAAGACATTGATTTTGGCCCTTGGCCTATCGCTGACGGCGGGCGCAGCCGTGGCCAGCTATGTGCCGGTGATGGACGAGGACACGTTCCTGTCACTGGTCGAAGGCAAGCAATTGCGCCATCGGTTTTACGGAATCACGCTGAATGTTCTGGATACCGGACAAGTCATCGGCAGCGCCATCGGCTGGGGTGTCGAAGGCACATGGAGCTGGCAGGACGGCTATTTCTGCCGCGAGCTTTACTGGGGCGGTTCGCTGATCCCCTATAATTGCCAGCTGGTCGAAATCAACGACGACCTGATCCGGTTCACCGTGGATCAGGGCACTGGCCGGTCTGCGGCCTTTCGGTTGCAATAATCAGCCAAAATCACGACTGCCGTAGTGCAGCAGCACCGGCACGACCAGTTCTTCTTCGTCCACCAGATGACGGTTCAGCAGCTTTTCCAGACGGGCCAGCTCTGCCTGAAACGCGCCTGCCTTGTCCTGCAAGGCATCGCGCGGGCCGGGTGCCTGCAACACGCCATTGGCGCTGTTGACAAAAGAGGCCAGAAATTCGTCCAGCGCATGATGATCGGCGTCAAGGATGTCGAAACCGCGGCTGATCCGCTTGTCCTTTTGCATCAGCTTGGGGAAATAGACGCTATCCTCGATCGTGTGGTGTTCGTGCAGGCCGTTGACGAACATGCCGCCATAACGCGACAGGTTCGCGGCAAACTGGTCGGGGGCCAGTTTGCGGTCCAGCAGCTTGTCGGTGACGCTGCCCATCTCGGCCATCAGGCGGCGGAACATCAGGTGCCGGTCCAGCCAGAACCGGATCAGCCCGTCGAAACCGGGGTCATTCTGCCATGCGTCACGCGGGTAATCCGCCAGCAGCACGCGCAGGGCATCGGGCAGTTTTTCACGGCTGATCAGGGCGAGTTCATCGGACATCGGTATTTCCTTTTGGCGTGATGATTAGCTAATACCTGCGCGCCGCGCTGACCAGTCCCGGCGCTGTTCGCAGGCGCAGGTCTGGTCCGGCAGGCACGCACGGTTGCTAATAATCACGCTCGAAGAATATCCCGATGCCAGTGTTGCCTTCTTGATCGACGCCACCCTTGGCCACGATTTCATCCGTGATATCAAGGTTAAGGTTGATCTCGGTGCCGCCAGTGCTGCTGACGGTGACATCGGTATAGACATTTTCGGACAGATAGCGCCCCGCGCGCAGGGCGGCATTGCCTTGCTCGTCCGTGGTCACATCGAAATCATCCAGACCAAGGTTCTGGCGCAGCTGGTCCACCGCCCCGTTGCCACCGCCCGCCAGCGTGCTGATCGCCCCCGCCAGCTGCACGGCCTGCAAAGGGCTGATGCTTTGCAGATCGCGGCCAAAGATCAGCTGCGCCAGTATCTCGTCCTGCGGCAGGTCCGGCACGGAGTCGAAACTGACCTGCGGTTCGCTGGCAGGCCCGTCGACAACGATGCTGACCTGCGTGCCGGTCGCGCTGGTCGTCGCGGCAACCAGCCGGATGTAGGGTTCGAATTCCCCCTGCAAAGATGCGCTGCCTTCGGTCAGGTCAAACCGTTGTTGCAGAATGTCGATGCGCCCGCGCAAAAGATCGAACCGCCCGACAGGGATGACATCGGCGCTTGTGCCACCGATGGTCAGCCGCCCCCCCAGTTCCGCGTCCAGCCCGCGGCCCCGGACAAAAATCCGCGACGGCGCATCAATCACGATATTCAGCGGGAATGCGCGCCGCGTGCCGGTGCTGCCGCCATTGACCGGCGCCCCGCTTGGCAACTGGCCCGCGCGGGCCAGCGTGGTCACGACCGCGCGGTCAGGCTGCCGATGGACCACATCGGGCAAGGCCCCCAGGGTGCTGATGGTCGAGGATGGCACCTGCACATCGGTCTGACCCAGCGACAGCTGCCCGTCGATCCGCGCACCGCCCCGCAACGGTCCTTGCAGGGTGATCGTGCCGCCGATGATGGTCCGGTAAAGCTGGGGGTCCTTCAGCACGACATCGGTCGCCCGGATCGTGACATCGGCAGGATTGCCATCCCCAAGGCCAATAGGCCCGCTGATCGCAAGGCTGCCCCCTGCCTCGACGGCGGATCGTAGATCAACCTGCGCCGTCCCGTTGCCCAAACGCACGGCCCCCGTGATCCCGCTCAGCGCCTGCCCCAGCGTCGGCGCGGCAAGCCGCCCGTTGGCAAAGGTGATCTGCCCGCTGAGCGCATCCAGCCCCGGCGCCCCATCAGCGCGCAGGTCGAAATTGGCAGTCCCGCTTAATCGGCGCGGCTCGATCGCGGTATTGAGCAGGGCCAGGGGCGCCGCCCCCGTGATCGCCAGGTCAAGTGTCCCCGTTTGCGCAACAGCCCCCTGCACCTGCGCGGTCAGCCCGCCGGGTCCGGTGCCGGTGGCATCCACCCCCCAATTGCCCGCCGCATCCAGCGATGCGCTGCCGGTGGCACGCACCGGCCCGCTGATCTGGTCGGTCAACAGGCCCACGTCGCGCAAACTGGCGTTGAACCGGCCTTGCCGGAAACCGGCATTGCTGTTCAGCGCGCCGACAAAGGACACTTGCGGCGTCGATACCTCCAGCGTGCGGACCACCAGCAGCCCATCCTCGCGGCCGATATCGGCGGTGATCCGGCCGGTTCCCGCCAACAGCGCATCTGCCGTCGGATTGCCGATCCCCAGACCTTCGCTGCGCAGACTGACCTGCGCCTCAAACGCACTACGGTCAGGGACCACGCGGCCCGCTGCGCTCAGGTCAATACTGCCCCGCAAGGGCCGTCCGGCCAGCCCGGCATAGGCCGCAAGATCGGCCACCTGCGCCGTCAGCTCGCCGGTGGTGACGAAACCAGCCGCGCGACCAGCCACAAGCGCATCAAAGCGCAGGGCGGTATCGGGCCCCTCGATCTGCAACAGCGCCGCCGTTTGCCCATCAGCGGTCGGCGCGGCGTCAAGCGTCAGGGCCAGCGGCCCTTGCAGCGCAGGATCGACCAGCTGGGCATCGGCAATCCGCAGCGCAAGATCGGCCGTCATCGGCCCGTCCAGTCGCACATCAGCCGCGCCGCGCAGGTCAATCGCATCGGTCTGCACCGAAAGATCCGAAATCCGCAGCGCATCATCCGCCGGACGCGCGATCTGTACGGCTATATCCCCCGCGCCCCCCAACAGCGGGTCCAGCTGGACGATACCGGTGACAAGATCGCTTGTGTCCCCCTGCACATCCAGCGCGAACCGTGACCCATCCCCCAGCACAAAGCCTTGCACGCGCAGCGCCGCGGCCCCCGCAAGCGGACGCCCCGCGACACCGGCATAACGCGACAGGTCGGTCACATCGGCGGCAAGGTCGATGGTCACAGTCCGCCCGTCATCGGGCAACGGGTCCACCGTGCCGGTCAGGGTATAGGTTGCAGCGGGCGCGTCACCGGACAAGGTGAATGCGATCCGGTCGTCCGGCGACATCGTCACCTGCCCTGTCGTCGTGGCCGGACCCGACAGCGCGGGCAGCACGACCGACACATCCCGCAGGCGGGCGGTGACATCGGCAACCGATCCGGCGCTGGTCAGGGTGGCGGTGGCGCTGATCTCTGCCGCATCGGTGGCCACGCGCAGGTCTTGCAGCCGCGTGCCAGCGGTATCGCGCACCACTGTCGCCGCGATGCGGCCATCGCCTGCCAGCACGGCATCGGCCTGCGCGATCCCGATGCGCAGATCATCGGTGGTGCCCGTCAGGTCGATCGTGAACAGCCCGTCCAACGGGGTCAGATCGGCGGTGATGCCGAACGCGGCGGCACCCCCCAGATTCTGCCCTGCAAGGGTTGAAAACCGCTGCAAACCGACGACATCAAGCGTCGCTGCCGCCGTGGTCCGGAACCCTTGGCGGGCGCCGGCGATCTGACCCTCGGCCAATATCTCTATGCCGGCACCGGACAGCGACCAGCGCCGCAGGGCAATCGGGCTGCCTTCGGTCCGGTCGATCACCAGCTCCCCGCTGACCGTATCGCCCAGCGCCTGCGCCGCGCCGGTATCGTCCAGTTGCAGACCCTGCGCGCCATAGGTCAGGTTGGCGGTCACACGCCCGTTCTGATCGCCTTCACCCGACTGCAGGATACCGCCACCGCGCAGGCCAAGGCTGGCAATGGACAGACCCGGACGGTCCAGCCCGTTGACCGTCAGATCCAGTACCCATCTGTCGGAAACGGCAGCGTCAAACGCCAGATCAAGGGTCACATCATCGACAAAGGTGCGCGGCCCCGACACGGGCAGCAGGACAGGCGCGCCACCCACAGGCGTGATCGCGCCCGTGATGCTGACCTGTTCAGGCCAGCCCTGCGGGCCAATCCGGATCGCGCCGGACAGGCGCGCGCGCCCCGCGTCCAGCGTGATCTGCGGGATATCAATCCGCCCGTCAGCAGCACGGTTGAACGCGACCTGCAACTGCGCATCATTGCCAAAGAAATCGCGGTATTCCGGCGCGAAAAGCGCCGAAATGTCACCACCGGCATCCAGCCGGACCTGCTGGCGGCCATCCACCGTTGCCAGCGCGAAATCACCTGTCAGACGATCCTGCCCGTCGGTGGCCAGCGCCAGCGTGGCGGAAAAATCATCCAGCGGCGCATCGCCTTGGACCACCAGCTTGACCGCAGGCCGCCCCGGCAGGTCAAGCAGGCGCGCGGCAATCCCGTCAGGGCCTTCGTCCAGATCAAGCAGAAGGGCCAGAATATCGGTTTCATTGGAATAACTGCCGTCAATCCGGAACGACCCCTGCTGGCCGTCCCGCCGCGTTGCAAGGACATCCGCCCTGCCTTCGCCGCCGGCCAGCTGCGCCGAACCCTGCAGGCTTGCCACGACGGGTTCGCCCAGAAAAACCTCGGCGATTTCGATCCGGTCGATGTCCAGCACGTCGATTGACACGCTCACCGGCAGGTCCGGCAAGGAAAACGGCTGCGCCTCGGGCGACGGGCCGCTGTCACCGCCCAGCGGCGCGCGCGCCAGGATCACGCGGCCCGCGCGCAATTGCTGCACGCTGATCGCGCCGCGCAACAGCGATGCGCGGTTCCATTGCAGCACCAGATCCTCCAGCGTCAGCCAGACACCTTCGGCATCGGCAATGGTCATCTGCGCGATCCGCGCCTCGGACCGCAGCGCGCCTTCAAAGCCGGTGATCGTGACGGTGCGATCCGCGCCCGACAGGTTGCTTTCGATCAGATTGGTCAGATAGCCACGGTCGTCGTCTGCGGTCTGTGCGATCACAGACACAGGCATAACCAGCAGGAAGATCAGGCAGAGAAATCTCAAAACGCTTGTCCTATCCCGATATAGACCTGCAGGCTGTCGCCCGCATCATCGCCGCTGGCAGGTGTGCCAAGGTCCAGCCGGATCGGGCCGATGCCGGTGGTGTAGCGCAGCCCGACGCCCGCCCCCGCATGCCATGCGCCGCTTTCGCCCGGCAGGGCGGTGTCGCCGACAAAACCGGTATCGTAAAATCCGACCAGCGCGATATTGTCGCGGATCGCATAGCGTGCCTCTAGCTGGGCCGCCAGAAAGGACGCGCCACCCGTTGTGACAGTCTGCCCGCCGACCTGCCGTTGCACGCCAAGAGATTGATAGGGCTGGCCCCGCACCGTGCCGCCGCCGCCCGAAAAATACAGAAAATCCGCCGGAGCCTCGGCAATCGGCGCACCCAGCAGGCTGCCGACAAGGCCGCGCGCGGCAAGGGTGAACCCGTCATCCGCCCCGAACGACCGATAGATGCGCGCATCGCCATAAAGGCGCGCACCGTCCAGATCGCCGTCAGAGCTGACAAAAGGCGTCGCCCGCGCGTCTAGATAATAGCCCGCACTGGCGGCAGAGACATCATTGCGCCGGTCCAGCGTGGCGCGCAACGGCAGGATCAGCAGCGTGTATTCGCGTTTGCCCAGATCGGTATCTTCGCGCGCGGTCAGCAGGCCGATCCCGCCCTGCAGGATCAGATCATCGCGCAGATACCACGTCAGGCCGGTTTCAACCTCGATGGAATCGATCAAAAAGCTGTCTTCATCCTGCCGCGCAATCTCGGCGTTGATATAGAAATCGGTGTCGGGGCCAAAGGTCGCGGGGCGGCCAAAGCTGCCGCGCAGGGCGTAATCCATACCCTCCGCATCGGCATTGATCTGCGACACGACCGCTTCGGCGCGCAACCGTTCCGCCCCGCCCAGCAGATTGCGATGCAGCCAAAAGCTGGACACCGTCACCCCTTCGACCGAAGACAGCTCCAGACCAAAGCCGATCCGCCGCCTTTTGGCTTCGTCCAGCTGCGCGCGCAATCCGATGGTGCCATCCGGTCCGGCCTGATCGGCGGTGGTCAACGATACGCTGTTGAACGTCCCTGTCCGGCGCAAACGCGCCTGCGCCCTGTCCACGGCGGCGGGGGAATAGATCGCACCTTCGGGCAGCCCCGCGATGGCACGCACCCGTTCGCTGCGCACCCGCCGGTTGCCCGACACCTCCAGCGCGCTGAACCGCAGCTGTGGTCCGGGATCAAGCCCGATGGTGACATCCAGCTTTTGATCCGCATGCCGGGCGACGATCTGCTGGCTGTTCACCTGCGCCAGCGGATAGCCCAGTTCACGCCAGCTGCGCAAAGATTGCTGCGCCGCAGTCCGGATCACCCCCGACCGTGCGGTTTCGCGCGGGCCCAGATCGGCGGGGATGTCGGCGGCGGGGGGCAAGGGCGCAATCGCAACCTCGCCAAAGGTGAACCGCGCCCCCGCATCCACCGTGATGACGATTTCCCCGATACTGGAAGGGGCGGCCAGCGGCGCAAGGTTCGCCGCCTCTGCCCCGTCGATCGTGATGGAAATGGTGCCGCCATAATACCCTTGGGCATAAAGCGCCGTCAGCAGACGGCGGTAATCCGCCCGCGCGGCGGCGATGTAATCCTGCGGGACGGCGGTATCATCCAGCGCGCGCAACAGCGAAGCATTGTTCAGCGCCTCGCGCGCCGTGGTCGCAACAAGGCGGATGTCCTGCGCCAAGGCCCCGCTTGCGCCGAAAACAAGGGCGATTGCTATCCACAGGTTGCTTTTCACGCAGCGCCTCTCCCCAAGCTATGGTCGCGTCTGCCCATAGACCTAGCCCACAAGGACGGGCTTGACCAATCCCCCAAGCAAACGCCCGCTGGACGCTTTGGTTCTGGCACCGGTCAGCCCCGCGCGAAAGGGTCGGTGGGATAGCGCACCCCCGCCAGATACAGCCCCTGCGGCGGACAGACCGGCCCGCAGGCGGCACGGTCCCGCGCGGCCAGCGCGCGGGCGACATCACCCGGCTGCCATGCCCCCGCGCCGACCCGTTCCAGCGTGCCGACAAAGCTGCGGACCTGATTGTGCAGAAACGACCGCGCCCGCACATGGAACCGGTATTCGGTGCCAATCGCGCGCGGCACAACCTCGATGCGCAGTTCGTCCAGCGTCTTGACCGGGCTTTTCGCCTGACAGATCGACGACCGGAAGGTGGTGAAATCATGCTGCCCCAGCAGGTGATCGGCCCCCGCCTGCATCGCCTGCGCGTCCAGATCATGGTTCACCCGCCACATCTGCCCCGCCTCTGATGTCAGCGGCGCGCGGCGCGCGATCACGCGGAACAGATAGCGCCGTTCCACCGCATCGAACCGCGCGTGCCAATCATCCGCGACCAGCGCACAATCAAGGATCGCCACCGGATCGGGTTTCAGATGGTAATTCAGCGCCTCGGACAGACGAAACGGGTCCCAATCGCCGGGCAGATCGCAATGCGCCACCTGTCCTGTCGCATGAACCCCCGCATCGGTGCGGCCTGCGGCGGCGATGGTATGGGGGCCGGGTGAAAGTTTCGCCAATGCCGCCTCGATCGCGCCTTGCACGGACGGCAGGCTGGTCTGCCGCTGCCATCCCGCGAAAGGCGCGCCATGATATTCAACAAGAAGGGCATAACGCGGCATGCGTTCCCGATTAGGCGGGCGGGCGCGCAAAATCAATCCCTACACATCGGCCCGCGCCGTGCTTATCTGGATATCAACAACGAAAGGGCCAGCCTTGGGTATCGCCGCAATCGCCGATCAGATCACACGCAGCGTCGAAGGCGTGACCAGCACGCTGACCGCGCCTTTCACAGACCCTGTGATCCGGCTGGGCGTGACCGGCCTGTCGCGGGCGGGCAAGACCGTGTTCATCACCTCGCTGGTGGCCAATCTGCTGGACCGCGGGCGGATGCCGCAACTGCATGCGGCCGCGAATGGCGCGATCAAGGCGGCCTTTCTGCAACCGCAGCCCGACGATACCGTGCCGCGCTTTGCCTATGAAACCCACCTTGCCCGCCTGACCGCGCCAGACCCGAGCTGGCCCGAAGGCACCCGCCAGATCAGCGAATTGCGCCTGTCCCTGCGGGTGCAGCCTGCCGGATTGCTGTCGGGGCTGTCGGGGCCGCGTGTGGTGCATATCGACATCGTGGATTATCCGGGGGAATGGTTGCTGGACCTTGGGCTGCTGGACCTGACCTATGCGCAATGGTCCAAGGCGGCACTTGATCGCGCCAAGGGCCGCCCCGGCGGTAATGCCTATCTGGGGCTGGCCGGACAGACCGATGCCAATGCGCCTTTGTCAGAGCCGGAGGCGACCGCCCTTGCCGCCGCCTTCACCGCGCATCTGAACGCCGCGCGGGATGCAGGGTTTTCCGATTGCACGCCGGGGCGGTTCCTGTTGCCCGGTGATCTGGCCGGATCACCCGTGCTGACCTTTGCGCCGCTGCCGGGCAACGGGTTCGCGCGCAAATCCTTGGGGCGTGAAATGGCGCGGCGGTTCGACAGCTATAAGGCCCATATCGTGCGCCCGTTCTTTCGCGACCATTTCGCCAAGATCGACCGCCAGATCGTGCTGGTCGATGTGCTGGGCGCGATCCATGCGGGTCCTGCCGCGCTAGAGGATTTGCGCCGCGCGATGGCCGCCGTCCTGTCGGCGTTCAAACCGGGGCGCAACGCGTTTCTGACGCGGATCTTCAAAGGGCGGCGGGTGGAAAAGATCCTGTTCGCCGCGACCAAGGCCGATCATCTGCACCATGCCCAGCATCCGCAGCTGACCGCGATCACGCAGGCATTGCTGCGCGATGCGCGCGACCGCGCCGATTTCGCAGGCGCGCAGACCGCCGCGATGGCGATTGCCGCCCTGCGCACCACGGTCGAAGACACCGTCGATCACGCAGATGGCCCGCTGGATGTCGTGCGCGGGCGGTTGCTGGACGGGGGCAAGCAGGCGGCGTTCTATCCGGGCAAATTGCCCGATGATCCTGCGCATCTGCTGGCCCCCGCGCGCGAAGGCGCGGACAAGTGGCTGGATGCCGATTACAGCGTGATGAATTTCGCGCCTGCCCGCCTGACCCTGCGCCCCGGCGACGGGCCGCCGCATATCCGGCTGGACCGCGCGGCGCAATTTTTGCTGGGGGACAGGCTATGATCCGCAGACCGGTTCTGATTGATCTTGACGGGCAGGACATGGCCCGCCCCGACACCGCCCCCGCTGTCCCTGACGAAACACAGGGCGCCGCAATGCAACGCCTTGCCGTGGTGGCAAGCCACCCGCCATCGCCGCTGGCGCGCTGGTTCTGGGGGCTTGCCCTGCTGCTGACAGGCTTTGTGGTGTCGCTGGCCGCGTGGGATTATGTCACCGGATTGCTGGCGCGTGCGCCCGTGCTGGGCTGGATCGCGACCGTCCTGATGGGTCTGTTGCTGCTGGTTCTGGTCATCATCGGCCTGCGCGAAGTGTCGGCCTTTCGCCGGTTGCGCAAACTGGATGCGCTGCAGATCAGCGCGCGGGATGCGCTGGTCGGCAACGACCTGAAAAGCGCGCGGCAAGTGATCGAGGCGCTGGAAAGGCTTTATGCCGGACGCGACGATACCGCTTGGGGCAAGGCGGAACTGGCCCAGCGCCAAGGCGATATGCTGGATGCCGATGCGCTGTTGGGGCTGGCGGAAACGACGGTGCTGTACCCCTTGGACCAGCGCGCCCTGCGCGAGGTCGAGGCCGCCGCACGGCAGGTTGCGATGGTCACGGCCTTTGTGCCACTGGCGCTGGCCGATCTGATCACGGCGCTGACCGCGAATTTGCGGATGATCCGGCGGATCGCGGAAATCTATGGTGGGCGGTCAGGCACCTTGGGCAGTTGGCGGCTGACGCGCGGGGTGCTAGCGCATCTGGTGGCGACAGGCGCGCTGGCCGTGGGGGATGATCTGATCGGGACCATCGCGGGGGGCGGTCTGCTGGCCAAGGTATCACGCCGCTTTGGCGAAGGCGTCGTGAACGGCGCCCTGACCGCCCGTGTCGGTGTTGCCGCGATCGAGGTTTGCCGCCCGCTGCCGTTTCACACCAGCCCGCGCCCGTCCGTCACCGCCTTGGTCCGGCGTGCGCTGACCGGGCTGTTCGGCACCGGTTAACGCAGGCGCGGCACAGGCCCGACCGGCACCGGACCAGCCAGCATGATCCCGTCCTGAAACGCCAAGGGAATGTTCAGCACCCCGTCGCCATCCACCATGAACCCCGCCAGTCTGGTAACCGTCTGGGCAAGACCTGCGTCAATGATGCGCGCGGCGATCAGCAGATCAATCACCGTTTGCCATTGCCGCGTGCGCAGCATGATCACGCCTGTGGGCAGACCGGCCGCATCAATAGCGATATCGCCCGACATCTGCACCGTGACCGGCCCCCAGTCGATCTGCAGATCGTCCAGCGCGATATGGTCCAGATCGGGCAGCCGCCCTTGCAAGCTGCGGTCAAGCGGGCCAGCCAGTGTCAGGCGCGCGGCGCCGCGCACAGCATCCAATTGCGGGCCAAGCGTGCCTTGCGGGTCGATCTGGTCACGCAACAGGCGGGGAAAGGTGATGCTGTCAGCCGTCAGCGTCACATCATAGATCGCCTCTTGATCCGCGGCCGATGCGATGGTCGCGGCCAACCCGCCCAGGCCCATCTGCCATCCGGCATCCGACACGACCTCTGACCCGCCCATCCGCAGGCTGGCGCGATCAAAGGCCAGCCGTGTCGTGGGCTGTAATGCGGCACTGATCTGCCAATCCGGGCTGGTCATGCGCAGCGACTGGCCCGCGATGCGCAGGTCCTGTTCCGGCGGCAAGGTGATCGTCGCCGCCAGCGGGCGCAGGCTGTCGGCCTGCATATCCAGCTGCGCGCCCTGCCACGCCCATGCGGGATGGGTCAGCCGCAGATCGGTCAGCCCTGTGTCAAACCGCGCGGGAAAGCCGGTTGTCGCAACGGACCCGACCTGCAGATCGACACCTTCGGCCGCCAAAAGGCGTGCCGCCCTGTCGGGTGCGGCTTGCAACAGCTGCGATCCTGCGAACCAGTAACCGCTGAAAAGCAGCATGGCCAAGATCACGATCATGGTCAGGCGGTACATGGCCGGTCTCCGTTCTATGGGTTGGGCCATGCAAGGGCAAAACACCCGCTTGTCAACCCTGTGCCTGCACGCTTTGCAGGCGGAACCGCGCGCGCAGACCGCCCAGATCCGCCGATTGATCCAGCAGCAGCGCGCTGCCATAGGCCTGCAACAGGTCCGCCGTGATCGACAGGCCAAGACCGGTGCCGGGCTTGGCGATATCAAGCCGCTGGCCACTGCCCATCGCCAGCGCGATCTGGTCGGGCGGGATGCCCAGCCCGTCATCCTCGATCGTGATGGTGACCCCATCCGCCTGCGGCATGGCTGTCAGCCGGATCGTGGTGCTGGCCCATTTCAGCGCATTGTCGAGCAGGTTGCCCAACACTTCTTCCAGATCGGTGGGGTCCATCCGCAACCGCTGACCAGACGGATAGTCAGCGGTCAGGGTCAGGCCGCGCTGCGCCGCCATATCGCGAAAGGCGCAGACCATCCGCCCCAGTGACCGGTCCATCTCGGTGACGGCGGGCAGGGCGGCGATGCCGGTTTGTGCGCGCATCCGGCCAAAGGCCCGTTTCAGCTGGGCATCCAGCCGGTCCAGCGCGGCAATCGCCGCGCCCACGGGCTGGCCCGTGCGCGCCAGCGCGTCCAGTTCGTTGCGCATGATCGCGGCGGGTGTCTTGATCGCATGGCCAAGATCAGCCGCCTGTTTGCGCGATTGCTGCACGATCTCGCGGTTGCGGGTCAACAGCGTGTCGATGTCATAGACCAGCGGGGCGACTTCTTCGGGGTATTTGCCGTGGTCGAGGCCGCCTTCGCTGGTCCAGCGTTGCTGCACGTCGCGGCGCAGCTTTTCGATCGGGCGCAGCGCGACAGTGACCTGCAACAAGGCGCCGACGACACCGATCACGATCACAAAGGTAAAGGCGGTCAACATGATCTCGCGCAGTTGGGCCAGTTCCTGCTGCAGACCGCGCATCGACTTGGCCACCTGCACATGCCACAGGCTGCCATCATCCAGCGTCAGATAGCGGGACATGGCGCGCACGGGGTCGCCCATCGGCCCTAGAAACCTGTCATTCAGCGCCGCGTCGACCAGCAGCCGCGGGCGGGGCAGAACGTGATCGTCCAGCGATGCCGACCGGAACACCTGACCCAATTCGTTTTCAACCTGCCAATACAGCCCCGACATCGGGCGCATGAACACCGGATCACCCACCGCGCCCGCAATCGCCTCGGGGGTGGTGGTGGCAACATTTTCGACGGCTGTGACGACCTGTGACAGGCGGGTCAGCAGCAATTCGTCAAACCGCTCTTCTGCGCCCTGGTCGATAAAGGATTGCAGGCCGGCAAAGCCCAGCAAGATCGTCACTGCCGCCCAGAGAATGCCGCCGATCACGGCCCGACCGCGCAGCGATGTCATTCTGGTGCCTTGATCACATAGCCCCGCCCGCGCACCGTATCGATCAGGCTGTCACCCAGTTTGTTGCGCAGCCGGTTGATAAAGACGGCGATTGTGTTCGATTCGCGTTCGCCATCGTGGTGATAGATGTGCTGCGACAATTCGGTCCGCGACACCAGCCGGCCCGCGTGATGGAAAAGATAGGACAGAACCGCCAGTTCCTGCGCCGTCAGGCTGATGCCCTGTCCGGCGACCATGACCTGATTGATCCGCGAATCGAACACCACGTCACCGCGTTCGAACACGGGACTGGCCTGTTCGGATTTGCGCCGGATCATCGCCCGCAGCCGCGCGCAAAGTTCCGGCATGTGAAACGGCTTGATCAGATAATCATCGGCACCGGCGTCCAGCCCGTCGACCCGTTCGGTCCAGCCATCGCGCGCGGACAGGATCAGCACGGGGGCGCACATGCCAGCGGCGCGCCAGTTCTTGAGGATTTGCATCCCGTCGCGCCCGGGCAAGCCCATGTCCAGCACGATCGTATCGTAAGGGTGCGACAGGCCAAGCACCTCTGCGGTGATCCCGTCATCGGCGATATCGACGGCATAGCCTTCGGTCACAAGAACGGTATTGATCTGCTGCGCGAGCACAGGCTCGTCTTCAACCAAGAGAATACGCATAACTTACTTTGCACTTGTTTTGTACTTGTTTTGTACCTGTAAAGCCTGTCTGGGTGCCTGCCGGTCAGAAAAATGTGCAAGCTGTGGTTGTGGTATCTTCCATGATCATGCCTTTGCTTGCAATCGAACAGCCGGAAAATATGACAGACTGGCTAACGCGCCCGCGGGCGATTGACCCCGCCTGCGCGTCTTTTAAAGTAACCATCACACAACCTTGGGGGATGACACGATGTTGCGACACGTTTTTGCCGCCGCCGCCCTGCTGCTGACGGCCGGCTATGCAACGGCGCAATGCGTCGGCACCAGCTATCTCGACATGCTGACCAAGGACCAGCTGGCGCAACTGGATCAGGCCACTGCCGATCTGCCCTATGCGAACGGGCTGATCTGGGATGCCACGCGCGACGGCAAGGCGATCACCCTGGTCGGCACGATGCATATCTATGACGCCCGCCTTGACCCGATCTTTGACATGATCGCGGATGATGTGCTGGCCGCGGATATTATCCTGCTCGAAGCCACCCCCGACGACCAGCGCGCGCTCGAAGCGATGCTGGCCACCGAGCCTGACATGTTCCTGATCACAGACGGGCCGACCCTGCCCGACCTGCTGGACGCCGACACATGGGCGACCCTGTCCAGTGCCGCCAGCGACCGGGGCGTGCCGGGGTTCATGGTGGCACAGATGCAGCCTTGGTACCTGTCGCTGCTGCTGGCTATCCCGCCCTGCGCAATGATGGATCTGGCAAAAGGGATGGCAGGGCTGGACGCAATGATCAGCGATCTGGCCAGCGAAAACAACATTCCGATGCAGTCGCTGGAATCCTTTACCACCGTGTTCGAGGTTTTCCAGTCCGGCACCATGGACGACCAGATCGACATGCTGCGCCTCAGCCTTGTCAGTCCGGACATGCAACAACAGATGTTCGTCGCCATGCTGGACAGCTATTTCAGCAATGATGTCGGGCGGTTGTGGGAAATGTCGCGCCTTGCGGTGGCCGACACACCCGGGCTTGACCCTGCAACCGGCGCCGCGATCTTTGCCGGGATGGAGGATGTGCTGCTGGTCCAGCGCAACCGCAACTGGATGCCGGTGATCGCGGATGCGATTGCCGGGACTGACACCATCGTCGTGGCCTTTGGTGCCGCACATCTGATCGGCGATTTCGGCGTGTTGCAATTGCTGGAAAACGACGGCTGGGATCTGGTCAGGCGCTACTGACCGGATCATCCAGTTCATCACCATAATCGGCCAGCCCCTTGCGCCCCGCTGGCGTCAGGTCGAACACGCCGCGCGCCACACGGTCAAACCAGCCGTAATGATTGTCGGCCATGATCCGCGTGGCCTGCGGCACCTCGGCCCATGTCTTGACCTTGGCGCCCTGTGACGGGCCATGAACCGCCAGAAACCGCGCACAGCGCAAGGCATCCTGCCGGTAACCGGTCACAAGGCCGTGGCGCGTGGCACCGCCTGCGTTCGGATCGCCCTGCAAGCGGTCAAAGGCGCGCAACAGGCGCGCGCGCTTGGGCTTTGACAGACGCGCGGCATAGGGGCCGGGGTCGGCCAGCACCGCGACGAAACCGTCGCGCAGGCGCACTGTCATCACCCCGAACCCGATCCGGCGCGCCAGTTTGACATTCGCCGCCAGCGCCTTGGCCTGCCCGCCCGCAGGCACCGCCACATAGACCAGATCGGTCAGCGCCAGCCTGTCCACCGCCTGATGGAACAGCCCCAAGGTAAAGCCGCGTTTCAATTCCACGATCAGCAGATCATCGCCGCGCCGCGCCACGATATCGGCCGCCCCCACCTCGCCTTTGACGTCATAGCCGCGCGCCTGAAGATAGGCTTTGACGGGGGGGTAAAGATCGGCCTCTCGCGGGGCGGTGGGGGACATGGCGGACACCTGCACAACTGTCATCAAACGCACCTATAACAAGGATTGCATGGGGTGACACTGCCTGCCGTCGCTTCTATATACGGGCCAAATCCGTATCCTATGAAAGTTCTGTTCATGACAACGCTCGTTTTTGGCCACAAATCCCCTGACACCGACAGCACCGGATCACCGCTGATCTGGGACTGGTTCCTGAACCATACCGGCATCAGCGCCAAGGCCGTCCTGCTGGGCACCCCGAATACCGAGGCTGCCTTTGTCGCCAAACGCTGGGGTTTCGATCTGCCCGAGATCATCGCTGATGTGGAGGCAGGCCAGAAATGCGTGATCGTGGACACCAACAACCCCGCCGAATTGCCCGCCAGCATCAACGCCGCCGATGTCGTGGCAATCATCGACCATCATAAACTGGTCGGGGGCTTGGAAACCAAGGCGCCGATCAATATCACCATCCGCCCGCTGGCCTGCACCGCGACAATCATGCACCAGATGATGGGCGATCACGCAGGCCATATGCCCGAAGGCGTCAAGGGGCTGATGCTGTCCTGCATCCTGTCGGACACGCTGGCCTTCCGGTCGCCCACGACAACGCCGGTGGACAAGGATCTGGCGCTGCAACTGGCCGCTGATCTGGGGATCGACCTGAACGGCTATGCCGATGAAATGTTCGCCGCCAAATCGGATGTCTCCGCCTTTTCCGACGCAGAATTGCTGCGCATGGACAGCAAGGAATATGCCGTCGCCGGCACCAAGTTCCGCGTCTCGGTGCTGGAAACCACATCGCCGCGCGTGCTGCTGGACCGCAAGGACAGCCTGATGGCCGCCATGCCCGCTGTCGCCACTGCCGATGGCGTCGATCAGGTGCTGTTGTTCATCGTCGATATCCTGAACGAAGAAGCCACCATGCTGGTCCCCAATGACCTGACCAAGACACTGGCGGAAAAATCATTCGGCGCAACCGTGGACGGCGACACTGTCGTTCTGCCCGGTATCATGAGCCGCAAACTGCAGATCATTCCTGCCCTGACCCTGTAAAGGCCCGCCATGACCCGGATTATCGACAATTTCGCCGCGATCGCGGACCAATATGATGTGGCTTTTGTCGATCTCTGGGGATGCATGCACAACGGGATCAGCGCCTTTCCCGATGCTGTGGCCGCGATGCGCGCCTTTCGCGCGGGCGGCGGCAAGGTCGTGCTGGTCACCAATTCGCCGCGCCCGTGGGAATCGGTGGCGCGGCAGATTTCCGCGATGGGCGTGTCCGAGGATTGCTGGGACGCCATCGCCACATCGGGCGACAGCGCGCGCGCCGCGATGTTCCACGGGATTGTCGGGCAAAAGGTCTATTTCATGGGCGAAAGCCCGCGGGATGACGAATTTTTCACGCCCCTGCGGATCATCGACAATCCGGTGACGATTGAAACCGTCCCGCTTGATCAGGCCGAAGGCATCGTCTGCTGCGGGCCGTTCGACCCGCTGGCCGATATCGCCGTGAACCGCGCCGATTTTCTTTATGCCAAGACAAAGGGCCTGAAACTGCTCTGCGCCAATCCCGATATCGTCGTGGACCGGGGCGAGGTGCGCGAATGGTGCGCCGGGGCGCTGGCCGCGCTTTACACCGAAATGGGCGGCGAGAGCCTGTATTTCGGCAAGCCGCATCCGCCGATCTATGATCTGGCACGGCGCAGGATGGCCAAACTGGCCGACCTGCCCGCAGACCCGCGCATCATCGCCATCGGCGACGGTGTGCATACCGACATTCTGGGCGCGATGCAGGAAGAGATTGATTCGCTGTTCATCACCGGCGGTCTGGCGGCGCATGAAACGCGCACGACAACGCAGCCCGAACCCGCGGCATTGGCGCGTTTTCTGGAAACGGCGCAGACATCGGCCACCTATTCCATCGGTTTCCTGCGCTAGACCTCTTGATCTTTCTGCGTTTGCAAAGTAATAAAGTTTCAATATACATCTGATAGATGACCTTTTGTTACTTAAGGACTGGGTATGTTGGACAACGCACCGCGCGGCACGATCTGTATCGAAGACATCGAAATCGGCATGATCCGGTCTTTGTCCAAGGTGATCACCGACCGTGACATCGAATTGTTTGCCGAGGTGTCGACCGACCGGAACCCAGTGCATCTGGACGAAGATTACGCACAAGACACCATCTTTGGCGGGCGCATCGCGCATGGGATGCTGACGGCGGGGCTGGTGTCGGCCGTGATCGGGGAACAATTGCCCGGCCATGGCACGGTTTATCTGGGGCAAAGCCTGAAATTCCTCGCCCCCGTGCGCCCCGGTGATCTGGTCACGGCCGAGGTCGAGGTGACAGATATCGACCATTCCCGCCGCCGCGTGACGATGAACACGCGCTGCATCGTCAACAACAAAAAGGTGCTGACGGGGGATGCCACCGTGCTGGCACCGTCGCGCAAGTTCGACTGATCTTGCACGACCCTGCCGGTCGGGATACGCAGCCTTATGCGTATCATCCGTGACAGCGTTTTCATTGATCCTGCCGACCGTGGTGCCGCCGCGGCCATCGGCAATTTTGACGGTGTGCATATCGGGCACCGTGCGGTGATCGATATCGCCCGTGCTGCGGCTGATGCGGCCAAGGCACCCTTGGGGATCATGACGTTCGAGCCGCATCCGCGCAGCTATTTCGCCCGCGACACTGCGCCGTTCCGGCTGATGAACGCCGAGGCCCGCGCCAACCGTCTGGCGAAGCTGGGGGTCGAAAAGCTCTATGAAGTTCCGTTCAACACCGCCCTTGCCAGCCTGACGCCCCGCGATTTCGCGCAAAAGATCATCCGTGACCAGCTGGGGCTGGTCCATGTCGTCGTCGGCGCGGATTTCTGTTTCGGCAAGGGCCGCAATGGCACGGTGGCAGACCTGCAGGCCTTTGGCGCGGAAATGGGGTTTGGCGTGACCATCGCCCCGATCATCGCCATCGCGGGGGCGAATATTTCATCCACCGCGATCAGGGCCGCGCTGACAGACGGTCGCCCGCGCGATGCCGCCGCGATGCTGGGCCATTGGCACCGGATCGAAGGGGCCGTGATCCGCGGGCACCAGCGCGGGCGCGAATTGGGCTATCCCACCGCCAATATGTCGATCTCTGGGCTGCATCCGCCGAAATTCGGGGTCTATGCGGTCAAGGTCGATGTGCTGGAAGGGGCGTTCAAAGGCACATATTCCGGCGCCGCATCCATCGGTGTGCGCCCGATGTTCGGGGAAAACGTGCCGAATTGCGAAACTTTCATCTTTGATTTCAAGGGCGATCTTTACGGCACGCATCTGTCGGTGGCCTTGGTCGATTTCCTGCGGCCAGAACTGAAATTCGACAGCATTGACGCGCTGATCACCCGGATGGGCGCCGATTGCGCGCAGGCACGGGACATCCTGACCGATGTGCGCTGATATCGCCCGCACGGGCCTTGCGCCCCGGTTCTGGACGAAAAAGCCGATGGACAAGCTGAACCGCGCGGAATGGGAGGCGCTTTGCGACGGCTGCGGCAAATGCTGCCTGAACAAGCTCGAAGACGAAGACACCGGCGAGGTCGCAATGACCCGCATCGCCTGCCGCCTGCTGGACAACGAAAGCTGCCTTTGCGCCAATTACGCGATCCGGCATCAATTCGTGCCGGAATGTATCGTGCTGACGCCCAAGACCCTAGCCGACAACATGTATTGGCTGCCGCAGACCTGTGCTTACCGCCTCGTCGCCGAAGGGCGCGACCTGTACGACTGGCATCCGCTGGTGTCGGGCGATCCGGGGTCCGTGCATCGCGCGGGCGTATCGGTGCAGGGCATGACCATCCCCGAATTCGAGGTCGATGAAGACGACTGGGAAGACCATATCATCGAGGAGCCGCTGTAGATGTTTTTCGCCTCTGACAACGCAGGCCCCGCGCATCCCAAGGTGATGGATGCCTTGGTCAAGGCCAACACCGGCTATGCCATGGGCTATGGTGCCGACCCGATCATGGCCGAGGTCCGCCAGCAGATCCGCGATGCGTTCGAAGCCCCCGAGGCGGCGGTCTATCTGGTCATCAACGGCACATCGGCAAATGCGCTGTTGCTGGCGACCATGTGCCAGCCGTGGCAGGCGATTTTCTGCACCGATGTCGCGCATATCCACGAAGACGAATGCAACGCGCCCGAATTCTATACCCAGGCCAAGCTGTCGCTGGTCCCTGCCACGGCGGGCAAAATGACGGCGGACGCCCTGCGCGCCAGAATCAAGGCTGAGGAAACGCGCGGCGTCCACGGGCCGCAGCGGGGGCCTGTGTCGGTGACACAGGTGACGGAAAAAGGCACCGTTTATACCTTGGATGAGATCAAGGCGCTGACCGATGTCGCGCGTGAATACGGCCTGCCCACCCATCTGGACGGCGCGCGTTTTGCCAATGCGCTGGTCGCCTTGGGCTGTACCCCTGCGGAAATGACGTGGAAAGCAGGCATTGACGCGGTCAGTTTCGGCGGCACCAAGAACGGCGCATTGGGGGTCGAGGCTTGCGTGATCTTTGACCCCAAGCTTGCCTGGGAATTCGAGCTGCGCCGCAAACGTGGCGGGCATCTGTTGTCCAAGCACCGCTATCTGTCGGCACAGATGCAGGCCTATCTGGCGGACGGGTTATGGCTGGACATGGCGCGCGCGGCCAATGCGCGTTGCGTGCAACTGGCCGAAGGGCTGCGCCAGCACAACACCGCGCGGATGCTGTTCGATCCGGCTGCCAATATCATCTTTTTCGACATGCCCCGCCGCGATCATCAGCGGATGCTGGCGGCGGGGGCTGTCTATTACGTCATGTCGGGCGATCCCGACCATGGCGATCCCGATGAAGTGCTGACCGCGCGTCTGGTCACCGACTGGTCGATGACGGCGGATGGTGTCAGCCGGTTTCTTGACCTGCTGCACGGATAAGGGCGGCGACATCGGCTGTATGGGTCAAGGGCAGCATATGCCCTGCCCCCGCCACGACATGATCCACCGCATCCGGCAGACGATCTGCCAAGGCGGCATGGATCGCGGCAATCACCGGCGGGCTGTCCGCCCCGCGGATCAGCGTCACCAGAACCGTCACCTGCGCCAGACAGGCGGCTGTGGTGATCCCCGCCGGATCATCCTCGATCGCGCGGCCGCTGGCCGTGACCAGATGGATCCGGTCCATCAGATAGCCTTGGGTCCGTGGCGGCAGCGCGTCCCAAGGCTGCGCACCCCAAACAGCGTTGAAACGGGCCGCCGCACAGGATTGATCATCGGCAGCCATCGCCTCCAGAAACGGGCGGAAACCGGCGGCGTGATCGGCATGGGCGGGCGTGCCACGGGCGGCGGCGAAATAGACTGGTTCGATCAGGGTCAGGCGGCTGACCAGATCGGGCCGGTCCACCGCCAGCCGCAGGGCCACCGTCGCACCAAAGGAATGACCGACCAGATGGGTCTGACCGTCGCAACAGCCAGCAGCCCAAGCCACGGCCTGCGTCTGGTAATCCTGCGCAACATCCCAGTCAGGGCTGCGCCCGTGGCCCGGCAGATCGAACAATGTCGCATGCCCGCCGATAGCAGCCGCCAGCGGCAACAGGCTTTCATGCCGCGCCAGCATGCAATGGACCATCACGACAGGCGCGCCATGGCCGGTAGTGACCTTGTGCATCAGATCTTGCCGGACAGGTGCAGATCCAGATCGGTCAGGCGATCCTCGCCCCAGAAACGGGCGTCGGTATCGGTGATAAAGAACGGCGCGCCAAAGGCCCCCGCCAGCACCGCATGTTCAAGGTTCTGCGCATAGGTATCGGCGCTGGTCATCATGTCACGGTCCACCAATGCGGGATCAAAGCCTTCGGCCTGCAGGCAATCGCGGATCACGTCATCCTGGCTGATATCACGATCCTCGGCCCAGCAAGCACGGGTGATCGCATGGACCAAACCGCCGACATCGGCCCCGGTATTCTGTGCCGCAATGATCGCGAATGACGACGGCGCAGGATTTGTCGGCCAGAAGGCCGGTTTCACGTTCAGCGGCAGACCCGCCACCTTGGCGCGGCGTGCGAGGTCTTGCAGACGGTACGCCTGCCTGTTCGGATGCCGGTCCTTGGGCGGAACACCCCCCGTGCGTGCGAACAAGGCCATGATGTCCAGCGGTTTATAGGTGATCGTCGCACCATTTTTGCGGGCAATATCAGCGGGGCGCAGGCCGCACAGATAGGTATAAGGCGACATGGTGGCAAAGTAGCAGTCGATATGTGGCAATTTGGCTATCCTTGGCTAGCGGAATCTATGCGCGACGGTACGCCTGTGCTAGGCGGTGTCAACGCTCCGAATCGATGACGGACCAGTCTGCCCAGCTGCCAAAGGACCTTTTCCCATGCCGATGATAATGGAACCGAAATTGATCAGCGGGAATGCGAACCTGCCGCTGGCCACCGCCATCGCCCGCCGGATGACGATGCACCGGGGCCGCGAGGTCAGTCTGGTCGATGCCCGTGTCGAACGGTTCAACGATGGCGAGATTTTCGTCGAAGTGTTCGAAAACGTCCGTGGCGAGGATATGTTCATCATCCAGCCCACATCGAACCCCGCCAATGACAACCTGATGGAACTGCTGATCATCGCCGATGCGCTGCGCCGGTCGTCGGCGGCACGCATCACCGCCGTGATCCCCTATTTCGGTTATGCCCGCCAGGACCGCCGGTCCAAGGCGCGCACGCCGATCACCGCGAAACTGGTGGCCAATATGCTGGTCGAAGCCGGTATCGAACGTATCCTGACCCTGGATTTGCACGCCACGCAGATTCAGGGTTTTTTCGATATTCCGGTCGATAACCTTTATGCCTCGCCGATCTATGCGCTGGATGCGAAACACCATTTCCGTGACCTGATGGATGATGTGATGGTCGTGTCGCCCGATGTCGGCGGCGTGGCCCGCGCGCGCGATCTGGCGCAGCGGTTGGATGCGCCTTTGTCGATCGTGGACAAACGGCGCGGCAAGCCCGGTGAAGTCGCCGAAATGACCGTGATCGGTGAGGTGAAAGACAAGGTCTGCGTCATCGTCGATGACATCGTCGATACCGCCGGCACCCTGTGCAAAGCCGCCGAAGTGCTGATGGACAACGGTGCGCGCGAAGTGCATTCCTATATCACCCATGGCGTATTGTCCGGCCCTGCCGTGGACCGGATTTCCAAATCCGTGATGAAAACGCTGGTGATCACCGACACAATCGCCCCCAGCGCCGCCGTGCGCGCCTGCGCGAATATCCGCATCGTGCCGACCGCACCAATGTTCGCCCAAGCGATCCTGAACACCGCAAACGGCACATCGGTATCGTCGCTGTTCGATCACAAGACGCTTGGCCCGATCTACGAAGGGCTTTACGCGGCGGAATGACCCCGGACTGCCCCGCCGGACGGGGCAGTCGTTTTTATCCGGCCAGTCTTGGCGCTGCGGGGCCTGTCCTGCGCCACAGGGCCAGACCCGCCCAGATGAACAGGCCCTGAACACCACAGCGGATCGTGGCGGCGACAGGTGGCGCAAAGACAGGGTCGGGGCGGATAAAATCCCACAGGTGCAGCGGCAGATACGCTGCGCATAGCGCGGCAAAGGCAAGGCCGCCCCAGTGGCGGCTGCGCGGCACCAAGGCCGCTATACCGATCACGAACTGCACAGCGCCGGCCGCCAGAATGACCGGCACCGCAGGCAGGAACGCTGGCACCAAGGCTGCAAACCCCTGCGGTGCTGCGAAATGCGCAACACCACCGCCGATCATCACCAGTGCCACGACACCGGTCAGCGCCCAATCCACCGCGCGGCGGCGGGTCGGATTGCGGTCAACCATGTTGCACCTGCGTCGCAGCCAGCGCGATATCTGCCTGCGCAAAAGCGCGGCCTAGCCCGCGGTTTGCGCCTGTTATCAGCCAGGTTTTCATGGTTTAATCCTTACAATCAAAATCTGAACAACGCTAAGATGGCACTAACAGGCAATTTGAACACTGCATAGATGGAAAATCCCGATACACCGGCCAAAAGCGGCTATCATCACGGCAATTTGAAAGAAGCGCTGATCGACGCGGCTGACGCGATCATCCGCGAAAAGGGCGTCGAAGGCTTTTCCCTGCGCGAGGCGGCCCGCAGGGCGGGCGTGTCCATCGGCGCACCCGCGCATCATTTCGGGTCCGCCACCGGTCTTTTGACCGAAGTGGCACTGTTGGGCTATGACAGCCTTGGCGCGGCGCTGAATGCGGTCACGACCAGCGATGACGCGGGCGCTGATTTGCAGCGGCTTGCGCTGGCCTATGTGCGGTTCGCGCTGGCCTATCCGGGGCGGTTTCGGCTGATGTTCCGGCCTGATCTGGTCAACCGCGACGACCCGCGTTACGCGCAGGCCAGCAGGCAGGCCCTGTCAGGTTTTGCAAAGACCTGCGCGCGGCATGATGCGACGGCAGACCCGATGGCACAGATTTTCATCGTCTGGTCGTCGATCCACGGCATTGCGAATCTCGTGCTCGACGGAAAGGCGAAATACCTGTTCGATGGCGTCACGGCAGATGATTTTGCAGCCGACATCCTGCCTAAATTGCTGGCAACGGCGTGGCCCTTCGGGGGCAATGACGCGGCCTAGAAATCGGGCCCTGCGCGAAACGCAAAAGGCCCCGCAGTGCGGGGCCTTTGTTTTTGGGATCGCGGGGTTCAGACCCGGGTGGTCAGACCGATGGCAGCACCGATGGCCACAGTGTCGGACAGCGCCTTGGCCGCATCGACCGCCTTGCCATCGTCGCTGGCTGCGTCGGCCTGCGCGGTTTTCAGCGCCGCTTCGGCATCGGCAACCATCTGGTCATAGATGGCTTGCGTCACTTCACCCTTGGGCAGGGCCTGTTCAGCCAGCACCGACACGGTTTCCGCGCTGATTTCGGCAAAACCGCCGGACACGACATATTCGTCCGCGCCGCCATCATGCACCACCACCAAGACGCCGGGGCGCAGGGTGGTGATCGTTGGCAGATGGTTGGCCATCGCGGTCATGTCGCCTTCCGTTGCGGGAATGCGTACCTCGCTCGCCGCGACAGAGGCCAGACGGCGCTCTGGCGAGACGAGATCGAATTGTACATTTGCCATATCGGCAGCTCCTTATGCGGCGGCGGCGGCCATTTTTTCGGCTTTGGCTTTCACGTCTTCAATGCCGCCGACCATGTAGAACGCACCTTCGGGGAAGTGATCGTATTCACCCGCAACCACGGCCTTGAACGATGCAATCGTGTCTTCCAGCGGCACCTGCACACCGGGCGAACCGGTGAACACCTGTGCCACGTCGAAAGGCTGCGACAGGAAGCGTTCGATCTTGCGCGCGCGGGCCACGGTCAGCTTGTCCTCTTCGGACAATTCGTCCATCCCGAGGATGGCGATAATGTCCTGAAGCGACTTGTACCGCTGCAACATGTTCTGCACGTCAGCTGCGACGCGGTAATGCTCTTCACCCACGATGGCGGGGTCGAGCAGGCGCGATGTGGAATCCAGCGGGTCAACGGCGGGATAAATCCCTTTTTCCGAAATCGCACGGTTCAGAACGGTGGTCGCATCAAGGTGCGCAAACGAGGTCGCTGGCGCAGGGTCGGTCAAGTCATCGGCAGGCACATAGATCGCCTGCACTGAAGTGATCGAACCGGATTTGGTCGATGTGATGCGTTCCTGCATCTGGCCCATGTCGGTCGCCAGTGTCGGCTGATAGCCCACGGCGGACGGGATACGGCCCAAGAGCGCGGACACTTCGGAACCGGCCTGCGTAAAGCGGAAGATGTTATCGACAAAGAACAACACGTCGGAACCGGACTGGTCGCGGAAAGATTCCGCCATGGTCAGACCGGACAGCGCGACGCGCATACGCGCACCTGGTGGCTCGTTCATCTGGCCGTAAACCAGCGCCACTTTGGATTTGGTCAGGTCGTCGATGTTGATAACGCCGGATTCGATGAATTCGTAGTAAAGGTCGTTGCCTTCACGGGTCCGTTCACCCACGCCCGCGAACACGGAATAACCCGAATGCACCTTGGCGATGTTGTTGATCAGTTCCTGGATCAAAACGGTCTTGCCCACGCCGGCACCGCCGAACAGGCCGATCTTGCCGCCTTTGGCGTAAGGCGCAAGCAGGTCGATGACCTTGATGCCGGTGACCAGCACTTCTGATGCGGTGGATTGGGCCTCAAATGGTGGCGCGTCGGCATGGATCGAACGGCGCTCGGTCTCGCCGATGGGGCCTTTTTCGTCGATGGGTGCGCCGACCACGTTCATGATGCGGCCAAGGGTGGCGTCGCCCACGGGCACGGTGATCGTGTTGTCCTGGTCGATGACTTCCTGACCGCGGACCAGACCTTCGGTGCTGTCCATGGCGATGGCACGGATAGTGTTTTCACCAAGGTGCTGCGCCACTTCCAACACCAGTTCCTTGCCGTTGTTGTCGGTGATCAGGGCGTTCAGAATCGCGGGCAGGTGATCGGTGAACTGCACGTCAACGACAGCGCCGATGACCTGCGTGATCTTGCCTTTTGCATTTGCCATAGTGGTTTTCTCCGGGGTCTAGAGCGCTTCCGCGCCCGAAATGATTTCAATCAGCTCGTTCGTGATGACGGCCTGACGTGAACGGTTGTACTGGATGGTCAGCTTGTCGATCATCTCGCCTGCGTTGCGGGTCGCGTTGTCCATGGCGGACATCCGCGCGCCCTGTTCGGACGCGGCATTTTCCAGCAGCGCGCTGAAAATCGCGGTGGCCACGGCGCGCGGCAACAGATCGGCAAGGATTTCCTCTTCACCGGGTTCGTAGTCGTACAAGGTCACATCCGCATCCGCCGCCTGTTCGAACTTGGCAGGGATAATCTGCTGCGCGGTCGGGTGCTGTGTGACGACGTTTTCGAACCGCGCGAAAAAGATCGTCGCGATGTCGTATTCGCCACCGTCGAAACGGGCCAGCACGTCGCGCGCGATGTCCTGCGCGTTAACATAGCCCACACGCTTGACCGCAGACAGGTCAACGTGACCCACCGCATAGCTGCCGAATTCCCGCTTGAGCGCGTCGCGGCCTTTTTTGCCGACCGTCAGGATCTTGACGGTCTTGCCTTGGGCCAGCAATTTTTGCGCATGGATTTTCGCCAGCTTGGTGATGTTGCTGTTGAAACCACCGCACAAACCGCGTTCGGCGGTCATCACGATCAGCAGATGCACCTGATCGCCGCCGGTCCCCGACAGCAATTTCGGCGCGCTATCCGACCCGCCCACCGATGCCGCAAGCTGCGCCATCACGGCGGTGAACCGTTCGGTATAAGGGCGCGACGCCTCGGCAGCATCTTGGGCGCGGCGCAGTTTTGCGGCCGCGACCATCTGCATGGCCTTGGTGATCTTGCGGGTCGACTTGACCGACGCGATCCGGTTTTTCAGATCCTTAAGATTAGGCACGTTTTCGTCTCCTTATCTTAGGATTACGCGAAGTCGGCGGCGTATGCGTCCAGAGCAGCCTTGATCTTGGCTTCGGCGTCACCTTTGATCTTTGGATCTTCCTTTGTGATCATGTCCAGCACGTCCTTGCCGGTGGTCCGCAGGTATTTCAGCAGACCAGCCTCGAAGCGACCGACTTCCTTGACGGCGATCTTGTCCAGATACCCCTTGGTGCCGGCATAGATCACGCAGACGATTTCCGCATTGGTCAGCGGCGAATACTGCGGCTGCTTCATCAATTCGGTCAGGCGTGCGCCACGGTTCAGCAATTGCTGGGTCGCGGCGTCCAGATCGGACCCGAACTGCGCAAAGGCCGCCATTTCGCGGTATTGCGCCAGTTCCAACTTGACCGGACCGGCGACCGATTTCATCGCATTGGTCTGGGCAGAGGAGCCCACACGCGACACCGACAGACCGGTGTTCACGGCAGGGCGGATACCCTGATAGAACAATTCGGTTTCAAGGAAGATCTGGCCATCGGTGATCGAAATCACGTTGGTTGGAATAAACGCCGAAACGTCACCACCCTGCGTTTCGATGATCGGCAGCGCGGTCAGCGAACCGGCACCGTTGTCTTCGTTCAATTTCGCGGACCGTTCCAGCAGGCGTGAGTGCAGATAGAACACGTCGCCAGGATAGGCTTCACGTCCTGGTGGGCGACGCAGCAGCAGCGACATCTGGCGGTAGGACACGGCCTGTTTGGACAGATCGTCATAGATGATCAGCGCATGGCGGCCGTTGTCGCGGAAATGTTCGGCCATTGCGGTCGCGGCATAGGGTGCCAGAAACTGCATCGGCGCGGGGTCGGATGCGGTGGCAGCAACAACGATCGTATATTCGATCGCGCCGGATTCTTCGAGCTTTTTCACGAGCTGCGCCACGGTGGACCGTTTCTGGCCGATGGCGACATAGACGCAATACAGCTTGTCATATTCGTTGGTGGCGGCGTCGTTATACGATTTCTGGTTCAGGATCGTATCCAGTGCCACGGCGGTTTTACCGGTCTGACGGTCACCGATGATCAATTCGCGCTGGCCACGGCCAATCGGGATCATCGCGTCAACCGATTTCAGACCTGTTGCCATCGGCTCATGCACCGATTTGCGCGGGATGATGCCGGGGGCCTTGCTGTCGGCAACGGCGCGCTTGGTCGTCTTGATCGGGCCCTTGCCATCCAGCGGATTGCCCAGACCGTCCACGACGCGACCCAAAAGTTCGTCACCAATCGGCACGTCCACGATGGACTTTGTCCGCTTGACGACATCGCCTTCCTTGATCTCGCGGTCGGAGCCGAAGATCACGACACCGACGTTGTCGGTTTCAAGGTTCAACGCCATCCCGCGGATACCGCCGGGGAATTCGACCATTTCACCGGCCTGCACATTGTCCAGCCCGTAGACGCGGGCAATCCCGTCGCCAACGCTCAGCACACGGCCGACTTCGGCCACTTCGGCTTCTTGACCGAAGTTCTTGATCTGGTCCTTCAGGATCGCAGAGATTTCCGACGCTTGGATCGCCATTATCCGACCTCTTTCATAGTGTTCTGGAGTGCATTGAGCTTGGCGGCAATCGACGTGTCGATCATCCGGGAGCCCATTTTTACGATAAGACCGCCGATGATGCTTTCATCGACGGTTTGCTTGATAGTCACGGTTTTGCCCACTTGGCCCGAAAGCGTTTTGGCAAGCTTGTCGCTCTGCGCCTTGGTCAGGGACTTTGCAGTCGTGACTTCGGCTGTCATTTCGCCGCGCTCGTCGGCCAGACGGTCCTGAAGGACAGCCAGCATATGCGGCAGCACGAACAACCGCCGCTTGGCCACCAAAAGCGACAACACATTACTGACAGTCGCCGACAGGCCCATCTTTTTCGCGATGGCCGTCACGGCTGCGCCCTGTTCGTCGCGGTTATACAGGGGCGATGTCAGCAATGTCGTGAAATCTGCACTGTCAGCGATGGCGGCCTGCAATGCCGCGACATCCGTTTCCAGTGCCTTGATGTCCTTGCCTTCCTTGGCAAGGTCAAACACGGCCGTCGCATAGCGCGCGGCGATGCCTGTGGAGATACCAGCAGTTTCGGACACGTCCACCCTTCCGATGTCTTGGCCCAGCTTTACGACGACCCGAAAAAAGGACAGCAAAGGGGCGGCTTATTAAGCCTTCGTTTACACGAAAGCGTCAAAATCCTGCGCCATGTAGCAGACGTCCTATGGTGTCGCAAGCGCCATGCGACCAGAATCAGGCTGCGACCCCCCGATAAGGACCGCATGACGCAGACGGGCCGCAGTTTGCCTGCGTTTGTGTCATTTTTCTGTTAGATTCACTGCAAAATTCCACCTGTCGGACCCGCGCGGGTGCGGTCATTGTTGCCTCTGGCGATGTGGTCTGATCAAAACAGATCGTGCCAGATGGCCCCGTCATGGCACCGCAGCTTTGCAGTTGCAGAATCAAAATAGATATCACCCGCACCGGCGGTTGCAGGCACAGCACTTGGCGCAATCTGCAGGACATCTGCCAGCTGCACGCGCCCCGTGGCAGCCGCAATCGTGATCGCGGGCCGCCACGCCGCACCGTCGGGCGATACCTTGATGCTGAAATCGTCATTGCCCACCAGCCCCAGTTCGGCCCGCCCGCCATAGCCGGTCTGGAACAGCACCGCCCCGGTATCGGCGGCGGTCGCCTTGTTGATCTTGATCTGGTGGCCCGCACCTTCGTTGTCGAACAGGGCCGCAGGCGCGCGCAAGCTTAGCCGGTTGACCGGATCAGCCATGCTGTTGATCCCGATGCCGGGCAGGTTTTGCAAATCGCCCTGCGCGGTCCAGACCCCGCCCGACCACACATGCACGCCCGCCGCATCACCAACCCAAGCAACCCAGCCGTCCTGCGGCGCAACAAACAGCCACCCGCCGCCCCGCCATGTCGCGATCAGGCCGTCCTGCCCTGCCCAATCGCCCGTGGCACCGGATGGCACCGCCCAGCTATGTCCTTCCTGCGGGGTTGCGGGCGGCGTGACCTGCGATACCGACAGCAGCGTCAGCTGCACGATCAGGTCCAGCAGTTCAATCGCCTCGTTATGGGTGACATGTTTTTGCGCCTGCGCAGGCAGGATGAACGGCAAGGACAGGCGGGGGGAGTGGTCGGACATCGAACAGCACCTTTCAGGATGGGGATGCCGTAATCTACCCCGGATTGTTTAATTTCCCCCTGCACCACCGTTGCGGCGTTAATCAATCCTTAAGCCTGCTTGGCCACAAGGTGGTTAACTGAACCTTGCAACAGGACAGGCTGATGACGAAACGCGCGCTGATCACCGGCGTTACCGGGCAGGACGGGTCCTATCTTGCGGAATTCCTGCTGGCCAAGGGGTACGAGGTGCACGGGATCAAGCGCCGCGCCTCTAGCCTGAACACCGCGCGGGTCGATCACATCTATCAGGACCCGCAGACCGACGATCCCCGTTTCGTGCTGCATTACGGCGATCTGACCGATGCTTCCAACCTGACGCGGATCATCGCACAGGTGCAACCGGACGAGGTGTATAACCTTGGCGCGCAATCCCATGTCGCTGTCAGTTTCGAAGCCCCCGAATATACCGCCGATGTGGATGCGCTAGGCACGCTGCGCCTGCTCGAGGCGATCCGTTTTCTGGGGCTGGAGTCCAAAACAAGGTTCTATCAGGCGTCCACCTCGGAACTTTACGGGCAGGTCATGCAATCGCCGCAGACCGAAACCACGCCGTTTCACCCGCGCAGCCCGTATGGGGTGGCAAAACTCTATGCCTATTGGATCTGCGTCAACTACCGCGAGGCATATGGCCTGCATGCCTGCAACGGCATCCTGTTCAACCACGAAAGCCCGCGGCGCGGCGAAACCTTTGTCACCCGCAAGATCACGCGCGGGCTGGCCAATATCGCGCTGGGGCTGGAAAGATGTCTCTATATGGGCAATATCGACGCTTTGCGCGACTGGGGCCATGCCAAGGATTATGTCCGCATGCAGTGGATGATGCTGCAACAGGACCAGCCCGAGGATTACATCATCGCCACCGGCGTGCAACATTCGGTGCGCGATTTCATCCGCTGGTCTGCGGCGGAACTGGGGCTTGATCTGGATTTCACAGGCACGGGGCGCGCCGAAACCGCCGTCGTGACCGCCGTGCGCAGCGATCTGGCGCCAAAGGTCCGCGTCGGGGACACGGTGATGCGGATCGACCCGCGCTATTACCGCCCCGCCGAGGTGGAAACCCTGCTGGGCGATCCGTCCAAGGCGCGCAAACAGCTGGGCTGGACCCCGCAGATCAGCGCGCGGCAGATATGCGCCGAAATGGTCGCCGAAGATTACCGCGCCGCCCGCAGGCAGGCCGTGTTGCGCGATTACGGGCTGGACCTGCCGATGGCGATGCAGGGTTAGACGGATGCGCATCTATATCGCGGGTCACACCGGCATGGTCGGCAGCGCGATCCTGCGGCATCTGGCAATGACCGGTGGGCATGATCTGATCACGGCGGACAGACAGCAGCTTGACCTGACCGACCAACGCGCCGTGCGCGATTTCATGCAGGCCCAGCGCCCCGATGCCGTGGTGCTGGCCGCCGCCCGTGTCGGCGGGATCATGGCGAATGCGACCTATCCCGCGGATTTCATCCACGATAACCTGATGATCGCGGCCAATGTGATCCATGCCGCCCATGCCGCAGGTGTGCGGCGCCTGTTGCAACTGGGATCATCCTGCATCTATCCGCGCGATGCGCCCCAGCCGATCACCGAAGAGGCCTTGCTGACCGGCCCGCTGGAACCCACCAACGCCCCCTATGCCCTGGCCAAGATCGCCGCGATCAAACTATGCGAAAGCTATAACCGGCAGCATGGCACCGATTACCGGTCGATCATGCCGACCAATCTCTATGGCCCGGGCGATAATTTTCACCCCGATAATGCGCATGTCCTGCCCGCCCTGCTGGCGCGGTTCCATGCGGCGGTGCAAAGCAGGGCAGACCGCGTGACGATCTGGGGCAGCGGCACGCCACCGCGCGAATTCCTGCATGTCGATGATCTGGCCGCCGCCGCCGTCTTTGTGATGGGGCTGGATGCGACCATTCTGGCCACCGAAACCCAGCCGATGCAAAGCCATCTGAACATCGGCTGGGGGACGGATATCAGCATCATGGATCTGGCACGGATGATCGCCGATGTGACAGGCTTCACCGGCCAGATTGTCTGCGACACGACCAAGCCGGACGGCACGCCGCGCAAATTGCTGGATTGTGCGCGGATGCACCGTTTGGGCTGGGCGCCAAAGATCAGCTTGCAACAGGGCTTGCACACAACCTACGGTTGGGCTTTACGCCAACATCACGCAGGTGTTGTGCTGCGGTCGTCATAAGGCAGGTCATGTCAACGATTACACCGGTTATCCTGTGCGGCGGTGCCGGCACGCGGCTTTGGCCCTTGTCGCGCCAAAGCTATCCCAAGCAGTTTTCGCCACTGGCAGGCGCGGACAGCCTGTTTCAGGCCAGCCTGACGCGCCTGACCGGCGATGGTTTTGCCGCGCCCGTGGTCGTGACGGCAGACCAGTTCAGGTTCATCGCGGTGCAGCAGATGCATGCGCTGGGGATCACGCCGCAGGCCGTGCTGATCGAACCCGCAGGGCGCGACACCGGCCCTGCCGTTCTGGCCGCTGCCTTGCATCTGGCACAAAGCGATCCTGACGCGCTGATGCTGGTGGCCCCGTCCGACCATGTGATCCCCGATGCGACCCTGTTCGCGCAGACCGTGCAGGGTGCCGTGCCAGCGGCCAAGGCGGGGCAGATCGTGGCCTTTGGCATCACGCCGGACAGGGCGGAAACCGGATACGGCTATCTGGAACTTGGCGGGCCAGTGCAGGACGGCGCAGGTGTTGCCCCGCTGGTCAGTTTTGTCGAAAAACCGGATGCCGCCCGCGCCGCTGCAATGCTGGCCGAAGGGCGGTATCTGTGGATACGCGGGCCTGTTTTTGTTCACCGTCAAGGACATTCTGGCCGCCTATGCCCTGCACGCGCCGGATATGGTCGAGGCAGTACAAACGGCGGTGGATGACGCGCGCCACGATCTGGGCTTTCTGCGGCTGGCACCCGGGGCATGGGACCGCGCGCCCGCGATCTCGATTGATTACGCGGTCATGGAACAGGCCGATAATCTGAGCGTGGCCCCATATGCTGGTCGCTGGTCGGACCTGGGCGATTGGGCGGCGGTCTGGCGCGAAACCGAAAATGACGGGCTGGCGCTGTCCGGCCCCGCCCGTGCGATTGATTGCGCGGACACGCTGCTGCGGTCGGAAAACGACGGGCAGGTGATCGTGGGCATCGGGTTGCAGGACATCATCGCCGTCGCCATGCCCGACGCCGTGCTGATCAGCCACAAAAGCCGCGCGCAGGATGTCAAACAGGCGGTGGCGCTGCTGAAATCCCAAGGCGCCTGTCAGGCCGACACCTTTCCCAAGGATCACCGCCCTTGGGGCTGGTTCGAAAGCCTTGCCATGGGTGAGCGGTTTCAGGTCAAGCGGATCGTCGTGGATGCGGGTGCCGCGCTGTCGCTGCAATCGCATCACCATCGCGCCGAACACTGGATCGTGGTGCAAGGCACCGCGCGCGTCACCTGCGACGGCAGTGTCAAGCTGCTGACAGAGAATGAATCAGTCTATATACCACTGGGGGCCACCCATCATACCACTGGGGGCCACCCATCGTCTGGAAAACCCCGGCAAACTGCCTGTGGTCTTGATCGAGGTACAGACCGGCAGCTATCTGGGCGAAGATGATATCATCCGCTATGAAGACATCTATGCCCGCGACTAGCGGCCTGACGAAAGACCAAGCATGCGCGTCCTTGTCACCGGCGGAGCCGGATATATCGGCAGCCATACGCTGATCGAACTGATGGCGCAGGGCCACGAGGTCTGCGTGCTGGACAACTACACCAATGCCACGCCCGAGGTGCTGACCCGCGTGCGCAGCCTGTCCAACGGCACGATGATGGATGTGCGCGGCGATGTGCGCGATGCCGCGATGCTGGACCGCGTGATGCGGGATTTCGCGCCCGATGCCGTCGTGCATTTCGCAGGGCTGAAGGCTGTGGGCGAAAGCCAGCAGAAACCGCTGGCCTATTACGATGTCAATGTGGGCGGCACGCTGGCGCTGCTGCATGCGATGGACAGGGCGGGGTGTCGCCGGATCATCTTTTCATCCTCGGCGACGGTTTACGGCGAACCCGATTACCTGCCCTATGACGAGGCGCATCCGACCCGCCCAACATCCGTCTATGGCCGCACGAAACTGATGGCCGAACAGGTGCTGCATGATTGGGCCGCCGCCGATCCGGCCCGCAGCGCCGTGCTGCTGCGGTATTTCAACCCGGTGGGCGCGCATGGCTCTGCCCGCATCGGCGAAGACCCCAAGGACATCCCCAACAACCTGATGCCCTATATCGCGCAGGTGGCCGTGGGGCTGCGCCCCGCACTGACGGTATTTGGCGATGATTACGACACCCCCGACGGCACCGGCCTGCGCGATTACATCCATGTCGTCGATCTGGCCCGCGCCCATGTTGCCGCGATCGACTATGCCGCCCGCACCCCCGGCGCGCGGCCTTTCAATATCGGCACCGGCCAAAGCTATAGCGTGATCGACATGGTCCGCGCCTTTGAACGCGCCTGCGGCCAGCCGATCCCGACCGTGCAGGCCGCCCGCCGTGCAGGCGATATCGCGGCGATGCAGGCCGATCCGGCGCGCGCGCAGGCCGAACTGGGCTGGCAGGCCACGCATGATCTGGATGCGATGACCGCCAGCACCTGGGCCTGGCAATCGGGCAATCCCAAAGGCTATGACGCGGGCTAGATCACCGGCTGGCGTGGCAAGTTGTGTGCGCCGTCGTGGAATGATCGCCCCTGCAATAGGACAGGCGCGACGAAGCGGTCAATCCGCCCCCGTCGCGCCTTGATGTCATGCGGCCGCGCTGGCCTTGCGGGTCGCCTTGCGCAGCAGCGCCCAAAGACGGGGGCCAAAAACCGACAGCAGGGCAATCGCATAGATCGCCAGCGCGATCCGCGATTCGATCAGGAACATCCAGTCGCCCTGATTGATCATCAGCCCGCGGCGCAACTGTTCCTCGGCCAAAGGCCCAAGGATCGCGCCCACCAGCGCGGGGGCCAACGGATAGCCGAACCGCCGCATCACGAAGCCGATCAGACCAAAGCCCAACAGCAGGATCAGTGCAAAAGGCGAGCCTTGCGCCCCGACAATGCCAAGCGTGGCGAAACACAGGATACCCGCATAAAGCCATGGACGCGGGATCATCAGCAGTTTCACCCAGATGCCGATGAACGGCACGTTCAGCACCAAGAGCATCAGGTTGGCGATGAACAGGCTGGCCACCAGACCCCAGACCAGATCGGCGTTGTTGGTGAACAGCAGCGGACCGGGTTGCAGGCCGTATTGCTGGAACCCTGCCAGCATCATCGCCGCCGTCGCCGATGTGGGCAGACCCAGCGTCAAAAGCGGGATCAGCGTCCCCGCGGCAGAGGCGTTGTTGGCGGCCTCTGGTCCGGCCACACCTTCGATGGCGCCCAGACCTTCGTCGAATTCGCGGCGGGCCTCGCCGGTCGCCAGACGTTTTTCAGTGGTATAGGACAGAAAGGTCGGGATTTCCGCGCCGCCCGTGGGCAAAGGGCCGAACAGGAACCCCAGACCGGTGCCGCGGATATAGGGCCGGATGCAGCGTTTGAAATCGCCCAGGTTCAGCCAGACAGACCCGGACACGGCCTGCGCCTTGGCCTTGTGGTTCACATATTGCGACGCCAGATACATCGTCTCGCCAATGGCAAACAGGCCAACGGCCACAATCGCGATGGAAATGTTATCGCTCATCTCCGGTATGCCAAAGGCAAGGCGCACCTGCCCTGTCAGTTTATCGGTGCCGACAATGCCGATGGTCAGCCCGATGAACAGCGCGGTCAACCCGCGCGACATCGACCCGCCAAAGGCCGCCGAAACGGTCATGAAGGACAAGACCATCAGCGCGAAATATTCCGCCGTGCCGAACGACAGCGCCACCATCACCATGAAGGGCGCGACAACCGCCAGACCCAAGGTTGCAAACATCCCGCCAAAGAACGACCCGAAGGCCGCAGCGCCCAGGGCCTTGCCGCCCTTGCCTCGTTTGGCCATGCGGTTGCCTTCGAGGGCGGTCATGATCGACGCGGTTTCCCCCGGCGTGTTCAGCAGGATCGACGATATCGCCCCCCCATACATGCCCCCGTAATAGATGCCCGCGAACATGATCATCGACCCTGTCGCACCGAACGACAGGCTGACCGGCAGCAGCAAGGCGACGGTCAGCGCAGGCCCGATGCCGGGCATGACGCCCACGGCGGTGCCCAGCATCACGCCCAGCAACGCGAACATCAGGTTCGACGGTTGCGTCGCGGTCGCCAGACCCTCGAACAGCAGAATGAAGGTATCCATGTGCTTACCTCAGCAAAAGATCGATGGTCCGCTCGACCGGACCGGCAGGCAGCGACAGCCCCAGCCCGTAACGGAACAGCAGATACAGCAGCGTTGACAGCACGGCCCCGATGGCAAGGTTCAGCGCCAGCGTCGCCTGACCGAATGCACGTGCGGCAAAGGCAAACAGCACCGCCGACCCCGCGATAAAGCCGGTGCCACCGTAGAGCATGAAAATCTCGATCACGATGCCACCGACCAGCCATGACAGCGCGCCGATGTTCAGCGGATCGCGCGCCTCAAAGGCCCCGCGCCAGGCCATGATGGCGGTGATCACGGCCATGATCGAAATGCCGCTGGCGATCAGATAGGGCACGATTTCCGGCCCGAACTGGGCATAGGACCGGCGGATCGGATAGCCTGACGCATCATTGACGATGACCATCGCCAGCCCGAACAAGGCCACCGCGATCAGTAACCCCGCCAGATCGCGTTTGCCCGTGCCTTGCCCGGCCTCATCGTCGAAAGGCAGCCGAAGATCCTCTTCGGCTGCTTGGTTTTTCGGATCGACCGACATTACTCGGTGATTCCAAGATCGGCGAGGATCGCGGTCGTCGCGGTGATCTGTTCTTCCAGATAGGCCGCGAATTCGTCACCGGCGAGATAGGTGTTCACCCAGCCCTTGGTTTCCAGTTCGGCGTTCCATGTGTCCGATGCGGCCATCGTGCCGATCACATCCAGCAAGGCTGCGCGGTCTGCGTCGCTGATGCCGGGGGCGGCAGCGATCATGCGCCAGTTCTGCACATCGACGTCAAAACCCTGTTCGACAAAGGTCGGCGCGTCCAGATAGGCCTGACGTTCCGGCGCGGTGATGCCGATGACTTTCAGCGCACCGGCCTCGATCTGGCTGGAAAATTCGCTGAAGCCCGACACACCGACGCTGACCTGACCGCCAAGGATTGCGGCCAGTGCTTCACCACCGCCCGCATAGGGGATGTAGTTGATCTGCTCTGGTGCCACGCCAGCCGCTTGGGCAAACTTGCCTGCCGCGATGTGATCGACGCCACCGGCGGACCCGCCTGCCCAAGTCACGCCACCGATATCGTCGCGCATCGCATTGGCAAGGTCTTCGGCGGAATTGATCGGGCTATCAGCAGCAGCAACAACAACGACATATTCGCCCGTCAGGCGCGCCAGCGGGGTGATATCGCTCAGCGTCACGTTGCTTTCGTTGGCGATGATCGCGCCGACCATCACATAGCCACCGACAATCGTCGCGCCTGCATCACCGGTTGACCGGTTGACGAATTGCTGCAGCCCGATTGTGCCACCGGCACCGGCCACGTTTTCAACCTGAATGTTCGGCACCAGCCCTTCGCTTTGCAGCGTGGACTGGATCGTGCGCGCGGTCTGGTCCCAACCGCCGCCGGGGCCTGCCGGCGCCATGATGCGCAGTTCGGATACCTGTGCCACGGCGGCAGATGCCATAACCGATGCGGCCACAAATGCCGCGATACCAAAATTCTTCATGTGTTCCTCCCAAAGGATATAAATGACCGCGCAAGCGCGGAGCAGGGCGTGAAGATGTTTGGAACAGGCGCGCAACCAAGGCCCACAGGCATGCTGTCGCGGTTTCCCCCCAGTTCCGGCACCTCCCATGCCCGACTGCGGCAAAGCATAGCAGCGGTTCCTGTCACCGTCCTGTCATCAGCCCGTCACGGGCGGCCCGGGGCCACGATTTCCTGCCATGTGGTCAGGAACCGGCTGCGCCGCTGCGGATCAAGCGCCACCAGCAGCACCGGTGCCAGCGCGATAGGCTGGATCACACCCGTCCCCATCATCGAAATACGTTCCGGCGTCCATGTGCCCGTGCTGTCCGGCATGATCGCGCCCAGCGCCGATGGTCCTGCGCCCACGCGCTGACCGGCAGGCGACAGCGCGAAATCCACAAAAGCGCGCGCCAGATCGGGGTTTGGTGCCGTGCGCGGAATAACCATGCTGCGGGTCAGCACCAGAACGTAATCATCCGGCACGATGATCCCGATAGGTGCGCCCGCGGCCTGCCGCGCAAAGGCATAGGACCCCAGCACGTTGTAACCCATGATCAGCTCGCCATTGGCGACGCTGTCCAGAATTGCAGGGCTGGAATCGCTCAGCCTTGCGCGGACCCGCCCGAATGCTGCCGCCAGCCGCCAGAATTGCGATGAAATCTGCTGATCCTGCGAGGCAAGCAGATAGCCAAGCCCGCTGCGTTCGATGTCATAGGTGGCGACGCGCCCCACGAAACGGGTGGGCTGTTCTTCCAGCAGCACGGCCAGATCCAGATGCGTGCGCGGCTGCGTGCCGGGCGGCATCAGGCGGGGGTTATAGATGATGACCGCGGGTTCATAGGTAAAGCCGATCACCTCGGCCCGCCATTGCGCCCAAGCGGGCAATGCCTCCAGCCACGCGGATTGATAGGCCAGTGCATGGCCGTCATTGGCCAGCTTCATCTGCAGATCGGACGCCGACGAGATCAGCACATCAGGCGCGGGGTCCAGCGTGCCGGCCAGAAACCCGTCGTAAAGCGCCAGACTGTCCCGTTCCAGATAGGTCACGGCCAGACCCGGATTCTCGGCCTGAAACGCCGCAATATAGGGCGCGAACAACGCGGTATCGGTTGTGCCTGCGATGGCCATGCGCTGCGTTTCGGCGGCGGGGGCGGCAAAAAGGATCGCATCGGCAGATGCAGGGCGCGGCGCGCCCAACGCGGACAAGGCACAGGCCAGCAGCAGCGCCCCCACAGTGCCCGCGCGCCTTGCACGGGGGGGACCGATTTGCACCGCGTCTTCGACCGGCAGGGCGACGGTGACCTCCAGCCCGCCACCGGCGCGGTCCGACAGGGTCAGCGTGCCGCCATGTCCCGCCACCACGCCTTGGGCGATGGCAAGGCCCAGACCGGACCCGACCGTGCCGCTGGCCCCCGCGCCGCGCACGAACCGTTGCAGCACGCGGGCCTTGTCGGCATCCGTGATCCCCGGCCCCCTGTCCCGCACCGCCAGCCGCACCATGCCACCGGTCTGCGTTGCGACCGCGATCTGGATATCGCCCGATGAATAGGCCAGCGCATTGTCGATCAGGTTGCGCAGCATTTCGCGCAGCCCGACACGGTCGCCATTGACCACGATTGTATCGGTGCCAGCGCCGATATCGGTGCCGACACGCGGACGCAGGTCAGGGTCCAGCCTGTCCACTACCTCTTGCACAAGGGCGGAGATAGAGATCGGGCGCCTTTGTTCGGTGTCCATCCGGTGGGAAATGGTGGCATCCATCAAAAGCTGGGTCACCAGATGGCTTGCCTCGACCGCAGAGGTGTGGATGCGCCCCACACGCGCCCGCAATTGTGCGGCGTCGGGTTCATCCAGCGCCATTTCGGATTGCGCGCGCAATGACGCCAGCGGGTTGCGCACCTGATGCGCAGCCTCGGCCACCAGACCGCCCATCCGCGCGGTGGATTGTTCCAACCGGCCCATGAAATTGTTCAAGCCCCCGACAAGGCGCTGCACCTCGACCGGCACCGGCACGTCCAGCGACGACAGATCGTCAGGCCGCCGCTGCCGCAAGGCGCGGTCGATCACCGCAAGCGGCGCAAAGGCGCGCCCGATCACGATCCAGACCAGCGCCAGCGCCAGCACCGTCAGCACCCCGACCGGCACCAGTGCGGCCCCCACGATCTCGGCGGCCAAGGCGGCACGCGCACCGCGGGTTTCGGCCACCCTGATCGTGACCCAGCCGGTGCCTTCCGCGGTTGAAATCAGCCGCCCCAGCCTGACCATGCGGACAGGTTCGCCATTGTGGCGGATATCCGAAAACACCGGATCAACCGTCGTGGCCAAGGGCGTGTCGGGCGCAAGGTCGGGATAACCCGTCACATGTTCGCCTTGCGGGCCAAGCACGGTATAAAAAACCCGTTCCTCGCCCGACACCATCGCAAAGGCGGCAAAGGGCATTTCGACCACCACGGCCCCGTCCTCGACCAGAACGGCACCGGCAATCGACAGCGCGGCAGCCGACAACAGACGGTCAAGCGCCTGATCGGCCGCGCGATTGGCGTAATCCGAGATGAAGGTCATCAGCAGCACCGCCGCCCCCAGCAGCATCGACGCCGCCAAGATCAGGATACGGCGGCGCAGGGATGGCGGGCTAGGTCTGCGCATCCGTCACCACCCGCGCCATATAGCCCACACCGCGCATGGTCACGACTTCGACATTGCTGGCCGCGATCTTGCGGCGCAGGCGCGACACCAGCAATTCCAGCGCATTTTCCGATCCGCCATCCTCTAGATGCGACAGGCGCGACATCAGCCTTTCGCGGGTCACGACGCGGCCTGCCTGTGTCATCAACGCTTCGAGCAGGCCGCATTCCCGACGGCCCAGATCAATCAGCTGTCCGGCCTGCGTGACGATCCGGCTGGCCGTGTCCAGTTCCAGATCGCCCAGTTGCAATACCGATGTGAACTGCCCTGCGGGGCGGCGCACCAGCGCGCGCAAACGCGCCTCCATCTCGCGCATGTCAAAGGGTTTGACCAGATAATCATCCGCGCCAAGGTCCAGCAGGCTGACCTTGTCGTCGATCTCGGCGCGCGCGGTGATGACCAGCACAGGCAGGTCGCGCTGCTGGCGTCTGATCTGGCGCAGGATCGCCATGCCATCCGCCGCAGGCAGCATCAGGTCCAGAATAACCGCATCGACAGGGTCATGGTCCAGCATGGCGACGACATCATCGCCGGTCCGGTTCCATGTCACGACATGGCCTGCCATGCGCAGCCGTCGTTCGACAGCTTCGCCAATATCGTGATTATCTTCAACCAATAGAACCTTCATCCCCACTTTTGAGACCAACCGCAGCCCCAAGTAAAGTGCCAAGCAGCGACACGGTCACGCGGCAACTGGCGTCTTTGTGATGGAACACGCCTTGCAAGCACAGGTTGGCCCCCCGAATATCGTGAAACGAAAGGGATCAAGATGAAAACGACACCCATGCTGACCGCTGTCCTTGCGCTGATCGCAGGCGCCCCTGTTCAGGCGCAATCCTATGATGTCGAAACGCTGGCCGAAGGTCTGGACCGGCCTTGGGCGATGACCTTCCTGCCCGATAGCGGCGATATCCTGATGACGGGACGGGGCGGGACCTTTCTGCTTTATGATGCGGCCAGCGGCGCGGTCTCCGCACTTGACGGCGCGCCCGATGTCAGCACGGCGGGTCAGGGCGGGTTGCTGGATGTCGCGCTTGCCCCGGATTTCGCCGATAGCAACGTGATCTACATGACATGGGCGGGCAGCGTCGCGGGTGGGACGACAACCCATCTGGGGCGCGGCACGCTTGACCGTCAGGCGGGGGCCGTGACCGATATCGAAACCCTGTTTCAGGTCAGCCCCGGCATTGACAGCACCGCGCATTACGGATCGCGCATCGTGATCCATGACGATCACATCTACATGGGCACCGGCGACCGCAACTCCAAAGCCTTTGGCCCCGACCATATCGCGCAGGATCTGTCGAGCGAGAACGGCAGCGTGATCCGCCTGACGCTGGATGGCACGGTGCCGGATGACAATCCTTTCGTGGACACCGACAATGCGGCCCCCGCGATCTGGTCTTATGGCCACCGCAATATTCAGGCAATGACCGTGCATCCCGACACCGGTGACATCTGGCTGGCCGAACATGGCGAGGCAGGCGGCGACGAGATCAACATCGTCGCGCGCGGTGAAAACTATGGCTGGCCGCTGGCCGCCTATGGCGTGGATTACCGCACCGGTGAACAATTCGCGCCCACGCATCAGGATGGTGACGGATTCGCTGCCCCCGCCTATCACTGGAGCCCCGGTCGGGACGACCATTTCCCGCCCTCTGGCATGACCTTCTATGACGGTGACGCCTTTCCCGACTGGCAAGGGCATCTGCTGGTCGGCAACCTGTTCCACCAGTATCTTGGCGTCTTTCCCGTCGACGGCGCGCAGGTATCGGACCCCGAACGCGTGCTGGAAGGTGAAGGCTATCGCATCCGCGATGTCGCGGTGGGGCCACAGGACGGCTATATCTATGTCTTGACCGATGGCGATGATGCGCCATTGCTGCGGCTGGTGCCAGCCGAGGGCTAGCCCGTCACGGCCTGCGGATTGCAAAGTTTTCGGGCAAACGATGATCCACAATGCGCGGCATGGCAGGGGAAGACCCTTGGCGTGCCGCATGACGCTTGACCCGCGCGCCCAAGCAGGCAAATTGGCGCAACCGCACGCCATTGGGGGATGTCGGCACAGATGAAAGGATCATTCATGACGGATTACATGACCGACGCGGCGCGACGTGGGGCGCTGGCGTTGTTCGCGGGGGCGCTTGTCGCAGCCCTGCCGCTGATGTCCCACGCGCAGGACAACACGCCGATGGACCAGCGCCTGACAACGCCCGGTTTCCTGACCGTCGGCACCGGTGATCCGGTCTATCCGCCGTGGATGATGAACAACGACCCCGCCGGTGGCGAAGGGTTCGAAAACGGGCTGGTCTATGCGCTGGCCGCCGAAATGGGCTTTGCGCCCGAACAGGTCGTCTGGGTCAGCCAGACCTTTGACCAGGCGATTGCGCCGGGTGCAAAACCCTATGATTTCGGGATCCAGCAGATTTCGGTGACCGAGGCACGGTCCGAGGTCGTCAGTTTCAGTCAGGTCTATTTCCAGCCTGACAAGGCGGTCATCGCCCTGCCCGGCACCGCCGCCGAAACCGCCACCAGTTTCGCGGACCTGCGCGGTCTGCGCTGGGGGGCCGTGATCGGGACGACTGACAATGATTACCTTGTGAATATCCTCGGCGTGACCGAAGCCGCGATCTATAACGAACAGGTCGATGTGTTTCAGGCGCTGCAGGCTGGCCAGATCGACGCGACGCTGGCCGCTTTGCCGACCGCGCTGTTCATGACCGCCGTGCAGGTGCCTGATGCCAGCATCGTTGCGCTGGTCCCCGCTGACGAGAATGACAACGGCCACGGCCTGTTGTTCGAATTCGGCAGCCCGCTGGTGCCATGGGTTGACGAAGCGCTGAGCGCGGTGATCGCGCGCGGCGTGGTGGAAGAATTGATCGCAACCTATCTGGTCGCTGATCCGGACCTGCCGATCATCGCGGAATGACCGACAGCCCTGCCGCCGCGCCCCGCAGCGCGGCCCATGATCCGGCGCGGCGGGGACCACCCCCGCCGCCACCCCGCCGCGGTTTCAACTGGAAACAAGCGATGATTCCCACAGCCATCGGCGGGATCAGCGTTGCCGTGGTCTTTGGGCTGATGGCCTGGGTCGTCACCTCGGCCGAACAATGGCCGCGCATCAAGCTGCAATTTTTCAACATCGACGCCATGATCGCGGCCTTTCCGCGCGTGTTGCAAGGGTTCTGGGTGAATATGCAGGTCTGGCTGACGGTGCTGGCCTGCGTGCTGGTCTGGGCGCTGGTGCTGGCGGTCGTGCGCAGCCTGCGCGCGCCGTGGTTCGCGCCGTTCCGGTTGATGGTGGTGATTTATATCGACATTTTCCGTGGTGTGCCGGCGCTGCTGCTGGTGCTTTTGTTCGGCTTTGGCATCCCAGCGCTGAACCTGCCGGGCCTGCCCAATTCCGGCCTGTTCTGGGGCGCTGTCGCCATGGTGCTGAGCTATGCCGCCTATGTTGCGGAAATCTATCGCTCCGGCATCGACGCCGTGCATGAAGGCCAGCGCGCTGCGGCCAAGTCACTGGGCCTGAGCGAATGGCAGACCCTGCGCTATGCGATCCTGCCGCAGGCTTTGCGCAATGTGGTGCCGGCGCTGATGAATATCGTTGTCGCCTTGCAAAAGGATGTGGCCCTGCTGTCCGTGATCGGCGTGCGCGATGCGGTGCGCGAGGCGCAGATCTATACTGCCACCACCTTTAATTATTCATCGCTGATCGTGGCGGCGGGGCTGTTCCTGCTGGCAACCATCCCGATGGCACGGCTGGCCGATTACCTGACACGGCGCGACCGCGAACGTCGGCTGCAAATCGCCGGATGACCGCATGACCACCCCCATGATCGACATCGACACCGTCACCAAATATTTCGGTGAAAAACTGGTGCTGGACCGTGTCAGCCTGCGCATCGCCCCGCATGAGGTGGTCTGCCTGATCGGCGCGTCCGGATCGGGAAAATCCACCCTTTTGCGCTGCGTCAACCGGCTGGTCGCGCATGATTACGGCACGATCCGGCTGGATGGTGTGGCTGTCGATGACCCCCGCTTTGGCAAGACAGGGTTGCAAAAACGCGTGGCCATCGTGTTTCAGTCCTACAACCTGTTTGCGCATATGAATGTGCTGGACAATATCACGCTGGCCCCGCGCCGCGTGCATGGCCAGTCGCGCGCCGAGGCCGAGGATCGCGGCCGCGACGTGCTGGCCCGTTTCGGCATGGCGGGGTTTGCGGCGTCTTACCCCGAACAGCTGTCCGGCGGCCAGCAACAGCGCGTGGCCATCGCCCGCGCGCTGATGACCCGCCCCGATGTCTTGTTGCTGGATGAGATCACCGCCGCCCTTGACCCTGAGCTGGTGGGCGAGGTGCTGGCGATCATCCGTGGCCTGAAAGATGACGGCATGACCATGATGATCGTCACGCACGAGATGGGTTTCGCGCGCGATTGCGCGGACAGGGTGGCGTTTCTGGATGGCGGCGTGATCCTTGAACAGGACACGCCCGACCGACTGTTCGGCACCCCGCAAGAGCCGCGCACAAAGGCGTTCCTGCAACGGATCATCGCATCGGGCCGGTTGTGACCTGACAGGCAGCGCAGGGCGCAAGGAATACGTGCAGCCCGCCGCGGAACCTGTTACCCAAAACCATGCTGCGATTTTTCGACATGTTCGGCCGGTCCCCGGAGCTGACGGCCCTTGATGAGGCGCTCAAGACGGCGGGGCTGCATCCGTTGCTGATCCCCGAACCGGTCAAGCTGACGATGCTGCAACTGCACCGCAAACATGGCGACGCCACAGACCGGGCCACGATCATGGCCGATGCGGCACAGCTTTTGTCCTATTGCGTGCTGGATCAGGCGCAATTCGTGGCGGTCAACGGCGCCAAAGCCGCCGACCGCACCGAACAGCGCATCACCGCCGCAATCGCGGGGGCCGCACCACTGGACGAAAAGCTGATCCTGCTGGCGCTGCATGCGGGTGTCATCTCGCCGGAAATGGCGGACAGGTTCGACATCGACGGCGACGCACCAGCCACAGGGCCCTAATAGACCCCCGCAAACGCCGCAGGGGCCAATGATGGCAACACCCGGATCGTGGTGCCGTGCTGCACCCTTTCATGCAGGTCGATCACGTCGTGATCCAACAGCCGCACACAGCCCGATGATACCGCCTGCCCCAGATATTCCGGCTCGCAGGCACCATGGATGCGGTAAAGCGTATCCTCGCCATTCTGGAACAGGTACAGCGCGCGTGCGCCCAGCGGATTGCCCGGCCCCGGGTCCATCCCGCCATTGGCGACGGAATAGGGTTCCAGCTCCGGCTGCCGCGCGACCATCGCATCCGGCACCCGCCAGCGCGGCCAGCTGCGGCAGAATTGCAGGCGGGCGTCACCATTCCATGCAAAGGCCGCGGCCCCGGTGCCAGCCCCGTATCGCATCGCGCGCCCGTTGCGCCCGACCAGATGCAAAAAGCCCGCATCGGGATCGACGATGATCGTGCCGGGCGCATCATGGACAAAGGGATTGTCCACCTCTTGCCGCCACAGATGCGGCGGCACCACGTTTTCCGGCACAGCGGGGATCGGGAAAGGTTCATCCGTGATCGCGCCGTAATGCGCGGGCAAAAGCGGCATCACGGCGCGGTCCGGCAGGATAAGGGCGGCTTGCGGCGGGGCAATGTCGCGCGCGGGCAACCCGCAGGCGGACAGCGCCAAGGCAGAGCCTCCGGCAAGAAAGCGGCGTCGTTTCAACATGTATCTGGTCCTTGGTGGCTGATATTCGGGATCGCCACGCCATGGCGTGGCAGCGAAGATCAGCCCCGACGCGGCGGGTCCAGAGAGCCGCCGGTCGTCACCCCATCGGGCAAGGCGACAGGAACCGCGAACAGCGCGTCACGTTCATGCAAATTGCCGCTGACCGGCGCGACCCCCTGCACGATGATTGCCGCGAAACAGGGCGCGCCGGTCAGGATCGCGATACGGCAGCGTTTCAGCTTTGGCGCAACCTGTGCAGCCGCGTCCGATAACATGGTGATCTCGTTGCTGGGCTTGGCCGCACTGAACACCGCCTGCGGCGACGCCGCTTGCGCCAACGCGCCCCAGGGCAGGATGACGGCAATCAGGCCATAGATCAGAAAGCTGCGAAACAGGTGCATGTCTGTTGTCTAGTCATTTCCGGCCCCGACAACAACGCGCATCGCCCTGCGCATCGTCACCTTAGCGCGATGATGCGCGTTTGGCTGTCTTTACCGGCCTCAACCACCCGCTTGCCGCGCGGCAGGGTCAGGGCGAACATCTGCGGTGTAAAGGCAAAGGCCAGCGTCACCGACAGCGCCACGCCCCCCGCGACCGACATCGCGAATGGCGGCCAGAACCCGCCACCCCCAAGGATCAGCGGCAGGAAGCCTCCGACCGTCGTGATCGTGGTCGATGTGATATGCCGCGCCGATCCGGCGACGACATCGACCATCGCGGCGCGGTCACCCGCACGGGCGCGCGCATCCTGTTGCAGCCCCGACAGCACGATCAGCGCCGCGTTGATCGACACACCAATGGACCCGATCACACCGATGATCGCGGTGATCCCGAACGGATAGTTGAACACCGCCAGCGCCAGCATCGACAGCCCCGCCGACAGACCGGCCACGGCAAAGGCGATCAGCGTCAGGCGGAAGGAATTGAACGTCATCACCACAACCGCGATGGACAGGGTGATGATCAGCCCCAAGGGCGCAATCAGGGCCTGCACCGTGCTGTCGCGCGCATCGGAATCGCCGCCCGTTTCCAGCCTGACCCCCTGCGGCAGGGTAAATCCGCCTGCGTCAAGCAGCGCCATCGCCTCGGCCAGCGCCACGGCGGGCAGGACACCCGGCATCAGGAAGGCCTGCACATTGTTGATCCGTTCGCCGTTGCGGCGGGTGATCGTGCTTGCGGATGGCTCCATCCGCAAGGCACCCAGCGTGGAGAGCGGCACCGCGGGAAACTGCCCCGCCGCCGCGATCTGCGCCGCACCGGGCGGCAGGATCGGCATATCACCGATGGCCACCGGATCACCGCGCAACCCCGCGCCAAGACGGACACGCACCGGCAATTCCTCGGTCCCTTCGAGCAGCGAACCACCGGTCACGCCTTCCAGCCCCGCCTCCATCTGGCGGGCAATCTGGCCAAGATCGAGGCCCAGCAACCGCGCGCGGGCCTCGTCCACATCCAAGGTCAGTTTGGGTGCGCCGCCTGCCACGCCTGTACGCACCAAGGCCACCGAGGACACATTGGCCAGCCGCGCGCGCAGATCATCGCCCGTGGCGCGCAGCACGTCGATATCCTGCGCGACAAGGCGCAGTTCCACCGGCGCATTCACGGGCGGCCCTTGGGTCAGGCCACGGATGACGAATCGCGCTTGCACGAATTGCGGCGGCAGGTCGGTTTGCAGGTCTTGCAGCAGCCGTGCCGTCGCGGCGGGCGATGCCGTGCGGATCAGCGCCTCGGCAAAGGCGGGGGCCTGATCGCGGCCGCCGACCATGTTGTAATAGAAGGCAGGCGCAGACCGGCCCACGACCCATGCGACGTCAAGGATGTCGCCTTTGGCAGCCAGAACCGCATCGACCGCGCGCACCACACGCAGGGTTTCGTCGATACCGGTGCCGGCGGGCAGGTCCATTTCGATATGGAACTGGTCACGCTCGACCCCGGGAAAGAATTGCGGTGTCAGGCCGGGCAGTGACGCAAAGCCCAGCACCGGCAGGACCAGCGACAGCGCGACGGTGCGCCACGGATTGGCCAGCGACAGGGCAAGGGTCGCGCGAAAGCCGCGCATCAACAGCCCTTCGCCCGCAACGACGCCATCACCCGGCACCAGCCAATATCCAGCAATCGCAGGCGTGATGGTGACCGCAACGACAAAGGACCAGCCCAGCATCACGATCACCGCGATGGCGATGGAGCCCACGAAATCCCCCGCTGGCCCCGGCAGCAGCAACAGCGGCATGAACGACAGGATCGTCGTCACAGTCGAGGCCGCCAGCGGCATCGTCAGCCTGCGCACCGATCCTGCGACAGCCTCCAGCCGCGACAGCCCCGCGCGCAGGCGTTTGCCGACCTCGTCGGTCATGACGATGGCGGCATCCACCAACAGGCCCAGCGCCACGATCAATCCGGTGACGCTCATCTGGTGGATCGGCACGGCCAGCGCGTTCAGCGTCGCAACCGAGGCCAGCGAGACGACCGGCAGAACCATCGCCACGATCAAGGCGGACCGCACACCCAAGGTCACGAACAAAACCGCCACGACCAGCGCCACGCCGATGGCCATGTTCAGGCCCACCTCTGCCAGCCGGTCGGTGGTGTAGCGGCTTTGGTCGAACACCGTTTCGATCGCCAGACCCCATGGCAGGGTCTGCGCCTGTGCCGCCACGCCAGCACGGATGCCCGCCATCCAGCGGTCCACCTGCAAGCCCTCGGCCAGTTTGGCTGACACAAGGATCGCGGGGCGGCCTTGGAAAAACGCGGCCTCGGCCACGGGGGCGCGGGGGCCGCGCGTGATGCTGGCCACATCGCCCAGCAGGGTGACGCGGCCTTGGGCATCTTCGCGCAGCACAACCGCGCGCAGACGGTCCAGCGACGTGATCTCGCCAGTGATGCCCAGCACCAGATCGGTCGCGGCACCGCGCAACCGGCCGGCCTGCACCTTGGCATCGGCGGCGCGGATCGCGGCAGAGACCTGATCAGCCGTCATGCCCAGTGCGGCGATCCGGTCGGGGGCCAGCGTGACCAACACTTCTTCGTCCGGCAGGCCGTGCAGATCGACCAAGGACGTGCCCGCCACGCGGCGCAGGATATCGGCCAGCGCCTCGGCCTCGCGGGCGGCGCGGGTCGGGCTGAAGCCGTCGGGCATGGTCAGCGCAAAGATCGCGGCATAGCCCCCCGCGCCGTCACTGTCGAAGGCGGGTTCGCGCACACCCGCGGGGAAATCGCGCCGTGCATCGGCCACGGCATCGCGGACCTGCGCCCAGATCTGTTCGATCATCGCGGGGTCGATCGTTTCCTCCAGCTCGACCGCGATCACCGACACGCCGGTGCCGGATGTCGATGCAACCTCGGCGATTTCGGGGATCGTGCGCAGTTCGGTTTCGATCTTGGCGGTGACCAGCGCCTCGACCCGGGCAGGGTCGGCACCCGGAAAGACGGTCGTGACCGTGGCAAAGATATTGGTGATGGTCGGGTCTTCCTGGCGCCCGATGGACACCAGCGCCGACACCCCCGCCGACAGGATCACCAAAAGCGCCAGCACCACAAGACGGGGCTGGCGAAAGAACAGCGCGTCCATGCCGGTTACTCCTGCGGGTTGGCAGCAAGCTGCACGATCTGGCCGGGGGCGATGCGATCAGGCGCTTGCGCCACGATCCGCGCGCCTGCGGGCAACAACCCGCGCAGATAGACCTGTGCGCCGTCGCTGTGGATCACCTCGACGGCGGCGGGCAGGGTGCGGTCGCCGTCCGGCGTGGTTTCCAGCGCCATGACCGACCAGCTGCCGCGCGCACCTTCGCGCAGAGCAGAGAGCGGGGCCCAGAACCCCGGTTCCGGCACCACCTGTGCCAGAACCAGCGACACGGTATCGCCCAGCACGGGGTCAAGACCGGCAGGCAGGTCAAGCACCACCGACCGGCTGCGCGTGCCGGGGTCAAGATCGGGGCGAATCTGGCGGATGGTCGCGGCATGCGTGCTGCCGCCAATCTCGACCGTGACGCTGTCGCCGGTCTGCAACTCCGCCGCCAGTGCAGGTGGCAGGCCGATCCGCGCCCGCGCGGGTGCGGCATCGAACAGCATCAGCACGCTTTGCCCCGCCGCCACGGTTTGGCCGGCATCAGCACGGCGCGCACCGATGCGCGCGTCAAAGGGGGCGGTCAGGACCGATTTGTCGATCTGCACATCGACACCGGCGATCCGTGCGCGTGCCGCCGCGATCCCCGCCTCGGCACGGGTCAGGGCAAGGCGGGCATCGTCCTGAGCCGCCACCGACCGGAACCCGCGGTTGGCCAGCGTGTCATTGCGCGCCAGCGTCAGGCGCGCCAGTGCGTCATCGGCGGCAAGCGCGGCAAGGTCCGCCTCTAGCGCCGCGCGTTGCGGGACCAGCGCACTGGTGTCCAGACGGGCCAGCGGGACACCTTGTGCGACGATATCGCCCTCGTCCACCAGAATCTCGGTCACGCGACCGCCAAATTCGAACCCCAGATCAATCCGGGCTGCGGCCTCGATCTGGCCGGTAAACCTGCGGGTGACGGTATAGCTGTCGGCGATGTCGATCTGCATCGCGGCAACGATGGACGCAGGCGCGCGCGACACGGCACCTGCGTCACCTTGGGCCGAAATCACCGCGAAACCGGCATAGACCGCGGCACCCGCACCGCCAAAGACCGCGAGTGTCAGCCCCAGCGTCATCACGCGGCGCAGGGTCGATGGCACAGATGGGGTCATGATACGGCCCTTGTAAGTTAGCATCACTTACATAAGTGAGAATCACTCACTTTCGCAAGAGGTTTTCAATTGCGCTGAAATCAGTGATGCTCCATCGGATGGCGCGTTGTCACCAGATGTAAGTATTGCTAACTTTCCGGCACTTCGTGCCGCGCTTGCCCCAGAATGCAGAAAGGCCACCGATCATGTCCGATGACACGCGACAGGCCGGAACGACCGAGACGGGCGTGCCGCCCAGAGCCGCCTATCATCACGGTGATCTGCGCGCGCAATTGATCGCCGCCGTGCGCGATCTGGTCGAAACGCATGGTCCCGACGGGTTTTCCGTGGCCGAAGCCGCGCGGCGCGCCGGTGTCAGTTCAGCAGCACCTTACAAGCATTTCAAGGATCGTGACGAAATCCTGCGCGGCGTCGCGGGCGAGGCGATGGACCGGCTGCATGCCGCAATGGCCGCGGCCGCAGACCCGCATCCCACCGGATCGCTAGAGGCCGTGGCGGCAATCGGGCAGGCCTATGTGGACTTTGCCAAGGCGCAGCCCGGTGTGTTCCGGCTGGTGTTCGGCCTGACCGAAGGGCATGAAAACGCCCCCGAATTGCAGCAAAAAGGCGATAATTGCTTTGGCCTCGTGATAGGTCAGGTTGCCGCCGCGCGGCACTTGCCGGTGGATCATCCAGAGGTGCTCAGCTGCGCCTATATCCTGTGGTCCTGCGTGCATGGCCATTCGTTCCTGTCCATCGACATGAAGAACAAGGACGTCGGGACCGAAATCGACGATCATGATTTTCTGATGCGCGTCAGCCGTGCAATCCTGACCGGATAGGGGAAATCCGGCACCCTGCCGGAACGGGACCGGCCCTGCCGCGTTATCCGCCTGCACCAATGCGTGGAGACGGGACAGATGGAACAGCGCCGCTGGATCAGAACGGAAACAGTGCTGCTGACGGCGGGGCTGCTGTTTATCAGCTATCTGTTGGGCAATGTGCTGCTGCTGATCTTTGCGGCGATCATTCTGGCCATCGGATGTGATGGCGCAGCAAAGGCAGTCATGCGCAGAACAGGCGCTTCGCATGGCTGGGCGCTGGCGGGCGTGGGGATCGCGCTGTTTGGCATCATTGCTGCCGCGATCGGCCTGACGACGACACGGCTGGCCCAGCAATTCCAGGAACTTGTCCAAACGGTGATCGCCGCAGCCGACCGCCTGCAAAACTGGCTGCAAGATATCGGGGTGCTTGATCTTGTCGATACTATCGACGGATCAAGTGACAGCCTGACCGGTGCGGCGGGCAATATCATGGGCCAGATGATGACCATGGGCATGTCGGTCGTGGGGGCGATGACCAGCCTTCTTTTTCTGATCGTGCTGGCGTTCTTTCTGTCGGCGGACCCGGGGCTTTATCGCAGGGGTGTGCTGCGCCTTGTCCCGCCCGGCGGGCGCGCCGTGGTCGCAGATACGTTCACGGCCATCGCCCATGCGGTCCGCTGGTGGTTTCTGGGGCAGCTGGTGTCGATGGCCTTTCTGGGTACGACCGTCGGGCTGGGCCTGTTCGTGATGGGGGTCGATCTGTGGTTCGCGCTGGCCGTGCTGACGGCGCTGGTCACCTTTGTACCCTTCATCGGGCCGCTGATCGCGACCGTGCCGATTGTCGCGGTCAGCTTTGCCGAAAGCACGCAGACCGGCCTGATCGTGCTGGCAGGCTATATCGTCATCGAAAACATCGAAGGCAATGTCGTGACACCGATGATCCAGCAACGGGCGGTGAACCTGCCACCTGCATTGCTGATCGGGTTGCAGGTGCTGCTGGGCGTCGTGTTCGGTGCCATCGGCCTGATCCTGGCCGCGCCATTCACGGTCATGGCGATGGTCGCGGTGCAAAAGCTGTGGGTCGAACATACCCTGGGCGAAAAGGTCACCTGACCAGACCGTCCACCCTGTTGCGCAGCAGGGCCAGACCGGCCTGCAACGTTGATGCTGCGATGGCAGGGGTTGCCGCCTCGACATAAAGCCGCAGTTCGGGGGCGTTGCCCGAAGGGCGCAGATGCACGATCCGGCCATCGGTAGCGGTGATGCGCAGCCCGTCTGTCAGATCAACGCCGCGTTCCACAAGCCCAAGGGCGGCAACAAAGGTCGCGCGATCCTGCGGGCCATCTGTCAGGGCGGCGACCAGCGCGGTCGATGCATCGGTCGGGACCTCGCACAACCGGTCGGCGGCGGTGAACCGTGCAGGCTGCGCTGCGATCAGGCGCGACACCGGCGCGCCCTTGCTTGCGGCCAGAACCGCCAGCATCGGCAGCATGGCGTCGCGGGTCATCAGGGCCGGCAACGGCCCCTGTGGCCCCTGCGCGTCAAAGCCCAGCAAAAAGCCGCCATTCGCCTCGTATCCGGCCACAGCACCGCCCAGTGCCTGCATCCCCGCGATCACATGGGGCGATCCGATGCGCGTGCGCCGCACCTGCGCGAAACCAAGGTCTTCGGCACCGCTGTTGGACGATACCGGCGTCACCACATGCCGCGCCCCAAGACAGGCCGCCGTGATCTGGCCCAGGATGTCGCCCGGAATGATCTGTCCGCTTTCATCCGTCATCAGCGGCCGGTCGCCATCGCCATCGGTGGACAGGATCGCCGCGAGGGCGTGATCGCGCGCCCAACCGGCAAGACGGGCCTTGGTATCGGGATCGACGGCTTCGGTATCGACAGGCACGAAATCGGCGGACCGTCCCAGTATCACAACCTCTGCGCCCAGCGCTGTCAGCAGCTCCGCCATCAGGTCGCGGCCCACCGCGCTATGGGCATAAAGCCCCAAGCGCAACCCTGACAGGCTGGTGCCGAACGCTGCAATATAGCGCGCAGAATAGGCAGGCCCGACATCCATGATCTGCGGCTGCGGCCCTGACAAATCCGTACGGGCCGCCCCCAAGCCTGTCAGGATCGCGGCCTCTTGGTTCTTGGTGATCTCGCCCGTGGGGGTGTAGAATTTCAAACCGTTACGATCTGCGGGGATATGGCTGCCGGTGACCATCACCGCGGCCGCACCCGCCTGCATCGCGGCCAGCGCCAGCGCAGGCGTTGGCACAGGACCGCATAGCGTGACGGCAAGCCCCGCCGCCTGACCGGCCTGCGCCACCACCGCCGCCAAAGCGGGCGAGGATTGCCGCAGATCATGCGCCACAAACAGGCCACTGCCCATCGGGCAGGTCGCGGCAAAGGCGCGGACATGATCCGTGACAAGCGCCGGTGTCAGGTCGGTGACAAGGCCGCGCAGCCCGCTGGTGCCGAATTGGGGGGGCATGACATCTCCTGCTCTGGTTGTGCCGTTCTAGCGCGCGGCCTGATCAGAGGCAATTGAACGAAATGCGCGACAAGAACCATTGTGCTGCCGCAATTCAGCCATGCGACCGACAGCGATGTTCACGATTCAGGACAGATCGACAAGGCCGATCCTGGGGGGGATTGAAGATGTCCACGCTTGCTCCGGTCAAATACCTGACCACACCCGACGAATCCACATGGTCGCGGATCACGGATCTGGACATTGTCCGCTTTGACGGCACCGACAATCTTGTCGGGATCACCCGTTTTGACGGCGCGCTGCAAAGCTGGGACATCAGCGGGCCGGTGCTGGACACTGGTGCCTTGCACAGGCTGGATGGCGGCGATGTGGCGGGCGGTGGCGGGTCTGTCCTGACGCTTGAGAGCGCGGCGGGGCCGGTGCTGTTGACCGGCGGTGGCGCGGATGGTGCTTTTCAGCAAATCAGCCTGACCGGCGGGCAATGGCAGGTGATCGACACCTTACCGATTTTTGCAGGTTTTCGCCCCGATCTGGTGGTGCAACAGGGGGGCGCGCAATTCGTCTATGGCGGGCTGGCAGGACAGGCGGGGATCGCTGGCTGGCAGTTCGATGCCGCCGGACAGTTTATCGGCGCGCTGGCGACGATACCGACCAGCGGGCCGGTGACCGCGATCACCGCGGCGGCGGGGTTTATCTATACGGTGGATGCGACCAACAGGCTGGCAGGCTGGCAGGTCGATGTCACCGGCGGCCTGTCGGAAGTCGCGACATTGACGGCAGAGACCGGCCTGTGGATCGCCAATGCCACCGCGATGCAGACAGTCGTGGTCGCGGGGGTGACCTATCTGGTGCTGGCGGCGGCAGGCAGCAGCAGCCTGACCGTGGTCGAGGTTGGCGCGCAGGGCGCATTGACCATCCGCGACCATCTGCTGGACACGTTGCACACCCGCTTTGGCGGGGTGACCGCGCTGGATATCGTGACCGAAGGCGGGCGCAGCTATGTCATCGCGGGCGGCGCGGATGACGGCATATCCGTCTTTGCGCTGTTGCCCGGCGGACAACTGGTGGCGCTGGCCCATATCGAGGATACGACAGCCATCGGGCTGGACAATGTCAGCGCCATCGCCGCGCGCGGACACGCGGACCGGCTGGATATCTTCGTGGCCAGCAGCAGCGAACCGGGGATCACGCAATTGCGGCTCGACACCGGCGGGACGGGGATCACGGCGACAGCGACCCTTGCGGGCGGGGTGCTGACCGGCACAGGGGGCGATGATATCCTGCTGGGCGGGGCTGGTGACGATCTGATCTTTGGCGGCGCGGGCAATGATATCCTGTATGACGGGGCGGGGTCGGACATGTTGACAGGCGGGCCGGGGGCGGATGTTTTCATCCTCGCGGCGGATGGGGAAACCGATACGATCACCGATTTCACCTTGGGCGAAGACCGGCTGGACCTGTCGGGCTGGCCGATGCTGCGCGACATCAGCCAGCTGACGATGACCATCACGCCCACAGGGTTCATCATCCGCTATGGCAACGAAGAATTGATCATCCACAGCGCCGATGGCAATCCGATTGATTACCGGCTGTTGACGACTGCCGATGTGCTGGGCGGGATGCGCCTGCCCGGCACGCTCAGCCCCGGCTTTCCGGGGCCTGCCACGCCACCACCCGCGCTGACGCCGACACCGCCCGACAGCCCCGCTGATCCGGGCGGGCCGTTTTCGATGCAGGTCGCCAAGCGGGCCTTGGTCGAAAGCAAGATCACAGAGCTGCGCGATGCATTGCTCAACCAGCCGGCGGCACCCCCCGGTTCTGACAGGGTCGTGACCGGCGATGATGGCAATGACCTGCTGATCGGCGGTGATGGGGCGGATCTTTTGCTGGGACGCGGTGGTAATAACATCCTGATCGGCGGGGCCGGTGCCGATATCCTGATCGGTGGTGACGGGCATGACGATCTGCGCGGCGGCGACGGGCATGACCTGCTGATCGGGGGCGATGGTGATGACCGGCTGGACGGTGGCAGAGGCAATGACGTGCTGATCGGCGGGGCGGGTGCGGATACTTTCGTCTTTAACCACGGCAACGACCTGATCACCGATTTCGAACAGGGCATCGACCGGATCATTCTGGATGCGCGGCTTTGGACGGGGCTGACCTCGGCCGCGGATCTGCTGTTGCTTTATGGCACGCAGGACGGATCGCGCGTGACCATTGATTTCGGGAATGGCGACACCCTGACAATCGACGGGGTGACGGATTACGCCACCCTTGCCGATGATATCGCCCTGTTCTGACGCTAATTCGTGATCGACTGCAGCGTCGAGGCCAGACGCACAATCGTCAGGGCCGGAACCAGCGCGCTTTCGGTGCCATAGATCAGGTCGCCGTCCTGCACCATGAACTTGCCCGCCGAAAACAGACCGTCCGCCGTCGTCAGATCAATGGTGAACACGACCCGTTCCTGCGGCGGGCCGGTCACGCCGTCACGCACTTCGGCGGGGTCATATTCGCGCAGGATCAAGATGCCTTTGGGGTTGGCCGTGGTGGCCGAAACACCGCCGATCAGCGCCAGCGCCTGCAAGGCAGATACCTCTGCGGTCGGAAATTCGAATTGCGATTGCGCACCCGTTGCCCCCAGCGCCAGAAACTTGCGCTCGTCCGGCACGATCAGCACACGGTCGCCGCCCTGCATTGCGATATCCAGCCCCGGTTCTTCCAGCAACCGGTCAAGCGGGATGCCGTAAACCACGCCACCGCGTGTCAGGCGGACCTGCGGGTTAACATAGGTAGGGTTCGCGCCACCCGCCAAGGACAAAAGATCCAGCAGCCGGAAATTCCGGTCGGGGATCTGGTAGATGCCAGCCGCGCCAACACCACCTGCCAGATTGGCCGAATTACCACGCCCTGGTTGGACGACCAATTGCACCTGCGCCGACGGGATCGTGCGCACCAGTTCTTCCTCGATCCGGGCGCGGGCTGTGTCGGGGGCCATGCCCGCGACGGTCAATTCGCCGATATAGGGGACAAAGATGCGGCCATCGGCGCTGACCTGTGCTTGTTGCAAGGGTGTGGCGCGCTGGCCTGTCCCCGCCAGAAGCGAGTTTTGTTCGGCGTCCCAGATCGTCAACTGGATGGAATCGCCCGGCGCGATCAGCAAGGATGCGGGCTGTTGGACCGCGGGCAGCCATGGCAGTTGCGACAGGTTGCGGTCAGGCCAGGCCCGCAGGACCGGCAGGCTCGCGCTGTTGACCTCGTAGACCGTGAAATCATAGGCGGGGGTTTCGCCCTCTGCGGCGATATTCGCATTGGCGGCGGCCAGAACCTCGGATTGAAAACCCGCCCCGCGCGGCAGGCTGCAGCCCGCAATAAACACACATGCCGAAACGGCAATCATACGCTGAAAAACCACAACCACTGCCCTTTTTACATTTTTGGGCAATCTAGCCAGAAGATCGGCCAACCGACAATATCGTCTGGATAAAAGCCATGAAACGGTGGTGTGGCGGCAACAGGGGCGCCGATCAGAAACCGGTCAAAAGCCGGTCAGAAATCGATCGCGATGCCCTTTTTTTCCCAATCGCCAAAGCGGACAGGCTCTGGCCCGTCGCGCCCGCCCAGTTCGGGGGGCAGGTCAAGTTTGGCCGCCTTGCGGCGTTCGGCAGCCTCTGCCAGCGCACGCTGGGCGGCGGGGGGCAGGTCTTTGGGGGCGTCTTGGGGCATGGCGCTGTCCTTGTCGGCGGTCATTGTTTGATATACGCCGCCCTGACCCAGCTTCAAGAGTGCCCCCATGGACCAATCCGGTTTGCTGCCACGCCGCAGCGCCCATCACCTGCTGATGCAGATCACGACCGAAGGCCGCCTGATGGCCGAACTGATCGCAGGCGGGGCGCTGGCGCAGCTGGCGCCTGATGACCGTGCGCGCGCGCAGCGGCTGGCGACGGATGCGTTGCGCGGGCTGGACCGGGCCGACCGGATGCTCAAACCCTATCTGAAAAAACCGCCCGGCGATCATGTGATGAACGCGCTGCGGCTGGGGCTGATCGAATTGATGCAGGGCGAGGCCGCGCATGGCGTGGTCAACGCCTATGTCGAAATCGTCGCGCGCAACACGCGCACGCAATCGATGAAGGGGCTGACCAATGCCGTGCTGCGCCGCATCGCGGACGAGGGGCCAGAGGCTTGGGCCAAACGCCCCCTGCCGCTGACCCCCGGTTGGCTGCGCCAGCCGCTGGTCGCCGCCTGGGGCCGTGATGCTGTGGCGGGCATGGAAGCCGCGCATTTCGCAGGCGCGCCGCTTGATCTGACGGCAAAAAGCGATCCCGAAGCCTTGGCCACCGCCTTGGGCGGTGTTGTTCTGCCGACCGGCACGGTGCGGCTGGCGCAGGCGGGGCAGGTGTCCGGCCTTGCAGGCTATGATGCCGGCGACTGGTGGGTGCAGGATGCCGCCGCCGCCCTGCCGGTCAAGCTGTTGGGCGATGTGACCGGCCTGCGGGTGCTGGACCTTTGCGCCGCACCGGGCGGCAAGACATTGCAACTGGCGGCGGGCGGTGCCGATGTCACCGCTGTCGATCTGTCGGAAAAGCGGATGACCCGCCTGACCGAAAATCTGGCCCGCACCGGGCTTGCTGCAACCACGCTGGTCAGCGATGCTTTTGCGCTGACGGACGGCGGTTATGACGCTGTCCTGCTGGACGCGCCCTGTTCGGCCACCGGCACGATCCGGCGGCATCCCGATCTGCCCTATGCCAAGGACGGGTCAGAGTTCGGCGCGCTGATCGCCCAGCAGGAAACGCTGATCGACCATGCGCTGAGCCTGCTGCGGGCGGGCGGGCGGCTGGTCTATTGCACCTGTTCGCTCTTGCCCGACGAAGGCGAGGTGCAGGCCGAAGAGGCGCTGGCCCGCCACCCCGGCCTGCGCATTGAACCGCCCGTGATGGCCGGTCTTGACCCTGCCTGGATCACCGAAGAAGGCGGGTTGCGCCTGCGCCCCGATTACTGGCCCGATCTGGGCGGGATGGACGGGTTCTATATCGCCGTGCTGACAAAGCCTGCGTGACTCGACCGGCCGGGTTTCCTATGGTCCGCATGAACCGGGCTGACCAGCCTGCAACATCTGGACCGCAGTCGATGGCAGAGCATCTTACATGGCGGGGCCGTATCGCGGCATTTGTTGACCGGCGCCACGCGAAACGGGCCGGCCGCGCCAGCGTGACCACGCATTTCACGCGCGCCCCCGAACCAAGACACATGGGGTTGGCTGGCAAGGGCCAGCATCTGGTCGCGGGCGCATTTCTGTTTTCGGGGCTGCGGATCAACGCGCCAGATCTGGCGATCTGGGACCTTGCGCCGCAACGCCCCGATATCATCACCGAAATTCACGGTTGCGATTGGCTGGCCGATCTGGCCGCCCTTGGCGACGAGGACGCGCGCGCCAAGGCGCAGGCTTGGGTCCATGATTGGATCGCGCGGTTCGGCGCGGGTACCGGGCCGGGCTGGCAGGCGGATATCACGGCGCGCCGCTTGTGCCACTGGATCGCGCATAGCGATTTTTTGCTGCGCAAACAGGACGCCGCCGCAAAAGCCGCTTTCCTGCAAAGCCTTGCGCGGCAGGCCTTGTTCCTGACGCGGCGCTGGCGGCGCGCGGGCGATGACATCGGCAGTTTGGCACGCATGATCCATGTCGGGCTGACCTTGCACGGCATGGCCGGACCGGTGGATCAGGTGGCCGAGGCGCTGGGTCTGGCTTGCAAAGCGCAGGTCGATGCAAAGGGCGCGATCGCGTCGCGCAATCCTGCGGAACTGGCCGCCGTGCTGGCGCATCTGGTGGACAGCAGGGACATGCTGACAGCATCCGGCCTGATCGTTCCTGCCGATGTCACAAAGGCCATCGCGCGGATCGTGCCGGTGGTGCGCGCATTGCGCCATGCCGATGGCAGGCTGGCGCGGTTTCATGGCGGGGGCCATGGTGCGCAGGGCCAGCTTGACGCGGCGCTGGCGGCAGCCGGGGTCAAGACCCCGGCCACGGGACCGACAGCCATGGGGTTCGCGCGGCTGACCGGTGGGCGCAGCACGCTGATCCTTGATGCCGCAGCCCCGCCCACGGGGGCCGCATCACGCGACGCCCATGCCAGCACCCTGGGGTTCGAGCTGACCTCGGGGCGCCGCGCGCTGATCGTGAACTGCGGGTCAGGCGCGCGGTTCGGTGACGACTGGCGCCGCGCCAGCCGTGCCACGCCCAGCCATTCCACGCTGGCGCTGGAGGGCATATCATCATCCCGTCTGGGGCGCATGGCCACGGAATGGCTGACCGAAGTGCCCCGCCTTGTGCGCGCCGAGATCAGCACCGAAAACGGCGAACGCAGGCTTTCCGCATCGCATGACGGCTATCAGCCAACGCACGGGTTGACCCATGCCCGCCAGTTGCATCTGTCGCCAGATGGGCGGAGCCTGACGGGCGAAGACCTGCTGACCACCCTGTCCCCCGAAGACGAAGCCCAATTCGACCGCGTGTTCGACCAGACGCTGCGCGCCGGTGTCCGCTTTGCCATCCGGTTCCATCTGCACCCCGACGTCACCTGCACGGCCAACAGGGACGGGTCGATGGTGTCGCTCGGGCTGAAATCAGGCGAGATCTGGGTGTTCCGGCACGACAGCGCCGCCCAATTATCCATCAGCCCGTCGGTTTATCTCGAAAACGGGCAATTAAAACCGCATGCCGCGCAACAGGTGGTTTTATCCGGCAGCGCTTTGCCCTATGCGACACGCGTCCGGTGGTCGCTTGCCAAGGCCGATGACACCCCGCTTGCGGTGCGTGATCTGGCCTTTGAAGTCCCGCTTGGCGCTGCTGAATGATCTTGAGGACCTGATGACCTACCTTGCACCGTTGCGCCGCGCGCTGATTTCCGTTTCCGACAAGACCGGGCTGACCCAACTTGGCCATGCGCTTGCCGCGCGGGGTGTCGAAATCCTGTCCACCGGCGGCACAGCCAAGGCGCTGCGCGATGCGGGGCTGGAGGTGCGCGACGTGTCCGATTTCACAGGCTTTCCCGAAATGATGGACGGGCGGGTCAAGACGCTGCATCCGGTGGTGCATGGCGGCTTGCTTGCGCGGCGCGATCTGGAAAGCCACCGTGACGCGATGGTCGAACACAACATCGGGCCGATCGACCTGTTGGTCGTGAACCTGTATCCGTTCGAAGATACCGTCGCCAAAGGCGCCGATTTCGACACCTGTATCGAAAACATCGACATCGGCGGCCCGGCGATGATCCGGTCTGCCGCGAAAAACCACGCCTTTGTCAGCGTTGTGACGGATGTCGCGGATTATGACGTGCTGCTGGCGGATATGGATGCCAACGCGGGCCAGACCACGCTGGCCCTGCGCCAGCGCCTTGCCCAGACCGCCTATGCGCGCACAGCCGCTTATGACACGGCGGTCAGCACTTGGATGGCGGGGGCTATCGGCGATGAAACGCCGCGCCGCCGGTCGTTCAGCGGCACCTATAAGCAAACCATGCGCTATGGCGAAAACAGCCACCAGAGTGCGGCCTTTTACACCGATGGCACAGACCGCCCCGGTGTGGCGACCGCCCTGCAGCATCAGGGCAAGGAATTGTCCTATAACAACATCAACGACACCGATGCCGCGTTCGAACTGGTGGCGGAATTCGCCCCCGCAGACGGCCCTGCCGTAGCGATCATCAAGCACGCCAACCCTTGCGGCGTGGCGCGTGGGGCGACATTGCTGGAAGCTTATCAGAACGCGTTTGACTGCGACCGGACCAGCGCCTTTGGCGGGATCGTCGCGCTGAACCAGCCGCTGGACGAGGCGACAGCCAAAGCCATTGTCGAGATTTTCACCGAAGTCGTCATCGCCCCCGGTGCGTCCGATGCGGCCAAGGCGGTTTTCGCCAGCAAAAAGAACCTGCGCCTTTTGACCACCGATGCCCTGCCCGATGTCACAGCCCCGATCACCACCTACCGGCAGGTCGCGGGCGGGATGCTGGTGCAGGACAAGGACACCGGCCATATCGGCATGGATGATCTGAAGGTCGTGACCAAAGTCGCGCCCACCGATGCGCAGATGGCGGACCTGTTGTTCGCATGGAAAGTCGCCAAACACGTCAAGTCCAACGCCATCGTTTATGTCAAGGACGGTGCCACCGTCGGCGTCGGCGCGGGCCAGATGTCGCGGCTGGATAGCGCGCTGATCGCCGCCAAAAAGGCCGAACGCATGGCCGAGGCGATGGGCCTGCCCGCGCCTTTGACCATCGGATCGGCCGTTGCGTCAGATGCGTTTTTCCCCTTCGCCGACGGGTTGATGGAGGCCGCCGCCGCTGGTGCCACCTGCGTGATCCAGCCCGGCGGGTCGATGCGCGATGACGAGGTGGTCGCCGCCGCCGATGCAGCAGGCATCGCCATGGTGTTCACCGGCATGCGCCACTTCCGGCATTAAGGGGACGAATGATGCGCCTGATGTTCTGGACCGGATTCTGGGTCTTTCTGATCGACCAGATCAGCAAGTATGTCGTGGTCCATTGGCTGGGCCTGATCAACCAGCCGGACGGGATCATCAAGGTCTGGCCACCCTTTATCGAATTTCGCATGGCGTGGAACCGCGGCGTGAATTTCGGCCTGTTCGCCGATTTCGACATGCGCTGGGTGCTGATCGCGGTGGCTCTGCTGATCAGCGGCGGTGTGATCTGGTGGTTGAACCGGACAGGCGGCACGAAATGGGCTTATATCGCAGGTGGTTGCCTGATCGGTGGGGCCATCGGCAATGTCATCGACCGGATCATCTATGGCGCTGTCGCGGATTTTTTGAACATGTCCTGTTGCGGGTTCAACAACCCCTATGCGTTCAACGTTGCCGATATTGCGATCTTTGCCGGGGCCATCGGGCTGGCCTTTCTTGGCGATGATGGCAAGAAAGCTGCGTGACCTTGGCGGTTCCATGCGGTAATCATCGGCAATACGACAAAAAGGACCTCTGATGCGCGCCTTGGTACTTTGTGGACTTGCTCTTGCCCTGCTGGCGGCCTGCGGCCGGAATGAGGGCGCGTTGCGTGACTTTGGGGCCGTCACCATCGGCCCTGCCGAAATGGACCTTGTCATCGCCGACCCGTTGCTGACGCCACCAACGCTTGATCTGCCGCCGCCAACGCCCGGACAGACCAACCGCGCAAACCCGCGTCCGGCAGCAAACCGCTAGCGCCGAAATCACATCAGCGTATCGCAGCTTGAACATCAGGCGTGGCGGCATAGCTTGTGGCACAGTGAACAGACCACCGGGGGCCCATGAGACGCTTTTTCGCCGCAATGATCCTGTCCTGTCTGGCGCTGACCGCCACGGCAGAGGATGTGACGACCTATACACTGGACAACGGTATGGATGTCGTCGTGATCGAAGACCGCCGTGCGCCTGTTGTCGTGCATATGGTCTGGTACAAGGTCGGGTCCGCGGATGAACCCGAAGGGCAATCCGGTGTGGCGCATTTTCTGGAACATCTGATGTTCAAAGGCACCGATATGCTGGCGCCGGGTGAATTTTCACAGGTGGTCGCGGCCAATGGCGGCAGCGACAACGCCTTTACCAGTTTCGATTACACCGGCTATTTCCAGCGCGTCGCCGCCGACCGTCTGGACCTGATGATGCAGATGGAAGCAAACCGGATGACCAATCTGGCGCTGACCCCCGAGGATATCAGCACCGAACGCCGCGTCGTGTTGGAAGAACGCGCGCAAGTGACAGACAGCAACCCCGGCGCGCTGGCGCGTGAACAATTGATGGCGGCACAATACCAGAACCACCGGTACGGCGTGCCTGTCATCGGCTGGCAGCATGAAATCGCGCAGCTGGACATGCCCGAACTGACCGCCTTTTACGAACGCCATTATGCGCCCAACAACGCGGTGCTGATCGTCGCCGGTGATGTTGACCCGCAGGACGTGCTGGCGCTGGCGCGCGAACATTATGGCCCGATCCCCGCCAATGCCGACCTGCCCGACCGCGCCCGCCCCACCGAGCCGCCCCAGCGCGCCGAACGCCGGATCACCTATGTCGATCCGCGCGTCAGCCAGCCCTATATCGTGCGCAGCTATCTTGCGCCGGAACGCGACAGCGGCGCGCAGGACGATGCCGCAGCCCTTGTCTATCTGGCGGAATTGCTGGGCGGGTCGCCCTTTACGTCCGAGCTTGGCCGTGCCTTGCAGTTCGACACGCAGACCGCAATCTATACCAATGCCAGCTATGGCGGGATGTCACTGGACGCCACGACGTTTTCTTTCGTCGTGCTGCCGTCCGAGGGTGTGTCCCTGTCGGATGCAGAGGCAGCGATGGATGACGTGATCGCCGATTTCATGGACAGCGAGATTGATCCCGCCCGGATGGAGGCGATCCGCACCCAGCTGCGTGCCTCGGAAATCTACGCACTTGATGATGCGCAGGGCCTTGCGCGGCGCTATGGCATGGCGCTGACATCGGGGCTGACGGTCGCGGATGTGCAGGCCTGGCCCGACATCCTGCAAGCGGTGACGCCCAAACAGATCAAGGATGTCGCTGCCCGTGTCTTTGACCGCAACAGCGCCGTGACCGGCTGGATCGTCGCCGCACAAGAGGATGCACGCTGATGCTGCGTATGATCACAATCGTTTGGCTCGCCCTGCTGGCAAGCACCGCACAGGCCGAAATCGCCATCCAGCAAGTCACATCCGACGGCGGGATCAACGCCTGGGTCGTCGAAGAACCCGGCATTCCCTTTGTCGCGGTGGAAATCCGGTTTCGTGGTGGCGCGTCGCTGGACCTGCCCGGCAAACGCGGCGCGACCAACCTGATGGCCGCCCTGCTAGAAGAAGGGGCCGCCGACCGCGATGCGCAGGCTTTCCAGACCGAGCTGGAACGCCTTGCCGCGCGGTTCAGCTTTCGTGCCACCGACGATACGATCAGCATTTCCGCGCAATTCCTGACCGAAAACAAGGCCGAGGCGCTGGCGCTGCTGGAACAGGCGCTGATCGCCCCCCGCTTTGACCAGACAGCCATCGACCGCGTGCGCGCGCAGGTGCTGTCGGGGATCGCCAGCGATGCGGTGAACCCGCGCAGCATTGCCGGTGCCGCCTTTAATGCTGCAGCCTTTGGCGATCATCCTTACGGGACATCGCTGGATGGCACCGCCGACAGTGTGACCGCGCTGACCCGCGATGACATCAGCGACGCCCATCGCAACGCGCTGACCCGTGACCGGCTTTATGTGTCGGTCGTGGGTGATGTGACGGTGGATCAGGTCGGCCCGATGCTGGACGCGCTTTTGGGCGATCTGCCTGCCGAGGGGCCGCCACCGCCTGCCGATGTGGCCTTTGGTCTGGATGGCGGTGTCACGGTCATCGATTTCGACAATCCACAATCCTTTGCCCTGTTCGGGCATGCCGGCATGAAACGCGATGACCCCGATTTCTTTGCCGCCTTCATCGTCAATCACGTCCTTGGCGCGGGCGGTTTCGAATCGCGCCTGATGACCGAAGTCCGCGAAAAGCGCGGCCTGACCTATGGGATCAGCAGCAATCTTGCGCCGATGTTCCACGCGGAAATGGTGATCGGCAGCGTCGCATCATCCAACGACACCATCGCCGAGGCGATCGCGGTGACCCGCGCCGAATGGGCGCGCATGGCGACCGAGGGCCTGACCGAGGCCGAGCTTGCCGCCGCCAAAACCTATCTGACTGGCGAATACCCGCTGCGGTTCGACGGCAATGCGTCCATTGCGTCGATCATGGTGGGGATGCAGATGATCGACCTGCCGCCCGAATACGTCATCAACCGCAATGATTTCGTCGAAGCCGTGACGCTGGAGGACGCCAATCGTGTCGCGGCAGAGCTGTTGCGCGCGGATGATCTGCATTTCGTCGTCGTGGGCCGCCCCGAAGGATTGGAAAGCACGCAGTAGCGCGAAACGCGCTGTCAGAATCGCGCGATCATGCTATGGATTGTGGCATGACCGCATCCGCCCCCCAGATACAGCCCCGTCCGGTGATCCGGCAGCTTGACGAAGCCGCCATCAACCGGATCGCGGCGGGCGAGGTGCTGGAACGTCCGGCCTCTGCCGTCAAGGAACTGGTGGAAAACAGTATTGACGCAGGCGCGCAGCGGATAGAGGTCGTGATCGCGGATGGCGGCAAGACCCTGATCCGCGTCAGCGATGATGGTTGCGGCATGGCGGCGGATGATCTGCCGCTGGCCCTGTCCCGCCATGCCACGTCCAAGATCGACGGGTCGGACCTCCTGAACATCACATCCTTCGGGTTCCGGGGCGAGGCGCTGGCCTCGCTTGGTGCTGTGGGTCGGCTGCTGATCACCAGCCGCACGGCGGGCGATGGCGCGCATAGCATCGCGGTGTCGGGCGGGCGGATCAGCGACGTGCGCCCTGCCGCGCTGACCAGCGGCACCGTGGTCGAATTGCGCGACATGTTCTATGCCACGCCCGCGCGCCTGAAATTCCTGCGCACCGACAGGGCAGAGGCGCAGGCGGTCGCCGATGTCGTCAAGCGGCTGGCGATGGCCGAACCCTTTGTCACCTTCACCTTACGCGATGCGTCGGATGGCGATAGCCGTGTGGTGTTCCGCGCCGATGCGCAGACGGGTGATCTGTTCGATGCATTGCACGGGCGGCTGCAAACCGTGCTGGGCCGCGATTTTGCCGATAACGCGCTGCGCATTGATGCAGAACGGGACGGGTTTCACCTGACCGGCTATGCCGCCCTGCCCACCTATTCGCGCGGGGCGGCAGTGGCGCAATTCCTGTGCGTCAATGGCCGGCCCGTGCGCGACAAGATGCTGCTGGGGGCCTTGCGCGCCGCCTATATGGATGTGCTGTCGCGCGACCGGCATCCGGTGGCGGCACTGTTTGTCGATTGCGACCCCGTGCTGGTCGATGTGAACGTGCATCCCGCGAAATCAGAGGTCCGTTTCCGCGACCCCGCCACCGTGCGCGGGCTGATCGTGTCGGGCCTGCGGCACGCACTGGCGGGGGCGGGCCACCGCGCGTCCAGCACCGTGGCTGATGCGACATTGGGCGCGATGCAACCGCAACACACCACACCCCGCGTCTACCAGATGGACCGCCCCAGTTTCAGCGCGCGGTCGCTGACCTTTCAGGCGCAGGCCCCCGGTTTTGCGGAAATGCCATCCGCCCGCGTGGAACCGCCCGTCGATGATACCAGCGCCGACCTGCCCTTGGGCGCGGCGCGCGCGCAGGTGCATGAAAATTACATCATCGCACAGACCGCCACGGGTATCGTGATTGTCGATGGCCATGCGGCGCATGAACGGCTGGTCTATGAAAAGCTGAAAAGCCAGATGGCCACCAATGGCGTTGCCGCCCAAGCCCTGCTGATCCCTGAAATCGTGGAACTGTCGGACCATGAAACCGCCGCCCTGCTGGATATTGCGGATGATCTGGCGCGCCTTGGCCTGACCATCGAACCCTTTGGCGGCAATGCCATCGCCGTGCGCGAAACGCCTGCGATCTTGGGCGAGATCAACGCCGCCGCCATGCTGCGCGATATTCTGGACGAACTGGCCGACCAAGGCGACAGCGCCAGCGTTCAGGCGCGGATCGAGGCGATCCTGAGCCGTGTTGCTTGCCACGGGTCGATCCGCACGGGGCGGCGGATGCAGGCCGCGGAAATGAATGCGCTGCTGCGCGAGATGGAAGCAACGCCAAATTCGGGCCAATGCAACCACGGACGACCCACCTATGTGGAACTGAAACTGTCCGATATTGAAAGATTGTTTGGCCGCACATGATCCAGATCGGTGATACGTCTTACCCATTCAGCGATCCTGCCGTGCTGGCCGTGCTTGGCGGGCTGGCCACGTTGCTGCTGATCCTGATCCTGCTGATCACGACCCTGCGCCGCGCCGGTCAATCTGCCGAGGCGGTGAATTACGTCGCCCATCAGATGGGGCGCATGTCGCAGGATATGATCGGGCTGGCCCAAGGGCAGAACCAGCTGGCGGGCAATATCCAGACCGTCAGCGATGCGCAGGCCAATGCCCAAGTCCGCGTGATCCAGACGATGGAGGCCCGACTGGCCGAGGTGCAGGCGCAGGTCGCCGAACGGCTGGCCGATAACGCGCTGAAATCGGCGCATTCACTGGCGGAAATGAACGAAAGGTTAAAGGAAACACTGACCGGCAGTTCCGAGAAAACCACCAAAAGCCTGACCGAATTGCAGGAACGGCTGGCCACCATCGACCGCGCGCAGACCAATATCGAAAAGCTGTCGGGCGATGTTTTGTCCTTGCAGGATATCTTGTCGAACAAGCAACGGCGCGGGTTGTTCGGGGAAATCCAGCTGACCGATATCGTGTCAAAGGCGTTGCCCACCGACAGTTTCACCCTGCAAGCGACCCTGTCCAACGGCAAGCGCGCCGATTGTCTGGTGCATCTGCCCAATCCCCCCGGCCCTATCGTGATCGACGCGAAATTCCCGTTTGAATCCTACGAGGCGCTGGCACGCGCGGATACGCAGGACTTGCAGAAAATCGCGCTGCGCGATCTGGGCAATGCGGTGCGCAAACATATCAAGGACATATCGGAACGTTACATCATCGAAGGCGAAACCGCCGATGGCGCGATCATGTTCCTGCCATCCGAAGCGGTCTATGCCGAACTGCACGCCCGCCTGCCCGAAGTCGTGCGCGCCGGCTTCGATGCCCGCGTCTGGATCGTGTCACCGACGACCTGCATGGCCACGCTGAACACGATGCGCGCAATCCTGAAAGACGCGCGGATGCGCGAACAGGCGGGGGCGATCCGCAAGGAATTGTCGCTGTTGGGCGGCGATGTGGACAGGCTGGTCACGCGGGTCGGCAACCTTGACCGGCATTTCGGGCAGGCGGCCAAGGATCTGGAAGATATCAAGATTTCGGCAGAAAAAGCGGGCAAGCGCGCGAACCGGCTGGATAATTTCGACTTTGCCGAAATCGCCCCCGACGCGGCCCCTGTCCCGATCGCGGTCCAAGACCAGTAAGGTGGGTCAAGACCCACCTTACTGTCAAATCCCGATGAACCGCTGCGCAAGACGCGGCAACAGACCCTTGAACCGCAAAGGTGCATCGGTTGCAGCCAGACAGATGCAATCCATGCCCTGTTCCGCAACGGGTGTGTGGTTCAGGTCTTCGTTCGCGACCTCGATATCGCCCGCGGCGAACCGGTCTGTCGCATCGACAAACGCGCCTTGCAGCACCAGCGTCAATTCCGTGCCGCGATGCCCGTGATCCGGCACAGCCGTCCCCGCAGGAATCCGCAGCAACCGCACGCTGGCGCCGTCTTGGGTTTTCAGCACCATCTGGCTGACGCCGCCGCCGATCTTGCGCCATTTCACGCGGTCCAGATCACCATTGACATAGCCCCGCAAAGGCGCGGGAAACACGCCGCCCGCAGGTTTCGCCGATACCCGTTCGGGGCGCGGCGCATCCGTGATCCGCGCCATCGCAGCGGCCAGCGCATCCTCGGCCATATCCACGGGGTCGGCGTCCAGCATCACCTCGCCACCGACCGCGTCAAATTCGGCCAGCGCTGCGCGGCAGGTGTCGCACATGGAAATATGGGTGGCGACCACCAGGTTGAACGCCTCTGGCAAGCTGCCTGCAGCATAGCCCATCAACAGGGCATCGGTCAGGTGGTGTTTGATCTTTTTCATCTGCGTTTCATTTCATTGTATGGCGCAGGCGTTCCAACGCCAGCCGTATCCGTGATTTGATCGTTCCCAGCGGAAGGCCGGTTTCGGCGGCAATCTCGCTATGGCTCAACTCGCCGAAATAGGCGCGTTCGATCAGTTTTCTTTGTTCCGCAGGCAAAGCGGCAAGCGCCTGACCCAATTGTTCCGTTTCCTGTTGCAGACCCATGGCATCGGCCTGTTCGGGCTCTGCCTCTGGTCCCCAGGGCAAATCCTCGGGCTCTGGCCGTTTTTGTTTGCGCAAAAGATCGATCCGGCGGTTCCGGGCGATGGTGAAAATCCATGTGGACACACTCGCCTTGGTCGGGTCGAACAGATGGGCCTTGTTCCACAGGGTCACCATCACTTCTTGCGCGCATTCTTCGGCCAGATCCGGGCTGGCCCCCGATTTCATGAGAAACGATTTCACGCGCGGGGCAAAATAGGCGAACAATTCGGCAAAGGCCGCCTTGTCCCTGCCGTCGCGCACGGCGGCGACCTGTGTCACCCATGCCATGCGTTTGGTCGTTGCCTCTGCCATCACCCGATTTGCCCCCGTGGTGCGAATGCTCGTCTTGCCTGTCCTTTTATAGACGGGCATCGCGGTGACTGCATCAGCTTTCGGTGGGGCGTGCATCTCGATCAACATGTGTTTATTACGCCGCGATCTGGTGCTTGGATCAGCGGGTCACAAAGTATTTTGCGTGATCCATGGCAAACCGCGCTACGTAGTGACCAGACAAGAAACGACCGGGGCGACGGAGACAGTATGCTGGTAGAGACAGGGACGGCCGCGCCCATCAAGATTGCGGTGATCGGTGCGGGCATTTCGGGGATGGGCGCGGCGCATGCCTTGGCCAAGGATCACCGGGTCGTGTTGTTCGAGGCTGAAAACCGGCTGGGTGGCCATGCCCGCACGCGGATGGCAGGCCCGAACCGCGACCAGCAGGTCGATACGGGTTTCATCGTGTTCAACTATGCCAATTATCCGCGATTGACGGCCCTGTTCGATCACCTTGATGTGCCGGTCGTCAAGAGCAACATGAGCTTTGGTGCGTCTTTCGGCGGGGGCAGGCTGGAATATGGCCTGGCCAGTCTGGATGCGCTGTTCGCCCAGCGCAGGAATGCCGCCAACCCCCGTTTCCTGCGCATGGTCCGCGATATCCTGCATTTCAACAAACACGGGCTGGCCGCCAGTCAGGATCCAACCCTGACCATTGGCGGGCTGCTGAAAAAACTGCGCCTGTCGGATTATTTCCGCGACCATTACCTGTTGCCGTTTTCCGGCGCGATCTGGTCCACGCCCAAGGAAAAGATCCTTGATTTCCCCGCCCATGCGATGATGACCTTTTTCGACAATCATGCCCTGTTGGGCGCGACGGGCCAGCATCAATGGTACACCGTCGATGGCGGCTCGCAGGCCTATGTCACCCGCCTTGCCGCCGATCTGGCGCTCCGCGATGTCGATCTGCGGTTGGGCGCGCCTGTCGATGCGGTTCGCCGCCTGCCCGGCTGGGTCGAGGTCAAGGCCCAGGGCGGCGATTGGGAACGGTTTGACGAGGTCGTTTTCGCCAGCCATTCCGACCAGAGCCTTGCCCTGCTGTCGGATGCATCGCCCGTCGAGCGCGACACTTTGGGCGCCGTGCGCTATCAGCCCAACAGCATCGTGCTGCATTCGGACACATCCATCATGCCCAAGCGCAAACAGGTCTGGTCGTCGTGGATCTATACCGAGGCGACAGGCCAGCAGGGCGGCGAAATCGACCTGACCTATTGGATGAACTCGCTCCAGCCGTGGCTGAAGGCCGATGAGATGATGGTCACCCTGAACAGCCGCCGCCCGATCCGCGAGGAATTGATCTGGGACGAGGTGACTTTGCACCATCCGGTCTATGATCTGGCCGCCTTGGCCGCCCAGAAAACCGCCGCCGCGATGAATGGCACCAATCGCACATGGTTCTGTGGTGCATGGATGAAGAACGGTTTTCACGAGGACGGGTTGTCCAGCGCGCTGGATGTGGTCGAAAGGCTGAATGCCCCCGACCGCATGGCGATGGCGGCAGAGTGACCGCGCCCATCCATCATATCGCAGGCGAGACCTATCACGGGCGGCGGGGGGCGACCAAAAACGCATTCCGCTATTCCATCGACTATGTGCTGCTGGATGCGGAAACCGCGCCTGACGCGCCCGCGCTGTTCGCGCGCAACGCGGGCAACCTGATGTCATTGCATGACGCCGACCATGGCGGGCCACCCAAACAAGGGCGCGGTGCGGCATGGGTCCGCGATGTGCTGGCCGCCCATGACGTGCCACAACCGGGCCGGATCATGCTGCTGGCGCAGCCGCGCGTGCTGGGCCATGTGTTCAATCCGGTGTCGTTCTGGCTGTGCTATGACGGTGATGCCCTGACCACGATCATTGCCGAGGTCAGCAATACATTCGGGGACCGCCATTCCTATCTGTGCCGCCATGACGACGGGCGCGCGATCACCAAGGCGGAAACCTTGGCCGCGCAAAAGGTGATGCATGTTTCCCCTTTCCAGCCGATAGAAGGCGGTTATGTGTTCCGCTTTGATATCCAGCCTGACAGTATTGGTGTCTGGATCGACTATACCCGCGGCAATGGCGGGCTGATCGCCACGCTGACCGGCGCGCGCCGCCCGATCAGCAATGGCAGTATCCTGCGCGCGGTGCTGCGCCGTCCGTTCGGGTCGCGCCGTGTGCTGGCGCTGATCCATTGGCAGGCGGTCAAGCTATGGTGGAAAGGGGCGACGTTCCGGTCGCAACCCGCCCCGCCGCGTGACGAGGTCAGCCGGTGAAAGCCCTGACCGACAGGCTGCCTTCCTTCAGCCTGTTCGCCGCCGTGCTGTCGGGGGCTGGTCTGCCGATCTATATCTATGCGCCGAAATATTATGCCGACACCTATGGCGTCAGCCTGACCGCGCTTGGTGCTGTTCTGTTCGGGCTGCGCCTGTTCGACGTGGTGCAGGACCCCGTGCTGGGCTGGATCAGCGAACGGCTGACGCGGTTCAAGAAACTGGCGATCACGCTGACCGCCGTTGTGCTGGCGCTGGCGATGATCGGGCTGTTCGCCGTGGCCCCGCCGATTGCGCCGATCTGGTGGTTCGGCCTGACGATCACGGGGCTGTTCACCGCGTTCAGTTTCCTGACCATCAATTTCTATGCCCAAGGGATCAGCAAGGCCGGCAACGCGGACGGCGGCCACGTCCGGCTGGCCGCATGGCGCGAAAGCGGGGCCTTGCTGGGGGTCTGCGTCGCCGCTGTGATCCCCACCGTGCTGATCGGTGTGGTGGCCGACCCCTTTGCGGTGTTCGCCTTCGGCTTTGCTGTCGTCACGCTGGTTGCCGCGTTCTTCATGTGGCCAGAATGGAAAGGCCGTGTGGCGCAGGAGCCGTCGCAAATCCGCGACATCCTGGCCGACCCGATCGCGCGGCGGTTGCTGGTGCTTGCGCTGGTCAATGCCACGCCGCTGGCGGTGTCATCCACCCTGTTCCTGTTCTACGTCGAAAGCAGGCTGGGCGCGCCCGGCTGGGAAGGCGCGCTCTTGGTGCTGTTCTTTCTGGCGGCGGCGCTGTCGTCGCCTGCATGGTCGGCACTGGCACGGCGGTTCGGGGAAAAGCGGGTTTTGCTGGCGGCCATGACGCTCGCCATTGCGTCGTTCGGATATACGCTGACTTTATCCATGGGCGATGTGATCCCGTTTGCAATCATCTGCGTATTAAGTGGAGCAACGATCGGGGCAGACCTGACCTTGATGCCCGCGATGTTCGCAAAACGCATGGCCGCGATTTCGCCGACCGGCGGGCAGGGGTTCGGGCTTTGGTCCTTGGTCAACAAGTTCACGCTGGCCTTTGCGGCAGTTGTCTTGCTGCCGTTGCTGGAACGATCCGGTTTTGTCGCCGGTGCCACCGATTTGCCGGACACGGCATTGACGACCCTGACGGTGCTTTACGCATTGGTGCCGTCGCTATTGAAATTGTTGGCCATCGGTCTTCTGATCGCCACGAAGCTTGAGGAATGACCGATGTCGTTTGTGATTTACAGCGTTTTGGGCGCGGCCCTGATGGCAGGGGCCGTCTATGCCAAGACCCGCTATGCGTCATTCCTTGCGCAAAAGCCTGACGATTACGTCGCAGGCCCGATGTTCGACATCCGCGAGAGGTTCAACGGCCCCATCGTCTGCGAAGGCGTGATCTTTGGCCCCACCGGCAAGGTATCGTCGCGGTTCGTGGCGGATTTCCACGCGACATGGAACGGCAATGTCGGCACCATGGTCGAGAAATTCCACTATGACAGCGGGTTGCAGCAGGATCGCTGCTGGACCCTGACCCTGTCGAATGACGGCACGATCAAGGCCGAGGCCCCCGATGTCGTGGGTGCCGGCACCGGAAAGCAGCAAGGTTCCGCCGTTGTGCTGAATTACCGCATAAAACTGGCGGATGAGGCTGGTGGCCACGCGCTTGATGTTACAGACTGGATGTATCTGACATCAAACGGGTCGATCATGAACCGCAGCCAGTTCCGCAAGTTCGGGATCAAGGTGGCAGAGCTTGTCGCCACAATGCGACCGCGGGATCAGGCCTACGCAGGGGAATGACGTGACCGAATGGCAAGGAAAACGGTATTGGATCGTCGGCGCCAGCGAAGGCTTGGGGCGTGAAGTCGCCTTTTGCCTCAGCCGTGCCGGGGCAGAGGTCGTCGTGTCCGCCCGGACCGAGGACCGCCTGAAAGATCTGGTCGAGGATTTGCCGGGCAAGGCGTCTTATGTCACCGTCGATGTCGCTGACCGTGCGTCGGTCGCGGCTGCCGCCGCCGAGGTCGGGCAGATCGACGGTGTGGTTTATCTGGCCGGTGTCTATTGGCCGATGAAGGCGCAGGACTGGGACAACGAAAAAGCCGATATGATGGGCGAGGTCAATTTCCTTGGCGCGTCGCGTGTCGTGGGATCGGTGATCAAGGATATGGTCGCGCGCGATGCGGGCCATATCGTGCTGGTCGGGTCGCTGTCGGGGTTTCGCGGCCTGCCCGGTGCCATCGGCTATTGTTCGTCCAAGGCGGGCATGATGGCGCTGGCGGAATCGATGCAGGCCGATCTGCGCAACACCGGCGTGCATGTGCAGCTGGTCAACCCCGGTTTCATCAAGACGCGCCTGACCGAGAAAAACGATTTCAACATGCCCTTCATCATGTCGCCACAGGATGCCGCGAAAGAGGTGTTCGAACATATGAACACCGATGCTTTCAAGAAAAGCTTTCCCTTGGTGTTTTCTTGGGTGTTCCGCGGGTCGCAGTTTCTGCCTGACTGGCTCTATTACCGGCTGTTCGGCGCGAAATAGCCCGTCAATCTGTTGCGCCAGATCAAGGTGTCGCGTGCTATGATCGCGCAAGGTCGCACCAAGGGAGGACCCAGATGTTACCCATTTCAGCAGACAAGGTGGCCGAGGTCATCATCCTTGCGCGTGAGCTTGACCGCGCGGAAAACGAATTTGACGGTTTCGTTGATCGTTTGAACGAAGATGAACAGGCAGGGCTGGTCGCCCTGTTCTGGATCGGGCGCGGCACGTTCGACCCCGAAGATCTGGCAGAGGCGATCCGCGCCGCGATGGCCGAGGCCACGACACCAACCGCCCGCTACCTCAAAGGATCGCCACATCTGGCCGACCATCTGGAAAGCGGGCTGGAGGCTTTGGGCATCGACAGCAGCGCGGTCGAGGATGACCTTTACCGCCCCGTCTGATCCATCGCGCGGTCGAACCATCCCTGCGCGCCGGCCCAGACGCCTTTGTCCATCAGGTCCAGCGTTGCCAGATGCGGCAGCAGCTGTGCGGCGAAATCTTCGCTGCTTTCCGCGGGCATCATGCTGGGCAGGTTGTCGATGGCGGTCACGTCCAGCACCTGCGCGTCATGCACCCGCAGCGCAGGCGCATCCCATGTCGTCGTGCGGTCATAGACCTTGATCGGGGAAAAGTCGCTGTCGGGATCGCAGGCGATATCGCCGATCACCGTCAGGCGGCGCGCGGCGCGTTTGGCGCTGGCGGGCACAAAGACCGGCGTGCCGGGGCGCGCAAGGATGCAGTTCAGAAAGATGTCATGCGCCAATACTTGCGGGAATGGCCCGCCCTGCGCGGTTTCCGCCATGTCCCATTTCGTGACCGGCACACCCATGGCGCTGCACAGGTCCGCAGCCCCCGCGCCCACACGGCCCAGCGCCCCGATGATCAATGCCGTTGGCCGCGCGGTGCCTAACGCAACCAGACCTGCCTGCAAATCCCCCAGCAGATGCGCCGCAGACGGATAGGCGCGCACAGGCCCCGCCACCTGCCCGCGTTGCTGCGCCATCCAGCACAGCAGCGCCACCGCCGCCCCCGCATAACCCGCCCAATAGCCAAAGGCCGCAACGCGCCGCCCGTCATCATCCATCAGATATTCCAGATCAAGCAGCCTGCCGCCACCGACGCGGAACCTGTCCAGCAGAACCTGCCCCGCCGGTTGCCCCTTGTAAGCATGGCCGAACATGATGTGGCGATGGCGCAGCGGGGTGCCATCATCGGGCAATTCCTTGAGGCCGAAGATCACCGCATCGGCAGGCGCATCCGGCCAGCTGAATTCCGGTGCAATGGCACAGCCTGCAGCGGCATAATCGGCGATGGGGATAATGCGCTGGCGGCTTTCTTCGACTGTCACGCGAAAACCGGCCACGATCAGGCGCGCGGCCCCTTGTGGCGTCAGGCCGGTACGTTCTTCATGCGGGCGGCTTTCGGCGCGGACCCAAAGGTGGATGGACATCTATGGGGCCTTTCAGAAATGGGTCAGCGCATGGGCGCGGTCCGCCGTATCCAGATGCGGCACAGCATTGAAACTGGCCAAAATCGGCCCCTGCGGGATCACATGTATCCGGTGGACCGAGGAATTCAGGATCGGCAGCAGGATATGCGCCATCCGCGTTGGATCAAGGTCCAGCAGATGGCGGATGATCATCCCGATCACACCGCCCGATGTCACGCACAGCACGCGGACACCGGGTTGTGCGGCCTCTTGCAACACGCCGGTGACGCGGGATTCAAAGGAGGCGAAGGTTTCGACGCCCATAATCTCGGCCCGGTGCCAGGCCTGCATGACCTGCGGCACATGGGCGGCAAAGTCGTCAGGCCCCGGAAACGGCACGCCATGCACATCCTGCAAGGCGCGGCCAAGGTTGAAATAATCCATCTCGTTCAGGCGGGGGTCGATGATCGGATCACTGTAACCCAGCCCCGCCGCCGTTTCGCGGTGCCGGCGCAGGCTGCCGCTGATCACCTTGTCAAAGACACCTTCGCGGTCGCGCATGTAATCGCCCAGCCAAGCGGCCTGCTGATGACCAAGGTCTGACAGGCGGTCATAGCCTTCTTCGTCGCGCGCGCTGGAATTGGCCTGACCGTGCCGGACCAGAATGATTTCGCCCATGTGGATGCTCCTTCCGGCACAGGGTTAAGCGGTGCAACCGCCGTTGACAACGCAGTCATCGGCAAGACAGGCGCAATATCACCCATTTTTGTCACGCCCGCGTGAGCAAGCAGAAACAATCGCAGATCATGGCGCTGCGCCGCGCTGAATTGCGTGAACAGCAACAAGACCAACATCGGGCCCATCTGGGCCGGAACGCACAGAGCCGCGGCAAATTTGGTGCGCATGCGCACAAAAATACCATCAGGGAATAAGTTTCGTTTTTTCAAGCACGGAAATCGATCACTTTTGTCACCGGTTTCGTGATCTTGCTGCCTCTTTTCCTGCACGGCAGGCGTGCCAATCTCTGTCTCACAGCAGCGCAAGATTATGCACTGTTCCAACCAGACGCGGCATTCCGCCGCCACCCAAATGAAAAGGAAAGAGTATCATGTCCATTAAAGCATTCGCCATTGCCGCAGTCGCACTTGCCTCGACAGCATCGGTCGCATCGGCCAACAGCTACTTCGAACTGCCCCGCACACAGGACGCCACCAGCATCGTGGAACTTGGCATCGTCCGCGCCGAAGCTGACGGGATCGTCGAAATCTACGACCTGGACGCTGGCAACCAAGGCGCCCTTTTGGGAACGCAGGCCGTGCGTGCCGGTGCGAACACTGATGTCCGCGTGAACACAGGTGCGCCCGCACGCCGTGACGTGATCGCCGTGCTGAAGGTCGCAGGCGAAGTCGTCGCAACCGAAACGTACCGCATCGACCGGTAACCACACCCCGCCCGACATCTCCCTGTCGTGCTTGGCCGTCTCTGTTCGCAGGGGCGGCCTTTTGCATTTTCATGCCTGCACGGTTTGTTCCCCGATTCCGGTTGTGGGATTGTGGCCGGCAATCAAGAAAATCCAGATACAGGTCCCCCCTATGCCCGCTGCCACGCTTTTGCGCGATGTCTTTGGCTTTGACGCCTTCCGGCCCGGCCAGCAGGAAATCGTCGAGGCTGTCGCCGCTGGCCGCAACACGCTGGCGATCATGCCCACGGGCGGCGGCAAATCGTTGTGTTTCCAGCTGCCCGCGCTGATGCGGTCCGGCGTGACGGTGGTGATTTCCCCGCTGATCGCCCTGATGCGTGATCAGGTGCGCGGGTTGCAGCAGGCGGGCGTTGTCGCCGGTGCGCTGACATCGGGCAATACCGAGGAAGAAACCGAGGCGGTGTGGTCCGCGCTCGAGGCTGGAACGCTGAAACTTCTGTACATGGCGCCCGAACGCCTGTCCGCCGGTGGCACCGTGCAGATGCTGCACCGCGCCGGTGTCAGCCTGATCGCCGTGGACGAGGCCCATTGCGTCAGCCAGTGGGGCCATGATTTCCGCCCCGATTACCTGCGTATCGGTGAATTGCGCGAAGCACTGGATGTGCCGCTGGCGGCCTTTACCGCCACGGCGGATGCCGAAACACAGGCCGAGATTGTCCAGAAACTGTTCGCAGGCCAGCAGCCTGCGACATTCCTGCACGGGTTCGACCGGCCCAATATCCACCTTGCCTTTGCCGCCAAGGACAGCCCGCGCGCGCAGATTCTGGCTTTCGCCGCCGCGCGCAAGGGACAATCCGGCATCGTCTATACCGGCACCCGCGCCAAGACCGAAACGCTGGCGCAGGCCCTGCGCGAAACAGGGCATCTGGCCTGCCATTACCACGGCGGGATGGAGGCCGAGGACCGCCGCATCGTCGAACGCCGGTTCCAGCAAGAGGACGGGTTGATTGTCTGTGCGACCGTCGCCTTTGGCATGGGCATCGACAAACCCGATATCCGCTGGGTCGCCCATGCCGATCTGCCCAAGTCGATCGAAAGCTATTATCAGGAAATCGGCCGCGCGGGGCGCGATGGTGCCCCTGCGGAAACCCTGACGCTCTTTGGCCCCGACGATATCCGCTATCGCCGCCAGCAGATCGACGAAGGGCTGGCACCCGCCGACCGGCGCGCCGCAGATCATGGCCGGCTGAACGCGCTTTTGGGGCTGGCAGAGGCGCTGCATTGCCGCCGCCAGACGCTGCTGTCCTATTTCGGCGAAACCAGCGATGCTTGCGGCCATTGCGACCTGTGCGACAAACCCGCCGAGGTGTTCGACGCCACGACCCCCGTGCGCATGGCGCTGTCAGCCGCCCTGCGCACCGAGGAATATTTCGGCGCGGGCCATCTGATCGACATCCTGCTGGGCCACGCGACTGACAAGATCAAGGCGCGCGGCCATGACAGCCTGCCGACCTATGGCGTGGGCCGCGACTATGACCGCCGCCAGTGGCAGGCGATTTTCCGGCAGATGATGGGCCATGACCTGCTGCGCCCCGACCGCGACCGGCACGGGGCCTTGCGCATGACCGATCACGCCCGCCCGATCCTGCGCGGCGAGGCGCAGATCATGCTGCGCCGCGACACGATCACCGCCGCCAAAGGCGCGGGACCGAAAGTGCACACGCTGGTCAGCGAAGACGACGCGCCGCTTTTGTCCGCGCTGAAAGCGAAACGTCGGTTCCTGGCCGAACAGGCGGGTGTCCCCGCCTATATCATTTTCAACGACAAGACCCTGATCGACATGGCCGAAAAACGCCCCGCGACGCTGGATGACATGGCCCATATCGGCGGGGTCGGCGCGAAAAAGCTGGAAAGCTATGGGCGCGCCTTTCTGGAGGTGATCGCGGGCGAGGCGGAGAACCTGCACCCCAGTCGCCGCAAACTGGCCGGCCGCGACGAAGGGCTGATCTATGACCGCCTGCTGGCCGCACAAAGCGCGCTGATCCGTGGCCCGCATGGCGCGGACAAACCAATGACCTGTTCGGCATCCATGCTGGCCAAGGTCGCGCAACTGCGGGGTGCCGATATCACCGGCCTGACCCGGCTGATCGGCGAGCGGCACGCCGAACGGTTCGGTGATGCGTTTCTGGAGGTGCTTTCAGCCGAAACCTAGCCAGGGGCGCTGCCCCTCCCCCGGACCAGGTCCGGGGTTCACCCCGGAGTATTTTTGGAAAAAAGAAGTCGCAGGAAGATCAGATAATCTCGTCCTCGTCGAACAGCGGCGCTTCTTCCAGTTGCGCGGTCAGGTCGCCCAGCGCGGCCTCGGCCTGACCGGCGGATTTCACGGCGGCGACATGCAGCAGCGCGTCGCCTTCGTGGACGATGGGCATGACCGCCCGGCCGACGATGATACCGCCGTAAGGCGTGCGCACTTCGACCTCGCCACCGCCGAAGGGGTCGGAGATCGCGGCGACCAGATCGCCCATCGCGATCACATCGCCTTCGGCCTTGAACATCCGCAACAGCCCGCCCGCAGGCGCGCGGACCCAGTGGCTGTCGGAACAGACCAAAGGCTGCGCCTTGGGGGCTGCGATCCCCGCCTTGGGCAAGAGCCCCACGTCTTTCAGCACACGCAAGATGCCTGCCAAACCGGCACGCACCGACATTTCGTCGAAACGCATCCCTTCGCCTGCTTCATAGAGCAGGATATTGACGCCTTTGCGCTTTGCCTCCAGCCGCAGGCTGCCATCACGCAGGGCAGAGGTCAGGATCACCGGCGCGCCGAACACGCGCGCAAGCCGCAGGGTTTCGGCATTATTGCCCGACACCCGCACCTGCGGCAGGTTCGTGCGGTGGATCGCGGCGGAATGCAGATCGATCCCAAGGCTGCAGCGTTCAACGATCTCGGTCATGAAGATATGCGCCAGCCGCGACCCCAGCGAGCCATGGGGCGAGCCCGGAAAGCAGCGGTTCAGATCGCGCCGGTCGGGCAGATAGCGTGAATGGTTCAGAAAGCCGAAGGTGTTGACGATCGGCACCACGATCAGCGTGCCTGCCACGTTTTTCAACGTGCCGGTGCGCAACAGGCGGCGCACGATCTCGACCCCGATCACCTCGTCGCCGTGGATGCCCGCGCTGACGAAGACGGTCGGCCCGTCCTTGCGCCCGTGGATCACATGGGCGGACAGGGTGACGGGCGTATAGTCCGACAGGGTGCTGACCGGAATATTGACTGTTTTGCGCGTGCCTGCCGCGATCTGTTCGCCTGCGATAATGTAGGCCGCGCGTTTGGTCATCCTTTGCCTTTGGTCTTGGTCGCGTTGGGTTTGGCGTTCTTTTCGATATATTCGATGATCTTGGTGGCGATATCCAGCCCTGTCGCCTTTTCCACGCCTTCCAGACCGGGGGAGGAATTGACCTCCATCACCACCGGCCCGTGGTTGGACCGCAGCATATCGACGCCGCAGACGTTCAGCCCCATCGCCTTGGCCGACCGGATCGCGGTGGACCGTTCCTCGGGCGACAGTTTGATGACCTGCGCGGACCCGCCACGGTGCAGGTTGGACCGGAATTCGCCTTCGGCACCGGTGCGTTTCATCGCGGCGACGACCTTGCCACCCACCACGATGGCGCGGATGTCGGTGCCGCCTGCTTCTTTGATGAATTCCTGCAACAGGATGTTCACACCCGCGCCACGAAACGCCTCGACCACGGATTTCGCGGACCGGTCGGTATCGGCCAGAACGACGCCGATGCCTTGGGTACCTTCCAGAAGCTTGATCACCACAGGCGCGCCGCCCGCCAGTTTCAGCACCTCATCGGTCTGGCGCGGGTCATGGGCAAAGGTCGTGACTGGCAGGCCGATCCCGTCGCGCGCCAGCAATTGCATCGAGCGCAGCTTGTCGCGCGACCGGCCGATGCCGACGCTTTCGTTCAGCGGGAACACGCCCTGCATTTCAAACTGGCGCAGCACGGCCATGCCGTAGAAGGTGACCGATGCCCCGATCCGCGGGATCACGGCGTCATAGCCTTCAAGCTTTTCGCCGTTGTAATAGACCTCGGGCCTGCGCGATGCGATGTTCATGTAGCAGCGCAACGTGTTGATGATATCGAGCTGGTGGCCCCGTGCCTCGGCTGCCTCTTTCAAGCGGCGGTGGGTATAAAGCTCTGCATTGCGGGCGAGCATGGCGATTTTCATTTGGCGGCGCTTTCAGGTTGCGGCAGGGGGCTGACGAGATAGGTATGTCGGGCGTGAACGGCGATGTTTTTATGACGCAGGGCCCGCCGCCCAAGGATCAGCGGGAATTGCATGCTGCCCCTGTCGGTCAGGGATATGTCGATCTTCCACTTGCGTCCGGCCAGAATCATCGGGGTGCGGATCACGATCCGCGTCTCCGGCGTGCCGCTGGTATTGGTGATATCGCGTTTTGTGAAGACGGCAAATTCACAGATGCGCGGCGCGGTGCCGGGAATGTCGGGGCTGCGGAACCGGACCCATTTTTCGCCCTGCTTTTGAAAGGTCTCGATCTCTTCGGCATGCAGGGCCGTTGTCTTGGCGCCGGTGTCCACCTTGACCGCGAAATCGATCAGCCCAAGGTCGGGCAGGCTGATCCGTTCCTGCCAGCCGATGATCAGCAAAGGATGCGGTAAAGGGGCTGGGTGCATGGGATCGGTCCGGTTGTGGCGTCACCCCGACATAGCGCGAACCGCCGCGCCTTGACCAGCGGGGTGCGCGCGCATAGCAAGCCGCAATCTGACAAAGGGCAAGATCATGGCGCGCAGACGCAAGGGACGCGATATTTCGGGCTGGCTGGTGGTGGACAAACCGGCGGGCATCACCTCGACCACGGTGGTCAACCGCGTGCGCTGGGCGTTTGATGCCAACAAGGCGGGGCATGCCGGCACGCTTGATCCCGAAGCGACAGGGGTTTTGGCCATCGCCTTGGGCGAGGCGACAAAGACCGTACCCTATATCACCGATGCGCTGAAAGCCTATGAATTCATCATCCGGCTGGGGCAGGCCACCAATACCGACGACGCCGAGGGCGAAGTGATCGCCACCAGCGATACGCGCCCCGACGATGCTGCGATCAAGGCGGCGCTGGCGGGGTTCATCGGCGATATCATGCAGGTCCCGCCGCAGTTTTCCGCCGTCAAGGTCGATGGCGAACGCGCCTATGCCAAGGCACGGGCGGGCGAGGAAATGGACCTTGCCGCACGGCCGCTTTGGGTCGAGGAACTGTTGCTGGCCGACCGGCCTGACGCCGATCATGCCGTGCTGGAAATGACCTGCGGCAAGGGGGGCTATGTCCGGTCCATCGCCCGCGATCTGGGCGATGTGCTGGGCTGCAAGGCGCATGTGCGGTCCTTGCGCCGGATCTGGTCGGGGCCGTTTCAGGCCAGCGACGGGATCACGCTGGACCAGCTGGACGCCATCGCACGCACGCCGGAACTGGACGCGCGGCTGTTGCCGCTGGAGGTGGGGCTGGCCGATCTGGTCGAGGTCCGCTGCCCTGCGGAAAGTGTGGCACGGCTGCGCAACGGCAATCCGGCACCGGTGATCGCCAGCGGCGTGGACTATGGCGAGGAAGTTTGGGCCAGCCACGGCGGCAAGGCCATCGCCATCGGTAGCTATCGTGGCGGCGAATTGCACCCGACGCGGGTGTTTGTTGTGTAAGGTGGATTGAAATCCACCTTACCTGACGCCCGCATGATCCATCGCCAGCATATCACCGACCTGACCGCCTCTCACGCCGTCTATTCTGATTGCGAACGCTACCGCTACGCGCTGACCCGCATCTGGGACGACAGCGCACCGCGTCTGGCCTTTGTGATGCTGAACCCGTCCAAGGCGACGGAACTGCACAATGACCCTACGGTCGAACGCTGCGAACGCCGCGCCCGCGCCTTGGGGTTCGGGGCGTTTCGGGTGACCAATATCTTTGCCTGGCGCGACACCGATCCGCGCGCCCTGCGCCGTGCGGCTGACCCTGTTGGCCCTGCCAATGATGACAGTTTGCTCGCCGCGGCGGCTTGGGCCGACCAGATCATCGCCGCCTGGGGCACGCATGGCGCGCATCTGGGTCGCGGCGCGCAGGTGGCGGACTTGTTGCGGCAAACCGGCAGGCCATTGCTGACGCTTGGCTTGACCAGGGACGGGCATCCGCGCCACCCTCTTTACGTCAGCTATGACCAGCACCCAAGGCGATGGAGCATTCGATGATCCAAGGTTTCACCCCGTCCCGTGTTCTTTGCGGCGACATCACCCTGTCGGTGCATCGCGGGGGCCAAGGCACGCCGCTGATCCTGCTGCACGGCTATCCGCAGAACCACCATTGCTGGGAAAAGGTGGCCCCCGCCTTGGCCGCGCAATTCGACGTCATCATCCCCGACCTGCGCGGCTATGGCGACAGTGACGCCCCCGCCGATGACGCGGGTCACAGCACCTATTCCAAACGTACGATGGCCGCCGATATCGCCGCATTGATGGATGCGCTGGGGATCGACCGCGCCCATCTGCTGGGCCATGACCGTGGCGGGCGGGTCGCCTATCGGTTCGCGCTGGACCATCCCGACCGGATCATCCGGCTGGGCATTATCGAGATCGTGCCCACGGGCGATTTCTGGGCCAGTTGGTCGGCTGATCTGGCGATGAAAGCCTATCACTGGACCTATCTGGCGCAGCCTGCGCCCTTGCCCGAACGGATGATCGGGGCGGACCCTGCGGGGTATGTCGATTGGACGCTGCAATCATGGACCATGGGCAAATCGCTGGCGGTGTTCAGCGATGCGGCCCTTGCCAGCTATCGCGCGCAGGCGGCGGACCCCGCGCATCTGCATGCGATGTGCGCCGATTACCGCGCGGGCGCGACATTCGACCGCGCGCTGGACGATGCTGACAAGGCGGCAGGGCGCAAGATTGCGGCACCCTTGCATTTTCTGTGGGCCAAGGGCGGGTTTCCGGCGCAGACCGGCGATCCGGCCGCGCTCTGGCGGCCATGGGTGCAGCAGATGACCGATGCGTCCTGCGTTTCGGGGCATTTCGCGATGGAGGAAAACCCGCAGGCGGTGATTGACAGTTTCCTGCCGTTCTTCGCGGCGGATTAACCATTGGGTCGGAATCCGGAACAAAGCCAAAACATCTTGTGCTAGACACCCGCGGTGGGCGAACCGGACCCGGTGGATGGCAGGTGGATCAATGGTTGTGATCATGGGACTTGTGGGGATCGCCTTGACGGCGATGCTGTTCGGCGGCGGCGATTCTGCTGACGACGACCCGACACCCGCACCCGAAGACCAGCCCGACATCATCGGCAGCCGGATCATTCCGATCGACGACATGATCGATGCCAGCGATCACGCCGTGGTGGTTTTCGCGGGCGACACTGACGATCTGATCATCGGCGGTGCCGGAAACGATTATCTGCATGGCGGCGACGGCAATGATACCCTGTACGGCGGTGCGGGCGATGATGTGCTGCACGGTGGCGGGGGCGACGATATCCTTTATGGCGGCGACGGGAATGATGAACTTTACGGCCATACCGGCGATGACGTGCTGCATGGTGGCGCCGGCAACGACCTGCTGGTCGGCGGCGACGGCGATGACCGGCTTTATGGCGGCCCGGGCGATGATGTGCTGATGGGCGGTCTGGGGGATGATCTGCTGGTCGGCGGATCAGGGTCCGATACGCTGTTCGGGGGGGCAGGCAATGACCGGCTGATCGACCGCGATGATCTGGACCGCGACTATCTGAACGGTGGCGCGGGCGATGATTACCTGTCCGGCGGACCGGGCGATGTGCTGTCCGGCGGGACCGGCAGCGACACATTCAACCTGCGCCCCGGCATGCATGTCACGCTGACAGATTTCGATCCTGCCGAAGATATCATCGAAATCGAACATACCGGCGAACCGCCCGTCCTGACGACCGAACTGGCCGAGGATGGCACATTACTGCTGGCAGATGGCGAACTGATCGCCAAACTGACCAATTTCGCCGAACCCGATCTGACAAAGGTCACTTTCCTGCGCGTATAAAATGCTTTTCTTTTGCGCCAAATCCCCTTATGCGCAGCCATCCGCGCGGATTCTGTCCGGGCGGCGCCTCCACGGGCCTTGCTGGACGACATCCCGGCCTGCGCCATTCACCCCTTAGACAAGGAGACCCCGATGTCGATCACTGCCGAAAACAAGACACGGATCATGAATGAATTCGCAACCAAAGAAGGCGACACCGGTTCGCCCGAAGTGCAAGTTGCGATCCTGTCCAGCCGCATCGCGACGCTGACAGAGCATTTCAAGACCCACAAGAAAGACAACCACGGTCGCCGTGGCCTGCTGAAAATGGTCGCTTTGCGCCGCAAGCTTTTGGACTATACCAAGTCCAAGGACGAAGCCCGTTACCAGAGCCTGATCGAACGTCTGGGCCTGCGCCGGTAATCCGGTTCGCACCAAGGTTATTCGAAAAACGCCCGCCATCCGGTGGGCGTTTTTTATTGGCCATGGCAAAATGACCACCGCCCCGTTGTGCGGCAAAGCCCCCTGCCCCTCGCCCCTCTTTCCAAAGAGGCCAATATCCGCTAAGGCCCCCCTATCTTTGAGAAGCCCGGCGCCCGCATCCCAGCGCCGATACAAAGAAGATACAGGGATGAGGGGGAATACGCCCCCTACGCAAAATGGGCTGCGGCCCGACTAGGACATGATGATGTTTAACGAAGTGAAAAAATCAATGCAGTGGGGCGAAGAGACGCTTACACTCGAAACAGGCAAGGTTGCCCGTCAGGCTGATGGATCGGTCATTGCGACACTGGGCGAAACCAGTGTCATGGCCAACGTGACCTTTGCAAAGTCGCAAAAGCCGGGGCAGGACTTCTTTCCGCTGACCGTGCATTACCAGGAAAAATATTACGCCGCCGGCAAAGTGCCAGGTGGCTTTTTCAAGCGCGAAGCGCGTCCCACAGAAAAAGAGACGCTGACATCCCGCCTGATCGACCGCCCGATCCGCCCGCTGTTCGTCCCCGGCTTCAAGAACGAAGTGCTGGTGATGTGTACCGTGCTGAGCTTTGACGGCGTCAACGACCCCGACATGATCGCGATGATCGCGGCATCCGCTGCGCTGACGATTTCCGGTGCGCCCTTCATGGGCCCAATCGGTGCCTGCCGCGTGGGTTTCGTGGATGGTCAATACATCCTGAACCCCGAAATCGACGACATGCACAACCTGCGCACCAAGCCCGAACAGCGGCTTGATCTGGTTGTCGCCGGCACCAAAGACGCCGTGATGATGGTCGAATCCGAAGCCTATGAGCTGACCGAAGAAGAAATGCTGGGCGCCGTGACCTTTGCCCACGCACAGATCCAGCCAGTCATCGACCTGATCATCGATCTGGCCGAAGATTGCGCCAAGGAACCGTTCGATTTCCAGCCAGAGGATTATTCGGAGCTTTACGCTGCCGTCAAATCCGCAGGCGAAGACAAGATGCGCGCCGCCTATGCGATCACCGACAAGCAGGAACGCACGGGTGCCGTATCCGCCGCCAAGGCCGATATCATCGCGGCCCTGACCGAAGACCAGCAGGCCGATACCAACCTTGGCCCCGCGCTCAAGAAACTGGAATCCGCCGTGCTGCGCGGTGACGTGGTCAAGCATGGCCGCCGCATCGATGGCCGCGCGCTGGACCAGATCCGCCCGATCGTGTCGGAAACCGGTATTCTGCCCCGCACCCACGGGTCGGCCCTGTTCACCCGTGGTGAAACCCAAGGTCTGGTTGTGACCACATTGGGCACCGGCGATGACGAACAGATGATCGACGCGCTGACCGGCATGTATAAATCCAACTTCATGCTGCATTACAACTTCCCCCCCTATTCGGTGGGCGAGGTTGGCCGCGTCTCTGGCCCCGGTCGTCGTGAAATCGGCCATGGCAAGCTGGCATGGCGCGCGTTGCAGGCGGTTCTGCCTGCGCCGACGGATTTCCCTTACACGATCCGCATCGTGTCAGAGATTACTGAATCCAACGGGTCATCCTCGATGGCGTCGGTTTGCGGTGGTTCGCTGTCCATGATGGACGCCGGTGTGCCGCTGAAGGCCGCCGTCGCCGGTGTGGCGATGGGTCTGGTGATGGAAGACGACGGGTCCTATGCCGTGCTGTCCGATATTCTGGGTGACGAAGACCACCTTGGCGATATGGATTTCAAGGTTGCGGGTACCGAAAACGGCATCACATCCTTGCAGATGGATATCAAGATCGCAGGCATCACGCCCGAGATCATGAAAAAAGCACTGGAACAGGCCAAGGCAGGTCGTCTGCATATCCTGGGTGAAATGTCCAAGGCGCTGACCGGCGCGCAGGAATTCAGCGTCCATGCCCCCAAGATCGAAACCATGCAGATCCCCGTCGACAAGATCCGTGAAGTCATCGGGTCCGGCGGCAAGGTTATCCGCGAAATCGTGGAAACATCCGGTGCCAAGGTCGATATCAACGACGACGGCGTGATCAAGCTGGCATCCAACGATGCCGAGGCGATCAAGCGCGCCTATGACATGATCTATTCGATCGTGGCCGAACCCGAAGAAGGCAAGGTTTACAAAGGCACCGTGGTCAAACTGGTCGATTTCGGCGCTTTCGTGAACTTCTTTGGCAAACGTGACGGTCTGGTCCATGTGTCCCAGATCGAGAACAAGCGCCTGAACCATCCGTCGGATGTGTTGAAAGAAGGACAGGATGTCTGGGTCAAGCTGTTGGGCTTTGACGACCGCGGCAAGGTCCGTCTGGCGATGAAAATGGTCGATCAGGCCACCGGTCAGGAACTGGCCAAAGAAGAAGCCGCAGAAGAGTAACGTTTCTACGTTCCTTTGATGATGCGATCACAACACCCGGCCAATTGGTCGGGTGTTGTTTTTTGCAGGACAGATCGCCATGGCGCGGCCTGTCCGTACGCCCTGCTAAGTATTCCTTAGTCGTTTTGAGTCATATTGGTCGCTGACACACCAAACTGCTCAATTCAAAGGGAATCAACGATGATCCTTCGCTACCTGATCGCCATTGCCGTCTGCGCCATGGCAACAACCGCCACCGCACAGGACAGGGGCGCCGTTTCGGCCGGCCTTGGCGTCACCAGCTTCGGCTATGCGCTGGAAGGGGCCTATCAGCTGCGCCCGACCCTTGGCCTGCGCGGCATGATCATGGGCGGGTTCAGTATCGACGACACATTCGACTATGAAGACACCGCCGTAGACGGCACCGCCGATCTGGGCGGCACCGCTGTTGTCGCGGATTATTATCCGCTGGCGAATGCCTGGCGCATGTCCGGTGGCCTGTTCTTTTCCAACAGCGATGTCAGCGGTTCATTCACCGAAGGGGCTGTTACCTATGACGGCAAGCTGGCATTCGAAAATGATGTCGCCCCGATGGTGACCACGGGGGTCCGTATCGGGTTCGGGGCGGGATGGGGGCTGTCGGGCGATATCGGCGTGATCATGTCGTCGTTGCAGGTGTCGTCCAGCAACACGAACCCAACCGTGCAGACCGCTGTCAACGACACCAACGCCGATCTGTCCGATGTGCCGGTGTTTCCTTTTGCAGGTTTCACCGTCAGCTATGCCTACTGATATTGCAGGCGCAAAGACCCCGGCGCTGCACCGGGGTCCATGATCACTTACAGCTTGGTCGTGCGCAGATAGGGGAACACTGTGATAAAATCACCGAACTTGGCCTTTGCATCGTCATTGCTGACGGTGGCAGGGATGATCACGTCATCGCCCACGTTCCAGTTGGCAGGCGTGGCCACACCGCGGCCAGTGGCCGTCTGCAAGCCATCCAATGCGCGCAGCACTTCTGCAAAGTTGCGCCCGACATTCATCGGATAGGTCATCGACAATTTCAGCTTTTTGTCCGGCCCGATGATGAACACGGCGCGCACCGTGGCGCTGTCGGCGGGGGTCCGCCCGTCAGGCAGATAGGCGTCAGCGGGCAGCATATCAAACGCCTTGGCCACAGTCAGGTCTTCGTCCGCGATAATCGGGAAACCGGCCTTGGCACCGGCAAAGGTTTCGATGTCTGTCTTCCATTTCTTGTGGTCTTCGACGCCATCGACGCTGATGCCCATGACCTTGGTGCCGCGCTTGGCCCATTCATCGGCCAATTGCGCCACGGCGCCGAATTCGGTGGTGCAGACCGGCGTGAAATCCTTGGGGTGTGAAAACAGGATTGCCCAGCTGTCGCCGATCCAGTCGTGCAGCTTGATTGTGCCCTGATCGGTTTCGACCGTCAGGTCGGGGATCGTGTCGTTGATACGCAGGCCCATTGGGATGCTCCTTCATTTTCAGTTTACCGACCCTACATAGGAACGATCAGACACTTGTGCCACAGCCGCTTGCGCCGGAACGGGGCAGATGCCACACCTTTGCCAAAGTGCAGGAGAGAAATCATGATCGAGAAACGCAATTTCTATATCAACGGCGCATGGGTGGCCCCAGCCAAACCCCGCGACCATGACGTGATCGACCCATCGACCGAAGATGTGTGCGCTGTCATTTCGCTGGGCGATCACGCCGACACCAACGCCGCCGTCGCCGCCGCCAGCGCCGCCCTGCCTGCATGGTCGGCAACCGACCCCGCCAAGCGCGCGGATTATGTCAGGGCGATATTGGCCCAATACGAGGCCCGTGCCGAGGAAATGGCGCAGGCGATCAGCCTGGAAATGGGCGCGCCCATCGACATGTCCCGCGCCGATCAGGCCCCCTGCTTGCCGTGGCATCTGGAAAACTTTCTGACCGCGTTCGACCATATCGAATGGATCAGGCCGCTGGGCCCGCATGCGCCCAACGACCGGATCGCGCTGGAGCCAATCGGCGTTGTCGGGTTGATCACGCCGTGGAACTGGCCGATGAACCAGGTCACGCTCAAGGTGATCCCCGCGCTGCTGGCGGGCTGTACCATCGTGCTGAAGCCGTCCGAGGAGTCGCCGCTGTCGTCGCTTTTGTTCGCGGAATTCGTGCATGATGCGGGTGTACCTGCGGGGGTGTTCAACCTTGTGAACGGTGACGGCATGGGGGTCGGCAGCCAGTTGTCGCGGCACGAAGATGTGGCGATGATCAGCTTCACCGGATCGACCCGCGCGGGCAAGGCGATTTCGCTTGCCGCGGCGGAAACGCTCAAGCGGGTGACGCTGGAACTGGGCGGCAAGGGGGCGAACGTGATCTTTGCCGATGCCGATGAAAAGGCGGTCAAGCGTGGTGTGATCCATTGCATGGCCAATTCCGGCCAATCCTGCAACGCGCCGACACGGATGCTGGTGGAACGGTCGATCTATGACCAGACCGTCGAAACCGCCGCCGAGATCGCCAATAGCATCGCCGTTGGCCCTGCCTCTGAACCCGGTCGCCATATCGGCCCCGTGGTCAACCGCCGCCAATGGGACCAGATCCAGACGATGATCCAGGTCGGCATCGACGAAGGCGCGCGGCTGGTCGCGGGCGGCCCCGGCCTGCCCGAGGGCATGAACCGTGGCTATTACGTCCGCCCCACCGTCTTTGCCGATGTGAACAACCAGATGCGCATCGCGCGCGAGGAAATCTTTGGCCCGGTCCTGTCGATCATCCCGTTTGATACCGAGGAAGAGGCCATCGCCATCGCCAATGACACCCCTTACGGCCTGACGAACTATGTCCAGTCGCAGGACGGCGCGCGCCGCAACCGCATGGCCCGCGCTCTCAAGGCCGGCATGATCGAGATGAACGGCAAGTCGCGCGGGGCCGGTGCGCCATTCGGCGGGATGAAGATGTCCGGCCGCGCCCGCGAAGGCGGCGTCTGGGGCATCGAGGAATTTCTGGAGGTCAAGGCAATCTCTGGCTGGGCCGCAGAGTAAGCTCATGTGCGCGGGCGCACTGATCTGGTGCGCCCGCTGCTATTTAGTGCGTCGTGGAATCCGCTATCTATCGCCCAACGGATAGGAGAGCGATCATGATCAAGCAAATCAAAGGGCTGCATCACGTCACATCGCTGGCGAGTGGCGCGCGCGAAAACAACGCATTTTTCACCAATGTTCTGGGCCTGCGCCGCGTCAAGCAGACGGTCAATTTCGACGCGCCGGATGTTTATCACCTCTATTACGGTGACGAGACCGGCAGCGCGGGCACCGTGATGACCTATTTCCCTTTTCCCAATGCCGGACGCGGACGTGCCGGCGCGGGCGAGGTAGGGCGCACCAGTTTCGCCATTCCCACCGGCACATCGCAGGCATGGCTGGACCGGCTGGCCACGTTTGAAACCGACGGTCTGGCGCAGGACATCCGCTTTGGCGAAAAGCGCGTGCTGTTCAACGGCCCCGATGGCGACCTGTTTGCCTTGGTCGAACGCGACGACGACCGCACACCATGGACCGGCAATGGCGTGGCCGAGGATATCGCGATCCGCGGGTTCCATTCCACCGATATGCGCCTGCGCGATGGTGATGCCAGCGCCGAATTGCTGCGCTTCATGGGCTATGAAAAACTGGACACGGAAAACAACGTCACCCGTTTCATCGTGCCGGGCGGCAATGACGCCAATGCCATCGACATCGAGGTGACCCCATCCGCACCCCGCGCCGCCCAAGGGGCAGGATCGGTCCACCACATCGCCTTTGCCGTGGATAACCGCGCGCGGCAGTTAGAGGTGCGCGAGGCGCTGCTCGACACCGGCTATCAGGTCACGCCGGTGATCGACCGCGATTATTTCTATGCGATCTATTTCCGCACACCCGGCGGGGTGCTGTTCGAGGTGGCGACGAACGAGCCGGGCTTTGCCCGCGACGAAGACACCGCCCATCTTGGTCAGGCGCTGAAACTGCCCAGCCAGCACGAACATCTGCGCGCGCAGCTGGAAAACCTGCTGGAACCGCTGGAAGGCTGACATGACCTATCACGCCAAACGCACAAAGGGGACAGCGGGCGCACCGTTGTTCCTGACCTTTCACGGCACCGGCGGAACAGAAGACCAGTTCCACGATTTCGCGGAACAGCTGATCCCCGGTGCGCATGTCACATCCCCGCGCGGGGACGTGTCCGAACATGGTGCCGCGCGGTATTTCAGGCGCACCGGGGAAGGCGTCTATGACATGGACGATCTGGCATTGCGCAGCAGTGCCATGGCGGATTTCATCACCGCCGAAAAGGCCGCCACCAAACCGGCCCGCACCATCGGGCTGGGCTATTCCAACGGGGCCAACATCCTTGCCGCGGTGGCGATGCTGGATGCGGGGCTGGTCGATGACCTGATCCTGATGCATCCGCTGATCCCCTTTGCCCCCGCGCCGCAACCGGGGCTGCGCGGGCGGCGCGTGCTGATCACTGCGGGTCAGAACGACCCGATCTGCCCGCCCGATCTGACCCATGCGCTGGCGGGGTATCTGACCGCGCAGGGGGCGGATGTGCAGGTGCATTGGCATGCGGGTGGCCACGCGATCGCGCAAAGCGAGGTGGCAGCCGTGCAGGATTTCCTGACCGCCTAGAACGGGGAGGGGGCGGTGATCCGCATCCCCTGCCCGCCATCGGGATGGCGGAATTGCAACGTCTCGGAATGCAGCATCAGGCGCGGATGGTCGCGCGCGGGGCCTGTCGCATAGAACGGATCGCCCAGAATCGGGTAGCCCAGCGCCAGCATATGCACGCGCAACTGGTGGGACCGGCCGGTTTTCGGCATCAGCCGCACGCGGGTTTCACCGCCACCCACACGCACCACGCGCCAATCGGTCACGGCCGCGCGGCCGTTTTCATGGTCCACCATCTGCAAGGGGCGGTTCGGCCAATCCACGATCAGCGGCAGATCGACAGTGCCGGTCTTGCCGGTCATTTCACCCCAGACACGGGCGACATAGGTTTTCTTGGTCTGGCGGTTTTCGAATTGCAGGCCCAGATGGCGTTGGGCATGGGGGGTCAGCGCAAAGATCATCACTCCGGATGTGTCGCGGTCCAGCCGGTGCACCAGCAAAGCATCGGGAAACACCCGCTGCACCCGCGCGATCAGGCAATCGGTCAGGTCTTCGCCCTTGCCGGGAACCGACAGCAGGCCGCTGGGTTTATCGACCAGCAGCACCTGATGGTCGTGATGCAGAATCACCAGCGGGTCTTGGGGTGGGGCGTAGATGCTCACCCCGCAACCCGTTCCCCGAAAATCGCGGCACCGATGCGCACATGGGTCGCACCCAAGGCGATGGCGCTTTCGAAATCGCCACTCATGCCCATCGACAGGCCCGTCAATCCGTTGCGCGCGGCCATCTTGGCCAGCAGCGCGAAATGCAGGCTGGGTTCTTCGTTCACGGGCGGGATGCACATCAGGCCCGCGACGGGCAGGTCCAGCGCGCGCGCCTCGGCCACGAAAGCATCGACATCGGCGGGCAGCACGCCGGCCTTTTGCGGTTCCTCGCCGGTATTGACCTGCACGAACAGGTCAGGACATGCGCCGCGGTCCTGCGCCAGCCGCGCCAGCACCTGCGCCAGTTTCGGCCGGTCGAGCGTATGGATCGCCTGCGCCAGTTCCACCGCCTGCCGTGCCTTGTTGGTCTGCAACGGGCCGATCAGATGCAGCGCGATCCCGTCATAAGAATCGCGGAACATGGGCCATTTGCCTGCCGCTTCTTGCACCTTGTTTTCGCCAAAAACCCGGTGGCCCTGGTCCAGAACGGCGGCGACACGGGCGTCGGGTTGCACTTTGGACACAGCGATCAGGGTCACATCCTGCAGGGGGCGACCGGCCTTGGCGCAGGCGGCGGCGATACGGTCCTGTATGTCAACCAATGGCATGAAACGTCCTTCAAACAAGGGGGGCGGGGGTGCTGCGGCCCAGATAACGCCCTTTGACGGTGCTGTCATCGGGGCAAAAGATTGTGTGACCTTGATGCATCATTTGTCAGCAAGACTCTTGAAACGCGCCAGTTTATCTTGAGTGTCGGGGGTGTTGGGCGCAATTAAGCGGCAATGCTAGAATATCTGGCATTCTTGGGAATGCAAAACACGAGGGAATTATCCAATGAAAAGCATCCTTCTTACAACAACTGCTCTGGTTGCCTTTGCTGGTGCCGCAGTTGCTGATGGACACACCGGCGTAAGCTTCTCCGGCGCTGCCGAACTTGGCTATAATGATGATACAACAAGCTTTGGCGAAGACGGCTTTTACTGGGACGCTGAACTTGGCGTCAATATGGCTGCCGAACTGGACAACGGCGTAGCCGCAGGTGCAGCGTTCACTTTTGCTGTTGTCGACGGAAATAACGGTAACGATGCTACCGAGCTTGAAGTTGATGGTGATTACGTTTTGTCGCTGACAACTGAAGGCGCAGGTCTGTATTTCGGTGACACTGAATTTGCTGCAAAGTCGCTGTGGAAGTCCGCTGGCGATATGGAAGCTGATGCGTTTTCCGAAGCCGACGGCGAAACTGTTATTCGTGGTGACGTGACTGTTGCTGGTATTAAAACCTCTCTGTCATACCGCATTGCGGACGCAAACGGTGACTTGATCGGCGCAACAACTGCCGACGACGTTGATCAACTTTCGATCGGTGTTGCCGGTTCCGCAGGTATGTTCAACTTCACCGCAGCATACCAGGCTGAAGCAGAAACTGGCGCAGCTGGTAATGTCGATTTCAAAGAAGCAGAAACATACGGCGTTTCCGGTTCGACATCGTTGTCTGGCGCGACTGTGTCGTTGGGCTTCGCTCAGACCAGCAAGTTCGGCACAGCAGCAGAAAAGACATCGATTGGTGTTCAGGTTGCGTATCCATTCGGCCCAGTAACAGCCACTGTTTACTACGTGTCTGAAGACGTAGATGGCGCTGAAGTAGACGACAACTACGGCCTGACAGTTGCATACGCCGAGGGCCCGTTGAAAGCTTCTCTGAAGCTGCGCAACGAGCAAGGTCGTGACGAGTGGAACATTGATGGTTCTTACGATCTGGGCAACGGCATGACCATCCTGGCTGGTATGCTGAACGAGAACGAAGGCGACGACAACGATTACTATGTTGGCGGCACCTACGATCTGGGTGGCGGCGCAGAACTGCTGGCAGTGTTTGCAGAAGACAAAGATGCAGACCAGAAAGACGAAATCGGTGCACCCGAGTTTATGCCCGGCACAACCGTGGTGGCCTCGTTCAAGTTCTAATCAGAACCCGCGACTTTCCTAAGCGAGAGCGACCCTTCGGGGTCGCTCTTTGCGTTTGCGGGTATAGCCATCGCCGCCGTGGCGGATTATGACGGGGCAACGCGTTTTTGCCCCCCAGTTTGCCCCCGTGAAAGACCCCGATGATGACCCCCTATTCCCCCGCTGCAATCGAACCGAAATGGCAGGACATCTGGGCCAAGGGCCAGATATTCACCGCCAGCCGCAGCGCGGACAAACCCAAATATTACGTGCTGGAAATGTTCCCCTATCCGTCGGGGCGCATCCATATCGGCCATGTGCGCAATTACACGATGGGCGATGTGATCGCGCGGTATAAGCTGGCGACCGGCCATAACGTGCTGCACCCGATGGGTTGGGACGCGTTCGGCATGCCCGCCGAAAACGCGGCGATGGCCTCGGGCGGCCACCCCAAGGACTGGACCTATCAGAACATCGCCGACATGCGCGCGCAGATGAAGCCTTTGGGCCTGTCCATCGACTGGACCCGCGAATTCGCCACCTGCGATCCCGAATATTACGGCCAGCAGCAGGCGCTGTTCATCGACTTTCTGTCCAAGGGCCTGATCTATCGCAAGAAAGCCGTGGTGAACTGGGACCCTGTCGATATGACCGTGCTGGCCAATGAACAGGTGATCGACGGCAAGGGCTGGCGGTCCGGTGCCGATGTCGAACGCCGCGAACTGGTGCAATGGTTCTTCAAGATTTCGGACTATTCCGAGGAATTGCTGTCTGCCATCGACGGGCTGGACAACTGGCCCGCCAAGGTCAAGCTGATGCAGGCCAACTGGATCGGCAAATCGCGCGGTCTGCAATTCGCGTTTGACCGCACCGATGGTGGCCAGATCGAGGTTTACACCACCCGCCCCGACACATTGATGGGCGCGTCCTTTGTCGGCATCTCACCCGACCATCCGCTGGCCAAGGAACTGGAAGCCAAGGATGCAAAGGTCGCCGCCTTCTGCGCCGAATGCCGCAAGGGTGGCACCACGGCAGAGGCGATTGAAAAGGCCGAAAAGCTGGGGCTGGATACCGGCCTGACCGTGAAACACCCGATGGCGGGCCAGCCTGATCTGCCGGTCTATATCGCCAATTTCATCCTGATGGATTACGGCACGGGCGCGATTTTCGGCTGCCCCGCCCATGACCAGCGCGATTTCGATTTCGCCACCAAATATGGGTTGCCGATCATCGCCACGTTTTTACCGGATGCCGATGCGCCTGCCGATCTGGCCACCGCCTATGTGCCGCCCAAGACCGAAAAGGTGTTCTATACCAAAGGCTTTGCAGGTGACGCATGGCAGACCGGCGAACAGGCCGTCGATGCCGCCATCGCCCATTGCGAAGCCAACGCCATCGGCCAGGGTGTCACCAAGTTCCGCCTGCGCGACTGGGGCCTGTCGCGCCAGCGCTATTGGGGCTGTCCTATCCCCATCGTGCATTGCGATACCTGCGGGGCCGTGCCGGAAAAGAAAGAAAACCTGCCGATTGAATTGCCCTATGACGTTACTTTTGACGTGCCGGGCAACCCCTTGGACCGCCACCCGACATGGCGCAACTGCGCCTGCCCTGCTTGCGGCGCGCCTGCCCTGCGCGAAACCGATACGATGGATACCTTCGTCGATTCGTCATGGTATTTCGCCCGCTTCACCGCCCCCCATGCGCCGACGCCCACGAATATGGACGACGCGGCCTATTGGATGAACGTGGATCAATATATCGGCGGGATCGAACATGCGATCCTGCACCTGCTGTACAGCCGCTTCTTCGCCCGCGCGATGCAGATCACCGGCCATCTGCCCGAGACCGCGATTGAACCGTTCAACGCGCTGTTCACCCAAGGCATGGTGACGCATGAGATTTACATGACCCGCGATACTGCGGGCCGTCCTTTCTATCACTTTCCGCAGGATGTGAAGAACGGCAAACTGGCAGATGGCACGGTGGTCGAGGTGATCCCATCTGCCAAGATGTCAAAATCCAAAAAGAACGTCGTCGATCCTGACGATATTCTTGCGCAATATGGCGCCGATACCGCGCGCTGGTTCGTTTTGTCAGACAGCCCGCCCGAACGTGATGTCGAATGGACGGCGTCGGGGGCGGATGCAACCTATAAACACCTTGCCCGCGTTTACCGGATCGCGTCCGAGATCGCGGCGGCCACTGATGCGACCGGCACCGGCGATGATGATCTGCTGCGCGCCATGCATCGCTGCATCCATGATGTGACGATGGGGCTGGAAACCTTCGGTTTCAACGCGGCGATTGCGAAACTTTACGCCTTTACCAATGTTTTGGGCAAATCCACGGCCGCGGCCGCAACCAAACGGCAGGCGGCGCTGGTGCTGGCACAGCTGATGTCCCCCATGACCCCGCATCTGGCCGAGGATATCTGGGCCAGCCTTGGCGGCGCAGGCTTGATCGCCACAGCACCCTGGCCGGTTGCCGACCCCGCGATGCTGGTGTCCGATACCGTAACCCTGCCCGTGCAGATCAACGGCAAACGCCGGACCGAGATTGTCGTGGCCGCCGATGCCAGCGCGCAAACGGTGGAAACCGCCGTGCTGGCGCTGGATCTGGTGCAAAAGGCGCTGGATGGCGCTAGTGTGAAGAAACTGATCGTGGTGCCCGGACGGATTGTGAACATTGTCATCTGATATGCCCCACCGCCGCCTGTTCCTGCTGGGCCTTATGGCGCTTGGCGGCTGCGGGTTTGCGCCGGTCTATGGTGATGACACGATCCTGCGCGGCCAGATCGCGTTCGAGACACGCGACACCGTGCCGGGGTTCCGGCTGCGCGAAAGGCTGGAACAACGGCTGGGTGTCGCGGATGCGCCGGTTTATGTGCTGCGCGCGCAGATCACCGACCGGCGGCGCAGTCTGGCGATCACGACATCGGGGGAAAACCGGCGTTTTAACGTTCTGGGCACCGTCACATGGGTCTTGACCCATGCCACGACGGGCGAAACGCTTGCTGATGGCCGCCACGAAACCTTTACCAGCTATGCCGCCACCGGATCGACCACCGCCACCCAAGCCGCCGAGACGGATGCCACCGCCCGCTTGTCGGTGGCGCTGGCCGATATGATCGTCAGCCGCCTGTTGCTGCTGGCGCCGGACCTGCCGCGATGAAACTGGCGGGCGATGCCGCCGCCGGATACCTGCGCAAACCCGATCCGGCCCATGCGGGCCTGCTGATCTTTGGTGCCGATCCGATGCGCGTGGCGACCAAGCGACAGCAGGCGATTGCCGCCCTTGTCGGCCCGCAAGGCGATGAAGAAATGCGCCTGACCCGCATCAATGCCGCCGATCTGCGCAAGGATGCCGCCCTTCTGGACGATGCGATCAAGGCGCAGGGGTTCTTTCCGGGGCACCGCGTCGCCTTTGTCGAGGATGCGACCGACACCCTGTCCAAGCTGATCGCGACCGTGCTGGCCGACTGGCGACCGGGCGATGCGCAACTGGTCGTCACCGCAGGCCAGCTGACCGCGAAATCGGCCCTGCGCAAAGTGTTCGAAAGCCACCGCAACGCCATGGCCATCGGTATCTATGATGATCCGCCCAGCATGTCCGACATCGCGCGCGCCTTGGCCGATGCGGGGCTGGATCAACCCGGCCGCGACGTGATGGACGCACTGTTCGCACTGGCGGGGACGCTGGAACCGGGCGATTTCCGGCAGACGGTGGACAAGGTCGGGCTGTATAAACGGGGCGATGCCACGCCATTGACCATCGCCGATGTCATGGCCAATGCGCCCCAATCGGCCGAGGTTGATGTTGACGATGTGCTTGATGTCGTCACGGCGGGGCAGGTCGATCAGCTTGGGCCCGTGCTGCGCGGCTTATACGCCCAAGGCGTCACGCCAGTCACGCTATGCATCGGGGCGATGCGGCATTTCCGGCGGCTGCATGTGGTGGCGTCCGATCCGGGCGGGGCCAGCGCCGGTGTCGCGCGGTTGCGCCCGCCCGTCTATGGCCCCCGCCGCGACAAGATCGCGCGACAGGTCAGCCACTGGGGCCGCGACCGTCTGGAAAAGGCGCTGACCGCGCTGACGGATACCGATCTGCAACTGCGATCCGCCAGCACCGCGCCGCAGGCAGCACTGATGGAACGCACGCTGATCCGCCTTGCGATGATGGCGCGTCGCTAATGCAAAAGGCAGACCCGAAGGTCTGCCTTTCCTGATACAACCGTTTGGTTGGCGTCAGAAATCAGTCAGCAGCAGCGGCGATCAGCAGGGCCGCCAGAACGCCGACAACGACGAAAGCAGGGTTGATGGAGGAACCGGCTGGTGCTGGCTCTTCCATCACGACGACGGGAGCTTCCATCGTGGTTGGCGCAAGGCTGCCTGCGTTTGCGGCGACGGCGGAAACGGCGATGACTGCGGATGCAGCGAGTGTAGTTGTAAGGCGCATGTCGGTACTCCTATTGATGCACGGGTGGTGTGCCACGGCGTGGCTGTCCACATTGTTCCTTTAAATCAGGCCATTTTCAGAAAACCAAGGCTCTATGCAAGGATCGCAAAAGGGCGGTTAGAAAACGGTTCAGATCGGGGGGAAACCGCCTACACGCATCGGATGATCCGTCAGCGTGGATTTACCCAATAAACACTGGTTGTTCCCGCTGTTGCGTGTTGCAATTCTGCCGGAAACAGGCTGATTTATCGCGCCGGATGCCGCATTTGACCGGATTTTTTTCGCCCAAAAGGTGCCGGATTGCAACAGTTTGTCCGAAAAGCGCCGCACTGCCTGCCCTGCGCAACCAGCACCGACCGGCAAATGGCCTTGCAAAGCCCTGCGTGACGCCGCCTTATGCCGCAAAAGCAGGGGGAAGCCAGCATGTATCAGGTCATCGGTCCGAAAAAGTCGCGCGCCCTGCGGGTGCTTTGGGCGCTGGAGGAATTGGGCGCGCCCTATGACCATCTGCCCGACATGCCGGGGTCGGATGCCGTCAAGGCGCTGAACCCGTCCGGCAAGGTGCCTGTGCTGATCGTGGATGGCGCGACACTGACGGATTCCACCGCGATCATGACCTATCTGGCCGACCGCCACGGTGCCTTGATCCCCGCCCCCGGCACCATCCAGCGCGCGCAGCACGACGCGCTGATGCATACCGTGCTGGATGAAATGGACGCGATCCTGTGGATGGCGGCGAAACACAGTTTCATTTTGCCAGAGGCCCAGCGCCTGCCCGCGATCAAGGACAGTTTGCGCTGGGAATGGGCGCGCAGTCTTGACCGTCTGGCCCCGCGTATCGCGGGCGATTGCCTGATGGGGGATGAATTCACGATTGCCGATATCCTCTGCGCCCATTGCCTGAACTGGGGGGCGGGGATCAAGTTCGACATCGCCCCAGAACCCGTGCAGGCCTATCAGCAGCGCATGCGCGACCGTCCCGCGTTTCAGCGGCTTCTGGCGTAATTCGCTGCCGAAAGCCCCGCCTGTCGTCCTGTCGCCATGCTGGCGCTGATCAGATAGCCGCCGGTCGGCGCCTCCCAGTCCAGCATTTCACCGGCGCAGAACACGCCGGGGCGGGCACGCAGCATCAGGTCATCGGTCAGCGCATCCAGCCGGACACCGCCCGCCGTCGAAATCGCCTCGTCCAGCGGGCGGGGGCCTGCGTGCGGGATGGGCAGCGCCTTGATCAACGGGGCCAGATCATCGGGATAGGGCAAGCCGAATTCCGCCAGCAGCGCAAGGCGCACGGGGTCCAGCCGCAGCAGCTTGCGCAGGTGGTTGGTCATGCTGGCCTTGCCGCGCGGTTTCGCCAATGCGCTGCGCACCTGCGCCAATGTCCAGTCGGGCAAAAGGTCCATGACCAGCGGCGCGCCTTCGCGCATCGCGCGCGACAGCGCATAGATGCCGCCACCTTCGATCCCATGGGCAGAGATGACGCATTCACCCCGCGTCGTGACCACCCCCGCCGTCATTGCCACCGCCTTGACCGGCGCGCCAAGATGGCGCGTCATATGCGCCGACCAGTCCACGACAAACCCCATATTAGCGGGCGCAAAGGGGGCGGTGACATCGGGCAGATGCTGCATCCAAGCACCGTCCGACCCCAGCCGCGCCCAACTGCCCCCGCCCAGCGCCAGCACGACCGCCTTGGCGCGGATCATCTGCGCGCCTGCGGGCGTGTCAAAGGCCAGCGCATCGCCTTGCCAGCCTTGCCAGCGCCAGCGGGTTTGCACCGTCACGCCCGTATTCCCCAACCGCGCCAGCCATGCCCGCAGTAAGGGCGAGGCTTTCATCGCCACGGGAAACACACGCCCCGTTGATCCGGTGAACAGGGGCTGGTCTAGTCCTTCGGCCCAGCGCATCACATCCTGCGGGCCAAAATCGGCCAGAATGGCGCGTAAATTGTCGGGCAAGGGGCCGAAAGCGGCCAGATAGGCGGGCATATCTTCGTTCTTGGTCAGGTTCAGGCCGGATTTGCCCGCCATCAGGAACTTGCGCCCGACCGAGGGCATCGCATCCACGATGCTGACATGCGCGCCTTGGGCGGCGGCCATTTCTGCGGCCATCAGGCCAGCAGGGCCTGCGCCGATCACGATCAGGTCGGTCATGCGGGGTCGATCATCCGCTTGATCGCCAATGCATGAGCGGGGGCGGCGGCACAGACATCCACCCCCAGATCGCGGGCGGTCTGCACCAGCGCGTCATCCGGCACGATCCGGTCGATCAGGCCCCAGCCAAGCGCGGTCTGCGCGTCGATCTTTTGCCCTGCCATCAGGATCATCTTGGCGCGCGCAGGCCCGACCAACCGCGCCAGCCGCACAGGGTCAGAGGGTTGCGGCAGAAAGCCCAGTTTCATCACCGGATAGAAAAACCGCGCCTCCGCCACCGCGATCCGCAGGTCGCAGGCCAGCACCATGCCCAGCGCCCCGCCCGCCGCCGTGCCGTTCAGCGCGGCGATGGTCAGCCCACGACAGGCGGCAATGGCACCTGACAGCCGTTCCCAGACCGGATCAGTGGCAAGCCCCGCGCGGGCGGCGTCCAGATCGGCACCGGCGCTGAACACGCGGCCCGTGCCGGTCAGGATCAGCAGCTTTGCATCGCGCGCCCCATCGGCAATATCGGCCAGTGCGGTCAGCATGTCTGACGTCAGCGCACCAGCCTTGTCAGGCCGGTCGATCGTGACGATCAGGCTGTCGGCGTCCCTGTCCGTGCGGATCATGTCAGGCCAACCATCTTGCGGATGTCAGGCTCGCGCAGGCTGACATCCTGGCCCAGATAGGGGTCGGCCTGATCTGTACACATCCAGACCAGCGCCTTTGCGGGCCATTCGGGCGGGATATGCACCGACCAATCCAGCTGGCTGACCGGGCTGATGCCTGATTGCTTGATGTCGCGCTGCATTTTCGTGGCGACGGTGCCGGGCGACAGGCCCATGATCCGCAATCCCTTGGCCCGGCATTCCAGATCGGCGGTGCGGGTCAGCATGTAGGCCCCCGCCTTGGAGGCGCAATAGGCAGTCCATCCATGCACAGGATTATGCGCCGCCCCAGAGGATATATTCAGAATCGTGCCATGCCCCTGTGCGATCATGCCCGGCACAACCGCGCGCATCCCGTACATCACCCCCTTGAGGTTGATATCCACCGTGCGCGCCCATGCTTCGGGGTCAAGATCAGCGAAATAGCCCATTGGATCGACAACACCGGCATTGTTGATCAAGACATCCAGCCCGCCGAATGTCTGGGCCGTGGCGGCGACGGCTTGTTCGACCTCGTTATACCGTGACACGTCGCAGGGGATGGCCAGCGCCCTTTCCCCGATCTCGCCCGCAAGTTGGGCGATATCGTCGGTGCTGCGCGCAATCAGGGCGACATTCGCGCCACAAGCGGCAAATTCCCGCGCAGCCGCCGCACCGATGCCGCGGCTGGCCCCCGTGATCAGCACGGTTTTGCCCATCATATCAAACTTTTTCACATCAATCCCTTTCGGTCTGGCCTGCGGATGGGTAACAGTTTTGCAGATGCTATCCTTCCTTGGCCCGTGTTGGAAGACGTGGACCGGAGGGGCAAACCCAGAATGGAAGGGATCTTGATGACCTTTAGAACGACTTTGCGCGGGGCTGTCTGTCTGGCGGCGCTGTTGACTGCAAACACGGCCCTTGCCGAGGTGACGGCCCAGCAGGTGTGGGACGACTGGAAAACGCAGCTGTCCGTCTACGGCCCCAACAGCCTGTCCATCGGGGCAGAGGATATGGCGGGCGATACGCTGACCGTGCGCAATGTCGCCCTGACCATGGCCGACGACGATGTGACAATCCTTGCCACGATTGGCGATGTCACCTTTGCCGAACAGGGTGACGGCAGCGTCCGCGTGACGATGGAAGACAGTTTTCCCATCGTGCTGACCGACCGGCAAGGCATGACCGCCACCGTGCTGGTCACCCAGTCAGGTCTGGAGATGACCGTCAGCGGGACCAGCGACGCGATTGATTATGCCGTCAGTGCCGACAGCTACAAGGTGGCGCTGGACAGTGTCGTCGATGGTGATTTCACCTTTGCGGGTGATGTCAGCATAACCGGCAACCGCCTGACGGGTGCCTACACCAGCCGTCAGGGCGACATGCGCGAGCTGACATATGCCGGCGCGTTCGAATCGGTCGATATCCTTGTCGATGTGCAGATTCCGCAAACGGCGGGCGAATACATCACGCTGGGCGGCAAGATCAACGGGCTGACCATGCAGGCCGAGATGCAGCTGCCGCTGGATGGCGTGATGATCGACGACAACAATTATTTCACCGACGGCACGTCGATATCAGGCGGCTATACCGTCGGCAGAAGCGACTATGTGTTCGACATCAATGCCGAAGGCGATCAGATGGCGGGGTCGGTCAGTGCCGGTTCCGGTATGCTGGCAACCCAGATCAGCGCCGACCGGCTGCTCTATGAGGGCCGGACCACCGATGTCGCGGCAACGATCGTATCGGCGGCGGCCCCTTTCCCCGTTGAAATCGGCTTGTCCGCCTATGGGTTCAACTTCGAAATGCCCTTGGCGGCGTCCGAGACCGCACAGCCCTTTGCCTTTGGTATCGAGTTGGCGGATCTGACGGTCAGCGACATGATCTGGTCGTTGTTCGACCCGAACGCCATCCTGCCGCGCGATCCGGCGACGATCAAGATCGGCCTTGCCGGTCTGGCCCGCCCGTTGTTCGACATGATGGACCCCGCGCAGGAACAGGCGATGATGAACAGCGACATGCCGTTCGAATTGTCCGAGGTCACGCTGACCGATCTTGATATCGCGGTTGCCGGTGCCACCGTCACGGGCGACGGTGCTTTCACCTTCGACAACAGCGACATGGTGACATTCGCCCCTCTACCCCGCCCCGAAGGCGAGGTCAGCGTGCAGATCAACGGGCTGAACCGGTTGCTGGACAATCTGGTCGCCATGGGTCTGGTCCCCGCCGAAGAAATGATGGCCCCGCGCATGATGATGGGCATGTTCGCGCGGTCCACAGGCGACGATCAACTCGAAAGCAAGCTGGAAATTACCAGCGACGGGCAGGTTCTGGCCAACGGGCAGCGCATCCGCTGATCCGGCCCTGTCAATGTTGCGGCGCGTCGCTCTGTCGGCGCGCCGTTCGCATGTCGTGTCGCGGCCTTGCAGCACCCCTGCCCGCGCGCTAGCTCTGCCGTAAGCAAAGGAAGCCCGATGACACAGTCCCTGTCCGACCTGACCCACCAATTGATCGACATTGCCCGCAAGGCCGGGGCCGAGGCCGCCGATGTCATCGCGGTGGATGGGACATCTTTGTCGATCGATGTGCGGGGCGGCGTGTTGGAACACGCCGAACGGTCCGAAGGCATCGACATTGGCCTGCGGGTGCTGATCGGCAAACGGCAGGCCTGCGTGTCATCATCCGACACCAAGCCCGAGACATTGCGCCAGATGGCCGAACGCGCCGTGGCCATGGCAAAGGAAGCCCCCGAAGACCCGCATGCCGGCCTTGCCGATCCCGCGCAACTGGCGCGCGCGACGGATAATGCCGCGCTGGACATGCATGACCCCGCCGATGAACCCGATCCCGCGATGCTGCAGGACCAAGCCGCCCGCGCCGAGGCTGCGGCGCTGCGCAATGCAGGCATATCACAGGTGCAATCGGCCTCTGCGGGATATTCCCGCCGCCGCGTGCATCTGGCAGCGACGAACGGCTTTTCCGCGGGCTATACCCGCACCGACAGCGGCCTGTCCTGTGTCGCAATCAGCGGGACCGGCGCGGCGATGGAACGTGATTACGACTACGACAACCGCGTGTTCCGCGCCGATCTGCGCGATGCAGATGCCATCGGCACCCGTGCGGCTGCACGCGCCGTCGAACGCAGCGGCGCACGCCGCCCCAAGACAGGGGCCTATCCGGTGCTGTTCGACGAACGCATCGCCAGCGCGCTGATCGGCCATCTGTTGCAGGCCAGCAATGGTGCGGCCATCGCGCGCGGGTCAAGCTGGCTGCGCGACGCGCTGGGCGCGCAGGTGCTGCCAAAGGGGCTGTCGGTGATCGAGGACCCGCACCGCGCGCGGGTGTCCGGATCACGGTTTTATGACGCCGAAGGTCTGCCCACGGCGCGCCGTGCCATCGTCGATGACGGTGTGCTGACAGGCTGGACGCTGGACCTTGCCACCGGGCGCAAGCTGGGGCTGGACAGCACGGCCAATGCGGCACGATCCACCGGCGCGCCACCCTCGCCCAGCCTGACCAATATCGCCATGACCCAAGGCAGCGCATCGCGCGACGACCTGATCGCGCAGATGGGGACGGGGCTGTTGGTCACCTCGATGATCGGATCGACGATCAACCCCAATACGGGCGATTATTCGCGCGGGGCGGCGGGGTTCTGGGTGGAAAACGGGGTGATTGCCTATCCGGTCAACGAATGTACCGTCGCGGGCAACCTGCGCGACATGCTGCTGACGCTGATCCCCGCCAATGACGCGCAGCTGCATCTGTCGCGCGCGGTCCCGTCGCTCTTGGTCGAAGGTCTGACCCTTGCGGGAGAGTGACCTTGCCCTGCTGGTCACCGCCGCGCGCAGGGCGGGGACCATCGCGACAGGGTATTTCGGCCAATCACCCATCGTGACCGACAAACCGGGCGGTGCCGGCCCCGTGACCGAGGCGGATCTGGCCGTGGACCTGATGCTGGCGGATTTCCTGCGCGACAAACGCCCCGATTACGGCTGGCTGTCCGAGGAATCACAAGACGGCCCCGCCCGCCTGTCCACGTCCCGCCAATTTGTCATCGACCCGATTGACGGCACGCGCGCCTTTATCGACGGGGCCAAGGACTGGTCCCATTCGCTGGCCATCGTGGAAAACGGTGCCGTTGTCGCCGCCGCGGTTTATCTGCCACTGCATGACCTGATGTTCACCGCAGCCGCAGGGGACGGGGCGCAGCTGAACGACGCCCCGATCAGCGTCAGCCAATCAGCGATTGATCAGGCGCGGGTGCTGGCGTCGAAACCCAATTTCGCGCCCGCATTGTGGAAAGGCGCGACCTTGCCGCCGTTCCAGCAGGCGTTCCGGTCGTCACTGGCCTATCGGCTATGTCTTGTGGCGCAGGGCCAGTTCGACGCGATGCTGACCCTGCGCCCCAGCTGGGAATGGGATATCGCCGCCGGTGCGCTGATCGTGGCCGAGGCGCGCGGCACCGTCACCGATGCGCGCGGCCTGCCGCTGGTGTTCAACAATGCGCATCCGCAGGTGCCGGGCGTCATCGCGGCAGGGGATGATTTGCACGCCGATATCGCAGCGCGGCTTGAGCCTGCGCGCGCGAACCATTAGGGTTCTTGCAACCACAGCAACCCGAGGATTTCCCGATGACACAGCGCCTGCACCTTGTTTTTGGCGGTGAACTGGTCGATCCGACCAAGAATGCGTTCAAGGACGTCGCGGCGATTGATGTCGTGGGGATGTTCCCGAATTATCAGACCGCCTATAATGCCTGGAAAGCTGCCGCGCACCGGACAGTTGATGATGCGCATATGCGGTATTTCATCGCCCATATCCACCGCCTGCGGGACGAAGAAGCCCCCGCCTCCGCGACCGAGGAACTGGGCGACTGACGCAGGGCAAGGGGCAGGATCATGGCGCGATCCCTCAAAATCGCGGCCTATATGGCGGGGCTGCGGCGCAGCAGCCCTGACGCCTCGCAGACGGCCTATCCCGACCGACCCGACGGCGCGATTGTCTGGGCGCGGTGCAGCCAGCCCGACCAGTTGAGCGCGATTGAAACGCTGCAACGCAAGCTTGCCGATGATGCCGACGCGATCCAGATCATCGTGACCGTTTCGGACTGGGACCCGTCACTGGCGGGCCGTGCCTTGGCCGAGCCCAAGGGCAAAGACAATATCCGGGCCTTTCTGGCGCATTGGCGGCCGATGCTGGCGGTCTGGATGCGCGGTGATCTGGATCTGGTGTTGCTGGACGCGATCCAGTCTGCCCGCGTGCCAAGCATCCTTGTCGATGCAACCGGTGACGGGATCGACCATGTGGCGGGCGGCTGGGTGCCGGGGGCAATCCGGTCCTTGCTGTCTGGCTTTGACACGGTTCTTGCCGTCGATTCGGCCTCGGCCGAAAAACTGATCGGCGCAGGCACGCCGCAGGCCCGCATCGTCGTCACCGGCCTGATGGAAGATTGTAGTCCTGTCCTGCCCTGCACCGAGGCTGACCGCCGCGGGCTGTCCGCCGCTATCGGGACGCGGCCTGTCTGGCTGGCAGCAGCGGCGCGCGCGAACGACTGCAAGGCGCTCTGCCGCGCCCATCTGGAGGCGGGACGCCGCGCGCACCGCCTGCTGCTGATCATCGTGCCCGATACGCCCGACTGCGCATTGCAACTGGCCGACGACATGCGCCAGTTCGGCTTTCATGTCACGCTGCGGTCGGAAAATCCCGAACCATCCGAACCGACGCAGGTCTTTATCGTTGATACCGAACCTGACCTTGGGCTGTGGTACCGGATCGCACCGGTCACCTATCTGGGCGGCACATTGTTTGGCGGCGGGTGCCGTGATCCGTTTGAGCCAGCGGCCCTTGGGTCTGCGGTGCTGTACGGGCCGCATGTCGCGCCCTATCAGCGTCACGCCGCGCGGTTGAACGCCGCTGCCGCCGCGCAGTTGATCGGGTCTGCCGACATGCTTGGCCCCACGGTGGAATCCTTGCTGGCCCCCGACAAGGCTGCCGTGATGGCCCATGCGGCATGGGATGTCACATCGCGCGGGGCCGATGTGACCAACCAGATCGTTGCGCTGATCCGCCAGCGGCTAGAAGACAGGGTCGCCTGATGCGTGCGCCCGGTTTCTGGTTCACGCCGCCGCAACGCCCCGCGCTGACCGCGCGGCTGTTGGCGCCTTTGGGCTGGGTCTATGGCGCGGCAACGGCGGCGCGTCTGCGCAGGCCCGCCAAGCTGCGCGCCGCTGTGCCGGTCATTTGCATCGGCAACCTGAATGCGGGCGGCACCGGCAAGACGCCCACGACCATCGCCCTGATCGACCGGTTGCGCGCACGCGGGCGCAATCCGCATGTGGTGTCGCGCGGCTATGGCGGGTCGCTGACCGGGCCGGTGCAGGTGAACGAACGCCAGCACAAGGCGGATCAGACCGGCGACGAACCCCTGTTGCTGGCGGCCTTTGCGCCGACATGGGTTGCGCGCGACCGTGCGGCCGGTGTTGCCGCGGCACAGGCGGCGGGGGCGGATGTGATCCTGCTGGATGACGGGTTCCAGAACCCCGATGTGGTCAAGGACCTGTCCATCGTCGTTGTCGATGCCTTGCGCGGTTTCGGCAACGGGCGGGTGATCCCCGCTGGCCCTTTGCGCGAACCGGTGGCGCGCGGGCTGGCGCGGGCCGATCTGCTGTTGTCCATCGGCCCGCCCGAAGCGCAGGACAGGTTTGCCGCCGACTGGCCCATGGCCCTGCTGCATCTGGTGGGCCATCTGGCCCCGCTGCCCACGGGCATGCCGTGGCGCGACCTGCGTCTTTTGGCCTTTGCGGGGATCGGGCACCCTGAAAAGTTCTTTCGCACCCTGCGCGACATGGGCGCCGATGTTGTCCGCGCCGAAGGCTTGGCCGACCACCAGCCGCTGACGCCCGCGCTGATCAAACGCCTGCAGATCGAGGCGCAGGTCCAGCGCGCACAGCTTGTCACAACGGAAAAAGACGCCGTGCGATTGCCCGACGCCTTTCGTATGCAGGTGCTGACACTGCCGGTCCGGCTGCATCTGGCGGATTGGTCCGCGCTGGATGCAGCCTTTGACCGGCTCGGGCTTTAGCCGATCCGCACGTCGAGGATTTCGGCGAATTCGGGATAGGCCATGTTGCTGTAAAGCCGCCCGTCGATCACAAAACTCGGGGTCGAGGTGATCCCGTCACGTTCGGCATTCGCCTGATACCAGGTATAAAGCGCCTCTGCCTTGGGACCATCAGACAGCGCCGCATCAAGCGCCGCATCGTCCAGACCCGCAACCTTGGCCATCCGGCGCAGTTCTTCGACGATCACAACCGGATCGCCGCCTGCCAGCCAAGCGCGCTGTTGTTCATAGAGCATGCCAGTGAAGGAAAAGAAGAAATCGGGATTGTTCGTGCTGCGCGCGATCATCGACGCCCACAGGCCGGGCCGGTCAAAATACACCTCGCGATAGACAAAGCGGATCTTGTCCGTGTCGATATAGTTTTCCTTGATCTGCTGGAACTGGTCGGCGTGGAATGTCGCGCAATGCGGGCAGGTGTAGGATGCGTATTCGATCACTTCAACCGCGGCATCGGGATTGCCCAGCACCATTTCCATGACCTGCGGCAAGGCACCATCGGCGGCTTGCGCATTGGCGGCACCGGGCAACAGGCCGGTGACCGGATCGGGGCGGCTGGCAAGCCAACCGGCACCGGACATCAGGGCGGCACCACCAGCGGCGGCCAAAAGCGTTCTGCGTTTCATATCTACCTCTGTTCAGTTCTTTTGTTTCGCAAGGACATGGCTGCCAAGTCTGGCCAAGGCGGCCCGCAAATCATCGCTGTCTATATTCTCAGACAAGGCGGTTGCTTTGCAAATCACGTCTGCGCTGGGTTGCGTTACACGTTTCGGCGCAGGCGCAAAGGCCACCCGCCCGTCGGCAAAGCCCGTGGGTGCTGTCTGTGTGATCCGCACCCGCGCGATGGCGCGGTAACCGTAACAGGCGTTCACCTTGTCGCGGATCTGGTCCTTTTGCATTTCCAGCATCGGGGCCTGCGCGCCCGTGGTCAGCAGGGTCAGGGTCGCCCCCATCCCGCCGCGCCCGTAGCTGACGTTCACAGGCGTGGCGATCTGGGCGGTGCTGTCGCCCACCACCTCGGCCCAATGGGTCAACAGGCGGGTCACCGCAAAACCGCGCTTTTCGCTGGCGCTGCGGATGCGGGTCTGCACCAGCGCGGCGGCGCGCGAAAAACCATAGGTCGTGCCATTGGGGCGTGGCTGTTTCATGGCTTTGCATTACCTTATGTCTGGACCTGCGCCAAGCCTGCGCTGCCGCAAATGGGGGAAACCGCCTTGCATGATCTGAGCTTTGCCTTGCTGGACTGGTACGACCGCCACGCCCGCGACATGCCGTGGCGTGTGCCGCCTGCCGACCGCAAGGCAGGTGTCGCCCCCGACCCCTATGCCGTCTGGCTGTCCGAGGTGATGCTGCAACAAACCACCGTCGCCGCCGTGCGCGATTATCACCGCAAGTTCACGGCCCTTTGGCCCACAGTGCGCGATCTGGCGGCAGCGGATGATGCCGCTGTCATGGCCGCTTGGGCTGGGCTTGGCTATTATGCGCGCGCACGCAACCTGCTGAAATGCGCGCGGGTCGTGGTGGCGGATCATGGCGGTGCCTTTCCGCGCGATCATGCGACCTTGCTGACCCTGCCCGGCATCGGCCCCTATACGGCGGCGGCGATTGCGGCCATCGCATTCGATGCGCCCGAAACCGTGGTCGATGGCAATGTGGAACGGGTGATGGCGCGGATGTTCGACATCCACACGCCCTTGCCTGCCGCGAAACCGGAACTGACCGGCCGCGCCCGCGCGCTGACACCTGCCGTGCGCGCAGGCGATTATGCGCAGGCGGTGATGGACCTTGGCGCGACGATCTGCACCCCGCGCAATCCGGCCTGCGGGATCTGCCCGTGGCGCGCGCCGTGCGCCGCGCGCATCGCAGGCAGTGCCGCCGATCTGCCACGCAAGACCCCCAAGAAAAAGACACCCACGCGATACGGGATCGCCTATGTCGCGCGGCGCGCGGATGGGGCGGTCCTGCTGGAAACACGCCCCGACAGCGGGCTTTTGGGCGGGATGCTGGGCTGGCCGTGCAGCGACTGGACGGATGATCCGGCACCCGCGCCGCCGATCAACGCCGATTGGACGGCGCTTGACGCCCAAGCGCGCCACACCTTCACCCATTTTCACCTGCATCTGCGGATCATGCTGGCCCATGTGCCGCTAGACGCGCAGGCCCAGCGTGGGCATTTCGTCGCAAAGCAGGATTTCAGCCCCGCCGCCCTGCCAACGGCGATGCGCAAAGTTTACGATTTGGTTGCCGGTCTGGTGCAGAATGATTGAGAGGCGGCATCTTTGCGGGTAATCTGGCACAACCGAAACACGAAAGGATCACATGTCGATGACACCATCCGCAGCGCCTGAAACCGGCCCTGTCCCGTCAGCCTTGCCGTTCTGGCTGTCGCTGGGATTGATCCCGCTTGCGGTTTTCGTCGCAACTCAGGGGGGCTGGGCATTGCTGCTGCTGCCGCTGACGACATGGTGGCTGTTTTCGGGTCTTGATTACGTTGTCGGGCTGGACAAGGTGAACCCCGATCCCGCCACGCCGGAAAAGGCGCTGTTCTGGCACAGGATGATCACGCTTTTGTGGACGCCGCTGCAATTGGTGACGATCTTTGGCGTACTGCATTACGTCGTGACCACCGACCATCTGACGCGGGGCGAGGCATGGGCGCTGTTTGCTGGGCTTGGCATCCTGTCGGGGACCATCGGGATCACCTATGCGCATGAATTGATGCACCAGAAACCCAAAACCGAACGCTGGCTGGCGGATATTCTGCTGGCATCCGTGTTCTATTCGCATTTCCGGTCGGAACATATGCTGGTGCATCACCGCTATGTCGCGACCCCGCGCGATCCGGTCACGGCGCGCTATGGCGAAAGCTTTTACCGGTTCTTTCCGCGCGTGTTGTATCAATGCTTTGTCTCGGCACTTGGCGCGGAAAAGGCGATGCTGGCGCGCAAGGAATTGCGCGCAACGCATCTGTCCAACCCGTTCTGGCGGTATCTGGCGTTGCAACTGATGTTTCTGGGGCTTGCCGCCTTTATCGGCGGGCTGTGGGGTGTGGTCCTGTTTGCGACTCAGGCGTTCTGGGCGATTTTCCAGCTCGAACTGGTGAATTACGTCGAACATTACGGGCTGACGCGCAAACATCTGGGCGACGGCAAATACGAACATGTCAAGCCGCGCCATTCATGGAACGCGTCGCAGCGCGCATCCAATTGGCTGCTGATCAACCTGCAACGCCATTCCGACCATCATTACAAACCCGACCGGCGGTTTCCCCTGCTGCAAACCTATGCCGAGGATGAGGCCCCGCAACTGCCCTATGGCTATCCGGTGATGACGATGATGGCGCTGGTGCCGCCCTTGTGGCGCAAGGTGATGCACCCGCGGATCAGGGATTGGCGCGCGGCGTTTTATCCCGAGATCACGAATTGGCGGCCCTACAAATATGCGCGCAATCCGATGCCGCACTAGTTGATTGCCCGACTTGATTGCCCGATCCGGCGATTGGTCGGGAACAAAGACGCCGTGCCGTGGTTTCACCGACATACAAAATGTCGATGAAACAGGAGCGTGACCAATGCGGATCAATATGTCTTTGCCCGTGATGACGGGCTTTATCGCGGTTCTGACGCTTGCAGCCTGTGGCGACAACATGCGGGAACGTGCAGCAACCGGCGCACTGGGCGGGGCCGTGGTCGCGGGGCCGGCGGGGGCCGTCGTCGGCGGTGCTGCCGGTGCGATCATCGACTGAACGATCATCGATTGACTGGCATAAAAATCCCCGCCATCCTGCGATGGCGGGGCAAAGTTAGCGCCAGCAGCCCCTGCCACAATGACAGGGTTCACCGCTGGCACCGGCGGTATCAACTTTGATGAAACTCAGTGTTTTTCCATCTCGGAGCGTATCTGCTGGCGCAGCAGATCAATAGGCACCTTTTGCCCGTCGCGCTTGAATTGCCAATAGGTCCAGCCGTTGCAGCTTGGCGCGCCTTCCAGATAGGCGCCGACCTGATGGATCGATCCCTTGATGTCATCCCCGATCAGCGTGCCATCGGCACGGACCTTGGCCTTGTGACGACCGTTCATCGACCACAATTCCTCGCCCGGGCGCAGCATGCCGCGTTCGACCAGCACACCAAAGGCAACACGCGGTTCGGACCGTTTGGATGAAGACACCTCCAGCGCTTCGGTATCGAATTTGCGGGTATTGGCGATGCGCTTTTCCGCGACCTTGCGATAGGCGGCTTCGCGTTCGATCCCGATAAAATCGCGGCCCAGCATCTTGGCCACCGCCCCCGTGGTGCCGGTGCCGAAGAACGGATCAAGGATCACATCGCCCGGATTGGTCGTGCCCACGATCACGCGGTGCAGCAAGGATTGCGGTTTTTGTGTCGGATGCGCCTTGTCGCCTTGGTCATCCTTCAGCCGTTCGTGGCCGGTACAGATCGGCAGCACCCAGTCAGAGCGCATCTGCACACCTTCGTTCAGCGATTTCAGCGCTTCGTAGTTGAAGGTATATTTGCTCGCCTCTTCCTTGGACGCCCAGATCAGCGTTTCATGCGCATTGGTCAGGCGTTTGCCGCGGAAATTGGGCATCGGGTTGGATTTGCGCCAGACCACATCGTTCAGAATCCAGAACCCTTGGTTCTGCAATTCGGCCCCCATACGGAACACGTTGTGATAGCTGCCGATCACCCAGATCGCGCCATTGGGTTTCAAAAGGCGACGGGCCGCAGCTAGCCAAGCCTTGGTAAACCGGTCATAGGCTGCGAAACTGTCGAACTGGTCCCAAGCGTCGTCAACGGCGTCAACCTTGGAATTGTTGGGGCGGTGCAGATCGCCTTTCAACTGCAAGTTATAGGGCGGGTCCGCAAAGATCAGGTCCACTGACCCTGCTGGCAGGCTGTTCATCACCGCGATGCAATCGCCGTCGATAATCGTATTCAATGGCAGCGCTTGCGCCACCTTTGCTTTGGTCTTGACCGTCATGTTCGCCTCATTGCCCCGGCGGATTGCCCGCTCTTTGGTTGGGCCCAATCTGAGTCAGAGATGATTCGCTGTCAAAACCTTTATTGAATCAATCACTTATGATTTGATCTTGATACAAGATATTGTGGACGGGTTTGAACGAACGCCTATGGTGTGGGGTCACACCAAGGGTGACCAGCGCCGATTTATGCGCAGGCGTCGGATATCCGGCGTTTGCATCCCAGCCATAACCCGGAAACTGTTGCGCCAAATCCACCATGTGGCGGTCGCGCCACACTTTTGCCACGATGGACGCCGCCGCAATCGACAGCGACCGCGCGTCACCTTTCACGATCACCTCGGAGGACAGAGTCAGGCCGCGTGGCACCATGTTGCCGTCGATCAGGACATGATCAGGCGGCGTGGCCAATCCGGCAATCGCGCGCAGCATCGCCAGATGCGACGCGCGCAGGATATTGTGGCTGTCGATTTCGGCCACGCTGGCCTGTGCTATGCTGACATCGGCGCTATCCATGATCTGCGAAAACAACGCCTCGCGCCGGTCAAGGGTCAGTTTCTTGCTGTCGTTCAATCCCGCAGGCAGGCGCGCTGGGTCCAGCACCACCGCCGCCGCCACAACCGGCCCCGCCAGCGGGCCGCGCCCGACCTCGTCTACCCCTGCGATCCGCAGATGGCCACGGCCACGGGCCGCGTCTTCGAAAGAAAAATCTGGTAATGTCATGCGCCCAGTGACCCGATGACCGCCGCAAGCGCAAGAAAAAAGGGGCAGAGCGTCAGACCTGACACCCTGCCCCCGAACGGCGCGGCAACTGGGACAAGACACCGCGCCGTGTCGTACGACAGCATTGCCGCGATCCGGCTTTGTCAGACAATAGCAAGGGCTGGCCAGGACACTGTGCAGGCGCTAACGATTGATGCTATTGAATAGCCGCGTGACTTGGGATCAGATCGGACCATGAAATTCTTTTCCTTCTCTTTCCTGATCTTTTGTCTGTCCGCAACTTTCGCGCAGGCGGCGTGTTATGCTGATTACAAGGCCAAGCAGGACAATCCCCTGCGGCTGCATTACGGTGTGACCGAAGTCCGTGGCGATTGCAGTGTTGCGACCGCCGAGGCACAGCTGCGTGACAGTGTGACCCGCGACGGGTGGCAATTGTTGAATGTGCTCGGGGTCTTTGACGAGTCTGGGCTGGAAGAACGAAGGGACAGCGCCGGTGAGTTTTACCTCCGCTACTGAATCGCGCGAAATCGGCAACCGGATCGTGGTGGCAGGCATTGCCGCCATCGTGCTGGTCTTGGGTGTCGCAGCCGTTTTGCTGTTCATGAGCCTGCCCGACGCCAATGCGTTCAACATGCGGGTCGAACGGCTGTTCGTGGAAAACGACACGCTGACCGGCAATGCGGAAATCAAGCTGCTGGAAATCCTTGCGCAATCGGGCACCGCGTTTTCGGACACGCTGGCATCGTATCGATTTGTGATCTTCGTGCTGCTGATCTTTGCGACCGCCCTTTTGGTCACTGCCGTCGCCTTTCTGGTGATGCTGATCGCGCTGAACCGCCGGATGGGCCGGATCGAACGGCAGGGGATCGAGGTGAATTCCCTGCTGATCAGCCGCGACCAGAAGTCGGTCTATCTGAACGATTTCGAATTCAAACTGACCGATGCCGCCCTTGAAACCCTGTCCGTGCTGGCCGAAGCGCGGATGGATGACGAGGTGCTGTCCGGCGCCGAGATCGAAGGCGTGATCTCAGGCCGCGACCCATCCGATTGCGACGAAGCGGCGGGCGCCACCCGCATCAAGCGGCTGCGCGATACTTTGGGCAATCAGCTGGTCAGCGAATTGCTGATCAAGAACATCGCGCGCAAAGGCTATATGCTGGCCATCGACAAGAATGTGATCAAGATGGTTTAGCTCCGGCGCAATGTTTCGCCCGGTGACAATTTCGGGCTCAGCGTGACGGTGGTTTCATCCTCGTTCGCCAGCCCCTGATTGCGTGCCACGATGATCTGCGCGGCCTTGACCCCGATTTCACGGCGGCAGGCATCCATCGTTGCCAATTGGCGCGGCAGACCGTCCAGCAATTCCACGCCGTTGAACGCGGCAAGCCCGATCTGATCGGGGATCGCAACGCCCTGTTCCAAAAGATACAGCAAACCGCCCGCGCCGATCATGTCATTGGAATAATACAGAAAATCCAGATCAGGACTGCGCGCGATCATCTTGGCGGTCATTTCGCGGCCTTTGGCCAGCGCGGACCCGCCGGAATAGAATTCCTGATCCGCAATCTCGATCCCGGCCTTGGCCAGCGTGCGGGTGAACCCTTCGAACCGTTTGCGCGCACGGTGGTCCAGCGGCATCTTGGTCCCCATGAACCCGATCTTTTTATAGCCGGCGGCGATGATTTCCTCGGCCATCTTGCGGCCCGCGCGCCGGTGCGAAATGCCGACGCAGGCATCGATCGGTTCGCCATCGGTGTCCATGATCTCGACCACGGGGATGCCCGCCTGCCGGAGCATCGCGCGCGACGCCTCGGAATGTTCCAGCCCCGCGATGATGACACCGGAGGGCCGCCATGACAGCATTTCGAACAGGACCTTTTCCTCTTTCTCTGGCAGGTAATCCGTGACGCCGACGACGGGCTGCAGGTCGGTGTCTTCCAGCACTTCGGATATGCCGGCCAGCACCTCGGGGAACACCATGTTGCCCAGTGACGGGATGATCACCGCCACAAGGTTCACCCGCGACGACGCCAGCGCGCCCGCGATCTTGTTGGGCACATAGCCCAGCCGTTTCGCCGCATCCTGCACCTTTTGGCGGGTTGCCGCACTGACATCGCCCTTGTTGCGCAAGACGCGGCTGACGGTCATTTCACTGACGCCCGATGCCTCAGAGACATCGCGCAGGGTCAGGGGGCGTTTGGGATCGCTGGTCAAAGGCATGGTCCTGTCTTGTCGTTTGCCTAAGGTTAGCCGCCCCGAGAGACGTTGACCAGACAAGCAAACGCAGGCATTGAACAAACCGGCGGCCCCGTGGCTCAACAGGATAGAGCAGCCCCCTCCTAAGGGGCAGGTTACAGGTTCGAGTCCTGTCGGGGTCACCAAAAAACCCAATAAATTATGACGTTTTGTCAGGGGCTTGCGAAAGCGGCGGCAAAAATGCCCGTTTGATTTCCCGGGGAAATCTGGGGCGGCAGACAGGACTTCTGTACAAAACCTGTACAAGTTGAGGCCGGTTTAGGCCTTCGCGGGGCGCGGCTATGAGCTGGCGTGTCGCGAACGAATGCGCTGAACGCCGCTTCGGCAGCGCCGCGCGCAAGCAGATCATCATGTTCCTGGCCGACAAGGCGAGCGATGATGGCTCGGGCATCTGGTGTTCCAAGGGCACGATCCAGCGGCACACCGAACTGGGCGAGAGCACGGTCAAGCGGGCCATCACCGATTTCCTGCGCGAGGGCATCCTGATCGAGACCGGGCGGCGGCCCTGCAAGAACGGTTTCACCGTGATCTACCGTATCGTTCTGGCGCGCGTGATGGCGCTGGAATCGATGGTCGAACCCGATGACGGGACGGGGGTCACTATGGACCCCGTCCAGACTGAACCCGGTACGGGGTGGTCCACCGTGGACGGGGTACGGGGTCCAGGGTGGACCCCAAACCACCCTAAAACCATCCATAAACCACCTACGCGCGAGCGCGCGGAGGCAACGGCGGTTGAGGATGAAAGATTTGAAAAGATCTGGGCGGCCTATCCGAAGGACCGCCAACGCGGGAAGGCTGCTTGCCTTGCTCGGATCGCGGAGGCCGTGAAAGAGAGCATTGACCCCGACGACTTGCTGCGCGCCGTTCAGGCCTACGCCACCGAGAGCGCGGGCTTCACACGGTCCAAGGTTTGTTTCTCAGACAACTGGTTCGCTGATCGTCGCTGGCTGCGGTTCCTTGAGGCGCTGGCCGAGGATCGGCAGGCGCAAACCGTCCTTGCCGCCGATCACAACGCACGGCTGGCTCGATGGGTGCGCGACCGCAGCCCGATGTGCAAACACATCACCGCCCCGCAGGTGACGGCGCTGGTGGCGGCCGGGCTGGTGACCGATGGCCAGTTGCGCGCGGCCGGGCTGGCGGCATGAGTGGCGCGTTCTGTGCGGGTCGCATCGCGCATCGCGTCCCGCGTCCTTTGCACCCCGCTTCGCGCGCCAGGTTTCGAGCATCGCGTTTCCCGCATCACGTCCCTTGCATCCCGCCTCAACTCGCAAAATCATCGAAATCGAATCCAAGCCTCTGATCCGCCTCCGCTGTCGCTGGGGGACGGGAAGTTTGAATGAAGTTGGCAAGAAATAGGAACGTAAACTTCACATGCGCCACCACCGCAAACTGACCGACGACGAACGCCGCCAGATCATCGAGGCCCGCGCTAAGGGCACCTCTGCGGCCCTGCTGGCCCGGCAATTCAGTGTCTCGACCCGGACGATCCACAACACGCTGTGCAGGGCCAAAGGCACGCGCTCAAGCCGAACCACAACCATCGGCACCCGCTTGAGCGCGCGCGAACTGGCTGGCTTCCAGGCCGCGCTGGCACGGCGCGGCATCACCGACCAACCCGCCGCCCTGCGTCGCCTGATGGATGCGGCCGACATCCTGCTACGCCTGGTCGATCCGGTCGTACTCGACCATCTGCAAGCCTGGGGCGCGCAGGTCGCCAACGAAGGCGCCGACGTCAACCATATCGCCCGCAAGCTCAACGAGGCCAAGCTGCGCGGCCACCCTATCCCGTTCCCCGATGACGACATGACCACGATCCGCACCTTCGCGGGAGGCTTGGTCGAATTCGCCAAGGCGTTCCGCATCTTTTGGGGCGCACAGCTGGCGGCGAAGACGCGCGAGGTCGACAAGGCGCTGGAGGGGTTGCAAACCAAGGGACCGGAGGAGCGGTAACGCGATCAACGCTGCCAAGCGCGGCAGACCCTTGGACGATCGCGCCCTACAGTCAGGTTACGAGGAGCATTCTATTTGCCCCTCAGCGTCATGCGGAACGTCTTCTCGATACGGCTCATGTCGGACGGGTCAACCCCGGCATCCTCCGCGAAGGCACGCCAACGACACACGGCCTCGACCACCTCCTCGATTGTCCGCTTCGCCCTCACGGCCTTCACGCCCACATTGGAGGCAAAGGCCATCAGGTCGCCATAGGTGAAATCGTTGCGTTTCCCCGCCAGGCTCATCTGGTGATCGCGGGTCCAGACACCCGACGGGTTGTAGGAATAAGCGACGTCATAGGCTGGCGACAGGCACCAGGTGCCGGACCGGTCCATCAGGAAGGAGATGTTCTTGACGTGGTCATCCTGGTTGCGGGCCACGACGTTGAAGATGGCGCGACGGACCTGTTGTTCCACGACATCCATGCCCAGCCCGAGATCCCGGATCGTCAGGGCCGCCTGCTCGTAGGAATAGGAGGCCGGATCGTTGAAATCGAAGTGCTGTATCGCACCGAGAGACTGCATGTGCAGCTTCCGGCCGCGCCCGTCGCGGTCGAACCGCCGGGTCATGAAATGGCTTCGACCGCCTTCGTGGTGAAGCCTGCATTCCGACATGTCGATGCCGGCTGCCGTCGCTATCAGGTGATAGGCATATTCGATTTTTCCAAAGCCCTGCGGGTCAGCAAGCTCTTTGTCGCGGTTGTTGGATACGCCGTCGAACTTGAGAAGCCAGTGTTCGTACCCTTCGTCAACCTTGACCTGACCCGATCTAAACTCGCCCGTTTGCCGGTTCCAGGCGAGCACAGCCTTGGCGCGCGCCTCCCGCAGAGGTCCCGACGCTCAAGATATCTTCCAGCGCTTCGGCATCGTTGTCCCCAGCAAGCCTGCCGGCAAGGTTTTCGCGCTCGCTGAGCACCCTGTTGGCAAGGTCCACCAACTGGGCCACTTCCAGTTTCTTCGATCGGGTTGCCTTGCGGACGGTCGGCTCGAACTCCAATGCCCCGATCCCGCGGTTGCCGATGTAGCAAAGCCGGTCGACGGGGCTGAACCGGTCTGCGCTTCGACCCGTTTCCGCAAGCCACGCATCAATCAACCGGTTACCGAATTTGTCCGGCAGCGCGTCGGCAAGCATGCCCGGCAACCCCTTGAAGGTTTCCTTCCGAAGCGCGGGAAACTCGTAGGGCGCTTCCCTGACGGGCATCTTCAAGGGCGCGACCTCGATACCCGCGCCCACGAAGTCTGGGTCATATTGAAAGATGCCTAGCGCACGCGCCTCGTCCCAACTCACGGCACCGATGCGCCGACCCCACAAGATGATGCTCGCGTCAGTCATCTACGTCATCACCCCATGTCCATGTTGATTTTCTGGGGTGCTCAGGCACCGGGCTCGCCCTCCTGCGCTCGCTCCCCTTCTGCGACACACGTTCAATGGGCCGTATATCTCCCTCTGGTAATGACGTGAGGATAGCCTCCTCCAGATCGAGCGCAGCGGCCACGCGAAGGAAAGTGTCCAGAGTCGACGGATCCCCCGCCTCGAGGCGACGGAGTGTGCGGACCCCGATGCCTGCCTTCTCGGCGAGGTCGGCCTGGGTCACGTTGCGGGCAAGGCGGAGGCGCGCGAGGCGCTGCCCGATTTCCCGTTCGATTTGCTGAGACGTCGCCATGTTACCCTTAAAGGCCCCAAGGTGCCGGTTATGCCCAGTTTTTAGCATTTATAGGCCATATATGGCCCTTTGTGTTGAAAAATGTCAATGGGTCTCATATGACCTTTTAAAGCAAAATAAATGCTCCAAGAGGCCTTATGAGGCCCTTTGTTTAGAAATAAGAGCATCAGTGTACCACACTGATCGGAGAATGCGCCCAAGCCGAGCCATTTGGCCTTGGATAGCATTGCGATGGCGTGCCGGGCTTTCGAGGTCAGCGAGACCTGCTATCGCTACAGCCCGAAGCTGAAGGACGAGAACGAGGTGATCGCCGATCTGCTCATGGGGCTGGCGGATGCCCGAAAGACTTGGGGGGTTTGGCCTGTGTTTTCTGCATTTGCGCAACGTGAAGGGGCACCCATGGAACCACAAACGCGTCTATCGGATCTACTGCCAGTTGGAGCTGAACCTGCGCATCAAGCCCCGCAAACGACTAAAACGGGAGAAACCGGACGTTCTGGCCGTGCCGGACGCGCCCAATGTGACCTGATCGATGGACTTCATGGCAGATCGCTTGGGTGATGGCCGAGCCTGTCAGCGCTTCCAGCGCCACCTTCGCCTTGAAGTCAGGGACATGCTGCTTTCGTTTCGACATCTTCGATCTTCTTCGTGTTGAAGATCAGCAGACAGCAAATGATAGCTTATGTCAGTGTCCAGTTTTCGGGGGGGGCACCTCACGCTTATTGTAACCCGACACTGCCTTCCATAACTTCACAGATAGACCATCGTACGCCAAATTGATCAAACACGGTTTCCTGTGTGCCGTCGAGGCGCGAGCGTACTCCTAGAAACACAAGCCCTTTGGCTGCATGAATTGCGATAGGCGCAATCGGATTGATCATATGACCTTGGCCTATGCTCAAGTTTGGTTCAGCGCGTCCCACAATCAATCCCTCAACGCCAGCTCTTGCACCTTGGCCATGGGGTGCCAGATGTATTCCAGAACAGTCCGCTTACCAGACAACACGTCAACCGTGGCAGTCATGCCAGGGATGAACGTGACTGCAACGCCGGTTTCTTCAAGGATCAGTTCACCCTCAATCGCGACATCTACAAGATAGTGGCTCGCGCCCTGATTGCGATCATCAACAACAGCGTCAGGACTGATACGCAGCACACGACCATCAACCGCGCCGTATTTGGCGGAATCGTAGGCCGAAAATCTGATGCGAACATCGTCCTCAACCCGGATACGCGAAATATCCTGCGGCATGATTTTAGCCTCAACGATCAGGGCCTCGCCAGTTGGCACCAGCTCCAGCATCACGTCACCGGTATTTACAAAACCGCCGGGCGTGCGGAAGTTGAGACGGCTCACGATCCCCTCCATCGGGGCGCGGATCACGGTGCGGCTCACGCGTTCTTCAAGCCGCGGCAAAGACTCCGCCAATTCACTTTGCTCTGCAACAACCGTGTTGATCTCATCCATGGCACGAAGCTTGTAGTTGGCCTTTGCATTGTCAATTTCAGTTTCAAGTTCGACCATGCTTGAGCGCGCTTGTTCAATACCGACACTGCTACGGTCGCGCTCACCAAGTGCTTGCTCACGCTGTCGCTGCAGCTCCAAAAGCCGGGTTGCCGGCGAAATATTGTCGCGCACCAAGGGTGCAACCACTGCGATTTCTTCCTCTAAAAAACCAGCAGTGCGCTCGGCCGTGCCCAAGCTGTTTTCAGCGGCACGCAAATCCTGCTGACGTTGCTGCAAGCGCTGCTCCAGAACCGCCAACTGTCCGGCAAGCTCAGCACGGCGGGCGGCAAATAGGCTTTGCTCAGTTAGCGCCACCATAGGCGAGCGCGCATTAAGCTCCGCGGGCACAGAGAACTCTGCACCATTAATCTCTGCACGCAATCGAAGCTCTTTGATATCCAGACCTGCAAGTCGCTGTGCCAGCCTATTCAACTCGCTACTTGCATCCACCGGATCAATTTCGAACAGCACCTCACCCTCGGACACAACTGTGTTCTCGGACACATAGCGACGCAGGATCACGCCGCCCTCGGAGGCTTGCACCATTTGGTTTTGCACCGAGGACACGATCCGCCCTTCCCCGCGTGTGACGTTGTCCAGCTCAGCCCAATTGGCCCAAACCAAAGCCAGCCCAACAAGCGCGATGATCGTGAACATAATGGCGGAACCACCCAGACCTTCACGGCCTGCCATCTCGCGCGAAAGCGTTTTGAAATCTATCTCAGACATACTGTGCTACCTACCGCGCTTGCGCTTTGAGTTTCTCAGGCGTCGTATCGGTAACAACCCCTCCCTGATCCATCACCAGAACCCTGTCCGCCAGATCAAGCAGCGTGTTGCGATGTGTGACCATCACAAGCGTTCGCGCACCGGCCCAAGCCTTCAAGCGCCCGATCACGGACTTTTCCGTAGCCGTATCCATCGAACTCGTTGGCTCGTCCAAGACCAGCAGATTTGGATCATGCAGCAAAGCTCGCGCGAGGTTGATCGACTGGCGCTGTCCGCCAGACAGACCCTCACCGCGTTCACGCAATTCCATGTCATAGCCTTGCGGATGGCTCGCCACGAAATCATCCACGCCAGATATCTTCGCGATATTCAAAAGATGCGCATCGTCGTATTCATAAAAGCCCATCTGCAGGTTTTCCTTGACTGTTCCTGAAAACAGCCAGGTCTCCTGCAACATCACACCCACATTGCGGCGCACATCAGATTTGTCGATCTGGCGAAGATCCACGCCATCGATCAGTACTGAACCTTCACTGGGTTCAATCAACCCCGAGATCAGTCGTGACATCGTCGACTTGCCCGAGCCCATCCGTCCTACGATCGCAACTTTCTGTCCGGCAGGTATCTTGAGCGACAAGTTCCGAATGATCGGACTGCTCGCACCAGGAAAGGTGTAGCTGACGTTTTTAAACTCAATTGACCCTGAAAGATGCGGACGGCTCAACCGTGACCGGGTCAGGTCCTGTTGTTCCGCATCATCATTCATCACCGCCGAAAGCGAGCGATAAGCCTGACGCGCGCCATTCGCGCGCGACATGGCCGAGGCAAGCTGCGAAAGCGGCGCAAGCGTGCGGCCTCCGAGTATCACGGCAGCGATCATCGCACCCATGGTTATTGTGCCGTCCTGGATTAGGAAAACACCGTAAAAGATGGTAGCAATCTGCGCCAATTGCTGGACAGAGGCCGCCGAATTGATGGCAAAGTTCGACAGCATCCGGTTCTTTAGGCCGAGTTCAGATTGCGCATCCGAGGCCTCCTCGAAGCGGCGACGCATCAGCCGCCCAGAGCCTGTAGCCTGCACAGTCTCCAACCCGTTGAGGGTTTCCACCAAGACGCTTTGCTTAGACATGTTGGTTTCCATAGAGCTTTCGGCGATGCGTGCCAAAAACGGCTGGATGACAAGGCCGGACAGGATTACCAGCGGCACCGCGATCAGCGGCACGAGCGCCAGAGGCCCGGCAATCAGTGAGATCACCCAGATGAAGAGTATGATGAACGGCAGATCCACGACAGCCACGAGCGTTGCAGAGGTGAAAAATTCCCGCAGCGTGTCAAACTCGCGCACGATGCTTGCCATGGCACCGGATTTTTGACGCCGGTTGTCCAGACGCATATTCAGGATCTTGTCAAAGATCAGCCGCGACATCCGAGCGTCGGCCCGCTTACCCGCCTTGTCAACGAATTGCGCACGCAGCGTCTTGATGATGAAGTCAAAGGCCAGTGCAATCAGCACGCCGATCGTCAGCGCAATCAAAGACTCGATCGCCTCGTTTGGCACGACACGGTCATAGACCACCATGATGAAGAGCGAGGTGGACAGGCCCAGAAAGTTCGTAATCGCTGCGGCAATGAGGACTTGGCCATATAGCCATTTACCCTCAAGCAGTGAGCCCCAGAACCAGTCGTTCTTGCCTTTAACCTTGGCCGCCGCATGTACCCGGCGCGCCAGAATAAAATAGGGCTGTAGATTGGCATCGAGCTCTTGCGGCGGCAAAAGCTCTTCGACAAATGTGTCTTCCCCGCTGAAGCGGCGCAGATGCACCCTGCCATCCTCACCAAAAGCGTGAACAACGACGGCTTCGCCGCTTTTAAGAAAGCCGATGGCAGGGCAATGCGTGGCCCGCAGCTTCTTGGTCTGCATCTCGCCATATGTCGCCTCAAAACCAACGTGGCGCAGCGCAGAAACGGCCGATTTGGGATCAAAAGCCTCACTGGTCAGTTCAGGCAAATCACGCACCGCACCTGACGAAAACGCCATGCCCGACAAGGCCAATATGTGCTGCACACTCAAGATCAAACCGTGCCCGACAGCATCGTCATCATCCGATGCAGGCACGTCTGTAAGGCCATCATCTTCCCAGTCTGCCGACGTATCAGCATCCCTGAAAGCGGGTGCTAGCTCAACCAGTTGAACCGCAGCGTCAGAGTCCTGCACATCAAGAGCCGCATCCTCTGTTTGACTGCTCAGCTTGTGCCCTGTGTCTTGTTCTTGCGAGGTTGTATTATCCTCGAGTGATTTTATTGTCATAACCCTTTGGGCATCCTTTACTTGGAGCGCGACCTAAGCCGAGCGCCTTAATCTTGTAATCCAACCAGCCGGCTCAAAGCGCCAGTACGCGCTGCAATCGTCAGCAACAGAACTTGCCGCTCGGCCTGCATGGCAATTTGTTGATCCTGTGCCCGGTAGATCTCAATCTCTGATTCAACCAATTGGCGAAGATTGGACTGCCCCGTCTGCATTTGAAAATTAGACGTTTCTGCCTCCAATCGGCTCAAGCGCAGCTTGTCTGCCAACAGAGGCATCGCGCGTTCTATTGATGCCAGCCGGGTCAGTCCTGCTTGCAGCTCGGCCTCCAAGCTGCGCTGGGCATCGATGAGCTGTGCATCCGTTGCCGTAACACGCGCCTGAGCTGTTTCCAGCTGCGCCTGACGGCGGCCACCGTCACTGAAACTATATTCAAGCGACAGCCCAAGCGTCAGATCAGTAGAATCTGCGCTGTCCAATGGCGAACGCGCGCCGGCTTGCAACCGTGCGCGTGGCCGGAATGCCGATTGTGCCTCGCCAACAGCGGCTTGAGCGGCAAGAAGTTCTGCCGCCTGCCGCTGCAGACCCGGTGCCGTCTGCCAGTCCTGCGCCAGAGTCCGCGCTTGCGTCGCACTGACGAGTTCCGACGGCTTGGGCACATTTGATGGACTTGCGTTGAAAAACCGTTGAAACAGGACCTGCGCCTCAGCCTGCCCGGCGATCAGCCGCGACTCTTCCAGTTTGATATCCACAATCTGGCGCTGCGCGTTTTCAAGAGAGGCTCTGTCAAGCATGCCATTACTGGCCATGCGCTCGATCTGAACAATACGTGTATCCATTTCCGCTGTACGCGCCCGCATCAGCCGCAACCGCTCGGAATACTGCCACAGATCGATCCAGGCGCGCGCCGCACTCAGTGCGATATCATTGCCCTGCCCCACACGGCCAGCTTGTGCTGACAGCGCCAGTGCGGTGGAGCGGTTCATTGCTGACACCGAGGCCCCCCCATCATAGACCAGTTGCGACACATTCACGCCGCCGGCAACACCGGTTGTCGTATCTGCGCTTGAGCCCGTGTCGCGGATACCACCTATATTGGCATTGCCTGTCAATTGCGGACGGCGCACGCTGGACACCACGCCCACTTGCCCCATCGCCTCGGCCTCCAGCGCCAGTGCGCCAAGATAGCCTTTATTTGTGGATACAGCCACCCTGAGCGCAGGTACAAGACCTTCACTGAGTGATATGGCACCCGCCTGCACATGCGTTTCGCCAGACGAACCCAATTCAAGGCGCTCGTCCATTGCAATTCGCATGTCATCCATTTCGGTTGGTGCACCGCAGCTTGCCAAGACTAACAGCGACGCGGCGATCATATAATGTTTTGCACGCATAGTTTGTCCTGACGCTTTTACCATGATAGATTTGTTCTTCGATGAACACAGCTGTAGCAATTGCAACAATAGCCGAGGTTCACTCTCTATTCGAAAAGAGCCTTCTACTCAGAAGCGGTTTCTGCCTGCAAAGGCTGAAGTCCTGCCTTCGCGATCTCCGCTTTCAGCGCCTGCGCATAAGCCGCTTGCGCAGTTTTATACACCGCAATTTCTTGTCTTATATTCTGCATCTGGCCTTCCAGAAACTGCAAGCTGGACAACTGCGCCCTGCCGTTTTCCGTCAAGTCCTCAGTGTGATATTCAATTTCATCGATGGTGATCTTTGGCATTTACTCTTCCTTATCCTCAATCGTCGCTAAACAGCGCACCCAGATCAATGCCGGTTCGGCCTTGAACAATTTCTGACTTTAGATCAGCGATGTAGGCATTCTTGGCTTTGGTCAACAGCGCCATTTGGTTCGACAAAGCCTGAAGCTGCGAATGGGAGAAGGTCAGTCTTTCCAGCAGCGCCTTACCCTCTAGCGAAAGTGCCATAACATCATACTCAGCACCGTCTAAGCGAAACCGATTTTTCATTGTGATGGTGTGACGAATAACAGCGGGCTGGCCATCTGATCCAGTTCCGCCTTCAACGCACGCGCATAGGCTACATGCGCTGTTCGGTTTACCGCCATTTCGTCGTGAAGCCGCCCTAGCCGCGCCTCAACGAAGCGCAACGCCCCAAGCGTATCAATGGCACTTTGCGGTAGCGAGGCCAGTGCGTAAGTCGCTCCGTCAAGAACAAGGTTTTGGATCTGCTGTGTCATGTGCTGATTGCCCGTCAAGAGATGATTTTATTCGGCTTGTAACAGGCCGAGGCTCACGAATGCGTCCATAAGTCCACTGCTTGATGCTGGGATGCGAACCATGCCCTCCACTCCATAGCGTTTGTAAATCACCGCTAGTTGATCGCTGACTAGGAATGGGGCAATGCTATCCATTGAAACCAAGGTCTGAGCAAGACATCCGTCAGACATGCAAACTATATATGAAGCAGCAACGCCTTTGTCGCCAGCAGCCAGCATTGGACTGGAAGAAAGTTCAGATCCTACGGGCACAAAAAGTGACACGACAACTTGCTCGGGTTCAATGTCACGCTGAAAAGTAATGCGTGCTAGCGGAGGCGATCCAGGTTCAAGCAGAATGGTTTGGGTCAAAGCGCAGCTTGTCTGACCTTCAGAAATAGCCACACAATTGAACTGCCAATCACCTGAAACATCCCCATTACGCAAAGCCTGAGCGGTGCCAGGTATTGCCCAGCACAATGCAGATAAAAGGCCGACATTAAATAGTAGTCCCCTAAACGTCATCTGGGCCGCTCCGATCTTACTCAAAAAATTATGGAGGCGGCACCGAGCATGCCGCCTCACTAAATCAAACTTTACCAGTTCCAAGAAACGCCTGCGCTGTAGGCCACCTCACTGTGCGCCGCCTTTGAAACAGACGCTCGTACAATAGCCCCGTTGTCATACATATGACCAAATCCGACACCGATGGCCTCAAAGCCACCATACCCACCAACACCGATCCCCATACCTGTCTTCCCAGGTGCGAGGTTGATTTCTGGTGAGGCCGCAAGCACAGCTGCAAGACCACTGTACAATTGACGTACGTTTACCGCATCAAAATCAGCAGTACCATCGGCAACACCATGCACTTGTATTGGCTGTCCGGTTGCTGAATCAGAGAAGGTAGCGCCATTATCTGACAACGTCATGCTGGAGGAATTAGTCCCACCAGAAATCGTTGTTTTGGCCTCCTGCACAACAAGTCCATGAGTATTGCCGGCGCTGTTAGTTACAACCATGGCCGCGGTAGTCCCGGACGTTTCGTCATCGGAAGTAACCTTCGTCAACTTACCATTCGCATCAGCAACCCAACGATCAGATCCATTATTCGCGATGACAGTGCTCCCAGACACTCCCCCACTGCGACCCGACACCGTGTTTGTGATCGAGTCATCCTGCATTACCATCGTCGTATTAGCTGCGCTGGCATTGATAACTGTTCCGATTACCCCATTACCCATGGTAATGGTGTTTGCTGAAGTCCCTGTACCCACAGATACAGCGCTGGCAGTCGTGTGATTTCCGAGAATGATGCTCGTACTCAAGATTGATGTAGTATTTCCGGCAACACCGATGGAAGTGTTAGCAGCGCCAACCGATGTGTTGATAGAAGTTGTACCGTTGTCCAAAACAACTCTGGACGAACCACCAACCATGATTACGTCGGTGTCCGCATTCGAGTTACCGATCGTTGTCGCGTTTGTGCCAGTTGTGTTAATGGAAGTCGTACCTGTAATCGATGTCGTCCCATCAATCGTAGTGGAATCAAGTGTCGTCAGCCCGTCAACGTTCAATCCACTATTCAGATCTGTGACACCAGTGACATTCAAACCTCCCGCAAGTATATCAACACCTGCCTGAAAATCTGCATTACCCCCAACATTCAGGGTCGAGTTCAGGGCAGTGGATCCAGATACCGTCAAGGTTGTTGTGGCGGTTGACCCCAAAACAGAAAGCGAGTCGTTAATAGTTGTTCCATCTGTTGTAATAGTCATTTGAGTTTGCCGCGACACATCTGGACCATTTATTCCACCAATTTGGAATATAATATTTTCGTTAGAGTTTTCGCCATCATCATTCGCAATTATGAAAAGATTACCGTTTGAAGTTTGGCCAAAAGCGGCATTTCCTGCGATCAACAAAGAGAATATAGCGGTCGTTTGCAGCAGATTTTTTAGTTTCATTTTAGATCTCCTGATTTCAGTCTAAGGTTTCAGTTTTTATTACAGTGCATTCCTCATTTGAACCGATAAGGAGTACGCGAAGGGTGTTGGGTCCCGCTAACAAATTAATGTTGTCGAAAAGTTTGTTTTCATCTGTCAATAATGCAAATCCCGAGGTCCTGAGAGCATCACAGGATTGGGGGAGATTCACGGTCAAGCTGTAGGAAGCTTTGCACCCACTGTCTGTTGGAAAAAATTCCGCAAGCGCAATGCCCGTGGTTCCATCAGTTGCAATAGTCATTGCAATTGAAAGGCTGTTTTTATCAGGTGGATTTTGAGGACGCCGCAGTGAGGCCTTCGTCTCAGAAGTCACACCCAAAAAGGATGTAACTTGCTGTATCTTGGCAGCGCAGCTGAGTGCCCCAATTTGGACTGCAAACTGGGTTATTTGATTAACTACATCTGTTGAACCCGTAGCTGACGGTGCATCCGGTTGTGTGGTTTGTCCATAAGCGGCCTGCATCCAAGACGTTTCTAGCGTTAAAGCCAAAACAAATGCGGCCCCAGGAATAACCCGGGGACCACATCGGCTGATCAGATTACTAATCTCGAACATGATTAATGCTAATCAGAACTGGAATCGTGCGGACAGGCTAGCTTTCAAATCTGCCTCATTGGTCCAGCTGTTAGTTGCACCCAAACTAACGCTCAAAGTACCAGTTTCAGAGATTTTCTGATCAACACCCACACTTGCTGCAAAACTTGTCGCATCAAGTCCACGCGAGTTCACAGCAAATGCACCCTGACCAGCATCATAAGATGCAGCAATTCCATTTGCAGAATTGCCAAGCGGAACTGACACATCAACCTCACCAAACATCCGCGTCATGGTGCTGACCTGCGTGCCTAGTCGGACCCCAAAATCGAGTTGTGAGTAGTCGTCATCTACTGGGTTAACAGCCATTGCATCTAGCGGATTCAAAGCCCCCGCCTTTTCCAAAAAACCATCCGATGACGAAGAACCGAACGCAAGGCTCCCACGCAGCCCAAGCTCCGTATTATCCCATCCACCCTGGTACTCGAGTCCAATACTAAACTGGGTTGCCGATGCATCTACATCCTCAAACGAAACCAAACCATTGTTAGTGGCCCGCGTTCCATCCAGCGTAAGCGCTGAATGACGCAGTCCAACGGTCCAGGACAAACCACTCGAGTTGGGGACTTTACCAAACAGCGCAACCCCAGCGGTTAGGCCTTTTCCGGTTCCATCCATGTAGTCGCCATCAAGATCCGTACTCGCACTACCAAGGCTAACCATCACCGCAAGATCGTCACCAACCGTTTGGTTGAAGCCAGCAGTTGCATTTGCACTCTTCACACCAAACGCCATTTGAGTGCGGCTATGATCATCAGCCGCTAAGCTAGTGTTCGAGATATCAACAAATGAACCCTGAGTACCGCGCTCTCCCACAAACCCGTCGATCCACTTAGGACCACCGTTCAGTGCCGCAGCCTGAGCAGAACCACCAAGACCCGCATAGACTTCTGGTGAGGCACGCTCGAATACTGCGTCAAGATCTTCACCATTTGCCCAAGCTGAAGTCAGGTTTTCGACGAAGCGTCCACCATAGAACTGATCAACGCCACCGGCACTGGACACGCGCAAACCATCCAGCATTGCCTGTTGGTTTAAATTGGTCGCGGCATCATTAAGATCCCGCGTGCCTATCCCGACAAAGTTGCCAGTCGCGAGGTTCACGACCAGATCGTTCATGTTACTTTCGAGCGTCGTATGCACAACACTGCCAAACTTACCCGTAATCGAAAGCGGATCGAACACAGCGAACTTGATCGTTTCACCAAGGCTGTAGTTGGACGTGTTGAACGGGTTCGTAACGAGATTAGTGTCGGGATCTAGAATATCGATATCAACGACGTTCAGCACTACATCGCCTTCAAGCACGACCACCCCGTCGGTTTTGAAACGCACCTGGTCAAATCCAATTCCGGCATCCAGCGTACGATCCGCAACCTCAATCTCAAGTGTCGAGTTACTTCCAAAAACAGTCCGATCTCCCATGAACATCATTATACCAGGAGAGTCTCCCGGCTTGATGTTCGCACGAGGCGCGTCAACGGCTGCAGTTATATTGATGACAGGCGCAATCATGGTGCCGTTGCCAGCGAATTCACCGTTGATCAAAATACTATCCGCTTCAATCACGCTGAAGCTTTCGGCATTCACAGTATAGCTACCAGTGCCCATGTGTAGCTTCGCACCAGTTTGAACCACCATATCGTTAGCGGTCACTTTGGTGAATTCAGTCACACCTGTACCGGCACCTGCCACGTTCAACTGCGCACCCGTCATAACGCCAACTGAGCTCACTGAAACAGTCGTCCCTTTGGAGACTGTCGTACCATCTGCGTTAGACACCATCAGGCTACCCTGACTGGACGTCAGGGAGTTGCTGATTGTGAAGCTGCCATTCTCAACATTCACACTACCGGTTCCGAAGAATTCGCCCTCAAAGCTACCGCCGTTGACAACGTTGAGCGTGTTACGACCAAGATATATTTCACCCGAACCGGCGAGCGACTTGATGCTCTCCGAACGGACTGTTGTCTCATCGGATGCATTCATAATTTCGAGAGCGCCAGCGCCAGCAACGTTGACAGCGATATTATCATCAAGCAGTTCCGAACCATCGAGGCTGATCCTACCATCGACAATATAAAGTTCTCCAACCGAGACCTGATTTGTCGAACCAGCCAGGATCAGCCGACCTCCACCATCAAGCGTGAAGCGACTTGTGTTCGGAGCAACCGTCGAAGCGATGGTCCCACGGAACGTCGATATTGTTCCTGCTTTCTGTGACAGCGTCAGGTTGTGTTCATCGTCGACAATGATGTCACCATTGCCGGTCAAGCCACCGTCTGCAGTTATGGTATAATCGCCGTTGACATTCACAATGCCTGCGCTTGTCCCCTCATCATCAACTGAGAAAGCGCCTGTCGTCCTGATGTTGGCATTCAGATTGAGCGTACCACCCCTTGTCGCAGCATTGGCAACTGTCTGATTGGCGTTGACATTGACAAGGCCAAAGTTGGTCAGCGACCCAAAGGTATCGACATTGTTCACGTCAAGGCGGCCATCTGTGTTGACCGTGACAGCGAGCGTGTCAGCGAAAGTACCAAACGTGGCTGTCTCGCCCGCGCCCCTCGTACCTGTCGCAATAACACCACCATTGACCGTCAAGCCGCCAAGGAAGGTCTGTGCATCGGTCAGCGTCAGCGTGCCCGAGCCCGTCTTCACCAGCGCGCCAAGGCCACCGAAGACACCGTCAAACGTACTACTACCGGCCTGGTTCAGCGTCAGCGTGGTTGCAACGGCATCGGCATCAAGTCCGGATGCCAGTCCGTTGCAGACGTCGATATCGGCGCCGACAGCTTCAAGGCAGACCTCGCCGTACCCGGTCAGACCTGCTGCCCCCGACGTCGTACCCGTCACGTTCAATGTTTGCGAAGACAGCACATTCAATCGGCCGTCGTTGTCCACATTCCGTGCCGTCACATCCGCAGCGACATCGACGCGGCCGGTGCCCGTGTTGCTCAGCACACCCACAACCTGAAGCGCCGCATCAATCTCGGACAGACCAGAGTTCGCGAGGCTCGAAACTTTCAGAGCGGTGTCGACATCAAGGATGCCGCGATTGTTCACGGTCACAATGTCACCAATCACAAGCCCCGTGCTCGAGTTGATACGGAGTTTTGCATTATCGGAAACGAGATAGTCGTTGCCTGCATCCATTGCCTCAGGCGTACCGACCACGAGGGTGCCCGCTTGAACGCGGCCAAAGCCGGCATAGGCATTCGCTCCGGTGAGGGTGAGTGTGCCCGCGCCTGTTTTCACAAAATCATCAACACCAGTAATCGAGCCCGCGTAAGTCGATGTACCTGATTGATCAATTGTAAGTGTATTCGCGTTGCCGTTGAACGCGCCGCCGCCCGTTAGGGTTGCAACATCCAGCACACGGTCTTCATCGACGACGTTCACAACACCGTCGTTCTTGAATTCGCCCGTGGCCGTGATATTTGCGCGAAGGTTGATTTGACCATCACCGTCGTCGACGGTGGCTTCTGCTTTGTTGTCAACAGAGGCCACTGTTTGGTTCGCATTGATGTTGACTGTGCCAAAGTTGCTCAAGGTGCCGAATGTGTCGACATTGTTTAAGTCGAGTTGGCCGTTTACGTTAACAGAGACAGCCAAAGTATCGGCGAAGGTGCCAACTGTACCGGGGGCGGGTGTTGCATTTGTTCCTGTGGCGATCGCACCACCATCCACCGTCAACCCTCCGAGGAAGGTCTGCGCATTCGTCAGTGTCAGCGTGCCCGCGCCCGTCTTCGTGAGCGCGCCAAGTCCTGCAAACAGCCCATTAAAGGTGCTCACACCCGTCTGGTTCAGCGTCAATGCCGTTTGTGCACCATCTCCGCTGCACGGGGTTCCCTCGGCCCCGATCGCTTCGAGGCAAAACTCACCTTCCCCTGTAAGCGCCGTTGTCTCAAGCTCGTGATTACCGACGATATTCCAATCGCCATCGTTCACAACAGTGGTTGCTGCGATCTTCGAACCAAGCGTGTCAAGACGACCTGCGCTCTTATTGTCGATGGAATTGATGTCGCTGCCGCCGGAAATAAGCATGTAGCCACGGTTTATGAGATCAGCGGAACCGCTCAATGATGCCTGTTCGACAGTGGCAAATGCTCCTCCGGTCTCAACGCTCAGTTCACTGATCTTTTCATTTGAATAGAGGTAGACGGCACCACCGGCCTTGACATTAATGGTGCCGCCGGGATCGCCAGCGCCATCCGCAAACAATCGTCCTGTCTCGAGCGAAGGCCCTTCGCCGCGACCAGTCGAAACAATTCCGTCTTCCACTGTGATGGTCGTAAGGCTGTTTTGTGCGAGCAGGAACAATCTACCGCTGTATCCGATATCCCCCACACGCAGGTTGCCGTTACTCAAGGTCCCGCGCATTATGGCCGCATCGTCCACAAGATCCCCGTCAACATCAACTTGTTTGCTGTCGAAGACGACGATGTTCCCAGTCTGGGTATTGAGGTTGATATCGTTCATCCAGGTTACATCACCCAGACCATATTCAGAGCCAAACACAAGCGTGGCATTAGTGGCTAGATAGCTACTGCCCCAAACCAGCTTCTGACCAGAACCCGGATTGTTTGACGTCCGACCAAAGTTGAGAACAATCCCGTCCTCGGTGCCAGCAGCAAAGCCGCCCGCGCCCTTCCAGGATATCTGGCCAGGCACAATGGCTCCAACGCGCTTCACTACATCTTCCGAAAGAAGGAGGACACCAGCCCCCGCATGCGGTGCAATACCGCCACTTCCCGTAATCTGACCGCTTCCGGCAAATACGATACTGCTATCATCATGTATGCCGACACCAAGCTCTGCCTCCAGTGTGGCGCCAGAAATGATCGTGCTGCCGGTATATGTGTTTTCTCCAGCAAGTTGGACCAAACCACCGCCAGCAATTTGCAAATCCGCACCTTCACCGGAGGTCCATTGTGCACCCTCGATGCTGGCAAGGCTGTCGTCAGCGATCGAGCCCTCAAAACGAATGGTATTTCCAGCACCAGGCGTCAGAATAACATCTGATCCTTTCATCATGAACAGATCCGTCCCGGCACTCTGACCGGCTTCGCCCCTGTTCGTGCTGGAGCCGCCCAGGGCATAGTTGTCGCGGAAGAGCGCATTGCCCGAAATCGTCAATTCCGCGCCGGTGTTGCCATCACCGCGCACAAAAATGGCACCGCCATAGCCAGAACCGCCGCCGCCAAAGCGGTTTTTACCGTCGGAGCCTACACCACCTCCGAAGAAGGAATCCCCACCAGCGCCCGGATCACCCGCCTGTGCAAATCCCGTCGGCCCTCCATCGCCGCCTGCACCGCCAGATCCACCACCAGCGCCAAAGCCACCTGAGCCACCATCGCCCCCGGCGCCACCGGAACCGCCTTCAGTAAAGCTCAACCCACCTGCACCACCGTTGCCACCAGAACCGCCAGCGCCGCCACCAAAGAAGTCAGCGCCATCACCGCCGAAGCCGCCGTCGCCACCATCGCCACCACGTGCCACAGTGCCATCAGCCAGACCAGTCGCCCAATCGACAGTTTCTGCAATGTTGGCCGCAAGCGTGATACCCTTAGCCACAGAAGCCGTAATCAAAGCCGCCGCCGTAGAAAAACTTGGAAAAGGTGCATTTCCAAGGGCCGCTGCCGCTTCACTTACTTTCTCGGCGAATTCGGCTGCGGACTTCTTGGTGTCCTTGAGCAGGCCGTAGTTGAACGGCAAACCAGAGCTACCATCGCCCCCGTCGCCACCGCGACCGCCAGGAGCGTTCACGCTTTCCTGATTATCGTTCTGATTTGCTCCATCACCGCTGAAACCTGCGCGGCCCTCACCATCGGTCAGCGCAGGCAGAACTGAGTTTCCGTTCTTCCCATCGCCGCCATCGTCCCCTTGAATTGCACCAGCCGGAATAGCCACGCTGTTTAGCGAACCACCCGTAGACAGAGGCGAGGTCGCAACAAAGCCAACCACGTCGCTCGTTGTAGCATTGGAGAGCGTGATTTGCTTAGTGACCGGATCGATTGATGTAATCGTCGTACCGGCCGGGATACCATCGCCTGAAATGGCCATGCCCGTTTGCAGACCCACAACGGATGCAAGCTCAAGGATGGGACCTGTCCGGCCAAGAATTGAAGACGCCGTTATCGTATCCGGAGTTCCAATCAATGCTTTGCTCAGTGTGATCTCACCTGTCGATGGATTGTAGGCCGTCACGGTGGTGCCCACACTAATGCCGGAGCCTGTGATGACGCCCCCCACATTGATCCGCGGATCCGGAGATGGCAGGCGAATGACTGTATCGCCCGCTGCGCCAATCTTACTCAAACCTGAAAACTGGATCACATTCGCCGGCAAAGGATTACTCAGCGTGATCACGTCAATGCCAGTTACAAAATCCTGCTGAATACTTTGAACAATGGTTCCCGTGGGAATTCCGTCGCCAGAAAGCACCATCCCCTGACTGATGCCAAGTGCAGCGGCTGACAATGAGATTTTGGTCGGATCAGTGGCATCAACAGTGAATTGCGACGCCTGCAACTGCGGTATGTTAACGAAATCAATCGCGTTCGAGCTTGCGATGTATTCAGTATCTAGAGCCTTATCTAGGGTAATGCTGGTGATAATATTGCTTTCGTCCCGCGATATAGCCTCAATTACGGAACCAGCTTGAATCCCAGCACCAATAACGGCAGAACCTACGGCAAAGGATGCACTTGAACCTAGATTGGTGAGTGCCGCGCCAGTCAGTTTTGCCTTTCCGCTTTCATTGGTCAAATTGAGATTAGAATTCGGCGTTACGGTCTGGATCGCACTGCCAGCTACGGTCAGATTCGAGCTAAGCGTAACAGTCAGCCCATCACTTGAAATTGAGTCGATCTTTGCAGAACCGGTTGTGCCTTCAACCGAAACAATTTGCCCTACACGCAGCAAGGAATTGGCTTGCGAGAGTGAAACAGTCAGAAACTTATAATTGCCGCCTTCTTCCACAAAGGTGGGCCTTAGATTAAAACTTGTCGCAGCAGGAATATCTGCCTCACGCTCAACCAATTGGATCGTAGCGGCCTTAACACTGACATCCGGTACACCGCCACCAGACCCGCCTTTGACGACGTTGCCCGTAAACTGCACGTTCGACATGGTGACTTGGCCGTCATTTATGAAGAACACACCGCCCAAGCCCGCGCCACCGCCGCTGCCATCACCACCCTTGGTAAAAAAGTCGGTGAAATTACCTGTAATTAATGATGGTGCCAAACGATTTGCGAAATCAACGTCCTCACCGACCATATAGCCAAATGAGCCTTGACCGTTTGTGGTCGTTTGCGTCGCAAAGAACGCATCAAGATCAACCGGCCGCGGAGCAGACCCTTCTGCATTCACTGAGGCAGAGGACGCAAGCACAGCAAAGACAGACACAGCCGAAACACTACCGTTCAGCGAACGCGACATAAACGGGCGCTGCATCAATCCGCCCAATGTACCCATCGCGCAAGATACCGTATGCTTACCAAGCTTGATGACCTTATATCCTACTTCGAAATAGCGATAGCTCATGGCTGTGTTTCCTGTCTCTCTTGGCCCGCCACTCTGTGGCGCATTTTTTTGAGGAGGGCGATAGAAGCAGCGGGCGCCGCCGCTTCTATCGTTTTTTAATGCAATGGTTTGCGCATAACGATCGTGTGCGAGCAAACTACATGATCAATCCGAAATTCACTAAATTCTCATTCGAGAAGCTAGAAACTCCGGCAACATTCATTCCTTCAAATCGAGCCAACAGTTCAACTGTTGCATCGTCGATATTGGAATAGATCACTCTCGTCAGAACTGCATCAGTCCCGTCGGAACCCAGAAGGTACAAGACATCATTTGCACCTTCTCCAATCAAGGCTTCAGCGGCTATTTCCACGAGATCAAGGGCAGTCTCAGGGCCAAAGCCACCTGTGGTGAAATCTCCCAAATCACCGGTAAAAAGAACAAATCCGGTGTTGGCCCCAATCGTTCCACCTTCACCTAGTTTCTCGGCGAACAGCCCGTTGCCCCGCAAGTCAGTATTCGTAAATGCGCCTTTGATGAGCGTGCTGTCATTCGGACTTGTACTGAAATCCACGAACATGATGCGATCGCCGCCCCATTCCAACGGGCCGGTCTCAAAGCCGGAAATGACGTCAAAGCCGTTTTGGTTGGCATCGATACCAAACACCACCGTGTCGGATCCAGAAAGTGGCGCATCAAACCGAATGGCCATAAGGCCAGCGCCTTCTGTGACCGTCACAGTACCAGGAGTAGTGGCATTGGCTGTGTATGCAGAGTTCGCATTGATTGCCGCTGCAAGTCCGGTTGCAACTGCATTTACCCCGGCGGTCGCATCGGCCTCCGTTGCCGTGTAGGAGAAGGTGGTGAAATCCGTCATTGCCGCTTTTGGTGGAATGATGGTTGCACCACCGGTGCCGACGGCGGCAACATCGTTCAAGTTGGTAAACACGGACTTACCGGTGACGAGTGACAACGGGGCCGATGTATCGTCTGCTGTGATGGTCAGAGTAAACCCATTGGATGTCGCACTGATGCCCGCAATATTGTTGATCGCAGTAGTCAGCGATGCCAGATCGGTGACGTCATTGAGATTGGCCGTCAGCAGCTGTCCATTGAGCTGCAGATTGAAGTTTTCAATCGAATTTACAGCGTTGGTTGTGAGCCCGGCAATCGCCATGCTTGCAGCCTTGGCCGCGTTGCCAATGCTCACCGAATATGTTGCCCCCGCCAGAACTGTGAAGGTACCGAGCGTGATTGTCCGATCATCACCAACCAATGCACCGGCTACGTTGATCGTTGCAGTGGCGGCTGTACCCTCCGCGCGGGCAGGCGACAGGTTGATGATGTCATCGCCAAGGTTGCCAATGATCAGATCATTGCCAAGACCCGATGTGATCGTGTCGTTACCCGCACCACCATCGGCGAAATCCCCACCCGACCCAAGGGTGATGATGTCGTTGCCAGCACCGCCGTAAACCACATCGCGACCTGCGCCAGAGGTGATGACATCGTCGCCGCTGCCACCCACCAGAATGTCAGAACCCTTGCCACCGTTAAGGATGTCGTTTCCTTGGTGACCAAACAGGATCTGGTCAGTTGTGGCGTCCGCATTGCCAAGCGTGTTGCCGCCAGTTGGGTTAGCGGTGACGACTGAGAGCGCTAGGACATCGCCGAGATCATCATCAAATGTTACTACGAACGAACCGGAGCCAGCATCATAAGTCACAGACGTCACTTTTGTGTTGAACGCATCTGCAGCGTTCAGTGCGCCTTGGATTACGGTCGCCTTCTGTGCGTCTGTAAGACCCTGAAGAACCAGAACCTTGGTAAAGTTCGTGGCCCCATTGACACCGCTGATCACGATTTCATTCGGGTTGCCAGCAATGGTGATGGTCTGAACTTCTTCGGTGTTAGTAGCGGCGTTTCCTTTCGTGGTCTCCGCCACCGTATGTGGAAGCGAGCCAGCATTCACGATCACGAAATCCTGCCAGCCGAAGGATTCCATGTCGCCGAGGTTGTCAAAGTTGGTGCCGCCGAAGATGGCCACGAGCTTGGGGTCATAATTGATAACAGTTTCCCCGTCGACCAAACTGGTTGAGCGGTAATCCACCCACAGTTCCATCCGCGCAGGAAGACCCGACGGAGTGCCATTTAATGGCGCATTCGAGTTCCACAACAGAGCAACAACTGGACCTGTTTCCAGAGTGGCGTCGCGAAGAGAATTTGCAATGTCGGCGGCTCTGGACACACTCAGACCCGTGATGACATTACCTTTGCCATCAAAGTTCGTATTTGAGCTGTTCCCAGCCTCCCCTTGAGTGGAAAGGTTGTCAAACTTTGCAACAAAGTTGTCCAAACCAAGACCCACAATGATCCTGTCCAGTGCGTTATTAGTCGAGAATGTATTCGATTTGAACACAGGTGCTAGGACGTTTTCGTCGTTAATGATCTCAACCGCATCCACCAAGAACCGGGGATTGTTGATATCCTGCATATTGGGGAAGAGTGTCGCATCGGTTGGTTGCCAGTTCAAATACAAGTCCCTAAAACCACCAACAGCTATGCCATCAGAAGCACCATACCGGAGCCAAGCATCATTAATAGACGTAGCTATCGCATCTGGGTTCTGAACAAACCTAATGTAAGCGCTATTGGCGTAGTGAACTCCAGTGCCGAGATTGGCCCATGAAACACCGTTGTTCAGGCTAACTTGCCAGGTACCGCCACTCGAATTAAAATTATGCACGTAAATACCGAGCGACGTGTGACTGATATCAATATCGGTACCGCGCACGAGATGGACCTCACCTGGATCATCGGGATTGGTGCCCGCACGAATTCCGGTATCCGACACAAAGCCTGTAAAACGATCCAAAGACGGATCGAGGCTTTCGCTACGGTTGTCATAGATAGTGAAATTCGTCGGATTATTTGTGTCAGTAGCCGACGTTAAGACCGGTTCGTCGTTCGTGCCTTGAACAGTGAAGTCTTTGACAACTGGAACCGGCGCTTGCTGCGTGATGCCGTTAATCGTTGCCGAAGAGCCAACGCTCGTATCAATCGTGTAGGGCGTACCAGAATAGTCAGTGGTACGCCCATTGACGAAGGACACGCTGATTTCGCGAGTTTCGGTCTCTCCATCTGTAAGTGGCTGATAACTCGTCGCATAGTCCAATCTATTCTGCGCGAAGTCGCGAACCGCAGCTGGTGTGGCGTTCTGATTGAAAACAACGGTGTACGTCCCGTTAGATTGAGTCGCGTTGCCGATGTGGGTCCAGTTTCCGTTACTGATTGCATAAACAGCACCACTTGTAGAGCTGTTGTAGTTATTCCGGAATGAATCTCCGCTACGCCCACCAGAAATCTGGATCTGAAGCACACCACCATTGAAGTTCTTCTCCAATTCGTTTTCGGTCAGCGTAAAGCTGGAGAAGAACCGATTGTAGCCATAATCTTCCCTAGGCGTACCGCTGATCGTGTAGTTAATTGTAGGCTGGTCATTAACCGGTTCGACCGCAACACTCACAACCTTGGCCGCAGAACGAGCGTCGGCCCCATCTTCGACCGTGATTTCAAGCGTTCTGGTGCCGGCAATGCCAACCACATTGATTAACTGATTGCCTGCACCCGTGCCCACTTGCAAAATGGTTTGCTGGTCTGCCGACAACACTTGAGCAGTGTAACTCGGCGAGGCGTGGATGATCGACGCGAGCTTGTCCACAATCGTGGCCAATGTATCAACTGCCTTCGCTGTGTAGGAGAACGTATTGCCCGCAAGCGACACTTTGTACTCGCCGCCGACAACCACTTCGACCCCAGCAAAATCGATTGTTCGAGGATCATTTGCGTTCGAAGTTTGGGTGTTCGTGGTAATGTTCTGAACACCGGCAATCACATTCGGCTGATCGCTGGTCGAGCGGAACGTCAGGCTGTTCAGCATCGCAGACCATGCCGCCGCGGTGGCGTTGGCCTCTTGGCCGTCAACCACAGTCACCACCAAATTGGTGCCGACCGTGTAGGTGGTTGTGAATATCCCACCCTGATTATCAAACGCCAACAGGTCCGTTGCTCGGCCACCCGATGTGATCGCGATGGTCGCCTTAGTGATGTTCCCGGCACCGGTATAGGAGCCTTGGATGTCAAGATCATCAACAGCAATGTTCAACGTCGACAGTGCCTTGGCGGTCGTGCCGACTTCGACATAGGTGAACGTTGAATCAAAGTCAGCTGTTTGCGTTAGATCGGGTGAAATGTTGATCCAATCGGCCTTTGCAACTGGGAACTTGCCATACAAGTCGCCCGCCAACGAAGCCGGAATGTCCAGACGGTCCGCGAGCGCTTCGGGCTCTTCTCCTGTCAAATCAATCTTAGTGGCATCCCTGAGCAGACGCAGCGGATCGCCAGCGTCAAGCACCGCCTGAATGGCAGCAATGCTATCCAGAACGTCATACACAATTTTTGGCAAGCCATCATTGGGGAAGTCCAATGATGCATTATGGATATCCAGCGAGGCCGCCTCTTTCACCGTCAACGGAACGTTGACCGTGAGGATATCCGTCTCAAGGCTGTCGATCAGCGCCGCAACATGCGGTTTCACCAAGGGCAGCTGGATGATGGAGTAGCTGCCGATGTAAGTCGGCGTGACCGTTTCGCCTTGGTCAAGGAAGTCTCCATCACCGTTGATATCGCGCAGGTACTTGATCACCAAGGTGGGCTGTACGGGCCCAAGATTCTCGCCCGGCTTGAGCGTTGCCGTGTAGGTGATGAACTGCGTTATGCTGCTATTCGCGGGCAGGGCTGGCGTGATGATGAACTTGTCTGTGATATCCACATCAGGCGTACCCTGAGTGAATATCTTGATCGTGCCACCACCCAGAGCGTCAACGGTCAACTGGCCACCGTCAATCGTCCAATAGGTCTTCACGGCTTCGAAAATCGTAGCCTTGTCAGACAGCATGGTGCCGACCTTGATCACGCTATCGCGCACCGCCTCGATCTGGTGGTTGTCCATCCCGGTGATGTCGACCGTCACCGCATCATCGACAGCCTTGGACAGCAACCGGCCAATGTGGCCGTCGTCGCCCGCGTTGATCAGAAACTCTGGCGGGGCTTTCGCTCCGTTTGCCGAATATGTGATCGTCATCGTATTGGCGTTAGCCGTCAATGTGACGCCTGCGCCTGCGAAGTTGTCCAGCGCTTCGAATGCAGCGACAAGATCATCAACAGAAGGTGTAGCTCCGTTCAGTGTTACCGACAACCGTGCGCCGTCAAGAACCAATGTATACGCGTCGCCCTGCTGCAAAACACCGGCGCCGATCGCGATAGTCTGAACGGCGGGACCGGCACCCCCGTTGTCACCACCCACGGTTCCCGTGGCGACCAGCCTGTCCGAAGCAATCACATCCTTGTTGATCGTCAGGTTGGTAATGCCGTCCGTCTGAACCTCGGCAATGCCCTCCGAGACCTCGATCAGTTGTCCAGCGGCCATGCCTTGCGCGTTCACAAGCGCCTGGTCATCCCCCGCACCCAGATACTTGGTGAAGAGCGCGGGAATGTTCGCTTCAAGCACACCCTGATTGAGTGACATGACGCCCGTGATCTTGTTCATGATCACCGCATCGATGCCCACCGCTATGGCGTTGAGCTTGGCGGCTGACATGTCTGTCGCAATGACATTGGCACCAGCGCCCAAGCTGCTGACAGGGGTGCCAACCACGTCGGCGCCCACCGCAAAACTCAAGGGAGTGGGAATGGCCGTGCCGGGCTCTTTGTAAGTGATCGTAATCACGTCACCTGAAGCAGATAGCGTGAAATTGGCATTGCCGTAGGCGGTGCTGTTCGCGCCTGAGCTTAGACCAGCAACGATCTCAGCCACGGTTGCGGGTCTCGTATCATCTACCGGATCCGTGAAAGTCAGAACCACTTGGTCTACCGTCAAGGTGTAAACCTTGCCGTCGGCGAACCCTACTTTGGCTGCTGCCAGATCAATGGTTGTTATCGTCCGAACAGCATCGCTCGCCAACAAACGATCAATCGTCGCCGCATCCGCCGTGTTGCCATCTGTCAGCGTCAGGTTCGTAATCTGGTCAATCTTGGCAAGGTTCGCAGCCGTCGCAATCGCCGTGATGTCAGCAGCATCCATACCCGCGGCGTCAACGATCACCGTCACATCAGCATCCGTCGTGCTGGCCTGCTCCAACAACGCATTGATCTGCGCAGAGGTCAGACCTGCCGTCGAAATCGCAAGCGTGCCCGTGATGTCCAACACACCCGCAGCGCCGTCAGCCACCGCCGCCAGCTTGGCTTCAGACATGGCTGTCGCATCCACATTGGCACCGCCATGGGCAATTGCGCCAACTGTGGTGGTGTTCTGCGTGAATGAAACCGCAGGCGTGTCAGGAAGCGCCGTGT
>JAFWEI010000015.1:0-119026 GCA_017542965.1 Loktanella sp. | reverse complement strand
CGATCTTCGAATACATCAATGGTTTCTACAATCCGCGTCGACGGCACTCAGCACTGGGCTGGAAAAGCCCGGTCGCTTTCGAACGGAAGGTGGCTTAAAAGAGCACTTGGGGCGGCACAAAAACGTGACAGGTCCACTTGCGCTATTTTTGGCGGCCTCTGTCCATCCGGGTCTGAAAAAACAACCCGCCTGCCGTGGCAAGCGGCGCCATGATCCAGCGGCGCGCGATCTACCTATCGTTGGGGCTCTGCGGCGGTTGCCAAAAAATGGGAACAGATGCGCCCTGCGGCGTTGGCCGACTGGCAGGATGCTGCTTTTTGCGCCGGTCACGATCGACGCGGGGCACAAACAGACCGATCCAAAGCAGGTAGAATAACAACTCGGCCACTTGCGGGGGAAATGTTTCGCTCTGCGCCGACTGTGCCATGTCCGATTGGTCGTCCCCCTGCGCCAAGACCGCAAGGATCATGTTTTCGACGGAGGCGTGGTCCCGTTCGGACGATGCGACGACAAAGTCATGCGCTGTGCCAGATTGCAGGTTCAGGGCGTCGGGCGACAGGGGTGTGGCGGCGATCGCGGCCAACTGATCCAACAGGCCCAGCCGGTAAACAAGCTCTGTTGCTGCTGGCGCATCTTTGTCCAGCACGATGGCAAGGTGTTGATCCAATGCGCCAAGGGTCAAAACCGGCCGGCCGACCGGATCGTGGGATAAGTGCAGGGGGAACCCGTCCAACGTCGCCATGACAGGCGTCTGTGTCGGGTCGTAAATCAGCGTATAGACACCATGTTTCAGCAGGTCTGCTGCTTGGGTATCAGGTGGCGGGACCATGTCATCAGGGTTGCCATTGGGGCCGATCATCGCCGCAAGCAGATCCGGCCTCTCCTCGGACATCCTGTCAAACGAACCCGCGTTGAACGTCAGCACACCATCCTCGCCGATCTCAAGCCCGATGTCGGCGGGCAAAACGGGATTTGACGCAAAGCCATAAACCGGACGGGTTGTGATCTTGCGCAGCCGGTCCAGCAGAGCCTGCGCGAATATCCGGTCTTGCGGGCTGATATCGGTGCCGCTGCCCGCGCCACGTTTTGCGATGCTTGCAAGGAAGGTGTGTATCGCGTTCACTTCACGGATCAAGGATGCCACCCGAAATTGCAGGGCGGCAATCGTCTCTTTTGGGTGCAGATATGCATGATTTTGCGGTGTCGGAACGATGCGAGGTTCCACCGCCACGCCATCCGTGGCCGGAATTTCGTCAACCGACACCACAAGCGGCTGGCCTTGGGGCGGCAAAGCCGCTTGCAGGACGCGCAAAAGGGTTTCGACAGACGCCGGTTGCAGCGCATGCGCCGTGCCCGGAAGGCTTTTGACAACCAGTGCAAGACCTTGCCTTGTCTGCAACAGCCAAGCCTTCAGGCCGGGTAGGCCATTCAGGCTTTGGACAAGGGATTTCAAACTGTCGTTGCCAGCGCCAATCGCAACTGTGTGATCTGTGATGCCGGTGGACAGTTTGACGGGGCCAGCGGGCGGCAGCAAGATAGTCCCCTGTTGCGCAAATTGGGCCAATCTCACAACGATGATCTGGGACGTGCCTTGTGGCCGTGTGACAGGGTCGGATGACAATGCAGCCCGGCTGATCCCGTCCAGTGCGCCGCTTGCGGGTGGTTGCGCGATCTTGGTGTTTTCTTTGGCTCCGGTCAGCGTTTCAAGCGATAACCTGAGGCCGCTGAAGGCCTGATAGATTTGCGCCCTGATCGAGATCGCCGTTTGAACGCTTGCCGTTGCACGATCTGCTTGAGCCAGATTGCGGATGGGTCCAGAGGCCCCGGCAAGCGGCGTGGCCGACGCGGATGCCATACGCCGATCAGACAGGGCGCCGTCGGCCAAGTGATGGGCTTTGATGTCAACCATTTGAAAGCTCCCAACCTGGTTACAGTAACGGCTTTCAGCGGTGGTATTTTATCTGTCGCCCCGAACGAACCATAGGTCTGCCGCAGCATTCATGTCTGCGTTAGCCCCAATCGCCCATCGACATGCTATGCGAACCAGCGCTCCGTCTTGTGCAAAACCGCGCGGTTTGCACCGCGCGGTCCTGCTTGGGTCAGTCGGCGCTTTCAGCCAACCAGTTGCGCATCTCTTCCATCTCGGCCACCTGTGCCGCGATGATCGTATCCGCAAGGGCGAGCATCTGCGGATCTTCGCCATGTGCGATCAGTACCTGTGCCATGTCGATGGCACCCTGATGGTGGGCGATCATCCCGCAGGCAAAGGCCACGTCGGCGTTTTCGTTCATCATGCCGTCGTGCATGGCGGGCATGCTGATCATCATCCGGCGCATGTTGTCCTGTACATGTTCGGGCATGGATTCAATATCCATCTCTTCCATACCCATTGCGCCCATCATCCCCATCATGCCGGACCCCATGCCACCGGACTGGTCGCCATGCATGGCACCGTGGCCCATGGCGCCATGATCCATCGCACCCATCGCGGGCACGACATTGCATTCTTCGGGAAGCTGGAACGCAGGTTCCTGCGCATGCGCCGCAAATGCGAAAGTGGTTGCAACAACTGCGGTCGCAAAAAGTGTTTTAGCGGTGTTCATCTGTTTTCTCCTGATTGTCTGAATGTCTTGCGTGGTCAAACGAACAACCGTCGGGGTGGCGGAATGATGATTGCAGGATGACGTCCGGACCTGACAGTAACGCGGGACGCGACCGGATCGTTCACATGCGATACCACCGGCATGACCAGCGCGGCTGGTGTCAGGGCCGGATGGCACAGGCCCATCATCGCGCAGAAGAACGCAGAGCCCACGCAATCGGCAGGTAAATGGAGGCCATCTGCGGCCACAGGATCATGATGCATCGCATGGGATGCATGCAAAGCCTGATCATGGCTTGGTGCCACCCCGGCATCGCCCGGCAGCCCGGCGAATAGCGCGATCAGCAAAAGGACCGGCAACAGCGCCAGTCGCAAGCCATGGCCTGTCGTGGCAATGCGGGTCACGCGATCCGCCGTGGCGGGAAACCGGCCTGCGACAGCGCCTGTTCGATCGCAATGCCGTCAGCTGTCGATGTCACCGCGACGCGCTTTGTTGGCAGGTCGATGACGACATCTGCCGCGGGGTCCAGTGTGTGGATCGTGGCGGTGATGGATCTGGCGCATCCACCGCACCCCATTTTGTCGATTTGAAACTGCATGGTTCCTCCGACCCGATTGATATGTTCATGACCAACATGGGTGTTCCAGTTGCTGGAAGGTCAAGGCCCAACATAAACAAATCTCTCGACCCGCGGTTCTGACCATCCCGTCCCGGCAAGCCCCCTGTGGCTGTCGCAACATGCTGAAAGCCAGACAACGGGATGATCTTTGGAATGAATAATATCGAAAGATAGCAAACGCATACTTACGGATTGATGATGTATCCGTTGGCAGCATGGTAAAAATATCCTGTCTTAGCCCTGAGTGAAAGCGGCTGATGAACGGATAGAGCTGATCTGACCATGTCGCTTGTCAAAATCAACACCCCGGCATCAAAACTGAACAGGCCCACGGGTTTGTGGGGTGTCTTTCATGATATCCGGTGCTGGGTGGATGGCGAGGTTATAACCGGCAATCAGACTTATGTAGACCAGCCATTGTTCGACACCGCGACCGCGAGTTTCGATCTGATCGCGCCAGAGCTGATCGAGGACAGCGCGATCTATATCGTCGATCAAACGGGCGGAACCTTATACCAGAAAATCAGCAACGTGGCCGTGACAGCAAATTCTGTCAAACCCTTCGCCAGCATCGAAGACGCGGTCGAGGCCGCGGTGAAAAACCCGCATGACAACGTTGTGCTTGTCCTGAATATTGATCTGATCGCGGACATGCATGACACTGTTGAACAATTGATCGCGGTCAAGGTCGCATTACCAGACGTGCCGGTGATCATCTGCAGCAGGACATTCTCGAAAAATAATTTCTCGCTTCAACGACGTGCGATTGCGGATGCATCCTTGCGCCTTCCCTGTACGGATGTGTCAATCGCACTGGCCATCGAAAGCGGCATTTTGAACAACAAAAGCAGGCGCGGCTAGTTTAATCGCCGCTGATCCCGCAGACGCCACGGCGGGTGATGGGCAGGGGTCGAAATGTGTTCGCACACGCCTCGTTTACAGCTAACAGACCATGATCTCCTGGTCAGGCGGTATGCGCGGCCAAGGCGCTGGATATCCTGACGCTGTCTGACTTGATCATTGCAAGCAAGGACCGCAGCCTTTGCCGGTCGCGCGCATGTGCGGCTAGTTCGGCGGCTGACAGTGCCTGCGACAATCCTGAAAATCCCAGAACCGCGGTCGATCCGACGACGCGGTGAATTGCGGCAGCAACCTGATCATCTGCATCCGGATCTGCGTCCAGCGCGTTCAACAAGTCGACAACCTCTTTCAAGCCGGCCTTCATCAACCTGATCGCATTGTCGTCACCCAGCGTTTCCGACAACGACGCGACGGCGCGCTGCACCTCGGTGCGTTCGGGGTGGGTCGCCACAGGTGCGGGTGCGGGGGCGGTTTTTTGTGGCAAGCGTCCTTCCAGAACCGCGGCTATCTCGGCTTGCGTCGCCGGTTTGGTCAATACGGCATCAATGCCCGCGTTGCGCACAGCTTCGCTGTGTTCGATGTCGGCATAGGCTGTCACCGCGACGATCAACGCATCGCAAGACGGGCCACCCGCGCGGATGATGCGCGACGCTGTATAGCCGTCCATCACCGGCATGCTGACATCCATCAAGATGACGTCATAAGCCTGCATTGCGGCAAGACCGACAGCCACGCTGCCATCCGATGCTTCATCGACGCTATGCCCAAGCTGGCGAACCACCGCCGCAAGAAGCCCCAGATTGATGGCATTGTCATCAACGACCAGAATGTTGCGCGGCCCGACAGCGGATTTTTTATGCGGGTTCTGTGCTGCGGACTGCGGTTCCACGCGGGCAGGACTGCGGACAGCGGCTGTCGACAGATCAATACCGAAACTGAAGGTGCTTCCTTCACCCGGGCTGCTTGTCAGGCCCAGGGTGCCATTCATCTGCTTGACCGCAGCATTGGCGATAACAAGACCAAGCCCGGCACCTTCGCGCAGGTGCGCATGATCACCATTTAACATTTTGAACTCTTCAAACAAACTATCTTGTTTTTCTAGCGCGATTCCTATGCCGGTGTCCACAACCGCGACGTCAAGCCGGAACTTTCCCGCGCCTGTGTCGCGGAATGTCAACGCGACCGTGACATGCCCGTTCACCGTGAATTTGACCGCATTGCCGACAAGATTGTAAATCGCGCGGGCAAAGGCAGCGGGCGCGCCGACAAAGGGCGGGGGCGGCGTGTCGCCATGATCCACGCGCAGGGAAAGCTGGGTTTTCTGCTCGGCGGCCAGCGGGGTCAGTTCGCCCAGAATTTCTGCGACGATGGCTGTGGGATCGAAAGCTGCATCTTTTGGCTGCTGCCCGTTCAGGCGCGTCATCTCCAGCACATCGTTGATCTGCTGCAGGGCGCGCAGGCTGCAGTCACGCGCGGTCTGCACCAGATTACGGTCGGTTTGATCCATCTCCGTCTGGTCCAGCAGGTCAAGTGCTGCGATCATGCCCTGCAAGGGCGTGCGCATGTCATGGCTCATCATGCCTAGAAAGGCGGTCTTGGCCGCAGCGTTGCGTTCGGCGGCCTCGCGGTCTGTGCGCAGCTGGTCCGCAGCGGCGGCAGCGGCGGTCATGTCGCGGATGAACACGATCAGGATCGGGCGGCCATCAAGGTCGCTATCGGCTGTCACGGACAGGTCTGCCGAAAACGATGGCTCGTTGGGTCGGCGGGCAGTGACACGGATCGCCCCCGCATTGATCACCTGCGGCGGCAGCACGGCAGCGCCTGGTTGCGCGTTGTTCGCATGCAGGTCTTGCAGGTCGGTCAGCGCGCCGACCGGATGTCCGGCCAGACCATCACCGGGCACGCCGAACATGCGGCTTGCCGCTTGGTTGGTCAGCAATATCCGGCCATCCGCATCGGCGATGATGACCGCGTCCACAGAAGAATCGAATGCCTTGCCCATGATGTCTGACAGGTGCTGCGCCCGGCCTTCGACGCCACGCCAAAGCCACAGGGCAAGGCCGGCCACCCCCATCATGGCAACGAATGCCGTGATGTTCTGTATCCAAAACCGTCGCAAAAAGGAGCGTTCAGCCTGCCGCGCGATTTCGGCCGCGCGGGCAGCATATACGGCCCCGGCCGCCGTGATGTCTTGCACGATCGGCGTGGCCGTGCGCAGGCGTGTCGTCACCGCCAGGATCGTGTTCCCGTCGGCGGTATCGATCGCATCAATCCGGCCCGCAAGCGCGCTGCGGACCGCATCAAGCGTCACAAGTTTTTCGGCAAGATCGGGTGTTGCATCGGGGTCGGACAACAGGACCATGGCCGTTTCAACACGTTGGGAAAACCTGTCGAACCAAAGCGTCAACCGGGCCAAACTGCGTTCCGGGTCCGCCTCTAGATCGGCACGGGATAGCACAAGATCATCCGCAGCCATCACCAGCGCGTCATAGGCAACGTCAAGATCGGCCAGATACGACCCCCCGCCTTGGACAGCAGTGCCACGCATCGTCTTGAGCCGTTCGTGCAATGCTGCGGCATTAAGAAGCATCGTTGTGAAAGATAGAAAAAGCAAAAGGGAAAGCGACACGACGAAAGAACGACGTGATTTCATTGACGTAAGAAAAATGGATGTAGCGGACGCCATGACACCCCTTCAGTCCGCGATAACCTCGGCCCGAGTATGTTACGAAATTCTTAAAGCTAAAAACGTCTCGGTCTGATACCAGATGGTGCTATCATGCGGATAATCCACCATTACCATAGTTTTACCCCGGACACCAAACGCGTCACCAGCCATGTAGTGATCACCCGTGAAGGGCAATGAATGCATGCGTCCGCGCGACGGCGTCACTGCGCGATGCGCGGTCAATTCTGAAAAATCGGCACCTGCAGCCGTCCGGACCGCAATCTTGTGCGACAGGCTGGGTTGTCTTTGCCTGCGGGTTAGGGTCAGATTGACACATGTCCTGCCAGTGCAACCCAAGACGAGATCACCTGACCATGCACTGGTCACCATCAAGGCTATAGGTAACGTGGCACCGCTGCCGCATGATTTTTGAAAGGTCCGCCCCAGCACGCTCAGTATCCCCCAGCAGAGGGTTAACAGCGCCCAAAAGCAATATAAAGATAACTTTAGATATAAAGTTATCTTTAGTTATTGTGTTACTTTTCCTTTTACTGGTTTAAGAACTTTACACGGGGAAGCCACATACGCGACTTGTGTAAAATCACTTTATAAGGTTTTGAATATCTTTCGATGCACGCATCAGCTGTGCGAAAATGTAAGGGAGGCAAGTTAGTGACACAAATACGTTTTCTCGTCGGTCAGCAGCCATGACCCGGATACTTGTCGCTGATGACCACCGGTTGATCGCGGAATCCGTCTCGCTTTCGCTGTCGATGAGCGAAGGGTTCGATGTCGAAATCTCGGACAGTCTTTCCTCGACCCTGGAAAAAATCACCTCGGAACCGCCCTATTCCATTGTCTTGCTGGATCTGCGCATGCCGGGGATGGATGGGATCAACAGCATCAAAAAGGTGGTCGATGCCGCCGGTGACGCGAATGTGGTGCTGTTTTCGGCCAATGCCGATACCCATACCGTGGCACGCGCGATCGAGGTCGGTGTGCGCGGGCTGGTGCCAAAAACCTTGCCGTTGCAATCCTTGGGCAGTGTCCTGCGGCTGATCCAGTCCGGGCAGATGTTCATCCCCGCCGAAAACCGCATCGCCCCCGGCGAGGCCCGCGGGCAATCCATCCTGAGCGAAAGCGAACTGGCCGTGTTGCAGATGGCCGCATCGGGCATGACGAACAAACATATCGCCAACAATCTTGATATGAACGAAGCGCGGATCAAGATGCATATGCGCACGATCTGCCGCAAGCTTGACGCACGCAATCGCGCGCATGCGGCCATGATCGGCCGTGATATGGGGATCGTTGACCACTGAAAAATGGTCCGTGGCGGTTTGACACGCAAGATCGGTATCTTTCGCGTGACGCCCAAAAGATCGCGCAAGCAACATACCGGCCGGCGCAACCGGTTCAGGCCAATCGGATGTAAAACGCGACCGGCCCGAAACGCCCTAACCCAGCCGCAGACCGCTGGCCTTGTCAAACGGATGCAGCGCATCGATAGGCGCGAACAGATTGATGCGCGCGCCCTCTTGCACGTCAGGCAGGCGCGGCACGCGGACGGTAACCGGTTGGGCACTGTCGGCCAAAGCCACGTAGATATGGCTTTCCGCGCCCGCAGGTTCCAGCAGGACAACATCGCCCTGCACCGCCAGATGCGGCACGGGCGGTGCGGTCAGTAACAGGTCATCGGGCCGCACGCCGATCAGGTCGCTGCCCTGCGGCAGGCCGGACAGACCATCCGCCCCGCCCTTTTCACGCAAATAGCTGGCATCGATCATGTTCATCGCCGGCGATCCGATGAAACCCGCGACAAAAACCGATGCCGGTTTGCTGTAGACCTGCATCGGGGTGCCGACCTGTTCGATCCGCCCGCCGTTCAGCACGACCAGACGGTCGGCCATCGTCAGCGCCTCGAGCTGGTCATGGGTGACGTAGAGCGATGTGGTTTTCAGCCGCTTTTGCAACTGGCGGATTTCGACCCGCATCTGCACGCGCAATTTGGCATCAAGGTTCGACAAGGGTTCGTCGAACAAAAACGCCGCCGGTTCGCGCACCAGCGCGCGGCCCATGGCGACCCGCTGGCGTTGCCCGCCCGACAGGTTGCGCGGCTTGCGGTCCAGATAGGGCGCGATTTCCAGCATATCGGCAGCTTCGCGCACGCGGCGGTCAATCTCGTCCTTGGGCAGTTTGCGGTTGCGCAACCCGTAGGCCAGATTGTTGAACACCGTCATATGCGGATAAAGCGCGTAATTCTGAAACACCATCGCGATATCGCGTTCGGCGGGTTCGAGATTGTTCACCACCCGGTCACCGATATGCAGCGTCCCGTCAGAGATCGTTTCCAACCCCGCCACCATCCGCAGCAAGGTGGATTTGCCACAGCCTGACGGGCCGACCAGCACGATCATTTCGCCATCGGCGATATCAAGGCTGATGCCTGTCACCGCCTTGACGCCGCCTGCATAGACCTTGTGCAGGCCGTCCATCACAATCGTCGCCATCTTTTATTTCTCCGTCTCTGTCAGGCCTTTGACGAACAGCCTTTGCATGAACAAAATCACAAGGATCGGGGGCAGCGCCGCCAGCGTCACCGTCGCCATCACCAGATGCCACAGGGGTTCGGCATCGCCGCCGGTCACCATGCGCTGGATGCCCATGACGATGGTGTAATATGCGGGATCTGTCGTGATCAGCAGCGGCCAAAGATACTGGTTCCAGCCATAGATGAACATGATCACGAACAGCGCCGCGATATTGGTGATCGACAGGGGCAGCAGGATATCCTTGAAAAACTTCATCGGCCCCGCACCGTCCACGCGGGCGGCTTCCATCAATTCCTCTGGCACGGTCATGAAAAACTGCCGGAACAGGAAGGTCGCCGTGGCCGACGCGATCAAGGGGATCGACAGGCCCGCGAAACTGTTGAGCATCCCCAGATCAGCGACGACCTGAAAGGTCGGCACGATCCGCACTTCGACCGGCAGCATCAGGGTCAGAAAGATCACCCAGAAGAAAAACATCCGGAACGGAAAGCGGAAATAGACGATGGCAAAGGCCGACAGGATCGAGATCGACAATTTGCCGATCGTGATCGCCAGTGCCATGACAAAACTGTTCCACAGCATCCCCCCGATGGGCGGCGTACCTGCCTGCGACCGGCCTTCGAAAATCACCGTGCGGTAATTTTCCAGCGCATTTGGCCCCGGCAACAGCGGCATCACCCCGCGCACAAAGGTCCCCGGTGGGTGGGTCGAGGCGATCACCGCCACATAGACCGGGAAAATCACCAGTGCGACGCCAAGGATCAGCACCAGATGGGCAAAGAATGTGCCCCAGCGGTCATTTTCAACCATTCGTCTGATCCTTCAGTAATTCACGCGCCGCTCGATATAGCGGAACTGGATGACGGTCAGCACGATCACGATCCCCATCAGGATCACCGATTGCGCCGCCGACGACCCCATGTTGAGATTGACAAACCCGTCGCGGAACACCTTGTAGACAAGGATATTCGTCGCCTGCGACGGCCCGCCTTCGGTGGTGGCATGGATCACCCCGAAAGTGTCGAACATCGCATAGACGATATTGACGACCAGCAGAAAGAACGTGACCGGCGACAACAGCGGGAAAACGATGGTCCAGAACCGCTTGAACCGGCTTGCCCCGTCGATTGCCGCCGCTTCCAGCAAGGATTGCGGGATGGATTGCAGCCCTGCGAGAAAGAACAGGAAGTTGTAGGAAATCTGCTTCCACGCCGCCGCCACTATGACAAGGATCATCGCGTCGCTGCTGTTGGATCGGTGGTTCCAATCGTAACCTATCCCTTCCAGCACATAGGGCAGGATGCCGATACTGGGGTTGAAGATGAACCACCACAGCACGCCCGCGATGGCGGGGGCGATGGCATAGGGCCAGACCAGAAAGGTGGTATAGGTTTCGCGCGACCGGATCATCTTGTTCACCATCACAGCGAACAACAGCGCCAGCCCCATCGACAGCACCGTCGTGCCAACCGAGAAATACAGCGTCACCTTGAGCGAATTCAGATAGAGCGCATCATCGAACAATTGCGTGAAATTGTGAAATCCCACAAAGGTCGGCGGCCGCACACCGAACGCGTCACCCTGCCGGTAGGCCGATTGCATCAGGGCCTGACTGGCGGGCCAGACGAAAAAGATCAGCGTGATGATGATCTGCGGGGCCAGTAGCGCATAAGGCAGCCAGCTGTTGGAAAAGGTGGATCGTTTGGTCTGCATCTATGCCTGTCCCGCGACGCTGTTCATAACAAAACCCACCCCAGCATCCGCAGGGGTGGGCCATGTCCGCAAGGACGATCAGTTCATCGAGGCTTCGAATTCGCGCAGCAGCACGTTGCCACGGCGCACCGCTTCGTCGGTCGCTTCCTGTCCGGTCTTGTTGCCCGACATCACCGATTCCATTTCTTCGGAAATGATGTCGCGGATCTGGACGAAGTTGCCGAAACGCAGACCGCTGGAATTGGGGGTCGGCGGGTTCAGCGTCATCTGGCGGATCGAGATATCCGAACCGGGGTTCGCGTCATAATACCCCTGATCACGGGTCAGATCAAAGGCCGCCTGCGTGATCGGCAGATAGCCGGTGTCCTGATGCCATTTCGCCTGCACTTCTGGCTGGGACAGGTATTCGAAAAACTTGGCGATACCCTGATATTCTTCGCTTTCATGTCCGGTCAGAACCCACAGCGTCGCGCCACCGATGATGGTGTTCTGCGGCGCGCCTGCGACGGTGTCATAATAGGGCTGCATGCCATAGCCGACTTCGAATTCGGCGTTGTTCAGCACGCCTGCACGGCTGGCGGAGGAACCAAAGAACATCGCGCATTCACCGGCATAGAACAGCGGCGCGGAATCAGGGCCGGGCCCTGGGCCACCCCAACGGAACGCACCGGCATCCTGCCATGCCTTGAGGTTGTCCCAATGCGTGGCAACCAGTTCGCTGTTGAAAACGAATTCGGTGTCGAACCCTTCGAACCCGTTGGACTGGGTCGCCAGCGGCACGTTATGCCAAGCGGTGAAATTTTCCAGCATCACCCAGCTTGGCCAAGAGGTGGTGAACCCGCAAGGTGCTGCACCGCTTTCGATGATCTGCAGCGATGCGGCTTCCATTTCAGCCCATGTCGCGGGCGGGGTGTGAGCGTCCAGACCGGCCGCGGCAAAGATATCGCGGTTGTAATACATGATCGGGGTCGATGAATTGAACGGGAACGACAGCATGTTGCCATCGGGGTCGGTGTAATAGCTGACAATCGTGTCCAGATAGGCGCTGGGGTCGAATGGCACGTTGTTGTCGGCCATCAACTGATAGATCGGGTAAATCGCGCCCTCGGCACCCATCATGGTGCCGGTGCCAACTTCGAACACTTGCAGGATATGCGGCTGTTCATTGGCGCGGAACGCGGCGATCGCGCCAGTCATCGCCTCGGCATAGGTGCCGCGAAAGCTGGGGACAACCTGATAGTCTGACTGGCTGTCGTTGAAACCCTGCGCCACACCTTCCAGCAATTCGCCCAGTTCGCCACCCATGGCGTGCCACCAGTCGATTTGCGTCTGTGATTGTGCGGCCAGCGGGGCCACCAGCGTCAGCGTCAGTGCCGATGCAAAAAATCCGTGTTTCATTGATCCATACCTCGTTTGCTAAAGGGCGCGCCTATATGCCTTCAACGCTTTGCAGCAGCGCGCTATTCCCGACCTGTGTTGGACTAGTGCGCGCGTGTAACGACGCAATGACCTCTGTGTGTCGGTTTTTTGACGCCGCACAACCACGGCAAGCTGTCGGTCAGGTGCCACGGGCCAGCGCCGCGACAGATGGGCGGCGCATATTCGGCGTGATCGGCGGAACATTGCCCGCCGCTGCATGTTGCACAGCAACAGGCCGCAACGTCTGAAAAGAAGGAATCTTGGTGCATGAGCATATTTATATTGCCCGTTAACAAGGCGGCATCGCAGCATTCGCAGGCATCCGTCACTTTGTTGGCCGGGCCTGCCGTGGCGGCACCTGCCCTATGCTCTTGTCAATCCGGTGATTACATCCGAGAGTTGCGCGTCCTGCCGTCAGACGCCGGACGCAACCAATCTGCGGCAGGTGCCGACAGCCCTTTCCAACAGAGGCAACAGGGAGATTTCCGTGACACTCAAAACTCTACTCAAAGCCAGCAGCGCCATTGTCCTGCTGTCGGCCATCGCCGCAAACGCGCAGGCGACCCACCCCGAAACCGGCGAGGCGCTGGCCGAGGTGCAGACCTTTACCTACCGCGTGCTGGATGAACATTCCTCTGTCGATCCGCAGGTAGTCGAGGATGTGACGGGTGCCGAGGTCGTGCGCGACCTGTTCGAAGGTCTGATGAATCAGGATGCCACCGGCGAACTGGTCCCCGGTGTGGCGACAGGGTTCGAGGTGTCCGAGGACGGGCTGACCTATACATTCAGCCTGCGCGACAATGCCCGCTGGTCGAACGGTGATCCGGTACTGGCCAGCGATTTCGTTTACGCGTGGAAACGCGCTGTCGATCCCGCATTAGCATCGGAATATGCCTGGTTCATGGAACTGATGTCCATCGAAAACGCCGCCGCCATCATCGCGGGCGAGATGGACAAGGACGCACTGGGCGTCACAGCCCCCGATGACAGCACCTTTGTTGTGACCCTGTCACAGCCCCTGCCCTATTTCGCGCAGATGACGACGCATTCCACGACTTTCCCCGTGCATCCGGCCACGGTCGAGGCGCATGGCGACACCTGGACCCGCCCCGAAAACATCGTGTCCAACGGGGCCTATGTGCTGCGCGAACATGTCCCGCAGGAACGTCTGGTGCGCGTGCGCAACGACATGTACTGGAACAATGAAAATACGATCATCGACGAAGTCACGTCTTTGGTGATCAATGACGTCAATCAGGGCCTGACCCGCTATCTGGCAGGCGAGCTTGACCGGACCGAGGTGCCCCCGGGCCAGTTCCAGCGTCTTTCGGCCGAATATCCCGATCAGGCGATCAGCATTCCGCGCCTGTGTTCCTATTACTACAACTTCAACCTGTCCGACGGCGGGCCAGAGGCACTGCAGGATGTCCGCGTCCGTCAGGCGATGAATCTGGCCGTGAACCGCGATGTGATCGTGAACAACGTTTTGGGTGCGGGCCAGACGGCGGCCTATAACTTTACCCCCGTGCGCACTGCTGGTTTCACCCTGCCCGATCTGCCGATTGCCGACATGACGCAGGAAGACCGCAACGCGATGGCGGTCGAGTTGATCACCGAGGCCGGTTACGGCATCGGTGGCGAGTCGCTGAGCATCGAACTGCTGTACAACACGGACGAGGCGCACCGGAACATCGCCGTGGCCCTTGGCCAGATGTGGCAGCAGACGCTGGGTATCCAGACCACACTGGCCAATCAGGAATGGCAGACATTCTTGCAGACCCGCGGCAACCAGAACTTTGAAATGGCCCGTGGCGCATGGTGTGGTGATTACAACGAGGCATCGACCTTTCTTGATCTGGTGACCACCAATTCGGGCTATAACGATGCGAAATATTCGAATGCAGAAGTCGATCAGCTGATGGCAGAGGCCAAGACAGCCACAGACCCGCAGCCGAACTATACCCGCGTCGAGCAGATCATCGCCGAAGAGGTGCCGATCATCCCGATCTACCATTATGCCGATGGTTTCATGTTCAACCCCGCGCTCAAGGGCTGGCCTGTCGATAACGTCGAACAGAACTGGTACAGCCGCAACCTGTATATTGTCGCTGGCGAATAGACTGTCGGTTTGAAACCTGACCTGCGCCTTCCTGACGGGGGGCGCAGGTTGTCGTTTGTCGCAGCGGAGACTGCCATGTTCAATTTCGTGCTCAAGCGCTTGGCGATTGCGGTCCCGACGATCCTGATCCTGATCGTTTTGTCCTTCATGCTGATGTTCGCTGCCCCCGGCGGGCCGTTCAACAGCGAACGCCCGCTGCCGCCGCAAGTGCTGGCCAATCTCGAGGCGCGGTATGGGCTGGACCAGCCTTACTGGAAACAGATGTATGATTACGTCGTGAACGTGGTCACGCGGTTCGATTTCGGCCCCTCGTTTCAATACCGCGACCGCACGGTGACCGATGTCATCATGCAGGGGTTTCCCGTCACGCTGACCTATGGGTTCTGGTCCTTCGTCGTCGCGGTGATCGTCGGTGTGTCGCTGGGCGTGGTTGCCGCGATCAAACACAACACATGGCTGGATTACCTTGCCGTGGGCATTTCGGTCGGCGCGCAGGTGCTGCCCAATTTCGTCATGGCGCCTATTCTGGTGCTGGTCTTTACGCTGTGGCTGGGCTGGTTGCCAGGCGGCGGCTGGCAAGGCGGGCAATGGCAATATCTGATCCTGCCGGTGATCGCGCTGTCCACCAGTTACATGGCGTCGATTGCGCGGATCACGCGGTCCTCGATGCTCGAAGTTCTGAACGCCGGTTTCATCCGCACGGCGCGTGCCAAGGGCCTGCCGACATGGCGGATCATTCTGGGCCATGCGCTCAAACCCGCGATGCTGCCGGTCTTGTCCTATCTGGGGCCTGCCTTCGTGCTGATGATCACGGGATCGGTCGTGATCGACGTCTATTTCTCGACCGGCGGGATCGGGCAGTTTTTCGTCAATTCGGCCTTCAGCCGCGATTATGCGGTCATCATGGGGATCACCATTCTGGTGGGCGTGCTGACCATTGTCTTCAACCTTGTGGTGGACGTGCTTTACGCATGGATCGACCCCAAGATCCGGTATTGAGGGGCGCGCGATGTATCCCGACAAGACAACCGCCGACAATCTTGTCGGTGCCGCCCATCTGGCCGAAGTGCAGGGCCGGTCGCTGTGGAAAGACGCGCGCCAGCGGTTCATGCGCAACAAGGCAGCGGTGGCCGGATTGATCGCGCTGATCCTGATCACGCTGTTTGCGTTTTTCGGCGGGTTTCTGGCGCGATGGAGTTCGCAGGAAATCGACTGGGTGATGATGGGCAATGTCGCGCAGGCCGGCGGGCCAAGCATCGCCAATGGTCATTATTTCGGTGTCGATGAACTGGGCCGCGATCTTTATGCGCGCACCGTCCAAGGCACACGCATATCGCTGCTGGTGGGTTTCGTGGGTGCCGCCATCGCGGTGATCGTTGGCACGCTTTATGGCGCGATTGCGGGCTATTTCGGCGGACGCACCGACGGGGTGATGATGCGGATCGTGGATATCCTGATGGCGATCCCTTTCATGTTCGTGCTGATCCTGATGCTGGTGATCTTTGGTCGGTCGATCCTGATGCTGTTCATCGGGATCGGGCTGATTTCATGGCTGGATATGTCACGCATCGCGCGGGGCCAGACGCTAACGCTGAAAAACAAGGAATTCGTCGAGGCTGCCATCGCCATCGGCGTGCGCCCGATGACGATCATCCTGCGCCATATCGTGCCAAACCTGCTGGGGCTGGTGATCGTTTACGCGACCTTGTTGGTGCCGACCATGATCATCACCGAAAGTTTCATCAGCTTTCTGGGGCTGGGCGTGCAGGAACCCGCCACATCGCTGGGCGCGCTGATTTCGGCAGGCGCGGGCCAGATGCAATATGGCGTGATCTGGCAACTGGCCTTTCCGCTGTTTTTCTTCATCGTGACGCTTTTTGCGTTCTTCTTCGTGGGCGACGGGCTGCGTGACGCGCTCGACCCCAAGGACCGCTGACATGACCTTGCTGCAGACAAAAGACCTGACCGTCACCTTCCAGACCGCCGATGGCCCCGTGAATGCGGTCAATGGCGTGAATTTCAGCATCGACAAAGGCGAAACGCTGGCCATCGTCGGCGAAAGCGGGTCGGGCAAAAGCCAGACAGCCTTTGCCATCATGGGCCTGCTGGCGCGCAACGGCCGCGCTTCGGGGCAGGCGTTGTTCGACGGGCAGGACCTGCTCGCGATGCCGCAAAAGGCGCTGAACAAGATCCGCGCCAATGACGTCGCGATGATCTTTCAAGACCCGATGACATCGCTGAACCCCTATATCCGCATTTCTGACCAGATGGCCGAGGTGCTGACCCTGCACAAAGGGATCAGCAAACGCGCCGCCATCGCCCAATCGGTGCGGATGCTGGACGCGGTCGGCATCCCCGATGCCAAAGCGCGGATCAGCAGCTATCCGCATGAATTTTCCGGCGGGATGCGCCAGCGGATCATGATCGCCATGGCGCTGCTTTGCAAACCGCGCCTGTTGATCGCGGATGAACCGACCACCGCCCTTGATGTGACGGTGCAGGCGCAGATCATGCGGGTGCTGGCCGATATCCGGCGCGATTTCGGCACGGCGATCATCCTCATCACCCATGACCTGGGGATCGTGGCCGATGCATGCGACCGCACGCTGGTGCTCTATGGCGGGCAGATCATGGAAGAAGGGCCGACCGATGATGTCTTCGCACGACCCTCGCATCCCTATACTGCCGGATTGCTGCGCGCGGTGCCACGCCTTGACCGCGACGATGACGAACTGCTGACCATCGCGGGCGAACCGCCCGACATGTCGCGCCTGCCTGCGGGTTGTCCGTTCTCGCCGCGCTGTGCCGCCGTGATGCCACATTGCCCCAGCGTGAAACCCGGCTTGGAGGACTTCGACGGCAATCGCCGCCGCGCCTGCCACCTGCCAATCGAAGAGGTTGCATGATGGCACCGATCCTTTCCGTGCAGGACCTGAGCGTCACGTTTGATATCCACCCGCAAGGCGCATGGCCCTGGACCAAGCCGCAAAAACTGCATGCTGTGAACGGGATCAGCTTTGATCTGACCCCCGGTCAATGCCTTGGCGTCGTCGGCGAAAGCGGGTCGGGTAAATCAACACTCGCGCGCGCCATCGTCGGCACCGTGCCATCCAGCCATGGGCGCATCATCTTCGAAGGGCATGATCTGGCGTCCATGTCCCCATCCGCGCGCCGTGTGCATCGCAAGGATGTACAGATGATCTTTCAAGACCCGCTGGCTGCCCTGAACCCGCGCATGACGGTGGGCGATATCATCGCCGAACCGCTGATCACGCATGAACCCAAAGTCCCCCGCGCAGAGGTCCGCAAATGGGTGCAGGCGCTGATGGAACGTGTGGGCCTGCTGCCCAATCTCGTGAACCGCTATCCGCATGAGTTTTCCGGTGGCCAGTGCCAGCGGATCGGGATCGCGCGGGCGCTGATCCTGAAACCCAAGCTTCTGATCTGCGATGAACCTGTCTCGGCGCTCGATGTGTCGGTGCAGGCGCAGGTGGTGAACCTCTTGCGCGAATTGCAACGCGACATGGGGCTGTCGATGATCTTTATCGCGCATGACCTGAGCGTGGTGAAACATGTGTCCGACAAGGTGATGGTCATGTATCTGGGCCGCACGATGGAACTGGCAGACAGCAAACCGCTGACGACCGGACCGCGCCATCCCTATAGTCAGGCGCTGATCGCGTCTGTGCCGATCCCCGATCCGGTGCTGGAACGCGCGCGCAAACGGCCCGTGCTGGAAGGCGAATTGCCGTCACCCCTGCGCCCGCCCTCGGGCTGTGTGTTCCGCACGCGCTGTCCCAAGGCGCAAGCCATCTGCGCCGAGATCCGCCCGCCGATGACCGATGCCGACAACGGCCATATGGTCGCCTGCCATTTCGAGGAAAAGCAGGAGATGCTGGTTTTCGCGCGGTAACGCCCGCTAGATCGACACCCGTTGCAGGATCGCGTCCCGCGTCACAGCGCTGGCGGGTTGCGACAGCACCACCTCACCGCGGTTCAGCACGCAGAACTGGTCGGCAAGGCTGTAGGCGAAATCGAAATATTGCTCGACCAGCACGATGGCGATTTCGCCCTCGTCGCGGAGCAGCTCGATCACCTTGCCGATCTGTTTGATGATATTGGGCTGGATGCCTTCGGTCGGTTCGTCCAGCAACAACACCTTTGGCCGCGCGATCAGCGCGCGCGCGATGGCCAGTTGCTGCTGCTGGCCCCCCGACAAATCGCCCCCGCGCCGGTCGCGCATCTGGTGCAGGACAGGAAACAGGTCATAGATCCGGTCGGGGATTTTGTGGTCGCTGCGCGGCAGGCAGGCAAAGCCGGTTTGCAGGTTTTCCGTCACCGTCAAAAGCGGAAACACTTCACGCCCCTGCGGGACATAGGCGATGCCCGCCTGTGCCGCCTGCGCCGCGCGGGGATGATCCAGAACCTGCCCATCCAGCGTGATCGTCCCGCCTGAATAGGGATGCCGCCCTGCGATGGCGCGCAAAAGGCTGGTCTTGCCCACGCCATTGGTGCCCATCACCGCCGTGACCGCACCGGCCTGCGCGTCCAGCGAGACACCCCACAGGATTTGCGAGGCACCATAATGCAGCGTCAGGTTTTCGACTTTCAGCATGATTCAGCGCCCCAGATAGACATCGATCACCTGCTGGTTCTTGGTCACATGGTCCAATGATCCTTCGGCCAGCACCGACCCTTCATGCAGCACGGTCACGCGGCAATCCAGACGGCGGATAAAGTCCATGTCATGTTCGATCACCACCACCGCCCGCGTCTGTGCGGCACGTTTCAACAGGTCTGTCGTATGTTCGCGTTCCGCAGGGGTCATGCCTGCGGCGGGTTCATCGACCAGCAGCAGACGCGGGTCCTGGGCCAGCAGCATCCCGATTTCCAGCCATTGTTTTTGTCCATGGCTCAGATCGCCAGCGCGGTGGTCAAGGCGGTCTGCCAGTCCGACCTCCTCGGCCAGTGCGACGATCCGGGCTTTGTCGGCGGCTGTCGCCTTCCATGACAGGACGGCAAAGGGGCCGCGCTTGTTTTTCAGCGCCATCGACAGGTTGGCGCGGACGGACTGATCCTCGAACACGGTGGGTTTCTGGAATTTGCGCCCGATCCCCGCCTTGGCAATCTGGCTTTCGGACAGTTTGACCAGATCGGTGGACAGCTCGCCCCACAGCACGCGACCCGTGTCAGGGCGCGTTTTGCCGGTGACGATATCCATGAATGTCGTCTTGCCCGCGCCGTTGGGGCCGATCACCGCGCGCAATTCCGGCTCGCCAATCGCAATCGACAGGTTGTTGATCGCGCGGAACCCGTCAAAGGTGACCGACACGCCCGAGACTTCCAGCAGGGTCATGGTTTCTTCCTTACCAGATAATCGAACAATCCGCCGATGCCCTTGGGAAAGAACAGCGTGACGGCCACGAACCCAAGGCCCAGCAGCACCAGCCACCAATCGGTCCAGATGATGCGGACGGGTCCGAGTGCGATATTGGGCGCGCCGCCCCCTGTCAGCCAGCTGGACAGCAGCGATACAAAGGCCGCGCCGATCACCGCGCCATAAAGCCGCCCCCTGCCCCCGATGGCGACCCAGACCGCCAGATAGATCGACGCGATGGGCGCGATCTGGGCGGGGTTGATGATCCCTGCCTGCGGATAATAAAGCGCGCCTGCGATCCCCGCCACGACAGCGGTGATCGTGAAAACGAACAGCTTGTAGCTTTCGACGTTATAGCCAAGGAACCGCACCCGCGCTTCGTTATCGCGGATCGCGCGGATCACGGAGCCGAACTTGCCCGACACCACCCAAGCGAACAGCAGATAGCCAAGCCCCAGCGCCAGTGCCGAGGCCCAGAAGAACCAGACGGATATCACCGCCTGCGGCACATCCAGCGCACCGGGGATATTCTGCAACCCCGACAGACCGTTGTTGCCGCGCAGGCCCGTGTCGTTCTGGAACAGATAGAGCGACAGCGCCAGCGTCATCGCCTGTGTCAGGATCGAGAGATACACGCCTGTCACACGGCTACGAAACGCCAGCCAGCCGAACACCAGTGCCAGCAGACCCGGCACCAGCACGACCAGCGCCAGCTGCGCGGGCAGCGATCCGGCAAAGGTCCAGATCAGCGGCAGGTCGGAACTGCCGACAACGCCGAAAATCTGGCTGGCGACGGCTTCGGCGACTTCGGTTTCGGTCGCGGGGATCGCCCCCTGGGCCAGATTGTCACGGATCACGATTTCGGTGCGCGCATACATCAGCCACATGCCGATAGCGTAACCGCCCAGCCCGAAAAACGCGAAATGCCCAAGGCTCAGGATACCGCAATAGCCCCAGACCACATCCATCGCGATGGCGATCAGGCACAGGCACAGGGTCATGCCAAGGATCTTGACAAGGTTGGTCGAGATCACACCCGCGCCCATGCCTTCGGACAGCAGGGTCACGATCACCGTGAACAGACCGAGCAGCCCCATGAACCACAGGACCGACGGGTTATCGTGCAGAAAGCTGCGGTTGGGCGTAGCGGCCTGCGCTGCGGTGGTGTCCATGGTCATCTTCTCAATCCCCTGCAGCGCGGCCTTTGAGGGCGACGATGCCCTTGGGCCGGAACTGGATGAACAGGATGATGAACAGCACCATATAGGTTTGCGCGGCCAGCGTATTGGCGGGGTTGAACCATTCGATGCCCTTTTGCAGCGACCCGATCAGCGCCGCCCCCGCCAGCGTGCCGAACACCGACCCGACACCGCCTACAACGACGGTCATGAAGCTTTGCACGATGTAATTCGCCCCCATTTCGGATGTAACCTGTGCCACCAGCCCGATGGCGACACCCGCCACACCCGCGATGCCCGACCCAAGGCCAAAGGTCAGCATGTTGATCCGGTCGGGGTTGATCCCCATGCTGGCGGCCATGCCGGGGTTCTGGGTGACGGCACGGACCTCTAGCCCCAGACGCGTGCGGTTAAGGATGTAGAGCAGCAACAGCAGAAACATCCCTGCCAAGACGAAAATGCCCACCCGCACGGCGGCGACCGACACCAGATCGTTGATCTGGATCGCGCCCGCCAGCCAGTCAGGTGCCGTGACAGGGCGGGCCTGCGTGCCAAAGATATTCTTGGCCAGTTGCTGCAAGGCAATCGAAATCCCGAAGGTCGCCAGCAAGGTTTCCAAAGGCCGCGTGTACAGATGCCGGATCACCAGCCGTTCCATCACCACACCCGCCAGAAACGTCACTGCAAAGGCCAAGGGCAGTGCGACGGCCAATGACGCGGTGTAATTGGGGATGATCGTTTGCACGACATAGCCGGTATAGGCGCCCATCATGATGAATTCGCCATGCGCCATGTTGATGACCCGCATCACGCCAAAGGTGATGGCAAGCCCGATGGCCGCGAGGAAAAAGATCGAGGCCAGCGACAGCGCGTCGAAACTCAGGCTCAGGAACTGGAACAGCGCGACCTTGGTTGTTGTGGCCGCCCGCGCATCGGCAGCGGCACTGGTGACGGCAGCGTCGGGTTCAAGATAGGCATCGAAGAACACATATTGCGCGACCGCCGCCTGCATATCCGCTTCGGTCACCAAGGGCGGCACGGTGCCTGCATCCTGCAGCGCCTGATAGGCGATGATCCGGCTTGCGTCAGTGTTCAGCTGGTGGACGGGCACACCGCCCACCGCCCCATCCACGACATTGGCGCGCAAAGCGTCGCGGATCGCATTGCGCCCCGGTGCGGCGGGGGCAAGGCCGGCGGTGACCAATACCGCGTAAGCGGCGGCAAGGGTGATATCTTCGCCGGGCGTCTTGACCAAGGCCAGGTTCACATCCACGGGCAGGGTCGGGGCGAAATCGGCGCGTGTTTGCAGCAACTGGTTCAGCACTGAACGGGCAGGCGTGCTGACATCCCCGCGCAAAGCGTCAATCGCGGCGATGCGGGTGGCGCTGTCCTGGTCGAACCGCGCGACCAGCAGCGCGATCAGCCGGTCCATGCGGACGGCGATGGCGGGGTCAGCCTCGGTCGCGCGGGCGGCCTGAATGGCGGCGATCTGGTCAGGGTCAGGGCTGCGGGCTGCGGCATCAAGGGCCGCGATCCGGCGTTCAGGATCGGGATGCATCAGCTCGAACGCGACCAAAGCCGCGCCGATTTCACGGCGCACACCGGCGTTTGGCCTTATCTGGTTCACATCGCGGGTGCCGACGGTCGCGATCTGCGCGCCAGTATCGATGTCGATCAGGGTCAGGTCGCCCCCAGCGGGCGTCGCGTAAAAGAACAAACCGTCGTCAGGCCGTTCGTAAACTTCGCGGTCGGACCATGCCCGCAGAAAATCAACCGTGCCGGGAGCATCCGCCGCCAACAAGGCGCGCAGCACGACAGGCACAGTCGAGCGCGACGGGCTTGCGACATCAGCCTGCACGGTTTGCAGCACATCCTGCAACAGTGTGGCCGACGCATCCTGCGCCATGGCGGGGCCAACAAGCAGCGGCCACAACAGGGCAAAGGCGCGAAGATAACGCAGCATCAAAACAATCTTTCAAAATCGGGAAAAGGTCGGGGGCGCGCAAGTCACGCGCCCCCATTGCCTTAGTAGTTCGAGGTCAACTGCACGCAGGTGCTGGTCGCGGTGTCGTACATGCCGCAGCCAAGGGTCTGCCAGTCGCTGGTCCAGGTCGCGCTTTCGGTCAGGAAGGGTGACCATGCCTCGCCCGCGACTTCGGGTGTCTGGCTGATGATATCGAATTGCCCATCGGCGCGGATTTCACCGATCAGCACAGGCTTGGACAGGTGGTGGTTGCCGTTCATCACGGCCATGCCGCCGGTCAGGTTCGGGAATTCCTGCCCCCACATCGCCTCGCGCACGGCATCGACATCGGTGGTGCCGGCCGCCTCGACCGCGTTCACCCACATGTTGAAGCCGATGTAATGCGCCTCCATCGGGTCGTTGGTCACGCGGTCGGTGCTGCCGATAAATTCATGCCAAGCCGTGATGAAGGCTTCGTTCTCAGGCGTATCGGCGGACATGAAATAGTTCCACGCTGCCAGATGGCCGACCAGACGGGATGTATCGAGACCCGACAATTCCTCTTCACCCACCGAAAAGGCGACGACGGGGATGTCATCGGCACTGACGCCTTGGGCGGCCAATTCGGTGTAAAAGCCCACGTTCGCGTCACCGTTGATCGTCGAGATCACGCCGACCTGCTTGCCACCGGCACCCAATGCCACGACGTCCGACACGATCGTGGACCAATCGGCATGACCAAAGGGGGTGTAGTTGACGAAGATATCTTCGGGCGCGATGCCTTTCGACAGCAGATAGGATTCAAGAATGGCGTTCGTGGTGCGCGGATAGACGTAATCTGTACCCAACAAGGCAAAGCTTTCCACGCCCAGTTCGTCGATGAAATAATCGACGGCGGGGATCGCCTGCTGGTTCGGCGCGGCCCCGGTGTAGAACACGTTGCGCGAGCTTTCCTGCCCTTCATACTGCACCGGATAGAAGAACAGGCCGTTCAGTTCTTCCAGCACCGGCAGCAGCGCCTTGCGGCTGACCGATGTCCAAGCGCCAAAGATCACGTCGACTTCGTCCACGGTGAGCAATTGACGGGTCAGTTCGGCGAACAAGGGCCAGTCGGAGGCAGGGTCCACGACCACCGCTTCGAGTTCGCAGCCCAGCACACCGCCCTTGGCGTTCTGTTCGGCGACCAGCATCTGCATCACGTCACGCAGGGTGGTTTCGGAAATCGCCATGCTGCCCGACAGCGAGTGCAGCACACCCACCTTGATCGGGCATGCGGCCTGTGCATTGGCCGCAGTGGACAGCGCGGTCACAGCCACTGCTGCAAGTAAAGTCTTTTTCATCATGAAAAATAGGCTCCTGAGGTTGCGCCGCGGACCACAGGACAAACCGGTTTGAAAAATGTGTCGTTCAATCCATATCCTCGGACAGCAGCAGAGATGTTGCGCATGCCCGGCGTCAGGTCTGGGAGGATCGGCCCGCCGGGCATGCAGTGTGAATATTTCGTGACCTCAACATTCGCCGCCAGCGGCAGGCTTGCAATCGGGGCCTGCCGGATCGGGCGTTGCAGGAAGGTTCTGCTGCTTAATCAGACAGGAAATGCGGCGACTGCACAATTTTTATGCCGCAATGCAGAAACAGCCCGCCGGATGGAGGCGCGACTCGCTGCCTGCGGCTTGGTTGACGCAGCGTGGCGGGCCATCTATCGCTGGGCTTTCTGCGCAGCAAAGGGGTTGATCCGATGCCATCATTCGAACGGTTCCTGTCGGTCTGGGTGGCGCTTGCGATCATCATCGGGATCGCGCTGGGACAAGTCGCCCCCGAGATCGTCAGCTTTCTGGCATCGCTCGCATACGGATCGGTCAATTTCGTGGTCGCCGTGCTGATCTGGGCGATGGTCTATCCGATGATGGTGGCGGTCGATTTTGCATCTTTGGCGCGGGTGCATGAACGGCCCAAGGGCATGATCATCACGCTGGTGGTGAACTGGCTGATCAAGCCGTTCACGATGGCGCTGCTGGGTGTGGTGTTCTTCGACTATCTCTTTGCGCCCTTCATCGAACCCGGCACATCGGGGCAGTATATCGCGGGGCTGATCCTGCTGGGGGCGGCGCCTTGCACGGCAATGGTGTTCGTCTGGTCACAACTGACCAAGGGCGACCCGAATTACACGCTGGCCCAAGTGTCGCTGAACGATGCGATCATGGTCTTTGCCTATGCGCCCATCGTGGCGCTGCTATTGGGCGTGACCGATATCAGCGTGCCATGGGAAACGCTGGTGCTGTCGGTCGTCCTTTACGTCGTGATCCCGCTGACGGCGGGTATCCTGACGCGGGTCTGGCTGACGCGGGGGCGCAGCGAGACGGATCGAATAGTGGCGGGCTTTACCGCAAGGGTGAAACCGTTTTCGATCATCGGCCTTTTGGCAACCGTCGTGCTGCTGTTCGGCTTTCAGGGCGAGGTGATCCTGTCCCAGCCTTTCATCATCGCGCTGATCGCGGTGCCTTTGCTGATCCAGTCTTACGGCATGTTCGGTCTGGCCTATTGGGCGGCCAAGGCGTGGCGCGTGCCGCATAATGTGGCCGCCCCCTGCGCGTTGATCGGGACATCGAATTTCTTTGAACTGGCCGTGGCGGTTGCTATCGGGCTTTTTGGCCTGAATTCCATCGCAGCACTTGTCACCGTCGTCGGTGTGCTGGTCGAAGTGCCGGTGATGCTAACCCTTGTCTGGTTCGCCAACCGCACGCGACATTGGTTTGCTGCCTAGCGCGACGCGCCGCCGATGGCCGCAGTCAAGCGGGCCGCAGCCTCTGTCACGGCATGGGCCAATGGGGCGATCTTGTCATCGGTGATGCGGCTGGTCGGGCCTGACACGGACAGACCCGCCACCGCATCGCCCGACACGTCATGCACGGTCGCTGCGATACAGCGCATACCCAAATTGCGTTCCTCGCCATCAAAGGCATAGCCGCGCGCGTGGGCCGCATGCAGATCGGCGATCATCGCATCAGGATCGGTCAGCGTATGTGGCGTGAATTGTTCCAGCTTGCCTGCTGCCAGAACCCGCCGCTGACGCGCATCATCCATATGCGCCAGCAGCGCCTTGCCAATGCCGGACGCATGCATCGCCGACACCGTGCCGGGCGGAAAAAACGCGCGGATCGTCGCATGGGTTTCCACCTGCCCTAGAAACAGCACCTTGCCATCGCGTTCGATGCCCAGATTGGCAGTCTCTCCCGTCGCCTCCATCAGGTCGCGCATGATGGGGCGGGCGCGTTCGACAAGTGACGTGCGGCGCAGGAATTGCGATCCGGTCAAGAATGCGGCCGCCCCGATGGACCAGACCTGCGCCTGCCGGTCGAAATCGACGAACCCGCGCCCTTGGAACGTGGTCAGCACGCGATAGACCGTGGCAGGCGACTGGTGCAGGTTGGTGGCGATTTCCGACAGGGTGCCGCCCTGCATTTCGCCCAGCGCGATCAAGACCTCCAGCGCGCGGTCCAGCGATTTGACCGTGTTCTGTGCCACCTTGTCGTCCCATGCCTTGGGGCGACCACGGGTTTTGCGGGTGTCATGCTGCAAGTGCGAAACTTTCTGAAATATATTTTCATCATATGAAAAACGTAACCACATGGCAACGCTTGTTTTTCTACGGAACACGCGGCAAGACAGCCGTTTTTCAAAAAAATTGAGCCACAGTGCAGGCTCTGCCACAAAGATGGCAACCCTAATGGAGGATAGGCGATGAGCTTTCAGAATCCGGTTTTCATCCCCGGCCCAACAAACATGCCAGAATCGATCCGCAAGGCTTGCGACATGCCGACGATCGACCACCGGTCGCCCTTGTTCGGCCAGATCCTGCACCCTGCCCGCGCCAATGTGCAAAAGGTGCTGAAATCCACGAATGCAGAAGTATTCATCTTTCCATCCACCGGCACCGGCGGCTGGGAAACGGCGATCACCAACACCCTGTCGGCTGGTGATACCGTGCTGGCCGCGCGCAACGGCATGTTCAGCCACCGCTGGATCGACATGTGCCAGCGGCACAAATTGTCCGTGCAGATCGTCGAGACACCATGGGGTCACGGCATCCCGGCAGATCTTTATGCCAAAGCCCTGAAAGCGGATACCAAGCACACGATCAAGGCCGTGCTGGCCACCCATAACGAAACCGCCACCGGCGTGAAATCCGACATTGCCGCCGTGCGTGCAGCGCTGAATGCGGCCAACCACCCGGCCTTGCTGATGGTCGATGGTGTCAGCTCGATCGGGTCGATGAACTTTGAATTCGACGACTGGGGCGTCGATATCGCCGTGACCGGGTCGCAAAAGGGCTTCATGCTGCCTGCGGGTCTCGCGATCCTTGGGTTCAGCGCCAAGGCGATGGCCGCGACCAAGACGGGCCGGCTGCCGCGCACTTTCTTTGACGTGAACGATATGGCGAAAGGCTATGACAACAGCGCCTTTCCCTATACTCCGCCTGTTGGGTTGATGAACGGCCTTTTGCTGGCCTCTGACATGCTGCTGCGCGAAGGGTTGGACAATGTCTTTGCCCGCCATACCCGCATCGCCAGCGGTATCCGTGCGGCGGTCCGCGCGTGGGGGTTGGAGTTGTGCGCCACCAGCCCTGAGCTTTATTCCGACACCGTCAGCGCGATCAGGACGCCCGCAGGCTTTGACGCGACCCGAATCGTCAACCATGCCGCCAGCGCCTATGGTGTGGCCTTCGGCACCGGATTGGGCGAGGTTGCGGGCAAGGTGTTCCGCATCGGCCATCTGGGCAGCATGACCGATGTGATGGCGCTGTCCGGCATCGCCACGGCAGAAATGTGCATGGTCGATCTGGGGCTGGATATCAAACTCGGGTCCGGCGTGGCGGCAGCGCAGGAGCATTATCGCCGCACGACGGGTCAAGCCCTGCAGGACGCCGCGTGATGAAAGACCTTGATATGTATATCCCGACCTATGACGATGTGATCGCCGCCCATGCGCGGATCGCACCCCATATCCACCGCACGCCGGTCCTGACCTCCAGCTGTCTGGACGATCTGATCGGCGCGCAACTGTTCTTCAAATGCGAGAATTTTCAAAAAGCGGGTGCGTTCAAGGTGCGCGGGGCGTCCAATGCCGTGTTCGGCCTGTCGGATGCCGATGCCGCCCGTGGCGTCTGCACCCATTCGTCAGGCAACCACGCACTGTCACTGTCCTATGCTGCAGGCCGCAGGGGTATCCCCTGCCATGTCGTCATGCCGCGCACCGCACCCGACGCCAAAAAAGCCGCCGTGCGCGGTTATGGCGGGATCATCACGGAATGCGAACCGTCCACCACGTCGCGCGAGGAGGTTTTCGCGCAGGTGCAGGCCCGCACGGGCGGCGATTTCGTGCATCCCTATAACGATCCGCGCGTGATTGCGGGCCAAGGCACCTGCAGCCGCGAATTCATGGAACAGACCGACGGGCTGGACATGATGGTAGCGCCCATCGGCGGCGGCGGCATGATTTCGGGCACCTGCCTGACCCTGTCGCATATCGCGCCCGAGGTGCAGATTATCGCTTCCGAACCCGAACAGGCCGATGACGCCTATCGCAGTTTCAAAGCGGGCCATATCATCGCTGACGATGCGCCGGTGACGGTTGCCGATGGGTTGAAAGTGCCGCTGAAAGACCTGACATGGCATTTCGTCAGCAACCATGTGACGGATATTTTCACCGCGACAGAGGCGGAAATCATCGCCGCGATGAAACTGACATGGGAGCGCATGAAGATCGTGATCGAACCCAGCTGTGCTGTGCCACTGGCCACGATCATCAAGAACCGCGATTTTTTCAAAGGCAAACGTGTCGGTGTCATCATCACCGGCGGCAATGTCGATCTGGATAAACTGCCTTGGATGCAAGGCGAAGGGAGCACCACATGAACGATATGAGCAACCTCAAGAACCTCGATGTCGGCTACGACATCCCCGCCCTGCCCGGCATGGACGAGGCCGATATCCAGACCCCCTGTCTGGTGCTGGATCTGGACGCGCTGGAACGCAACATCAAGAAAATGGGCGATTTTGCCAAATCCCACGGCATGCGCCACCGCGTGCATGGCAAGATGCACAAATCCGTCGATGTGGCCTTGTTGCAGGAAAAACTGGGCGGGTCGGTCGGTGTGTGCTGTCAGAAAGTTTCAGAGGCCGAGGTATTCGCCCGTGGTGGTATCAAGGATGTGCTGGTCAGCAATCAGGTCCGCCATCCTGCCAAGATCGACCGTCTGGCGCGAATCCCGAAACTGGGTGCACGCGCGATCTGCTGTGTCGATGATATAGCCAATATCGCCGACCTTTCGGCAGCAGCCCAGAAACACGGCACACAAATCGAATGTCTGGTGGAAATCGACGTGGGCGCTGGCCGGTGCGGTGTGCAATATGGCGCGCCGGTCGTGGCACTGGCCAAGGCGATCAACGCCGCACCGGGGCTGAAATATGCAGGCATCCAAGCCTATCAGGGCGCGATGCAGCATCTGGACAGCTACGATGAACGGCAGGCCAAGACGCAGATCGCCATCGAACAGGTGCGTGCAACCTTGGACCTGCTGAAAGCCGAAGGCATCGAGAGCGATATCGTCGGTGGCGGCGGCACCGGGTCCTATTATTTCGAAAGCGCGTCCGGCGTGTTCAACGAATTGCAATGCGGCTCTTATGCCTTCATGGATGCCGATTATGGCCGCATCCTCGACAAGGACGGCAAGCGGATCGACAAGGGCGAATGGGAAAATGCGCTGTTCATCCTGACATCCGTGATGAGCCACGCCAAGGCGGACAAGGCAATCGTCGATGCGGGTCTGAAGGTGCAATCCGTCGACAGCGGCCTGCCGCTGATCTATGGCCGCGATGACGTGACCTATGTCAAATGTTCCGATGAACACGGCGTTGTCGCCGACCCGGGCGGTGTGCTGAAGGTCAACGACAAGCTGAAACTGGTTCCCGGCCATTGCGACCCGACCTGCAACGTCCACGACTGGTATGTCGGTGTGCGCGGTGGCAAGGTCGAAGTGGTCTGGCCTGTTTCCGCGCGGGGGAAGGCCTACTGACGTAGGCCGCCTCCCGGCGGGGAGTATTTTTGGAAAAGAGAAGTCGGGGCCGCGACAGCGCCCCGGTGCAAGAGGTGCCCATGATCATCGTCCCCGAAAAAGAGATCGCTGGCCTGATGACCCGCGCCGATGCCTATCGCGCGGTGGAGCAGGTGTTCGCGTCCATGTCCAGTGGCCGCGCCTATAACTTTCCGGTGATACGGGAAGCGATCGGTCATGCCGATGCGCTTTACGGGTTCAAATCGGGGTTTGATCGCGACGGGCTGGCGCTTGGGCTGAAATCGGGCGGCTACTGGCCCGGGAACGAAGCAAACGGCCTGACCAACCACCAGTCCACCGTGTTTCTGTTCGATGCCGATACCGGCAAATGCCGCGCCATCGTGGGTGGCAATCTTTTGACCGCGCTGCGCACTGCGGCCGCATCGGCGGTGTCGATCAACCATCTGGCCCGCAAGGATGCAAGCGTGCTGGGCATGATCGGCGCGGGCCATCAATCGGTTTTCCAGCTGCGCGCCGCGGTGGAGCAGCGCAGCTTTGACAAGATCATCGGCTGGAACTACCACCCCGAAATGCTCCAGCGTCTGGCTGCGGTCGCAGCAGAGCTTGGTATCCCCTTCGAGGCGGTCAGTCTCGCGCAGCTGGGGGCAGAGGCGGATGTCATCATCTCGATCACCTCGGCCTTTGCGCCATCGCTGCTGGATGCCCATGTCCGCCCCGGCACGCATATTGCCTGTATGGGCACCGACACGAAGGGCAAACAGGAACTGGAAGCGGCGGTGCTTGCCCGCGCGACGGTCTTTACCGACGAGATTGCGCAAGCCGTGACCATCGGCGAGGCGCAGCATGCGATTGCAGCGGGCCTTATCACGCAGGATGCAATTCACGAGATGGGCGCGGTCGTCAACGGCACCCATCCGGGCCGGACCAGCGCCGACGAGATCACGGTTTTTGACGGCACCGGCGTCGGCTTGCAGGATCTGGCGGTGGCCTCTGCCGTGGTGGATCTGGCAGTGGCCAAAGGTGTGGCGACAATCGTCGAATTCTAGGCGGTGATCCGGTAGGGCCTGTCGAAATGGTGTTCTTCCAGATTGGTCCCTGCGCCGATGCGGTCGATCACCGCGAACAGCCCCGGCCCTGACAGCGGCGTCAGCACGCCGTGCCATGTGTCACGGTGGAAGTTGATCCCTTCGCCGGGGGCGGTGACAAAGGCCTGCGGCACCAGATCGTCGCCTGCCACCACCACCAGAAAGCCGTCCATGCTCATGGGGATAAATGCCTGTGATCCAAGCGGGTGCCGTTCGATCAGGTCGAGCTGATAGGGCAGCGCCCGCAACTCCGACCGGAACAGGCTGATACCGACCCGCCCGTCGCCCACATCCACCTGCGCGCGGTCGTGAAATCGCCCGCAAAGCCCTGCGTTGATGATCCGGTCCGGCGCGCCGTCGCAATTCAGCACATCGCCGAAGGGGGCGAAGGCGGCAGCGGTCAGGGGCTGGATACGGATATCCGTCATCGCGGCAACAGCGCGCGCAGGCGGTGCAGCGCGATCCGTTCGACCTGATGGCACGCCTCGGCCTGCTCGGACGCACGGTCGTTCTGCAACCGCGCGGCAAAGGCTGCCATGATCGATGGTTTGTCATGATCGCGCACCGCGATGATGAATGGAAAGCCGAACCGGTCCAGATAGGCCGCGTTCTGCGCCTGAAACGCCGCGCGTTCGGCATCTGTCAGCGCATCGAGCCCCGCACTTGCCTGTTCGGCCGTGCTGTCGGGGGTGAGCCGTTTGGCAGCGGCCAGTTTGCCCGCGAGATCAGGATGCGCGTTCAGCACGCCAAGCCGTGCATCATCCCCTGCCGACCGGAATACACGGCACAGCGCATTGTGCAGGCCAAGGGCCGTGTCATGCGCAGGCCCGAGTTCCAGCCCATGCGCGCCTGCGGCGATCCATGGCGAATGTTCGAACACGCCGCCATAGGTCGCAACAAAGGCATCACGGTCCATCTGCGATGGACGGGCGATGCGCTGATGCGGATGCTGCGCCGCCCAATGGTCCGCGATCTGGGCGCGGGTGGCGAACCACACGCCTTCATGCGCCTGCGCATAGTCGATGAATTGGCGCAAAGCCTCGGCCCGCCCGGGCCTGCCGATCAGGCGACAGTGCAGGCCGATCGACATCATCCGCCCGCCTTCGCGGTAAAGCGTGTCGAAACTGGCCTTGAGGTAATCGAGAAACTGCGCGCCCGCGTTAAACCCCTGCGGCGTGGCGAACCGCATGTCGTTGGCGTCCAGCGTATAGGGGACAATCAGCTGGTCATGCCGCCCGATTTCCACCCAATAGGGCAGATCATCGGCATAGCTGTCGGCGACATAGGCGAATTGCCCCGTCTCGGCGGCAAGGCGCACGGTGTTGACCGAACAGCGCCCCGTGTACCAGCCGCGCGGCGGGGTGCCTGTGACCTCGGTGTGCAGGCGGATCGCCTCAAGCATATCGGCGCGTTCGACATCCTCGGGGGCGTCCTTGTAGTCGATCCATTTCAGCCCGTGGCTGGCGATTTCCCAACCGGCATCCTGCATCGCGGCGACCTGTTCGGGTGCGCGGGCAAGCGCGGTGGCGATCCCGTAAACCGTGACCGGCAGACAGGCCAGCATCCGGTGCACCCGCCAGAACCCCGCGCGCGCGCCGTATTCATAGATGCTTTCCATGTTCCAATGCCGCTGGCCGGGCCAGGCGGCGGCGCCCACGATCTCGGACAAAAACGCCTCTGAGGCGGCATCGCCGTGCAGGATGTTGTTTTCGCCGCCTTCCTCGTAGTTCAGGACGATCTGCACGGCGATGCGCGCATCACCCGGCCAGTGTGCGGCGGGCGGTTCGGCACCATGGCCGGTCATGTCGCGGGGGTAGCGTTTCACCTGATCTCTCCTGCGGTCGTCCACAGACTTTGTGCCGGAGCTTGGGGCCGTTTTGCAAGCCCGCATCGGCACAGAGCCCCCGCCAGCATTTTCCACTGGCGCAACAGCGCCCAAGACGACAAGATCGGGTGCTGAGGCAAAAAGGAACCGACAGATGTATGATGTGGCGATCTTGTGGGACTGGCTGGGGTTCGCGGTGCGCTGGCTGCATGTGATCACGGCCATCGCCTGGATCGGATCGTCGTTCTATTTCATCGCGCTTGATCTGGGACTGAACCGCAACATCCAAGGCCCCGCCGATGGCGAGGAATGGCAGGTCCATGGCGGCGGATTTTACCATATCCAGAAATATCTGGTGGCCCCCGAGGCGATGCCCGACCACCTGACATGGTTCAAATGGGAAAGCTATGCGACATGGCTTTCAGGAGCGGCTTTGCTGGCCGTCGTCTATTGGGTCGGGGCGGAACTCTATCTGATCGACCCTGCCAAGGCGGATCTGGCGATCTGGCAAGGTATCTTGATCTCTGCCGCGTCACTGGGTGTGGGCTGGGTGATCTATGACGTATTGTGCAAATCCGCCTTGGGCGAAAAGCCCACATTGCTGATGATGCTTCTTTTCGCGCTGCTGGTGGTGATGTCCTGGGGCTATAATCAGGTTTTCACGGGGCGCGCGGCCCTGCTGCATCTGGGGGCCTTCACCGCGACGATCATGACAGCCAATGTGTTCGTCATCATCATGCCCAACCAGCGGATCGTGGTGGCCGATCTCAAGGCGGGGCGCAAACCCGATCCGAAATACGGCAAGATCGCAAAACTGCGATCAACCCATAACAATTACCTGACGCTGCCCGTGATCTTCCTGATGCTGTCCAACCATTATCCGCTGGCCTTCGGGACGCAATACGCGTGGATCATCGCGGCACTGGTGTTCCTGATGGGCGTCACCATCCGGTATTATTTCAACTCCATGCATGCGCGCAAAGGCAAGCCCACATGGACATGGGCGGTCACGGTCATGCTTTTCATCGTGATCGCTTGGCTGTCGACCTTCCCCGGCCACGACACCTATGAAGACGCCGAGGCGCGCACGCTCACCCCTTACGAGCAGCGCTTCGCCAGTGCCGCGGGGTTCGAGCAAGCGCATGACATCGTGATCGGGCGCTGTTCGATGTGCCATGCGCGCGAACCAGTCTGGGGCAACATGCACTGGGCGCCTAAGGGCGTGTTTCTGGAAACCGAAGCTGATATCGCCCACCACGCCCGCGCGATCTATCTGCAATCGGGGATCAGCCACGCGATGCCGCCTGCCAATATCACCGGCCTGCCGCCAGAAGACCGCACAACGCTCGCCACATGGTACCGCGCGGGCCTTTCTTCAGAGTAAAAATATCCGCGGGGGAGCCCGCAGGGCGAGGGCGGCAGCCCCCTACGCCCTTGCCGCGTCACGGATCGCGCGGATATTGGCACCATAGGGAGCCGGATCACTGACCGACCCGCCACGGAACACCGCCGACCCCGCGACGAGCACATCAGCCCCCGCCGCAGCCACCAGCGGCGCAGTCGTCGGATCAACACCGCCATCAATCTCGATATGGATGGGCCGGTCGCCGATCATCGCGCGCAGCTGGCGGACCTTCTCGACCTGACTATGAATGAACTTCTGCCCGCCGAAACCGGGGTTCACGGTCATCACGCAGACCAGATCGACCATGTCGAGCAGATATTCCACTGCGGCGGCGGGCGTTGCGGGGTTCAAGGCCACACCGGCCTTGGCCCCCGCGCCGCGGATCGCCTGCATCGTGCGGTGGATATGGTGGCCCGCCTCGACATGGGCGGTGATGATATCGGCACCGGCCTTGGCGAAAGCATCGATATAGGGATCGACGGGGGCGATCATCAGATGCACATCCATCACGCCCATGATATGGGGCCGGATCGCGGCACAGGTCGCGGGGCCAAAGGTGATATTTGGCACGAAATGCCCGTCCATCACATCGACATGGACCCAGTCCGCGCCCTGCGCCTCGATCGCGCGACATTCCGCGCCGAAATTGGCGAAATCAGCCGACAGGATCGACGGCGCGATCTTGATGGAACGGTCGAAACTCATGGCAGAGGCCCCCTTGCTGTCTGGGCAGCGACATAAACCGCGCAGATGCCCTTGTCACGCGCAGATCCAGCCAAGAATTCATGCTGCGCCGCAGAAAAACCTGTGCTAGTTTGCCCCCATGAACGCAATCCTGCACCATGCCGATATTCTGCGCACCAATGCGCAGGTCCACCTGACAAGGGCAACCTTGACGGCGGAACGGCCACGCGCGCTGCATGGACATGATTTTTACGAATTGTTCTGGGTGCAAAACGGCAAGGTCCGCCACCACCTGCCGGACGGCACGCAAACGCTGGCCGAAGGCAGCGTCGTTTTCCTCAGCCCCGGCCAGACCCATGCGCTGCAAGGGCGCGGTGAACATGCGCTGGTTGTCTCGCTCTGCCTGCATCCGGCACTGGTCAAGGCGCTGGTGGACCGGCACCCCTCGCTGGCGGGCCATCTGTTCTGGTCCGCCAAGGGAATGGCGCAGCATCACCGCGATATCCGCGAACTGGCCGCGCTGAACCATGCCGCCGTGCAACTGGAACGCAGCCGCTGCGACACGATCGCGGCCGAGGCGTTTCTCCTGCCACTCTGCGCCGAACTGACCGGTGACAGCTATCCGGTCGATGCGCCCGACTGGCTGGTCCGCGCCTGCCGTGCGGCGCGTGATCCGGCGGTGTTCCGTGACGGGGCGGCGGGGCTGGTGGCGTTGACCGGCAAGGCGCATCCGCATGTGAGCCGCAGCATGCGCAAGCATTTCGGCATGACGCCGTCCGATTACATCAACCGCATCCGCATGGACCATGCCGCCCGCGCGCTGACCACCGACGCCGAAACCGTGGGCCAGATCGCCGCCGATTGCGGCATCCCGAACATGTCGCATTTCCACAAGCTGTTCCGCGCCGCTTATGGCGACACGCCGCTACAATACCGCCAGAAACTGCAACGTCAGGTCGTCCAGCCATCATAGTGTTTGACCAATTGGTCAAAACTTGCCAAGTCATCGGCAAAATGCCACGTTTCCAGGGCAATGCAGGAGGCCCCCTTGCACCAAACCACGACCCCGCCCGCGGTGGCGCATCTGCCGCAACTGCACCTTGCCCGCAACGCAGGCACGGCCCTTGACCTTGATTGGGTGATGGCGGTGCAGGCCAATACATCGGCCATCGAACGCCGTGCCGCGACCCTGCCGGGGCGGCGCAGCGTGAAAAAGGATTATCAGGCCGCATGGCTGTGCAAGGCTGTCAGCCTGATGGACCTGACCACCCTGTCGGGCGACGACAGCGCGGGCCGCGTGCGCCGCCTATGCGCCAAGGCGCGCCAACCGGTGCGCGCGGATATTCTGGACGCTTTGGGGATGCAGGGTCTGACCACGGGGGCCGTTTGCGTCTATCACGACATGGTCGCCACGGCTGTTGATGCGCTGGCAGGCTCGGGCATTCCGGTTGCCGCCGTCAGCACCGGCTTTCCGGCGGGCCTGTCGCCGTTTCACCTGCGCATTGCGGAAATCGGCGAAAGCGTCGCCGCAGGCGCGCAGGAAATCGACATCGTCATCAGCCGCCGCCATGTGTTGACCGGCAACTGGACCGCACTTTATGATGAAATGCAGCAAATGCGCGCCGCCTGCGGCGATGCCCATGTCAAGGCGATCCTTGCCACGGGCGAGCTGGGCACCCTGCGCAATGTCGCGCGCGCCAGTCTGGTTTGCATGATGGCGGGGGCGGATTTCATCAAGACCTCGACCGGCAAGGAACCTGTCAACGCCACCCTGCCCGTCACCCTGACCATGATCCGCGCGATCCGCGATTACCACGACCGCACCGGCGTGATGGTCGGCTACAAGCCCGCTGGTGGCATCAGCAAGGCCAAGGACGCGCTGGTTTATCTGTCGATGATCAAGGACGAATTAGGCGACCGCTGGTTGCAACCCGATCTGTTCCGCTTTGGTGCGTCCAGCCTTTTGGGTGATATCGAAAGGCAACTCGACCATCACGTCACGGGGGCCTATTCCGCCCAGTGGCGGCATGCCATCGGTTAGGGCGGGATTGAGTATTTTGAACAAAGCGAGGACAGGGGTTTCGCCATGAATATCAAGGAAATCTTTACCACGATGGACTATGGCCCCGCCCCCGAGAGCAAGGCAGAGGCGCTGGCTTGGCTGAGCGCGCGTGACAATCTGGTCGGTCATTTCATCGGCGGCAAATGGACGCCCGCGCGCGATGATTTCGCGACCTCCAACCCCGCGACAGGCGAAAGGCTGGCCGGTGTCACCAAAGGCAGTGCCGATGATATCGCCGCCGCTGTTGCCGCTGCGCGCAAGGCGCAACACGCTTGGGCCAAATCCGGCCACAAACGCGCCCGTGTGCTTTATGCCATCGCGCGGTTGATGCAGAAACATGCGCGCCTGCTGGCCGTGATGGAAACGCTGGATAACGGCAAGCCGATCCGCGAGGCGCGCGATATCGACGTGCCGCTGGCGATCCGGCATTTCTATCATCACGCGGGCTTTGCGCAGTTGATGCAGGACGAACTGCCCAACCGCGCGGCACTGGGCGTTTGCGGCCAGATCATCCCGTGGAATTTCCCGCTGCTGATGCTGGCGTGGAAAATCGCGCCGGCGCTGGCGATGGGCAACACAGTCGTACTGAAACCTGCCGAATACACACCGCTGACCGCGATGGTGTTTGCCGATATCTGTATGCAGGCGGGTGTGCCCGCGGGTGTCGTCAACATCGTCATGGGCGACGGTGAAACGGGGGCGGCGCTGGTCGCGGCGGATGTCGACAAGATCGCCTTTACCGGATCAACCGAGGTGGGCCGCAAGATCCGGCAAGCCACGGCGGGGACAGGCAAGTCGCTGTCGCTCGAACTCGGCGGCAAGTCGCCTTATATCGTGTTCGATGATGCCGATATGGATTCTGCCGTCGAAGGGCTGGTCGATGCGATCTGGTTCAATCAGGGCCAGGTCTGCTGCGCCGGATCGCGCCTGTTGGTGCAGGAAGGGATCGCGGACCGGTTCTATGCCAAGCTGAAATCCCGCATGGACGGGCTGCGCATTGGTGATCCTTTGGACAAATGTATCGATATCGGCGCGATTGTCGATCCGGTGCAACTGGCGCAGATCACGGCGATGGTCAGCGGCAATAGTGAAGGCGAGACCTATCAGACCACAGCGCCGGAGGGGTGTTTCTATCCCCCCACCCTGATCACCGGATTGTCGCCCGCATCGCATCTGATGCAGGAAGAAATATTTGGTCCTGTGCTGGTGGCGACGACCTTTCGCACGCCGGGTGAGGCGGTCGAGATCGCCAATAACACGCGCTATGGCCTTGCGGCGTCGGTCTGGTCGGAGAATATCAACCTTGCGCTGGATATCGCGCCGAAGCTGGTGGCGGGGATCGTGTGGATCAACGGCACCAATATGATGGACGCCGCCGCCGGTTTCGGCGGTGTCCGCGAAAGCGGGTTCGGGCGCGAAGGTGGCTGGGAAGGGCTGGCTGGCTATACACGGCCCAAAGCCAGCGCCAAGCCGATCAAGCGCATTGCGGCCTATACCACAACGGACGGCACCCCCGCCGACCCGCTGGACCGCACGGCCAAGCTCTATATCGGTGGCAAACAGGCGCGGCCTGACGGCGGCTATTCGCGTGCGGTCTTCAACCCGCGCGGCAAATTGCTGGGCCATGTGTCCGAGGCGAACCGCAAGGACCTGCGCAACGCGGTCGAGGCGATGAACGCGGGCAAAGGCTGGTCGAAATCCACCGGCCATCTGCGCGCGCAAATCCTGTACTACATCGCAGAAAACCTGTCGGCGCGGGGCGACGAACTGGCCAAGCGCATCAAGGACGTGACCGGCAAATCCGGCACGGATGAGGTTGAATCCACCATCCGCGCGCTGTTCACCTTTGCCGCTTGGGCCGACAAATACGACGGCAAGGTCCACGGCGTACCGATCCGCGGCGTGGCACTCGCCATGCATGAAGCGGTCGGCAATATTGCCGTTTTCTGCGAGGATGCGACCCCGCTATTGGGGCTGGTGACACCGATGGCCGCAGCGATCAGCATGGGCAACCGCGTGACGCTGGTGGCATCCGAACCTTTCCCGCTGATCGTGGCGGAGATCTATCAGATACTCGAGACATCCGACCTGCCGGCCGGTGTCGTCAATATCCTGACCGGCGATCATGCCGATCTGGCGGGCCATGCGGCCAAACATCAGGACATTGATGCCGTCTGGTCGTTTTCGGGCGCGGATATTTCGGGCCTGATCGAAAAGGGTAGCGCCAGCAATCTCAAGCGCACATGGGTCAATAACGGCACTGCCGTCATCCCCACCCCGCGCGACTGGCTGGCCGCGGCGACCGAGGTCAAGACTATCTGGATTCCCTACGGCGAATAGCTATTTGCGCCCGAACCACCGGCCACGGCGTTCGGCCAGATCGGCCTGCGCCGCGTCCATGTGATGCGTCGCGGCATCGATCACCGGATCGACCGCGCGTTCCCACAACTGCCGCCACATGGCGCGCAGGAACACGACCGCGACCAGCAGGAACACGAAAAAGGCAATGTTGAACCACGGGATGATCGTCACATCGGGGCTGTCCACCACGCGCAGGCCCACGGCGTTCGGATAGATGCTCAGCCAGCGGTTACGCCAGCCATAATGCGTGACCACGACCCATGCGTCACCACGGGTCAGATTGGCGGCTTCGGCCTGCAGGTCGGCGGAATTGAACTTGAAATAGGGCGGCCAGATCCAGCCCGTATCTTCGTTGCGGTAGACCATGACACGCGATGTGTCGCGCTGTATGAATCCCAACAGATAGGTGTTCTGTTTCTGGGTATTGATCAGCCGCAAATCGCGGGTGTCGGGTGTCGCGGACCCGCTGTCGGGACTGGCAAAGAAGATGCGGTTGAACGACCCCAGATCGGTGCGGATCACTTCGGTCGATGTGACCTTGACCACGTCATGCTGCGGCAGGACGTAATGCAGGAACATGGCCACGGCTGCCAGAACCAGCAAACGAAAGACGAATTTGACGCGGGCCATGGCGATCCTCAGTTCATGTTGATCAGATAGATGATGGACCCGATCACGAGTGTCGGCACCACATAGACCAGCCCGAGCAGTTTCGGGCGGATTGACGCGTTATAGGCTGTCATGCCTGCACTGACAAATGCATCGCGCGCGGCGCGGTCGGTGCTGCCCGGATTGGCGGCATCAAAGGATTTTTCAAGACGTTCCTTGCGCACCGACCGGGCATAGATCGCGATGGACCAATAGATCACCGTCAATGCGATGAAACCGAAAATCACCAGCTTGATGAATGCCATGTCGTTTTGTCCCGTCCTGTCGCGCTTGGTTGATAAGTAATGCCGCTTTGGTCAATACCAAGACGGCCCCAGCCCATTACCATGTTTTATGGACCCATTTGCGCGGCAGACCGGCAACCGACAGCACCATGATCGGTGCCCAGATGATCGACGCCATCACGCCCAAACCGCCAAAGGTGACCAGAGTCTGCCTCAACCCATTGGCCAGCAAGTCCCGCGCGGGCACGCCTTGCCAGACATAAAGGCTGAAAAAGAAAACCGCGCTCAGAATGCACATCACCAGCGCGGATAGGACCGCATTGCCCAGCAGGGCTGGCACGCCTTCGGGCAGGATACGGGAGATCAGGCGCGGCACCACATAGGCCAGCAGTGCCAGCATCACCGCAGGCAGGACCAACCCGTCCGACATGATGCTGCCCATGCGTCCTGTGCCTTTCCGCTTGCGCCGGTTCTTGACAGGGCGGGCCGATGCCACCCAATGCTGTCGCACTCTTGCCATGAAAGGATCCCATGATGCCAGCCGCCATCGCAAAGGTGACCAAGGACGACATTATCCCCGAAACCGGCAAGCCCGCCGCCAACAGGCTGATCGCGGGTGATCCGGTGTTCACGACCTGGAATATCGAGGATGCAGACGGGCTCTATGCCGGCATCTGGCAAGCGACACCGGGCAAATGGCGGGTCGCCTATGACGAATGGGAGTATTTCAGCCTGACCGCTGGCACATCCATCATCACGCCGGATGGTGGCGATCCTTTGGTCATGACCACAGGTGACAGCTATATCATCCGCCCCGGTTTCACCGGCACATGGGAGGTGCTGGAGACAACGGTCAAGGATTATGTGATCCGCCTGTAGCGCGTCAGATCATCCCCGGCGACAATGCGTCAAGATCGGGCGGGCGGTTCGCCGCCTCGGCATCAGGGCCGATCAGCTCCTCAGCGGCGATCATCGTGGGCGGCAGCTCCACGCCACGGTCATAGTTTTCCGGATCGACGCGCAGCGATTCAGCGGGCGACCGGATCAGCACGGGCATCGGCGCTGTGATCTGGTTGTACAGATGGATGATGTCCTGATTGAACAGGCGGATACAGCCCGCCGACCCCGAATTGCCGATCGACGGCAGGTCATTGGTGCCGTGGATGCGGTAGAACGTGTCGCGCCCGCCTCGGAACAGATACAGCGCACGCGCACCCAGCGGGCTGCGCAACCCGCCGGGGATACCGGCCCGAAAATCGCCGTACACCTCGGGTTCGGTGCGCAGCATGTTCTGCGTCGGCGTCCAGCCGGGCCATGCGCGCATGAACTGCAGTGTCGCGCGCCCACGGATCGACCGGCCCGCACGGCCCACACCCACGGGATAACGGGTTGCGGTGCCGTCGGCCTTCACATGGTAGAGAAACTTGGCATAGGGATCGACATCAAGCGAATTTGGCGGCGCCTCGCCCTGATAAAGGCCCGTCATCCGGCGGTTCACGCCTTCAAGGTAACGCGCAGGAATACCCGGCAGGTTGTAACCGGCGTCAAGGATCGGGCCATAGCCTTCGACCCAGTCTTCCTGCGCTGGCAAGGCAGGTTCGGCGATGGCATCGTCGATTTGTGGCGCACAAGCGGCGGCCGTGCTGCCCAGCACCATCGCGCCAAAAGCGCGGCGACTGATATCATGCGACAAGATCATTCATCATTCCTTTTGTGTCAGGCGCGGTGTTAGCACCGCGCCCCCAGAAAACGGAACGCATGACAGGCGAAAAAGTGCCAATGATCGACACATTGTGACTTTTCTTGACAGTTTCCCCCGCAAACGGCGCGGATAGGCTGGTTTCAGCCGATATCACCCGATGATGTTAAAGGCCGGACCATAGGGATAGCCGGTGATATCCTCGTTCCCGTCTTCGGTAATGAACAGAATATCATGTTCGCGGTATCCGCCTGCGCCGGGCTGACCATGCGGGATCGTCAGCATCGGTTCCATCGAAATGACCATGCCGGGTTCCAGAACGGTGGGGATATCCTCGCGCAGTTCCAGCCCCGCCTCGCGGCCATAATAATGCGACAGCACGCCAAAGGAATGGCCATAGCCAAAGGTACGGTATTGCAGCAGATCGCGGTCCTCCAGAAAGGCGTTGATCTTGGCTGTGATCTCGGAACAGACGGCCCCCGGCACGAGCAGGGACATGCCATATTCATGGGCGGCGACATTCGCCTCCCAGATAGCGAAGCTGGCGGGATCAGCTTCACCCACGAACAAGGTCCGTTCAAGGGCGGTGTAATAGCCGCTGATCATCGGAAAGGTGTTTAGCGACAGAATGTCCCCCTTTTCCAGCTTGCGCGATGTCACAGGGTTATGCGCGCCATCGGTGTTGATCCCCGATTGGAACCAGACCCAAGTATCGCGGTATTCGGCCTGCGGAAACCGTGCCGCGATTTCCAGCTCCATCGCGTCGCGCCCTGCCATGGCCACATCAATCTCGCGCACGCCCGGTCTGATCGCATCGCGGATCGCATAGCCGCCGACATCGGCCACGGCCGCGCCCGCGCGGATCAGGTCCAGTTCGGCAGGCGATTTGCGCATCCGTTGTGCCATGGTCTGGGCCGCCAGATCGACCAACCGCGACGGTTGCAGGTTGTCGCGCAAGGCCAGCCGGATAGCCACGGTCAGATGGTCCGATTCGTAGCCCAAAACCTTGCCCAAGCCCGTCACCGACCGCACCGCGCGCCAGTAATTGCTGCGGTCCCAATCGGTATAGGTGATGGCATCGCCATAGGACCGCCGCCAAGGTTGTCCCGCGTCGATGCCCGCGCTGATCGTCACGCAATCGGTTGGTGTCACGACCAGCCCGTATTGGCGGCCAAAGCTGCAATAAAGAAAGCCCGAATAATAGGCGATGTTCTGCATCGAGGTGAACAACACCGCCTCGACCCCCGCCTTTTCCATGGTCGCGCGCAGGCCTGCCAGCCGTGCCTCGTATTCGGCAGGGGCGAATGGCAGGGTCTTTTCACCTTGGTGGAATTTATAGAAATGTGGACGCGCTGTCATGGCGGACCCTTTCCTGAAAGGTCCCGGCGTTCAGGACGGACAAAGCCAGAGGCAGCGACGCCATCGCCACGCGCTATTGCTAGCGCAGCCCGCGCAGCCGATCAAGCCAGTCTGTCACCCAAGGCCAGCCCGCGCAGCACCTCTGCCACTGGCAGCGCGCGCTTGCCTTCGCGCTGGGCGGTGGTGATGCGCACAGCGCCCGTGGCGCAGGCGATGGTGAACCCGCCCAGCACCGTGCCGGGGGCGGCATCGCCATCCGCCACGACTGCGGCCAACAGCTTGACCCTTTCGCCTGCCACATCGCACCAAGCACCCGGAAAGGGCGACAGCCCGTTGATCTGGCGGGCGACGGATGCGGCGGGCTGCGCCCAATCCACCCGCGCCTCGGCCTTGTCGATCTTGGTGGCATAGGTGACGCCTGCGGCAGGCTGCGGTTCCGGCATCAGATCGGGCAAGCGGTCCAGCGCCGCAACCACCAACCGCGCGCCCATCGCGGACAGCCGGTCATGCAGGGCGCCTGTCGTGTCAGCGGGCGCAATATCGGTGGCTTCGCGCAGCAAGACAGGGCCGGTGTCCAACCCCGCCTCCATCTGCATGATGCAGACGCCGGTCTGCGCATCCCCCGCCATGATCGCGCGGTGGATCGGGGCAGCCCCCCGCCAGCGCGGCAGCAGTGATGCATGGATATTCAGGCACCCCAGACGCGGGGCATCCAGCACCGCCTGCGGCAGGATCAACCCGTAGGCCACGACGACGGCGATATCGGCGTTCAGATCGGCAAACTCCGCCTGCGCCTGCGGATTGCGCAACGAGACTGGGTGGCGGACCGGCAAGCCCAGTTCCAAGGCCCGCAGATGCACCGCCTGCGGACGGTCCTTTTTCCCGCGACCCGCCGGGCGCGGTGGCTGGGTATAAACAGCGGCGATATCATGCCCTGCCGCGACCAGAGCATCCAGCACCGGAACCGAAAACTCCGGCGTTCCCATGAAGATGATGCGCATGTTGTTTTCCTTGGATTATATCGCAGCTTTAGCAGAGATTTTGTGTGCTTTCTTGATCAGCATATCACGGCGGACCTTGGTCATGCGGTCAAAGAACATCCGCCCCGCCAGATGGTCGATCTGATGCTGCACGGACGTGGCCCAGAGACCGACGAAATCGCGGTCTTCAACCTCGCCATCCGCGTTCAGAAACCGCACCGGCACCGCACGCGGGCGGCTAATCCGCGCCCAGACGCCGGGCAGGTTGGGCGAGCCTTCTTCATGCTCGCGGAATTCCACCGAACCGTGCAGGATTTCAGGGTTCGCCATGCGCACTGCCTGCCCCCTTGCCGAAGATGCATCAACGACCGCCAAAGCCAGCCCGACCCCCAGTTGCGGCGCGGCAAGCCCTACACCGGGCATCGTGTCCATCGCCACGATCATCTCATCCCAAAGCGCGCGGATCTCATCCGTGATCGCGGCAACAGGCTGCGCAGGCATGCGCAACACCGGATGCGGCCAAGGCACATAAGCCCGATGCGTCATTGCGCGACCCCGATATCGGTGATCAGCACGCCATCCAGATGGTCGTATTCATGGCAGATGCAGATCGCTGCGACCCCGTCGAACCGGCCTTGCTGCACCGCGCCCGCAATATCCTGCCAGCGCAATTCAACCCAAGTCGGGCGGGTGACGGCAAAGCTGCGTCCGGGGATCGACAGGCAGGCCTCGATCCCCGTGGCGGTGGTATCGGATCGCGCAGTGATCTGCGGATTGACGAAGGCTTGCGGATCGGGGTCGCCCTCCTTCCATGTCGTGTCAATCACAAAGACCCGCTGCGAGACACCCAGCTGCGGCGCTGCCAGCCCGCGACCGGGGGCGGCATACATGGTCGCCAGCATCTCGGCGACCAGCAGTTCCAATTCATCGTCGAACGCCGTCACGGGTGCAGCCACGGCACGCAGCACCGGATCGCCATCAAACCGCAGATCCAGTGCCATGCCGTTACCCCCGGGCCATTTCGCGTTTCAGTTTCTGCATCTTGCGGGTGATCATCTGGCGTTTCAGCGGACCCAGATAGTCGATGAACAGCTTGCCATCCAGATGGTCGATCTCGTGCTGCACGCAGGTTGCCCAAAGCCCGTCAAAGCGCGCGCGCTGCGGCTTGCCGTCAAGGCCCAGCCACGCCACCTCGACCTCGGCAGGGCGGGTGACTTCGGCATATTGTTCGGGGATCGACAAACAGCCTTCGTCGTAAACGGAGGTCGCCTCCGAAGTCCAGACGATCTCGGGGTTGATCAGGACCATGGGTTCGGGCGTGGCCTGAGCATCCTTTTGGCAATCCATCACGATGACGCGGCGCATCACCGCGACCTGCGGTGCGGCCAACCCGATACCGGGCGCGTCATACATGGTTTCAAGCATATCATCGGCCAGCCGCCGCAGATCGTCGTCAAAGGAAACGACGGGCGTTGTCACCTTTTTCAGGCGCGGATCGGGATGAATCAGGATGGGGCGAATGGTCATGCCAGCGCATTTAGGCCGCGGCGATCAGAAATGCAACGCGGACCGCTTGCACCGTGCGATCAGCCGGATAGGCTGCGCCTAAGCAACAGGAAAATCACCATGTCATTCAACACCCCCATAGACCGGCGCAACACCAACAGTTCCAAATGGGACCTGATGGACAAACTCTTCGGCGTCTCGCCAGACGGCGGGCTGGCGATGTGGACGGCTGACAGCGATTACCAGACAGCCCCCTGCGTTCTGGCCGCCATCGACCGCGCCCGCGCGCATGGCGTGTTCGGCTACGGGATCGACAGCACGGATTACACCGATGCGATCACTTGGTGGATGCAGAACCGGCATGGCTGGACAGTGGACCCAGACTGGATCGTCACGACCCAGGGGCTGGGCAATGCGATCGCGCTGTCGCTGCAACTGTGGTCCGAACCGGGCGATGCCGCCGCGATCTTTACCCCCGTTTACCATGAATTCGCGCATAAGATCACCCGCGCGGGCCGTGTCGTAACCACCTGCCAGCTGGTGCGCGATGGCGATACCTATGCGCTGGATCTTGACGACGCCAAGACGCGGCTGACCGGCCGCGAAAAGCTGCTGATCTGGTGTTCGCCGCAAAACCCGTCAGGCCGGGTCTGGACGAGCGATGAATTGCGCGCGGTTGCCGCCTTTGCGCGGGATAACGGGATGCTGCTGATCAGCGATGAAATCCACCACGATCTGGTCTACCGCGACCATGATTTCGTACCAATGGCCGTGGCCGCCCCCGATTTCGCCGACAACACCGTCTATCTGACGGCAGCGTCCAAGACCTTTAACATCGCAGGCCAGCGCACCGGCAACATGATCATCCCGAACGCGGGTTTGCGCGCCCAAGCCCAGACGTGGCAGGCGATGATGGATTACAAACCCGGCAGTCTGGCCATCGCGATGATCACCGCCGCCTATTCCCCCGAAGGTGCGGTCTGGGCCGATGCGCAGATGGACCATCTGCAGGCCAACCGCGACCTGTTGCAGGACGGTCTGCGCGGCATCCCCGGCGTCTGGTCGATGCCATTGCAATCGACCTATCTGGCCTGGGTGGATTTTTCGGGCACCGGTATGGACCATGCCCAGATCGCAGCACGCATCCGGGACGAGGCGAAAATCGCCGTCTCACCCGGCCCGGCCTTTGGCACGGGCGGCGAAACCTTCATGCGGATCAACTTTGCCACGCAGCGCCACGTTGTCGAAGACGCCGTGCAGCGGCTGCAACAGGCGTTCCGCGACCTGCAATAGCGCGGCCTCAGCCGCGCTTTTCCAGTAATCCGGCAGGGACAAAATCGGGATTCACGAAATCGGCGGCGGGGCGGTCGGCGACCGGGGTCAGCCATTTGAACTCGAACACGCGTTCCTCGTCATCCGCGACGGCAGAAACCACAAGACATTGATACAGATGTTTCGGCCCGTCATAGATATCGACATGGCCGCGCAATTTGTCAGACCCTTTCAGGTCTAGCGCAAAACCGCCATCCCACAACCGCCTGATCCGGTAGGTTGCATCACCATCACGCACCGACAATCTGTCCTTGCGGCGCAGGGCGGCTTTGCGGGCATCCTCCAGCCCTTTGCGTACGGCTTCCGGTAAAAACGTATACATCCGAATCCCCCCTGATCGCTTAAGTCTGCGCACAGAAAGGTAAAAATCAAGTAACGCGATCCGCCGCGCCGCAGCGTGATGCAGCCACGCGCCAGTCAGTCCGCCTTGACGCGCGGGCGCAGCACATGTGGCTTGGCCGCGTCGTAAAGTGCAGAATCAGGAAATCCGTGGTTTTCCGACAATGCAGGCCCCACCAAAATCAGCGCCGTACGCGTGATCTTGGCCCGGCGCACCTGCGCATGCATGTCACCCAGCGTACCACGCAGGATCATCTGATCCGGCCAGCCCACGCGATAGATCACCGCCACTGGACAATCTACACCGTAGAACGGCACCAGTTGGCGCTCGATCTCGCGCAGCGCGCGGATGCCCAGATGGATCGCCAGCGTCGCACCGCTGCGGGCAAAATTCTCCAGCGTCTCGCCCGCAGGCATGCCGGTCGATTTCATCGACATGCGCGTCAGGATGATCGATTGCGCGACTTCCGGCACGGTCAGTTCGGTCCCCAACGCCGCCGCCGCAGCGGCATAAGCCGGCACGCCCGGAATGATCTGGTAATCGATCCCATCCGCCTTCAGCCGCCGGATCTGCTCGGCAATCGCGCCATAAAGCGACGGATCACCCGAATGCACCCGCGCCACATCCTGCCCCTTGGCATGGGCTGCCAAAATCACACCATGCGTATCATCCAGCGTCATGGGGGCTGTATCCATCACCAGCGCATCCGCAGGCGCACAGGCAACCACCGCCTCTGGCACCAGCGATCCCGCATAAAGGCAGACAGGACATTCCCCGATCACCCGCGCCGCCTTGAGCGTCAGCAATTCCGGATCGCCGGGGCCCGCCCCAATGAAATAGACCGTCATCTTCTCTTTTCCCCAAATACTCCCGCCGGCAGGCGGAAGTGTCATCCTGCCGCAAGATCACCATCAATCTTGCGGGCATAGCCGCGCGGCGTATACATCCGCGGCCCTGTCCCCAACTGCGCCAGCCGTGAATGCGACGATCCGACCAGCACCACCGTCAGCATATCAACCTCGTCCACAACGAGCTGGTCCAGACGGCGATAGCGGATATGCTCCTCCGGCCGCCCCAGTGACGAGGCCAGCATCACCGGCGTATCCGCAGGACGATGGCGCAACAGGATATCGCGCGCCTCGGCCAGCAGGGTGCGCCGGCGCAGCGACACCGGATTATAAAACGCAATCACGAAATCGCCCATCGCCGCAGCCTGCAGCCGCTTGATGATATCGCCGCGCGGCGTCAGCAGGTCAGACAAGGATATCGCGCAGAAATCATGCCCCAAAGGCGCACCCGCCCGTGCCGCCGCCCCTTGCAAGGCACTGACACCGGGCGAACAGATCACCTCGACCCGCCGTGCGGCATCCGACACGCCCATCTGGTCAGGGCTGCGGTCCAAAAGTTCGAACACCAGTGCGCCCATCGCGTAAATCCCCGCATCACCCGAACAGACCAGCGCGACATTCTTGCCCAGCCCCGCCTGTTCCAGCGCGTAACGACAGCGATCCTCCTCGCCACCCAGCGGAAAATCCGATCTTTGCTTGCCAATCGCCAAAGGCCCCAGCAGGTCGATATAGAGCCCGTAACCGACCAGTTCCTCGGCCTCGGCCACCAGCCGCGACACTTCGGGCGTGCGCCATGCCGCCTGACCGGGGCCGATTCCCACGACGGACAAGCGCCCGCGCGCACGGCCCGCCAATACAGTGATCGGGGCCGGTGCAATCGCCAGCGCACAGGTGGCATTGGCCGTCTTGCGCTTGGCGATCAGGAATTTGGCCTCGGCCCCCGCCTGCGCCAAGGCCGCCGCCTCGGCCACGCCATGCGTGCCGACCTCGGCGAAAACCACGTCGGACGGATTGGCCAGACGCGGGGTCAACGCCTCAAGCTCTGCCGCTTCGAACAGGCGCAACGGCACGTCCAGCGTGCGCGCCAGATCAATGATCGCCGGTTCATCCGCCTTCAGCGTGATGGTGTTGACCGACTGTACCGCCTCTGGCGCGACACCAGCCTCGGCCAACACCTCGGCCACCAATGCCGCCATTTCCGCAGGGTCACAATCGCGCGCACAACCCAGACCCAAGGTCAGGCGCTGCGGCGCAAAGTGCAGGTGATCCGCCCCCAGATCGGACTGCGCCTCTATCGTGCAGGACAGCCGCACCGCCTCGCCTGCGGGCAAATCCGCCAGCCAAGGCGCATCACCCAAGACCCGCGTCCCGCCCCCCGACAAAAGCGCTGCCATCGCCCCCTTGGCATCTGCGCGGTTGACCAGCCGCCAGCCCGCAGGGGGTTCATCCAGCGCCACGCCCAGCGCCACATCGCCCGCCGTCGTCACCGCCGCCACAGCGCCAAGCGCGCCCGCAATCTGCGCCGCCAGCCGGTTGGCCCCGCGATGGCCACCCAGCAGGGGCACAACCACCGCGCCATCATCGGACACGGCAATCACCGGCGGTTCGGCCCTCTTGTCCGCCAGCAAGGGTGCGACGGCACGGATCAGGATGCCCGCCGCACAAACCCCGACCACCGGCACACCGGCGGCGAACAGATCGCGCGCATGATCCAGCGCATTGAGGAAAAACACATCGGCCTGCGCAACGCGCCCTGCGCGACCATGGACCTGCGCGCCCAGAACAGCGGCCACACGATGCGCCACAGCCTCGCCCGAGGCGGACAGCGCCAGAACAACCGGTTTCACAGCCATGGATCAGCCCCTTTGGTCAGCAATATCATCGAAAAATAAGGCGCGCGCTCGGGCGCGTCCGCAAGCGGCAACACGACCTCGTCAGGCAGGGTCGCGCGTTCGACATAGACCGCCATTTCCGTCAGCCCCAGATCGGCAATCACCGCACGGACCTTGGCCAGATGGCGGCCCACCTTCATGATCACGACACTTTCGGCACCATCAATGCGCGCGCGCAATTCATCCTCGGGCAAAGGGCCGGGCAGTACGGTCAACCGCTCGTTGCGCGCCACCAGCGGCTTGCCCGCGCGGGCAGCACAGGCGGTGATCGACGTCACCCCCGGCACGACCTCGACGCGGTAACGCCCTGACAAACGCGCGAAAAGATACATGAACGACCCGTAAAAGAATGGATCGCCCTCGCAGAGGCAGACAACATCCTGCCCCGCATCGAGCGCCGCAGCAATCTGCACAGCCCCGGCGTCATAGGCCGCCTGCGCAGGCGCGCGTTCGACCGACATCGGCACATCCATCACAATCTCGCGGGCGTCGGGCGCGATCAGATCAGCAGCAATCGCCCGCGCAAAACTCGCCGCCCCCGCCAGCGTCGGATAGGCGATGACCGCCGCCCCTGCGATCAGGCGCGCGGCGCGCAGGGTCATCAGATCAGGCGCACCGGGGCCCACGCCCACGCCATAGAGAACACCCGTCATTGCGCCCATCTTCCGAGACAAAATATCCCCGCCGGAGGCAAGCGGCGGAGCCGCTTCAGGGGCGCAGCCCCTCGGCGCTTGCGCGCCTCACCCCGGAGTATTTCTGGAAAAAAGAAGTCGCAAAGATCAAGACGCATGATCATTCCTTCCTGTCCATGACCATCATCTTTTGACAAGGCTCCATTGCGTGACCGGCATCAGCGGGCGCCAGCCGGTCAACCGCCCGACAGGCTCGGCGCGATGCACCGACAGTTTCACCAGATCGCCGCCATGCGCCTTGTGCAGGGCGATCAGTTCCGCCTCGCTTTCCAGTGTGACGGCATTGGCCACCAACCGGCCCAAAGGGCCCAGGGCGGCCCAAGCCGCGTCAAAGGTTTCACGGCTGAGGCCCCCGCCGATGAAAATCGCATCAGGTGCGTCCAGACCCTGCAATGCGGCAGGCACCATCCCGTCGATCAGCTCCAGCTTCGGCGCACCCAAGGCCAGCGCATTGGCGGCGGCAAAGGCGCGTCTGTCGGCGCGCGGCTCGATCCCGATGGCGCGGGCATAGCGTGCGGCGCGCATCCATTCGATGGCCACAGACCCGCAGCCACAGCCGATGTCCCACAACAGCGCCCCACGCATCGGCATCAGCTTGGCCAAGGTCACGGCGCGGATTTCTTGCTTGGTCATGGTGCCGTCGGACTGGAACAGATCATCCGCCAATCCCGGCACGCGGGGCAGCAGGGCCGCATCAGGGGCTGCGATACAGTCAACCGCCAGCGTGTTGAAGGCCGGCACCTCATACGCCCAGCTTTCGGCCAATCCGTCATAACGCGCCTCGTGCTTGCCGCCCATCGCGGCCAGCACCGTCATGCGCGACTGACCAAAGCCACGCGCTGCCAGAAAGGCCGCGATCTGGGCGGGGGTTTCCGCCCCCGTCGTCAGGATCAACAGCCGCGCATCGGGCTGGATGAACGCGATCATCTGTTCCACCGGACGGCCATGCACGGTCAGCGTTTCGACATCAGGCAACGACCAGCCCATCCGCGCCGCCGCCAGCTGGAACGCCGACAATTGCGGGTGATAGACGATCTGTGCCGGATCAATCGCGCGTCCGATCCGCGCACCGACCGAGAACCACAAAGGATCGCCTGTCGCCAGCACGACCACCCGCCGCCCGCGCAGCCCTTTGATCGTGGAAATCAGCGCATCGAACGGATGCGGCCAAGCCAGCCGTTCCGCTGTCAAGTTTTCGGCCAGCACATGATGCCGGTCGCCCCCGATGATGACCTCGGCGGCTTCGACCACCGCGCGGGTCGCAGGCACCAGCCCCGCCATCCCGTCCTCGCTGATCCCGACGATATGCAGCCATGCGTCAGACATCTTCCGGCAACCCCGCTGCCAAAGCATTCACCGCCGCAGAGGCCATGGCCGACCCGCCGCGCCGCCCGCGCAGGGCGATGTAATCGCAGCCGCGCGCATCGCGCGCGAGTTCGGCCTTGCTTTCGGCGGCACCCACGAAACCCACAGGGAAGCCAAGGATCACTGCCGGTTTCGGCCAGCCCGCATCCAGCAATTCCAGCAGGTGAAACAGCGCCGTGGGCGCATTGCCGATGGCGACAACCGCGCCTGCGATCCGGTCCTGCCACAGCTCGACCGCTGCCGCCGAACGCGTGTTGCCGATCTTGGCTGCAAGGGCGGGCACGGACGCATCGTTCAGCGTCACGATTACGTCATTGCCCGCTGGCAGATACCGCCGGATAATCCCCACACCCACCATTTCGCAATCGCACAGCACAGGCGCGCCGGCGCGCAAGGCGGCCTGACCCGCCGCCGCCACCTGTTCGGAATAGGCAAGACGGTCCACGATTTCGACCATCCCGCAGGCATGTATCAACCGCGTCATCAGCGGATGCAGATCCGGCGCAAAGCGGTCCAGCCGCGCCTCGGCCCGCACGGTGGCGAAGCTTTGCGCATAGATCGCCTTTGGATCAGTCTCGTAGGGACGCAAGAGCGGGCCTTTCATCTGGCACAAAGACCTGAGCCTCCGGCGGGAGTATTTTGAACAAAGCGAGGATCAAGGTTTCGATTTGCGCGCGCTTTCCGGTCCATGCGGATGTTTGGCATGCGGATAGGGCGCGTGGTGATGGTGGTCATGGTCGTGATCGTGACCGTGGTGATGGTGGTGATCATGCTGATCCTGCACCACAAGACGGCACATGCCGGTGCAGAACGTGGTGCAAAGTGTGCAATCGGCCACGTTCGATCCCGGCGCGCTGGCACCTTGCCCTTCGACATGGTGGTGATGGCTTTCCTGCACGGCGCCAACCTCGCCCTCGAACCCCAGCACCTGGGTGCGGTATTTGCACAGCACGCAGGTCGCGGGCGGCACCGCGCCAAAGGCGGGATGGCTGCGGTCGGCGGCGCTGATCGTGTGGTTATGCCCGTCTTCCAGCGCCAGCATCTGCGCGCGATAGCCGCAGATGCCGCAATTGGGCGGCGGGGTTGCGCTGTCTTGTTCCAGAATACGTTCGGCAAAGGTTTCCAGCACCTTGGGATGATCGCCCAGATATCCGGCCTTCACGAACTGGATGTCGGGATGTTCGGCGGCGACCTGATCGGTAAAGCCGTAGATCCGGTCGATCAGGATGCCCGAGAACAGGAAATAGGGGAACACGATGATCCGCTTGTAAGGCAGGCGGGCGGCGTGTTGCAGGCAGGGTTCAACCAGCGGGAAAGTTACGCCGGAATAGCCGACCTCGCACCAGCCGAACCCCATGCCTTCCTGGATCATCCGCGCGATTTTTGCCACATTGCCGTTGGCGTCAGGGTCGGATGCGCCGCGCCCGATGACGACCAGACAGGTTTCCGCCACAGGTAATGCGCCATATTTGACATTGGCGCGATCCACGGCTTCCTGCACGCGGCCTGCGGCGGCGGCGATCATCTTGGGGTCAATCCCCAGTTCGCGGCCATAATTTACCGCCAATCCGTGTTTGGCTGCATAGGTGTTCAGCACGGTGGGAATATCGTTCTTGGCATGCATCGCGGCAAAAAGCATCCCCGGCACTGCCAGAATCCGGTCACAGCCCGCATCACGCAGCCGGTCAAGCCCGTCGCGGATCACCGGATTGGCGAATTCCAGATAGCCGTAGTCGGTGATCCAGTCGTCGGGCAGGTAGGCAGGCAGTTTTTCCGCCAGCACCGCGAATTCATCGACGGCCGATTGGCTGCGCGAGCCATGGCCACAAATCATCACGCCTGTTTTCATGCCGGTTTCCCTTGCCGCTTGCGATTGACCGCATTTCATTTCGCCCGACATGACCAGAGACCCGCAAAACACGGGTGTGACGATGCGACAGCCTGGTCCCCGTCTGGGTCGACCGTCCTGTCTCCAACCGTTCTGGCCCTGCAAGGGCTTCGTCTGACTGGCGGTATAGACGGCCCGTGCAGACGGAGCAAACGGTTAAGCGACGCAAAGCGTGCGTGCGACGACCTGCCCGCCGTTGCGCCTGACTGTGCGCAGACGCACCATCGCTGCGCCGTCATTCGGCTTGGTTCATTGCCGCCAAGCGGTTAGGTCGGGTGCAACACAAAGGAGCATCATCATGGGCCAACTGGTTGACGGCATCTGGCACGACGTCTGGTATGACACCAAGACATCCGGCGGCAAATTCGAACGCACAGAGGCGTCGTTCCGTCACTGGATCACGGCGGACGGGTCTGCGGGTCCATCGGGGACAGATGGTTTCGCTGCGGAATCGGGGCGCTATCATCTGTATGTCTCTTACGCCTGCCCCTGGGCGCATCGCGCGCTGATATTTCGCGCGCTGAAGGGGTTGGAGGATCACATCAGCATTTCTGCCGTGCATCCCGACATGCTGGGCGAAGGCTGGACGTTCAAGACGGACGACAAGGGCGCCACCGGCGACACATTGTTCGGCTATGACTATGCCCGCGATGTTTATCTGCGCGCGCTGCCCGACATGACAGGCCGCGTCACCGTGCCGATCCTGTGGGACAAACAGCGCGAAACCATCGTGTCCAACGAATCGTCGGAAATCATCCGCATGTTCAATTCCGCCTTTGACGGGATTACCGGCAATACCGATGACTACTGGCCCGTGGAGTTACGCGACGCCATCGCCCCCGTGAACGACCGGATCTATGACACGGTCAACAACGGCGTGTACAAATCCGGCTTTGCCACGACGCAAGCGGCCTATGAGGATGCGGTCTATCCGCTGTTCGACAGTCTTGACTGGCTCGAAGACCGGCTGGGCAAGTCGCGCTATCTGATGGGCGACCGGCTGACCGAGGCTGACTGGCGGCTGTGGACCACCCTGCTGCGGTTCGATCCGGTCTATCACCTGCATTTCAAATGCAATCGCAAACGGATCGCGGATTATCCGCACCTGTCAGGTTTCCTGCGCGACCTCTACCAGGTGCCCGGTGTCGCGGCGACGGTGAACATGGACCATATCGTGCGGCATTATCATTACAGCCATGACACGATCAATCCGAACCGGATCATCCCGATCAATCCGGTCATCGATCTTTCGCAGCCGCACGGTCGGGGCTAAGACTGCCGTAGTGATGCACGATCGCGGCCAGGTCGTCAGGCGGGGTCGCGGTCTGGATAAAGGCGCGCGCATTCCCGCTATAGCCGAAAATAGACCCGTCAGAGAACACGGTCGTATCCGTGACGAATACCACATTGGCCCATGGCTGGCGGAACTGCGCCATATCGGCAACGGCCAGCGCGCTGCAGCCGTCCAGCATCACGTCAAGCACGATTGCATCAAAGCTGATCGTTTCAAGCAACTCTAGCGCCGCCGTGCTGGTCCGCGCCTGCGTGACCTGCGCATCAAGCATTTCCAGATGCCGCTGCCAGATTGCAGCAAGCCTGCCATTGCTATGAATGATCAGAACATGCATCTGATTTGGCCGATCCTTGCTGGCTCACCGGCGGGTCCAGATGACGGGGAGCCAGCCATCCCCGAGCGCGGACCCATCATCCACGAACACACAATCATGGCAAAAGATTGTATCTTTCGTCTGATCTTGCGGATCATGCGATTATCCGCTTGAAAGGCGGGGATCATGACGGGCGGCAAAAAATGACAACTTGGATAACGATTTGCGACACATGCAAGCGCGAAGGCTGGGACTCGGGCACGATGGCCCAGACCGACGGCGAGGCGCTGGCAGGCTTGATCGAGACAGCGGCCTCGGGGCTGGCCGGGGTGAAAACGCGCCGGGTGTCGTGCCTGATGGGCTGCAAATCCGGCTGCAACATCGCCATTCAGGCCCCTGACAAGCTGAATTATACGCTCGGTGACTTTACCCCAGACGCGGATGCGGCGGCTGGCATCGTGGCCTATGCGCAGGCCCATGCCCAAAGTGCGACAGGTCAGGTCCCGTTCCGCGACTGGCCACAAAGCATCAAAGGCCATTTCGTCACCCGCCATCCGCCCTTGCCCGCCAGCGAATGACTGTTGCGCGCGATCATGGCGGCGGGCTTGATGCCGCCATCGCGCGCTATGGTGGCAGCCGTGCGACCTGGCTTGACCTGTCAACGGGGATCAATCCCGTCCCTTACCCGCTGCCGCAATTCCCCGCCGATGCCTGGACCGCCCTGCCGGACAAGGCCGCCTTTGCGCGCCTGCATGATGTTGCGCGCGGGTTCTGGGGGGTGCCTGCGGGGGCGGGTGTCATTGCGGCAACAGGGGCCTCTGCCATCATCGCCGCCTTGCCTCATGTCTTTCCGGCAGGCGAGGTCTGCATCCCCGGCCCCACCTATAACGAACACGAAGCCGCCTTTTGCGCCGCAGGCTGGACCATCGGCACGGCGCCACGGCAGGCACTGGTGGCCGTGCATCCGAACAATCCCGACGGGGCTGTCTGGTCCGCGGCGGATTTCACGACACAGGTGACAATCATCGACGAAAGCTTTTGCGACGTTATGCCTGAAAGGTCGCTGGTCCATCTTGCCAGCCGCCCGAACACGGTGGTGCTGAAAAGCTTTGGCAAATTCTGGGGGCTCGCGGGCCTGCGGCTGGGCTTTGCCATCGGTGACCCTGCGGTGATCGCGCGGCTGGCGGACCTGCTCGGCCCGTGGCAGGTCTCTGGCCCCGCGCTACGCATCGGGGCAGCGGCGCTGGCCGATCCACACTGGGCCGATGCGACACGGGCAAGGCTGGTGCTGGACGCCCATAGGCTCGACCGGCTCGTGGCCGCCAAAGGCGCCGACCTGCTGGGCGGCACATCCCTGTTCCGGCTGTACCGCGTCGATGACGCCGCAGCTTGGCAGGACCGGCTGGCGCAAGGCCATGTCTGGTCACGCATCTTTCCCTATGCGGACGACTGGCTGCGCCTTGGCCTGCCCGCACCCGACCGCTGGGCACAGGTGGAGGCCGCCTTATGACATTGTTTTTCGGCATGATCCTTGACGCGATCTTTGGAGAGCCGAAATGGCTCTGGTCGCGCTACCCGCATCCGGCTGTCCTGATGGGGCGGCTGATCGGCTGGTGTGACCTGCGTTTCAACGCAGGCCCCGCGCGGCGGGACAAAGGCATCGCCGTGCTGGCAGGGCTGGTCATCGGCGCAGGGCTTTTGGGCCTGATCCTTGACGTGCTGCCGGGCAAGATTATCGACATTCTGGTCATCGCCGTCCTGCTGGCGCAGAAATCGCTCGCCGATCATGTGCGCGCCGTGGCTGATGCGCTGCGGCTGTCGCTGGGCGATGGCAAGCGCGCCGTGGCGATGATCGTGGGGCGTGACACGCGCGACATGGACCGGCCCGCCGTCGCACGCTCGGCCATCGAAAGTGCCGCCGAAAACCTGTCCGACGGGGTGATCGCGCCCGCCTTGTGGTTCCTGATCGCGGGGCTGCCGGGGCTGCTGATCTACAAGATCGTCAATACCGCCGACAGCATGATCGGCTACCGGACGCTACGCCACGCCGAATTCGGCTGGGCCGCTGCACGGTTCGACGACCTTCTCAACCTGATCCCCGCGCGCCTGACAGCCGCGATGATCTGGGCCGTGACCCGCCGCCCCAATCCGCGCGGCATTCTGGCTGACGCGCCCTTGCACCGATCGCCTAATGCCGGCTGGCCAGAGGCGGCGATGGCCCATGGCCTTGATATCGCGCTCAGCGGGCCGCGCAGCTATGACGGGCAATTGCGCGATTATCCTTTCGTGAACGCAGGCGGCGAACATGATCTGACGCCGGAGAACATCGACCGCGCGGTGGGTGTCTTGTGGAAAACATGGGCGCTGATGCTGGTTCTCGCACTTGTCACCGCCGCCTGACCCGTTTCCGCCGATCTCTCGCCCTGCATCTTGCGCCATGCGCCTGCCCTGCTAGGGTCGGGCGGAACCAAATACGGAGCCTGCCCCATGCGCCTTGCCCTTGCCACCGCCCTGACCCTGCTGACCGGTGCCGCGACAGCCCAGACCTGCGGCGACGATGTCGGCAGCTTCATCGCAGGCGTCAAAGCAGAGGCTGTGGCCACCGGCATCCCCGCCGCCACCGCGGATGCGTTTTTCACAGGGGCCCAGATCGAACAGTCCGTGCTGAACGCTGACCGGTCCCAAGGCGTATTCCAGCAGGATTTCATCCAGTTTTCACGCAACCTGATCAGCCAGAACCGGGTCGATAACGGCGCGCGCAACAGCCAAAGATTTGACAGCACGTTCCGCGAAATCGAAAACCGCTTTGGCATCCCCCGTGGCGTGCTGCTGGCCTTCTGGGCGTTTGAGACCGATTACGGCGCGGTGCAGGGCAATTTCAACACCCGCAACGCCCTGCTGACACTGGCGCATGACTGCCGCCGGCCAGAGCTGTTCCGCCCCCAACTCATTGCCGCGATCGAACTTTACCGGCGCGGCGGCATGGACCCCGCAACGACCCAAGGGGCTTGGGCCGGTGAAATCGGCCAGTTGCAGAAACTCCCGCGTGAGATCGTCGAAAAAGGTCTGGACGGCGACGGCGACGGGGTGGTCGACCTCAAGAACTCCGCCCCCGACGCGCTGATGACGGGCGCAAACGTACTGTCCTCGCTGGGCTGGCGTCCGAATGAACCGTGGATGCATGAAATCACCGTCCCTGCGAACCTCGACTGGTCGCAGACCGGCCTGACCAACAAACGCCCCGTCAGCGACTGGGCCGCGATGGGCGTGAGCGCACGCCAAGGCAGCCTTGGCCCGTCCAACCTGCCCGCCGCGATCCTACTGCCGATGGGGCGCAACGGGCCGGCCTTCATGACCTACCCCAATTTCGACGTCTATTTCGACTGGAACCGCAGCTTTGTCTATGTGACGACCGCCGCCTATTTCGCAACCCGCCTCAGCGGCGCACCGGTCTATAACGCGGGCAATCCCTCGCCCGCGCTGACAGGCGACCAGATGCGCCAGTTGCAGGAACGGCTGACCGCGCGGGGCCATGACGTGGGCGGCATCGACGGGATCCTCGGGGCCATGACCCGCAATGCCGTGCAGGCCGAACAATCCCGCCTTGGCCTTCCGGCCGATGCCTGGCCAACGCTTGATCTATTGAACCGCCTCTAACCCATCTTCCGAGCCTAAATATCCCCGCCGGAGGCCTAAAAGTTCTTAGGCCACCATCGCCGCCGCCCGCTTGAGATCGACAGAAACCAGCTGCGACACGCCCTGTTCGCCCATCGTCACGCCGAACAGCCGGTCCATCCGGCTCATCGTGACGGCATGATGGGTGATGATCAGAAAGCGCGTGTCAGTGCGGCGGCACATCTCGTCCAGCAGGTCGCAGAACCGCGTGACGTTGGCATCGTCCAGCGGCGCATCCACCTCGTCCAGCACACAGATCGGCGCGGGGTTGGCAAGGAACACCGCAAAGATCAGCGCCAGCGCCGTCAGCGTCTGTTCCCCCCCCGACAGCAGCGACAGCGTGCTGAGCTTCTTGCCGGGTGGCTGGCACATGATCTCCAGCCCCGCCTCCAGCGGATCATCGGATTCGACCAGCACCAGCTTGGCCTCGCCCCCGCCGAACAGATGCTTGAACAGCAACCCGAAACTGTCGTTGACCTGCTCGAAAGCGGTCAGCAGGCGCTCGCGGCCTTCCTTGTTCAGGCTGGCGATGCCGGTGCGCAGGGTGGCGATAGCGGCAAGCAAATCGGCCTTTTCGCTCACCAGCGCATCATGTTCGACCTGCACCCCCTTGGCATCTTCTTCCGCGCGCAGGTTGACCGCGCCCAGCGCATCACGCTGCCGCTTGAGCGCATTGACATCGGCCTCGACCGTGGCAACCGGCGGCATGTCGGCAACCGGCACGCCCAAGGCGTCCAGCAATTGCGCGGGTGTTACCTCTTGCGCTTCCATGATCCGCTCGGCGGCATAGGCGATGGTTTCGCGCGCGGCATCAGCCCGGGCCTCGGACCGCGCCCGCGCCTCGCGGGCCTCGGACGCCATACGTTCGGCCTCACGCTCGGCATGGCCGGCATCGCGCAGCACCGTCTCGGCCCCGGCCAGCCTGTCGGCGGCGGCACGGCGGCGGGTTTCCGCGGTGGCAATCGCATCGGCCAGTTCCGCGCGCTTGGCGGCAATCTCCTCTGGCGCGGCAGAGGCTTCGGCCAGTTCCGCCTCGGACGCGGCCTTGCGCTCGGCCAGTTCCGCGCTGCGCTTGGTCGCGGTTTCCAGCCGGTGTTTCCAGCCGCTGATTTCCTTGGTGATCTCCTGCGCGCGGCGCAGGCGGGCGTCGCCTTCACGGCGCAATTCCTCGGATGCGGACCGGCGCGACATCATCGTGATGCGCGCGGCCTCGACCGTCATCTTGACATCCTCGACCGACTCCCGCGCCGCCGACAGATCGCCCAGCGCCAGTGCCGCCTTTTCCGCCTCGGCCAGCGCCTTGCGCGCGCCCAGGGCCTCTTCTTCGTGGCGACGAACGGCAAGCCCAAGGCTCTCAAGCCGCCCCTGCGACAGGTTCCGGTCCGCCTCGGCACGGCTGGCGGCGCGGTTGGCATCGGCTACGGCGCGGTCGGCATCGCGGCGGGCGGCGCGGGCGGCCTGATCGACAGCGGTGCAATCCTGCAAGGCACGGGTCAGCGCGTCATGCGCCGCCCCCGCCTGCTGTGCCTTGGCCGCCGCCGCATCCAGATCGCGCTGCAATTCCGCCAGCCGGTTGAGTTGCTGCAACCGCAGCGCCGCCGCCGATGGGGCATCCTCGGCCCCTGACCGGAACCCGTCCCAGCGCCACAGATCACCCGCCAAGGACACAAGCCGCTGCCCCGGCTGCAACGCGGCCTGCAAACGCGCACCATCAGCGGCATCGACCAAGCCAATCTGCACGATCCGGCGGGCAAGCACCGCAGGCACGGTCACGAAATCCGCCAAAGGCGCCACACCGGCGGGCAAGGCCTGCGCCTGCGCATAATCGGGCAGGCTGGCCCAGCCGGTCGGCGCATCCGCCCCCACCGCAGGCGCGCGCAGATCATCGGCCAAAGCCGCGCCCAGCGCCTTTTCATAGCCCTTTTGCACTGACAGAAGGTCCAGCACCTGCCCGCCTTCGGCGCGGTCGCGGTCCACGAGGCGCGACAGCGCAGTCACCTCGGCACGCAGCGCATTGGCGCCACCTTCGGCCTCGGATCGTAGCGCACGCGCCTCGCTTTCCTGCGTCTGGGTTGCGGCACGGGCCGCTTCGGCGGCGGCCAGCGCCTGTTCGGCGGCATCGGCCGATGCGAGCGCCGCAGCCTCGGCCACACCAGCGGCAGCGAAATCCGCCTCGGCCTTGGCCAAGGCGGTCGCCGCGTCCTGCGAGGCCGCCTTGGATTTGACAGCCTCGGCCTCGTTCTTGGTCAGGGTCGCGCGGTGGTCATCGATCAGGCGCTGCGCCGACTGGTGACGCGCGGCCAGACGGGCGACATCCTCGGTCAGTTGCGCCGATGCGGCTTCGGCCTCTTGCAACACACCCGCGGCTTCGCGCGCGGCCCCTTGTGCGGCCTCAAGCCGGGCCTCATGGCCTTCGCCCGCCTTCGCGATTTCACGCGCTTCCCATTCCAGCCGGGCGATGGTTTCACCGGCATCCTTGTTCAACCCCGCCTCGCGGTCGATGTCGCGGGTCAGCTGGTCGATACGGGCGCGCAGCGTCGCGATCATGTCGCGCGCGCGGGCTTCCTGATCCTGCAAAGCGTCACGCTGGACCTGCAGGCGTTGCAGGACGGCGGCGGCAATCGCCTCTTCCTCGCGCAAGGGGGGCAAGGCATCCTCGGCCCCCTGCCGCGCCTTGGTGGCATCGCGCGCGGCACGTTCGGCTTGCGCCGCAGCGGTGGTGCGATCACGCAGCAGGTTGGTGGCCTCCAGCAAGGCCTCATCTGCCTCTTGCCAGCGGCGGAACAGCAACATGCCCTCGGCGCGGCGCAAACTCTCGCCGATCTCGCGATACCGCGCCGCCTGCCGTGCCTGCCGCGCCAATTGCGCCAGTTGCGCGGCCAGCTGGTCGATGACGTCATCAACACGGGTCAGGTTGGTTTCCGCACCTTTCAGCTTCAACTCGGCCTCGTGCCGGCGCTGGTACAGCCCGGAAATGCCTGCCGCTTCCTCCAGAATACGGCGGCGCGACTTGGGCTTGGCATTGATCAGTTCCGCGATCATCCCCTGCCGCACGAGGGCGGGCGAATGCGCGCCTGTGGATGCATCGGCAAACAGCATCTGCACATCGCGGGCGCGCACGTCCTTGGTGCCGACCTTATAGGCGGACCCCGCATCGCGGGTGATCCGGCGCACGATCTCCAACTGGTCGGCATCGTTAAAGGCAGCGGGCGCCAGCCGTTCGGCATTGTCAATGATCAGCGACACTTCGGCGAAATTGCGCGCGGGCCGCGTGGCGGCACCGGCAAAGATCACATCCTCCATCCCGCCGCCCCGCATGGCCGAGGCGCGATGTTCCCCCATCACCCAGCGCAGGGCTTCCAGCAGATTGGACTTGCCACAGCCATTCGGCCCGACCACGCCGGTCAGACCATCCGCGATGATCAGATCGGTCGGATCGACGAAGCTTTTAAAGCCGTTCAATCGCAGTTTGCTGAAACGCACCGGTTCGCTGCCCTTGATTCTTTGGTTGCAGAAAGCCTGACGCCTGTGGCGGGTCCGAGTCAACGAAACCGGACTAGATGGGGCGATTTTCTGCCGCTTATCCACAAGGTATTGCGAAACCCCCATCTTCCGAGCCCAAATATCCCCGCCGAAGGCGCTTCTGACACGGCCAAGGTCGGTTACGGGCTTGACCGCCTGCTACCAATGTAGGCACAAAGGTATGGCATGGTTCCCCGTACGGCGCGCAGCGTCAGGGGATCAAATGGGAATGTGGACGCACCGATCCTGTAAGGGAGGCGCCAAGCCACAGCCGCCCCCGCGACTGTATGCGGAGAGTGCCTTGTTAATACGCCACTGGGATCCGCCCGGGAAGGCAACAAGGTGCATCGACCCGCAAGCCAGGAGACCAGCCATGCACCGGGGATCAACCCCGGCCAACAACAACGGACGGGGTGTTCCGTGGGGGTTCTGCATTGGCCGTATGGCCCGTGCTTCCCATGAAATCCCCCCTTTAGTCGATCCAAAGGGGACGAAAATGAAAAGACTTCTGACCATCGCGGGCCTCAGCCTTGCTGCTTCGCCTGCTCTTGCGCATCACCCGCTGGGTGGTTTGCCGATGGAAACCTTCACCCATGGCCTGTTGTCGGGCGTTGGCCATCCGGTGCTGGGTTTTGACCATCTGTTCTTTGTCGCGGCCATGGGCATCGCCGCAACCTTCACCGCCAACCGTCTGCTGACACCTGCCGCCTATATCGGCGCGATGCTGGCAGGTTGCGGTCTGATGTATGCGGGTATCGCGATGCCGCTTGCGGAAACCGTGATCGTGCTGTCGCTCTTGGTCATCGGCGGGATCGTTCTGTCGGGCAAGGGCCTGACGACGACGACCGCGCTGCTGGTCTTTGCGACCTTCGGACTGTTCCACGGATCGGCCTTTGGCGGGTCGATTGCAGGCCAAGAAGGCGGTGTTGGCGGCGGCGTTCTGGTGGGGTATCTGATCGGTCTGAGCGCGATCCAGTACCTGATCGCCATCGGTGCAGGCTGGGCCATGCGCAAGCTGGGTGCCACTGACGCCAGCGCCATCACCGCCCGTCTGGGTGGCGCGATGGTCGCCGGTGTGGGCGTGTTCCTTGCGCTGGAAATCATCGAAGGCCCGATTGTCGCCGCCCTCGTCGGCTAAACCCTCAGCCTGCATCCCTGAGGGCGGCCCACCGCGGCCGCCCCTTTTCACGTTTCCTGCCATCAAGGACATCCCATGCCCGCCAAAATCCCCGCCACCATCGTCACAGGTTTCCTTGGCTCTGGCAAAACCACCCTGATCCGGCACATGCTGCAAAACGCCCAAGGCAAGCGCATTGCCCTGATCATCAACGAATTCGGTGATCTGGGCGTGGATGGCGACATCCTCAAAGGCTGCGGCGAAGAGGTCTGCGCAAAGGACGACATCGTCGAATTGTCGAACGGCTGCATCTGCTGCACCGTGGCCGATGATTTCATCCCCACGATGGAGGCGCTTTTGGCGCGCAATCCCGCCCCCGACCATATCGTGATCGAAACATCCGGCCTTGCGCTGCCGCAACCCTTGGTGCGCGCGTTCAACTGGCCGGGCATTTCGACCCGCGTGACCGTGGACGGCGTCGTCACGGTCGTCGATGGCCGCGCCGTGCAGGACGGCCAGTTCGCCCATAACATCGCCGCCGTCGATGCCCAGCGCGCCGCCGACGACAACCTTGACCATGAAACCCCGCTGTCGGAACTGTTCGAAGACCAGATCGCCTGCGCCGACATGATCGTGGTGAACAAAACCGACCTGCTGACGGCAGAGGAGGCGGACAGCCTTGCCACCCGTTTGCGTGCCGACAGCCGCGACGGCGTGCAGGTCGTCAAAACCAGCATGGGCGCATTGCCCGTGGACGTGCTGCTGGGTCAGGGGATCGGGGCCGAGGGTGATCTGGAATCGCGCCACGAAATCCACCACCATCATCACCATGATGATGACGAGGATGATCACGACGACGATCACCACCACGACCACGGCCATGACGAGTTTGAGTCATTCATTGTCACCCGTGACGAGGTGAGCGATGCCGCAGCCTTTGCCACCCAAGTCAGCGCCGTGATCAAGGCCAACAACATCCTGCGCCTGAAAGGCTTTGTCGCGGTCACAGGCAAACCGATGCGCATGACATTGCAGGCCGTCGGCCCGCGCGTTGACACCTATTTCGACCAGCCCTTTGGTGATACCCCCCGCCGGACTCGGCTTGTCGTGATCGGCGAGGCTGGTTTGAACCAATCCGCGATCACCGCCGCCTTGCAAGCATGATCATCGTCGGCATCACCGATCCGCATGATGCGCAGGCCACGGCCCTGCTGCAGCAAAGCCACGCGCTGATGCAGGCGCTGTTCCCGCCAGAGGATAATTTCTACCTGTCCATCGACGATCTGGTGGCCAGCGACATCCATTTCTACACCGGCCGTATTGGTGACACGATTCTGGGCACCGGCGCGCTGCGGGTCTGCGACGGCTATGGCGAGATCAAGTCGATGTTCGTGGATGAGGCCGCGCGCGGCAAAGGTGTCGCAGACGCAATCCTGCGCCAGATCGAGGATCAGGCGCGCAACCTGTCATTGCCGATGCTGAAACTGGAAACCGGTAATATCCTGCATGCGGCGCAGAAACTTTACGCAAGGCATGGGTTCACGCCTTGCGGACCGTTCGGCGACTATCCAGAAATCGCCAGCTCGGTTTTCATGGAAAAGCGGCTGTGATCTCAGCCTTTCTTTTCCTCGGCGGCCTTTTTCATCCGGGCCAGCAATTCGGCCTTGTCGGGACGCGCGCCAAAGGGCTTTTTCTTCGATCCCGGCGCATTGTGTTCTTCGTGCTTGGGGCCTTTTTTAGCCATTTTCGGTGCTCCTGCAGCGTTGTAATCCATGGGTCTATCCTCGTGTTTGGCCGCCTCTTAGCACAAGGCAAAAGCTGATGCACCTGCTCGCCGCCACCCCCGGTGCGATTTCGGACGGCACGGAACCTGTCGATCTGGGCCAGACGCCTGCCGATGTGGTCATCATCTCTGCCGCCGATACCGAACTGGCCGCCCTGGCCGAAGCACGGGCCGAGATGTCCGACCCGCCCAGCCTGCGGCTGGCCAATATGCTGCACCTTGCGCATCCGATGTCGGTCGATCTGCATCTGGACGATTGCGCCACCAAATCGCGTCTGGTGATCGCGCGCATTCTTGGCGGCGCGGGGTACTGGAAATATGGCCTGACCCAATATGCCGCGCGCCTGCACGACGCAGGCGTGCCGGTGGCCTTCCTGCCCGGCGATGACAAACCCGACCCCGAATTGCGCGGCCTCTCGACCGTCAGCGGCACAGATTACGACGCGCTCTGGTCCTATCTGGTCGAAGGCGGGCCACAAAACAGTATCAACGCGCTGGCCTATGCAAAGGCGATGCTGGACGGCACCGAAAAACCCGGCGGCGCCGCCCCCTTGCTGCGCGCCGGCGTCTACTGGCCGGGTGCGGGCATCGCCGATCTGACGACGGCACAGGCGGCATGGACCCCTGACGCGCCCGTCGTGCCGATCATCTTCTACCGCGCCTTGGTGCAGGGCGGCGGGTTGAACCCGATCAACCGCCTGACCCGCAGCCTGTCGCGCGCGGGGCTGAACCCCATGCCCATTTTCGTGGCCAGCCTGAAAGACCCCGTCAGCACCGCAACGCTCGACCATCTCTTCACCATTGCCCCGCCCGCTGTGATCCTGAATTGCACCGCCTTCGCCGTGGGCTCGCCGCATGACGGCGACGACAGCCCGCAAAACCCGCTCTTGTCCAACAATGCGCCGATCTTTCAGGTGATCCTGTCGGGGGCCTCCGAGGCGTCATGGGCCGAGGGCCTGCACGGCCTGACCGCCCGCGACATCGCCATGAACGTGGCCCTGCCAGAAGTTGACGGGCGCATCCTGTCGCGCGCGATCAGCTTCAAGGGCGAGGCGTTCTTTGACGACGCCACCGAATGCCCGATCGCCACCTATCAGGCGCGCGGCGACCGCGTCGATTTCGTCACACAACTGACCGCCAACTGGGCACGCCTGCGGCACACCCCCGCCAAGGCCAAAAAAGTCGCCCTGATCCTCGCCAATTACCCCAACAAGGACGGACGGCTGGCCAATGGTGTTGGCCTCGACACGCCTGCCGCCACAATCCACACGCTGAACCTGCTGATGCAGGCGGGCTACCAAACCACCCCACCCGCCGACAGCGCCGCGCTGATGGCGCAGATGATGGCAGGCCCTACCAACTGGCTGACCGACCGCGCCGACAAACAGGGCGGCGCATTCCTGCCACTTGAAATCTACCGCCAGCATTTCGACGCCCTGCCATGGGATATCAAGGAACAAATCACCACCCGCTGGGGCGCTGCAGAGGACGACCCGTTCTTCGCTTTGTCCGAACTACTCCCGCCGGAGGCCCCAAGCCGCGCCAGCGGCGCAGGTTTTGCCCTCTCCATCCACCGTTTCGGCAATGCGGTCGTGGGCCTGCAACCCGCGCGCGGCTACAACATCGACCCGACCGAGACCTACCATTCCCCCAATCTGGTCCCACCACACAACTACCTCGCCTTCTATTTCTGGCTGCGGCACCATTGGGGCGCTGACGCCATTGTCCACATGGGCAAACACGGCAACCTCGAATGGCTGCCCGGCAAATCCGTCGCCCTGTCGGAAACCTGCTGGCCAGAGGCGGTTTTCGGCCCCACCCCGCATATCTATCCGTTCATCGTCAATGATCCGGGCGAAGGCACGCAGGCCAAACGGCGCGCCTCGGCGGTCATCATCGACCACCTGACGCCGCCGCTGACCCGCGCCGAAAGCTATGGGCCGATGCGCGATCTGGAAGCGCTGGTGGATGAATATTACGAGGCCGCAGGCGTTGATCCGCGCCGCGTCACCCATCTGCGCCGGGAAATCCTGTCGCTGTCCGACGCAACGGGTCTGTCGCGGGACGTGGGTTTCACCGGCGACAATGACACTGACCTTGGCAAACTCGACGCATACCTGTGCGAGTTGAAAGAGGCGCAGATCAGGGACGGGCTGCATATCTTCGGGCAATCGCCCACAGGCCAGCAGGAAACCGATCTTGCCATCGCGCTCGCCCGCGTACCGCGCGGGAACGGCAAGGGGCACAATGCCTCGCTGTTGCGGGCCTTGGCCACAGACCTCGATATCAGCATCGACCCGCTGGATTGCGATATGGCCGCAGTTGCGCCCGAAAAACCAGACGCACTGGCCGATGGCACCATATGGCGGACCAATGGCGACACCGTGGAACGGCTCGAAAACCTGTCGCAACGCCTTGTGCGGGACGGCGGGCGGGGCGTCGTGGGGTTTACCCCACGCGCGTCGCAGGCCGTTGTGCAAACCATCCGCGACGATATCCTGCCCACGATCCGCGCCTGCGGACCGGCAGAAGGATCGGCGCTCCTCACCGCCCTTGCAGGGCACTTCGTCAGCCCGGGCCCGTCTGGCGCACCCACGCGCGGGCGGCTTGATGTGCTGCCGACCGGGCGCAACTTCTACAGCGTCGACAGCCGGGCCGTGCCCACACCGACCGCTTGGGCGCTTGGGTGGAAATCCGCCAATCTGCTGATCGAAAAACACCTGCAAGACCACGGCGACTGGCCGCGTGCCATGCTGGTCACCGCTTGGGGCACCGCGAACATGCGCACCGGCGGCGACGACATCGCGCAAGCGCTCGCGCTGATGGGCGTCAAACCGATATGGGACAGCGCCAACAGGCGCGTCACGGGGTTCGAAGTTCTCCCACAAACCGTGCTGGGCCGTCCGCGTGTCGATGTGACCCTGCGCATCTCGGGGTTCTTCCGCGACGCCTTTCCGCAACTGATCGCGCTGGTGGACAGCGCGGCGCGCGCGGTGCAGGACCTCGACGAACCCGCCGACCTGAACCCTGCCGCTGCGCGTGCCAAAGCAGGCGAGGACGCCACCCGCGTTTTCGGCTCCAAACCCGGGGCTTACGGCGCGGGGCTGCAAGCCTTGATCGACGAGCGTATCTGGTCCGACAAATCCGACTTTGCCGCCGCCTATATCGCCTGGGGCAGCTACGCCTACGGCGCAAAAGCCAGCGGCGAGCGTGCGGAAACAGCCTTCAAGGAACGGCTGTCCCAAATCGACGCCATCGTGCAAAATCAGGACAACCGCGAACACGACATCCTCGACAGCGACGATTACTACCAGTTCGAAGGCGGGGCCGCCGCCGCCGTCAGCACCTTGCAAGGGCGCGACCGCCCGATCTATCACAACGACCATTCCCGCCCCGAACGGCCCGTGATCCGCACGCTGGACGATGAAATCGGGCGTGTCGTGCGGTCGCGCGTGGTCAATCCCAAATGGATCGACGGGGTGAAACGGCACGGCTACAAAGGTGCTTTCGAGATCGCGGCAACGGTCGATTACCTTTTCGCCTTTGCCGCCACGACAGGGGCCGTGCGCAACCATCATTTCGATCTGGTGGAAGAGGCTTTCCTGAAAGACGACGACACTCGCAATTTTATCGCCGATGCCAATGCCCCCGCGCTGCGCGAAATCGCCCAGCGCCTGCAAGAGGCGATCGACCGCAACCTGTGGCAGCCCGCCTCGAATTCCGCGCGCGCGCGCATCGCGGGCCTGCTATGATCTGCGCAAAGGAGACTGCCAATGACCGATGACCCCGACCGCCACGCGATGAAAATGGCCAAGAAAAAGGCCGCCCGTGACAAGATCATGGCGACCAAGACCGACCAGAAAGGCCTGATCATCGTCCATACCGGCAAGGGCAAGGGCAAATCATCCGCCGCCTTTGGCATGATTTTCCGCTGCATCGCGCATGATATGAAATGCGCGGTGGTGCAGTTCATCAAGGGGGGCATGTCGACCGGTGAACGCGATCTGATCCTTGCGAAATTTAGCGACACCTGCGCGTTTCACACCATGGGCGAAGGTTTCACCTGGGAAACGCAAGACAAATCCCGCGATACCGAAATGGCGCAGGCCGCTTGGGCCAAGGCCAAGGAGCTGATCCTGGACGCAACCAACACCATGGTTCTGCTGGATGAAATCAACATCGCGATCCGCTATGATTATGTCGCCATCGCCGATGTCGTGGCCTTTCTGCGCGATCACAAGCCACCGATGACCCATGTCGTGCTGACGGGGCGGAACGCGCATGAGGACCTGATCGAATTGGCCGATCTGGTGACCGAAATGGAACTGGTCAAGCATCCGTTCCGGTCCGGCATCAAGGCGCAGATCGGGGTCGAGTTCTAGCGTCATCACGGTTTCATATTTCCGTTACATCGCTTGCGCTGAACCAATCAGTTCAGATACACTCGGGCGATGGGCACAATGGTTCTGCAATCGTCGGATATGGTGGCAACGGGCGTGCAGCGCGCGGTCTATCTGCATCCGCTTGACCCGACCAAGCTGATCAAGGTGCTGCGGCCCGCGGTCACGATGCCGCATCGCACCAATTTCAACGGGATCATGGACCGGCTGTTACCAAGCACACGGCTGCGCCAGATCCGCAAGGAATATGCCGAATACCTGCGCGTCATGCTGAACCATCCAGAACCGGACTTTCACACGCCCATCGCGCATATGTTCGGCTTTACCCAGACAAGCGAAGGGCTGGGCTGCATCACCGAACGGGTGATGGAGCCGGGCCGCCAGGTCGGCGAGACGCTGGGTGCCAAAGCGGCCGCCGGCACATTGACGCCAGCGCATATCGCCATGCTGAACGACACAGTCCACCGCATCTATGTCAATGATATCCGCGCCAGCGATATGAACCCCAACAACTTCGTCTTTGGCCAGCGCGACAATGGCACTGGCCCCGGACCAGAGGAATGTGTCCTCGTGGACGGTTTCGGTGATATCCACGCTATCCCCGTCCGGTCGATGGCGCGCTGGTCCAACCGGATGGGGCTGGACGACAGCTGCAAGCGGCTGGCGCGCAATACCGGGCTGTACTGGGACCCCAAGGCGCGGCAATTCGCGCGGCCCAGTTAGGCGGCTTGGCTGTTGGCCAGCAACGGCGTAGAACAGACCATCGCGACAGCCCTGAAAGCATCCCATGACCGATGATACCGAAGACCTGCAAGACACCTATCCCGGCGCAGGCACGTTCCGTTTCGGCGATACGCCCGAATTATGCCAATATCTGATCGGCCTTGTCCGGCAGCGCAAGAAAACCGCGACCTGCGGGGCGGCGTCGGACTTTGCGGATGACCCGGACTCCATGCCCGTCGTTGGCCGCTGCGACATCGCTGCCAATTGGGACGGCACGCCCGCGCTGGTGATCCGCACGACCAAGGTGCAACATATCCGGTTCTGCGACGTGACCGAAGAAATGGCCCTGGCCGAAGGCGAGAACGACAGCCTTCTGGGCTGGCGCAAGGATCACAAGGCCTATTTCAAACGCAACGGCGGGTTCGATCCCGAGATGATGCTGGTTTTCGAGCATTTCGCACTGGTCGAGGATCTGGCCGGGCGCGAGTTGTGACATGCGCCTCTGGATCGCCTGCCTGCTGGTCCTGATCACCTTTGCGCATATCGCGATGTGGACATCGGACATGCCGCGCGATCTGGCCTTGCGTCTGACGCTGATCAATGCGGCAGGTTGGGCGGTGATCCTGCTGCCCGCCTGGGCGGTCAGCAAATGGGCGGCGGCGCACAAGCACCGGTAAGGTGGGTCATGACCCACCCTACGGGCCTTTCGCATTGCGGCGAGATCGGCTAGATCGCTTGCAAATAGCTTTTCTTGGATGAACAGATGAAATTCACGCTTTCCTGGCTGAAACACCACCTTGAAACCGATGCGTCGGTGGATCTGATCGCCGAAACCCTGACCGATCTCGGGCTTGAGGTCGAAGGCGTGGAAAACCCCGCCGAACGTCTGGCCGATTTCACCATCGGCTATGTCGAAAGCGCGGAAAAACACCCCGACGCCGACAAGCTGCGCGTCTGTCAGGTCCAGACCAAGGACGGGCTGACCCAGATCATCTGCGGCGCACCCAATGCGCGCGCGGGCATCACCGTCGTGATCGCCAGCCCCGGCACCTATGTCCCCGGCATCGACACGACCATCGGCGTGGGCAAGATCAGGGGCATCGAAAGCCATGGCATGATGTGTTCCGAACGCGAGATGGAACTGTCCGAAGAACATGACGGCATTATCGAACTGCCATCAGGCACGGTCGGCCAGACCTTTACCGACTGGCTGGCGCAAAACCAGCCTGAGCGCGTCGATCCCGTGATCGAAATCGCGATCACCCCGAACCGCCCCGATGCGTTGGGTGTATACGGCATCGCACGCGATCTGGCCGCGCGCGGGCTTGGCACGCTGAAACCCCTCACGGTCGATTCGGTGCCAGCCTCTTTCACCGCTGATCTGAGCGTGTCTATTGATGATGATACCCGCGACGGATGCCCCGTGTTCTGTGGCCGCTTGATCCGTGGCGTCAGAAACGGCCCCAGCCCCGCATGGCTGCAAACGCAGCTGCGTGCCATCGGCCTGCGTCCGATCAGTTTCCTCGTCGATGTGACCAACTGGTTCACCTATGATCTGAACCGCCCCTTGCATGTGTTCGATGCGGACAAGGTGCAGGGCAATCTGCGCGTCCACCGCGCCAAGGGCGGCGAGACGATCCTGGCGCTCGACGACAAGACCTATACTTTGCAGGCTGGTCAGATCGCCATTTCCGACGATCAGGGCGTGGAAAGCATTGCAGGGATCATGGGCGGCGACGCAACAGGCTGCACCGACGAGACGGTGAACGTCTTTGTCGAAAGCGCCTATTGGGACCCTGTCCAGATCGCCTATACCGGCCGCGCGCTGAAAATCAATTCCGACGCCCGCTACCGGTTTGAACGCGGGATCGACCCCGCCTTCACGCCCGAAGGGTTGGAACATGCCGTGCGCATGATCGTCGATCACGCCGGTGGCGAGGCATCCGAACTGATCATCGCAGGCGCCGTGCCGGACACATCCCGCGCTTACCGTCTGGATGCACAGCGCCTGATCAGCCTTGTCGGCATGGATATCCCCGAAAGCACCCAGCGCCAGACGCTGACCGCGCTCGGCTTCCGGCTCGAAGGCGATATGGCGCATGTCCCGTCATGGCGCCCCGATGTGCAAGGCGACGCCGATCTGGTCGAAGAGGTCGCGCGCATCGCGTCCCTGACCAAATTGCAAGGCAAGCCGATGCCGCGCATGGATGCCGGCGTGCCCAAACCGATCCTGACCGCTGGCCAGCAACGCCAGCAATCGGCGCGCCGGACCATGGCGGCGCTGGGGTATAATGAATGCGTCACCTACAGTTTCGTCGATGCGCATGCCGCATCCCTGTTTGGCGGCGGCGATGATGCGACGATGCTGGAAAACCCGATTTCCAGTGAATTGTCGCATATGCGCCCCAACCTTCTGCCCGGCCTGCTGCGGGCCGCGGCCCGCAATCAGGCGCGCGGTTTTATGGATATGGCCCTGTTCGAGGTGGGTGCCGGTTTTCACGGTGGCGAGCCGGGCGAACAGCACACCCTGATCACCGGCGTGCTGATCGGCAAGACCGCCAGCAAGGACGTGCATGGCACATCCCGCGCGGTGGATCTCTACGACGCAAAGGCCGATGCGGAATCCGTGCTGGCCGCCATTGGTGCCCCCGCCAAGGTGCAAATCCTGCGCGGTGCGGCAGATTGGTGGCACCCCGGGCGGCATGGCATGATCTGTCTGGGTCCGAAAAAGGTGCTCGCCGTCTTTGGCGAATTGCACCCCAAGGTCCTGCGCGAGATGGATATCAAAGGCCCCGCCGTCGGCTTTACGATCTGGCCCGACGAAGTGCCGGTGCCCAAGTCCAAGACCAACACACGGCCCGCGCTGGTGGCGACCGACCTGCAAGCGGTCGAGCGTGATTTTGCCTTTGTCGTGGGCGCAGATGTCGAGGCGCTGACGCTGGTCAATGCCACGATGGGTGCCGACAAGGCGCTGATCACCGATGTGCGGGTCTTTGACCAGTTCATCGGCGGTAATCTGGGCGAGGGTCAGAAATCCCTTGCCGTCACGGTGCGCCTGCAACCCACGACCGCGACGCTGAAGGATGCCGATATCGAAGCGGTCAGCGCCAAGATCGTGGACAAGGTCACCAAGGCAACGGGCGGCAGCCTGCGCGGTTAAGGTCGCTGCCCGCAGCTTTTGCAGGCACGCGCGATGGGCAGGTGCGCGATCTTCGGGCGCGGGGGATTGTGCAACCGCCCCCCGCGCGGTCCTGACGCGCACAGCAGGGGTGGCCAGCGGGGCTCAAGGCGTTAATCTCTTGTCAAACACAGGAGACAGCCCATGACCTTGCATATCTACCTTTCCGGCGAAATCCACACCGACTGGCGCGACCAGATCGTAAAGGGGGCCGCCGGTCTTGACGTCGTTTTGACGGGGCCGGTGACCGATCATGCCGCGTCAGATGATTGCGGCGTGGCGATCATGGGCGCAGAGGCGCACAAGTTCTGGCACGACCATAAAGGCGCGAAGCTTAACGCGATCCGCACAAGGCACGGGATCGAGACTGCCGATATCGTCGTGGTCCGCTTTGGTGATCAATACAAACAATGGAACGCCGCCTTTGACGCGGGCTATGCGGCGGCGATGGGCAAATCGCTGATCGTGATGCATGGGCCGGATCATCAACATGCGCTCAAAGAAGTGGATGCCGCGGCACTGGCCGTGGTGGAAACCCCGCAGCAGGTGGTGGATGTGCTGACCTATGTGCTGCACGGCCGCTTGCCAGAGGGGCGGGTGTCGGGGTGAACCCCGACCTGCAGTTTTGCACCCCTCGTAGGCCGGGGTTCACCCCGGCTTGCGCCACAAGAAAACCGATGGCTTTATCATATGGTGTTGCTAAAATCTGACGCAGTTATGCGCAGAACGAGTCAACCAGAGGAATACCCCATGTTAAACGAATTCAAGGACTTCATCGCCAAGGGCAGCGTGATGGACCTGGCCGTAGGTATCATCATCGGCGCGGCCTTTACCGCCATCGTCAGCAGCCTTGTCAATGACCTGATCCAGCCGCTGATCGGGCTGATCATCGGCGGGATCGACTTTAGCGGTCTCAGCTTTGGTCTGGGTGACGCGCAATTCATGTATGGGAATTTCATCACCGCGACGATCAATTTCCTGATCATCGCTTTCGTGGTGTTCATGCTGGTCAAGGCGGTCAACCGCGTCAAATCCATCGCGGACAAACCCGATGACATCGCGCCAGAGGTCAATACCGGCCCGTCCGAACTGGATATCCTGATCGAAATCCGTGACGCGCTGGCCAAACGGCCCTAAGCCACGACAGGCCCGCCTTTCAGCGGGCCTTTTGCGTCACGCCTTCAGCGCCAAGGCAGGCGACAGCACGTCGATGCCCAGCGCCTTGCCGACAGCATAATAGGTCAGTCGCCCGGCATGCACGTTCAGCCCGGCCAGCAGATGCGGATCATCGGCGCAGGCCTGCCGCCAGCCTTTGTCCGCCAGTGCCAGCATGAACGGCATCGTCGCATTGCCCAGCGCGATGGTCGATGTGCGCGCCACGGCGCCGGGCATATTGGCCACGCAATAATGCATGATCCCGTCCACGTCATAGATCGGGTCCTGATGGGTGGTGGCGCGGGATGTCTCGAAACAGCCGCCCTGATCAATCGCCACATCCACCAGCACGGCACCCGGTTTCAGCTCGGCCAGCTGGGCGCGTGAAATCAGCTTGGGTGCTGCCGCACCGGGGATCAGCACCGCGCCGATGATCATATCCGCCTCGCACGCCAAGGCGATCGTATTCGCCTTGCTGGCATAGCTGGTCTTGAATTGCCCCCCGAAGATATCGTCCAGATACCGCAAGCGCGGCAGCGACCGGTCCAGCACCGTCACATCCGCCCCCATCCCCGCCGCGATCCGCGCGGCATGGGTGCCAACGACACCGCCGCCGATCACGACGACCCGCGCAGGTGCGACACCCGGCACACCGCCCATCAGCACCCCGCGCCCGCCATTGGCTTTTTGCAGCGTCCATGCGCCCACCTGCGGCGCGAGCCTGCCCGCGACCTCGGACATCGGGGCCAGCAAGGGCAGACCGCCGCGATCATCGGTGACGGTTTCATAGGCGATGCAGGTCGCACCGGATGCCATCAGGTCGCGCGTCTGGTCGGGGTCGGGGGCCAGATGCAGATAGGCGAACAGGATCTGCCCCTTCCGCAGCATCTTGCGTTCCACAGGCTGCGGTTCCTTGACCTTGACGATCATATCGGCGCTGGCGAATATATCCGCCGCCGTTGGCGCAATCTGGGCACCGGCGGCGCTGTAATCATCATCGCTAAACCCCGCGCCAATGCCTGCGCCTGTTTCGATCATGACCTTGTGGCCGTGTGCGACAGCCTCTTGCGCGGCATCGGGCGTAATCCCGACCCGAAATTCCTGTGGTTTGATTTCTTTTGGACAGCCGATCAGCATTGCGAACCTCCCGCGTTATGGACCCATCCTGCGCGCGCAGGGATGCAATGTCTTGGAATCCTGTCTTGGGTAATGGCCGCTTTCACGCTAGGATAGCGCGTCAGATAGCCATTTTGCGAAAGGATCTTGCACGCCATGGACCTCGACAGTATCGACCGCCGAATCCTCGAAGTTTTGCAGAGATCAGGCCGCATTTCCAACGCAGACCTGTCAGAGGTGGCGAACCTGTCGCCGTCCGCCTGTCACCGGCGGGTGCAGCGGCTGGAAAAGGACGGCTATATCCGCGAATATGTCGCCCTGCTGGACCCGCGCAAAATGGGCCGGCCCACGACCGTTTTCGTTGAAATCACCCTTAGCGGTCAGGCGGACGAAGTGCTGGACGCGTTCGAAAAAGCCGTGGCCAAGGTGCCGGACGTGCTGGAATGTCATCTGATGGCAGGCACGGCGGATTACCTGCTCAAGGTCGTGGCCGGCGATACCGAGGATTTCGCCCGCATCCATCGCAAACATCTGGCGACTTTGCCGGGCGTGGCGCAGATGCAATCGTCATTCGCACTGCGCAATGTGCGCCAGACCACGGCCTTGCCGGTCTAGGCATTTTTGACGCAGCGGCATTTCGCCCTATCATTGTGACAGCCTGAGACCCGCAACCGAAAGGATCAGCCCATGTCCGATGACAAACGCCCCGGCGGCCGCTTGATGGACCGCCGCGAATATCCCGGCAAGCCGAAACCGCTGACCAGCGGCCCCGACGCGACCGTGGCAGAGGCGGTGGCGCGGATGTCCGACAAGAATTACGGCAGCGTGATCATCATTGATACCGACGAAAAGGTCATCGGCGTGGTGACCGAACGCGACATCATGAACAAGCTGGTGGCCAAGGGGCTGGACCCCAAAGCTACAAAACTATCCGATATCATGACCCGCAACCCCCGCATGGCCAAGGAAACCGATGACATGCTGGACTGGCTGCGCATCATGAGCAATGAACGGTTCCGCCGCCTGCCCGTCGTCGATGACGAAGGCCGGATCAAGGCGGTGTTCACGCAAGGCGATTTCGTCAGCTACACTTGGCCCGACCTGATCGGCCAAATGACCACGATGGCAAAGGCGTCTTTCACAGGCAATTTCCACTATCTGCTGATCGGTGGCGGTATCGCGCTTTATTCACTGCTGATGGTCATCGTCCTTGGGACGCGCTGATATCTCGCCTGCCTCGGGCGTCAGCCCGTAAGGTGCGGCAAGGTTCCAGACATGGGTGGGGACCATATTCTTGATCTTGGCCGGTTCTTCGCGGCGCAGATGCAGGATGGCTTCAGCTGCCTTCATCTCGACCCGCGCGCGGGCGAATTCCAACCCGCGCGGCCCGATCTTGGGCATCAGCCAGCCCATGATCCCGCGCATGAAATCGGGCATCCGGCGCAGGGGAAGGCCCCCCGCCGCCAGCCGCGTGTTTTCGACAAAGCCTTTGACCGCCCCCGCCCGCTTGCCGCGTGATCCGGGCGCGGCCAACGTGACCTCTGCACCCAAGCCATCCAGCATTTCCTGCCCGCGCGCATTGCGGATGATCAGCCATTGGTCCCCCTCGCCCGCCATATAGCCCACGGTGATATCGGCCAGCCGGTTGGTGTAATCCACGCAGGTCCGGCAGGTGGTGGGAAAGAAATCGCGCGGCAGGTCCGAGATCGGCAGTTTCAGGAACGGGATCAGACGGCGGCGGCCATCGGCAAAGCGCAATTCGACATGATAATCGGCGCGGAATTCCAGATAGGTCACGGTGTCGGGCGCGTCCGTCAGGCGGGCCAGAAAGCCGTGGAAATTCTCGGTCGTGGTGTTGTCCGAACAGGGCGTGCCGATGACATAGATCCGATCGAACCCCAACTGCGCCTCGAGCGCGCGCAAGGCGTAGATCTGGCAGGGAATCCCGATCACGGCGATCCGGCGATGCCCTGCCGCACGCGCCGGTTCCAGCAGAGCGAGCAAGGGCGCATAGCCCATGCGCATCCCCCGCGCCTCGGCCATATCGGCGGCATCGGTGATGATCGCGGGGCGCGGGCGCCAGCGGTCGGCAGGATCAGCCACCATCGTCAGCACTGCATCGACAGCGCCGGTTTCCAGCAAGCGTTCGGCCAGCCGCGTGGTCAGGCCGGTCCATTGCGCGCCTTGGCGTGCGGGCTGCAAGGCCGCACGATACATCGCCCCCGTGACGCCGAAAAACGCCTCGTCCCCGTCCGTGCCAGCGCTGCGCCCATGCACGCGGGCCTCCATCGCCGGATAATCGGGTTTGATGAACTGGCAGGCCCGCCCGCAGGCGCTGGCATCCGCCATCCGCGACACGCCGCAATCGGTGCAAAGCCCGCGCGGGGCCGGTTGGGCGAAATCGGGCGTGCTGATTGTCATGCCGCGACCTTACCCTGCCATGCCCCCCTGTCCAGTTTGATTTACACTTTGCGACGGCCCTTTTCCTTGGGGAACTGACGCGGTAAGAGGCAGCACTTGCAAACAAGGAGCCAGCCAAATGGGCTATCGAATCGCTATTGTCGGCGCCACGGGCAACGTGGGCCGCGAAATGCTGAACATCCTCCATGAACGGACCTTTCCGGTGGATGAAATCGTCGCACTTGCCAGCCGTCGGTCGCTGGGCAGCGAAGTCAGCTTTGGCGATACCACCCTCAAGACCAAGGATCTTGAGACCTTCGATTTCACCGGCTGGGACATCGCGTTGTTCGCCGTCGGGTCCGAGGCGACCAAGACCTATGCGCCCAAGGCCGCCAAGGCCGGTTGCGTTGTGATCGATAATTCCTCGCTTTATCGCTATGACCCCGATGTGCCGCTGATCGTGCCCGAAGTGAACGCGCAGGCGATCCACGGCTATGCCAAGAAAAACATCATCGCCAACCCCAACTGTTCGACCGCCCAGATGGTTGTCGCGCTCAAGCCGCTGCATGACCGCGCGCGGATCAAGCGGGTGGTGGTCAGCACCTATCAATCGGTGTCGGGCGCAGGCAAGGAAGGCATTGACGAGCTTTGGGACCAGACCAAAAGCATCTACAACCCCACCGACAGCAAGCCACCCAAGAAATTCACCAAGCAGATCGCCTTCAACGTGATCCCGCATATCGACGTGTTTCTTGACGATGGTTCGACCAAGGAAGAATGGAAAATGGTCGCCGAGACCAAGAAAATCCTTGATCCCAAGATCAAGGTCACGGCCACCTGCGTGCGCGTGCCGGTCTTTGTCGGCCATTCGGAATCGATCAACATCGAATTCGAGGATTTCCTGGACGAACACGAAGCCCGCGACATTCTGCGCGAAAGCCCCGGCATCATGGTGATCGACAAGCGCGAAGACGGCGGCTACGTCACCCCGATCGAATGTGTGGGCGATTACGCGACCTTCATCAGCCGCATCCGGCAGGACAGCACGATCGACAACGGGCTGAACCTGTGGTGCGTGTCCGACAACCTGCGCAAGGGGGCCGCGCTGAACGCTGTGCAAATCGCCGAAGTTCTGGGCCGCGAATGTCTGAAAAAAGGCTGATCGCCTGACAGGTCTGCATGAAAGAGGCGCTGGATCAGCGCCTCTTTTTTTATGTGGCGAATTCTGCCGATGGTTGATTTCGGGGCATGCGACATGGCGTTTAACTTGGTATTTCTGCCGCAGAACCCTTGGAGATTTGTGATGATTCGTCTTTTTGTAACCACCAGCCTTCTTGCCCTGACCGCACCCGCCTTTGCCGATACCATCACCGGACAGGCGCGTGTCGATACCGTCACGATCTATCCCGGCCTTGCGACCGTCACGCGGCAGGTGACGCTGGATCTTCCCGCAGGCCAGCATGACATCATCATCCCTGATCTGCCGCAGGCCCTATCTGCCGAAGACCTGCGCATCACCGTGCCAGAGCAGGTCCGGCTAGGTGCGGTCAACCTTGCCTTTGACCGTCTGCCCGTGACACCCGACCAGTCCAGCCCCGCCATCGTCGCCGCCCGCGCAGAGGTTGACCGTCTGGAAGACGTGCTGCGCGAAAGCGATGTCGCGATTGCCGCGATCCGGTTGCGCGCGCAAGCCGCCGAGGATCAAATCGCCTTTCTGCAAAGCCTTGGGCAGGCCAGCGCGGGCGAAACCCTGACCAGCGCCACCATCGCCGACATTCAGGCCCTGGCACAGATGGTCGGGTCGGAAACGCTGGCACTGCGCACCGCCGCCTTTGCCGCCGAACAAGAGGCGCAGGCCGCCAACCGCGCGCGCGAGGATGATGTTGACGCGCTGGACGATGCCCGCCGCGCCTTGGCCGCGCTGCTCGCCCCCGAGGATCAGGGGTCTGTGCTGACCTTCACGCTCGATGCCGCCGAAGCGGGCGAGGTCACGCTGGAAATCAACACGACCGAAAACTTCGCCACTTGGACACCAGACTATGACATGCGCCTGACCACGGGCGATGATCCGCGTCTGGACATCGACCGCGCCGTCGTCATCAGTCAGGCCACCGGGCAGGACTGGCTGGACGTGCAACTGGTCCTGTCCACCGCGCGCCCCGGCGACCAGATCGCGCCGGGTGGGGCATGGTCTTATCTGCGGCGCATCATCTCTGAAGACGCGCTGGCGCGCGAAGCAACCGGCATGGCCGATGAACCGATGCCCCTGCAACGCAACAGCGCGGTGATATCCACCCCGATGACAGAGACGGCCCCTATCGTCGCGCGGGCCGATTTCAGCGGTGTGGCTGTGAGTTATGTCTATCCAAACCGCGTCGATATCCGCAACGGGGTTGAGGATCTGCGCCTGCCGCTGGATCAGCTGACCTTTGACGCCGATGTCTGGGCCGAAGCGACGCCAATGACCGATCCAATTGCCTATCGCATGGCGGAAATCACCAACACCACCGACGAAATCCTGCTGCCCGGTCGCGCGGTGCTGCATGCGGATGGCACAATGATCGGCGTTAGCTATCTGCCGCTATTGGCGGCGGGGGCCGGTCTTGATCTGGGCTTTGGCCCGCTGGACGGGCTGCGCCTCACGCGGATCACGCCAAACAGGTCCGAAGGCGACAGGGGCGTGTTTTCGTCGTCAAACCAGCTGGTTGAACGCACGGTCCTGACGGTAGAAAACCTGACATCGCAGGATTGGGATGTGCTGCTGCGCGATGCTGTCCCCTATTCCGAACAGGACGATCTGCAGGTCAGCCTGACCGCCGTGCCAGAACCCACGCGCCGCGACCCCGATGGTGCGCGCGGCATCGTGGAATGGGACCTGAGCCTGCCCGCGGGGACTGAGCAGGAGGTCATGATGGAAACCACTCTACGCTGGCCCAGCGGTTTCGTGCTGCACTAGGGCAGGCCGCGGCGGGTGATATCACATCTTCACCCGCGCCCCTGCCGGATCGTAAAACGGCTTCATCTGCGCCTCGGCCAAAACACGGGTGCCCATCACGTCGATCTCGTAGCGTCTGGCCAGCAGGTCATCCACGCTTTCGCCCGCGCAAGGCACATAGCCCATGCCCAAAGCCGCGCCGACATGGTGGCCATAGCCGCCCGAGGTCAGATGCCCGACCACCCGCCCGTCACGCAGCACAGGTTCGTTGTGATACAGCAGCGGCGCGGGATCGGTCAGTTTGAACTGCAACAACCGCCGCGCCAGCCCTGCGTCACGCTTGCGCAGCACCGCGTCGCGCCCGATGAAGGCGGGCTTGTCGGTCTTGACCGCAAAGCCAAGGCCCGCCTCCAGCACATGATCCTCGCAGGTGATGTCATGGCCGAAATGGCGGAAACCTTTTTCCATCCGTGCCGCATCCATCATATGCATCCCGCACAGCTTTAGCCCCATGTCCTGCCCTGCGGCGTGCAGCACTTCGAACACATGGCCGGCCATATCGGCGCTGATGTAAACCTCCCAGCCCAGCTCGCCGACATAGGACACGCGATGCACACGGGCCAGCGCCATGCCGATCTCGATCTCTTGTGCGGTGCCGAACGGGTTGTGATCGTTGGAAAAATCGTTTGGAGAGACCTTTTGCAGCAACGCACGGCTGTTCGGCCCCATCACGGCCAGCACGCCCTCGCCCGCTGTCACATCGGTGATGACCGCGTTGAAATCGCCCAGATTGCGCAGCACCCACGTCTGGTCAGCCAGCCGCGTCGCAGCAGGGGTCACGACCAGATAGGAGGTTTCCGACAGGCGGGTCACGGTGACATCCGCCTCGATCCCCGCCTTGGCGTTCAGAAACTGGGTATAGACAATCCGCCCGACAGCCACATCCATCTGCGCGCCACAGATATGGTTGAGGAAAGCGCAGGCATCGCGCCCTTCGACCCTGATCTTGCCAAAGGACGACATGTCATACATGCCGACATTGCCGCGCACAGCGGCCAGTTCCGCACCGACATTGCCAAAGAAATTCTGCCGCTGCCAAGAATAGGCGTAGGCCGGGTCCTGACCCGGCGCGGCGAACCAGTTTGCCCTTTCCCAGCCTGCCAGTTCGCCCATGACAGCGCCCTGATCCAGCAAATGCCGGTGGAACGGCGTGCGCCTGATCCCGCGCGCGGTGGCTTTTTGCCGGTAAGGGAAATGGTCGGCGTATAGCAGGCCCAGCGTTTCCTTGGACCTCTCGAACAGATAGGTCTTGTTGCCCTGAAACGGCTGCATCCGCGATATATCGACATCGCCCAGATCGAATGGTTTTTCACCCGCATCCATCCATTGCGATAGCGCCATGCCAGCACCACCCGCCGACTGGATACCGATGGAATTGAAACCGGCGGCGACCCAGACATTGTCCATCTCTGGCGCAAGGCCCAGATGATAGGCGTCGTCGGGCGTAAAGCTTTCCGGCCCGTTGAAGAACGTATGTATCCCCGCGCTGGCCAGCATCGGCATCCGGTTCACAGCCTGTTCAAGGATCGGCTCGAAATGGTCGAAATCCTCGGGCAGCTGGTCGAATTCGAAATCCTCGGAAATGCCCGCCATGCCCCAGGGTTTGGCATTGGGCTCGAAAGCGCCCAGCATGATCTTGCCTGCGTCTTCCTTGTAATAGGCGCATTCATCCGGCACGCGCAGCACGGGCATCTGGGTCAGGCCGGGGATCGGCTCGGACACGATATAGAAATGTTCGCAGGCATGTAGCGGGACGTTGACGCCCGCCATGCGGCCCACCTGATGGCCCCACATCCCCGCACAATTCACGACCATATCGCAGGTGATCTGACCCTGTTCGTCGCCGCTGGCCCAATCCACCGATGTGACCCGCCGCCCCGTGCGGTTGATCGCCGTAACCTTGGTCTGTTCGGCCACAATTGCCCCACGCATCCGCGCGCCCTTGGCCAGCGCCAGCGCGATATTGGCCGGATCGCCCTGCCCGTCCTTGGGCAGAAAGACGCCCGCCGTCACCCCGTCGATGTTCAGATGGTGATAGCGGTTCTTGACCTCGGATGGTGAAATCTCCTCGATCTCGACACCGAACGCACGGGCCATTCCGGCAGAGCGGAACAATTCTTCGCGCCTCTCGTCCGTCAGCGCCACGGTGATCGAGCCGACACGACGGAACCCCGTGGCAATGCCGGTTTCCGCCTCAAGCCCGCCGTAAAGCTGCTGGCTGTAATTGGCGAGCCGCGTCATGTTGGCGGTCGCGCGCAACTGCCCGATCAGGCCCGCAGCGTGCCACGTGGTGCCGGATGTCAGCTGCTTGCGTTCCAGCAGGACGACATCCTGCCAGCCCAGTTTGGTCAGGTGATAGGCCACCGAACAGCCGATCACCCCGCCGCCGATAATCACCACGCGCGCATGTTTGGGCAGCATCAAATCACCTCATGTCCAGCATCAACAATCGCCTGCGCCAGTCGCGCGATATGGGCGGGGCCGACCTCGCAACAGCCGCCGACGATGGTGGCACCCTGGTCAATCCAGCCCAGCGCGAAATGGGCATAGGCATCCGGCCCCAGGTCGCGGCGCGCGGACAGCGCATCCACCGTGGGCTTGCTTTTCAGAAAATCCTTGGTGATCTGGGTGAACCCGTTGGCATAGGCCCCGAACGGCAGATCGCCTTTGGCAAATGCGGCCATGGCGGCGGCCATCGCCTCTGGCGCGGAACAGTTCGCCAGAAGCGCGCTTGCGCCCTGCGCTGCCTCAAGCACATCGGCCACAGGCTCGCCCGAGCGCAGGCGGCTGCCATCCTCGTCGTCAATGGTCACCGACAACCAGACCGGTTTGCCCAAAGGCAGGGTTGCGGCCAGCACCGCACGGGCATGGGCGACGGATGCGACGGTTTCGCACAGAAACAGATCAACGCGCGGCGCGATCAGCGCTGCCACCTCGGCATAGGCCGGCACGGCAATATCATGGGCGGGGTGGATATCGGGGCGGTAGCTGGCAATCAGCGGCCCGATGGACCCAGCGATGCGTCCGCTGCCCTGCGCCTCGGTCAAAGCGGCGGCGATCAGATCGGCAAAGCGATCCTCGAACCCCGTGCCTTCCAGCCTGTCGCGGTGGATGGCATAGGTATTGGTGGTCTGCACCGTAGCCCCCGCAGCGCGGTAATCGGCATGGACCGCCGCCACCATGCCCGGATGGTCGATCATGACCTGCGTGGACCAAAGCGGGGTTGGCGTTTCGCCCGACCGGCGGATCAGTTCTTGGCCCATACCGCCATCAAGAAGGGTGATTTTCGTCATTTTTTCTACCTGTTCCAAACTTTCAATATCACGCCCTGATCCTTGCATTGGCAGGGTCCCACAACGGCGCATCAGCTTGCACCGTGGCGCTGACCTGCGTGCCATAGATATCAATCGCAACCTTGGTGCCTGCCACCGCCAGATCAGCGCGCAGCATCCCCAGCGCGATAGATTTGCCCAGGCGGTAGCCAAAGACGCCTGACGTGGTTTCACCCACGACGGCACCATCATGCGAAATCGTCGCCATATATGGCGCGTCATATGCGCCCGCATCATCCAGCACCAGCGTGACAAAGCGTTTCGTCACGCCGCGCTGTTTTTCCGCCAGCAAGGCGGGTTTGCCGACAAAATCGGGTTTGTCGAAATTGATGAAACGGTCCAGCCCGCCTTCGAGCAGGGAGTAATCCGTCGACAAATCGCCTTTCCAAGCGCGATAGCCTTTTTCGATCCGCAGGGCATTCAGCGCGAACATGCCAAAGGGGACAGCCCCGCCTGCAAGGATCGCATCATAGATCACGGGCGCATCGGCATTGGCGCAATGCACCTCCCAACCCAGCTCGCCCGCGAAGGACACGCGCAGCAGGTGGCACGGCTTGCCGCAAACCTGCGCGCTCTGGAACGACAGCCAGGGCAGGGTCAGGTCGGCATCGGTCAGCGGTGCCAGAATATCACGCGCCTTGGGTCCGGTGACCAGCAGGCATTCGTATTGGTCGCTGCGATCCTGCACATGGACCCCATCGGGCAAGTCGCGCAGCAGGACATCGCGGTCATGCCATTGGGCCACCGATGCGGTGATCAGCCAGATGTCATCATCGCTTTGCGGGATCACCGACATTTCCGTCAGGATACGGCCACGATCATCGGGGAAATACGCAAGCCCCACCCGCCCCGGTTTGGGCAGGGTGGAGGCGGCCAACCTGTCCACATGCGCCCGCGCGCCCGGACCTGTCACCGCCAGACGGGTGAAACCGGATATGGCGATCACACCGGCATGATCACGCACAGCGGCACATTCGGCGGCGATGCGCGGCTGCCAAGGGCCAGCGCGGCCCCATGTCTGGGTGGCGGCCTCGGACAGGTCATCGCCCGGGCCCGCAAACCAATTGGCCCGTTCCCAGCCGTTATAGGCCCCCATCACGCCGCCCAAGGCCTTGATCCGGTCATGTAACGGCGACAGCCGCCGATCGCGGCCCGCAGGCCAGGCGTGATAGGGAAAATGCATCGCATATTCATGGCCATAGGTCTCGACCGCCTTGGCATGGCAATACTCCTGACCCGTGTAAGCGGTATAGCGGCGCGGATCGCAGGACCACATGTCCCATTCAGGCTGGCCATCCACGATCCATTCCGCCGCCACCTTGCCCGCGCCACCGCCCTGGGTGATGCCAAAGGTAAAGACGCAAGCCTCAAAGGCATTCTTGACCCCCGGCATCGGACCCAGCAAGGGCAGACCGTCCGGCGCATAGGGGATCGGGCCGTTGATGACGCGGCCCACGCCAGCGGTGCCAAGGATCGGGACGCGGGCCATTGCATCCTCGATGTACCATTCCAGACGGTCCAGATCGTCGGGGTAAAGCTGGAAACTGAAATCATCGGGCTGCGGGTCGTCAGGCGTGACCCAATGCGCGCGGCAATTACGCTCGTATGGGCCTAGGTTCAGCCCGTTCTTGTCCTGGCGCAGGTAATAGCTGCTGTCCACATCGCGCAGCAAAGGCACTTTGCGGCCATTGGCGGCGGTCCATTGCGCCAGTGCGGGGATTTCATCAGTCAGGAAATACTGATGCGACATGGTTACCATCGGCACGGTGCGCCCGCCGTAAGGCTTGAACCATTCGCCGACACGCTGCGCGTAATAGCCCGCGGCATTCACCACCTTTTCGCAGGCAATATCGCCCTTGCCGGTATGCACGATCCAGCCATCCGGCGTCTGCGTCACACCGGTAGCCGGACAAAACCGTTCGATCCGCGCGCCCATCTGCCGCGCGCCCTTGGCCAGCGCCTGCGTCAGCTGCGCGGGATCGATATCGCCGTCGTCGGGATCATAAAGCGCGCCTGCCAGATCATGCGTTTCTAGGAAAGGATAGGCCGCCTGCGCCTCCTCGGGTGTCATCAGCGCAAGGTTCAGCCCCTGATAATTCCCCATCGCACGGGCACGGGCGAATTCCTGCATCCGTTCCTTTGAGTGGGCCAGCCGGATCGATCCGGTGACATGGTAATTCATCGGATAATCGACCTCGGCCGCCAGCCTTTTGTACAGCGACAGCGAATAGCGCTGCATGTTCATCACCGCCCATGACGTGCTGAAGGACGGGCAATTGCCTGCCGCATGCCAGGTGGAGCCTGCGGTCAATTCGTTCTTTTCGAGCAAGACACAATCGGTCCAGCCCTTCTTGGCCAGATGATAGAGCGTGGACACGCCCACGACCCCGCCGCCGATAATGACCACACGGGCCGAAGTGGGAAAATCGGACATGGGCGGCACCTTTCTAATAAATGGGCGGAGAGATCACCCAGATGATCTCGCAGGTTTCGGGATAGGGATTGGCCCAACGGAACAGATCGCCGCGCAGCCGGAAACTGTCGCCAGGGTTTAGCCGGAACAACGTGTCATCGATCCACAGATCAAAACGACCGGCAACGACATAGCCGATTTCCTGCGTCGGGCGGCTAACGGCATGATCCAGCCGCGCACCGGGGGCAAAGCGGGAATGGATCACTTCGAAATCGTCCGTCAGATCGGGCGACAGCAAGGATTCACTCAGGCCCGGGTTGCGGTTGCCAATCGGGCGACGGTTGTCCGCGCGCACCACCTTGCCTGCCTCCGCGCCGCCATTGACAGCCAACAAGCTCGACGTGGCCACATCAAGCACACACGCGAGCGTGGCGATATCATCGAGGCTGGCGCTGGACATGTCCCGTTCAACCTGGCTCAGCCAACCAACCGACCTGTCCATGCGTTGCGCCAAGGCAGTCAGCGTCAGCCCGCGCGCCTTGCGCAGGGCGCGCAGATCGGCCCCTTTCAGGTCAAACGAAGCGGAGGCGTGAAAATCTTCCATCAATTTTCACGCTAGGCGGTTCGCGCCGTTCTGCAAACTCTGTTTGCGCCAGAAAAGCGCCGGTCCCCGACATCTTTCGAGCCAAAATATGGGACCTATATACTTAACTAGCCATTAGAAAAAACGGCATTTTCTGGTGGTTCAATGTTGTCCCATCGTTCGGCAATGGTAGCACAAGCTGCTTCCATGTTTTGAAACCTGCGAGTTGCGTCACTCGGTGCTGGGATGAATTTTCCACTAGCGCAGTCAAGTGTTAGGCATAGTTTTTCTTCCGGTGCCGTTTCATCTTGGATGTCAATCATTTTTCTGCAGCCAAACAAGGCGGAGGATTGGTATGCCCCAACTTCTTCATCAAGCGGTTTGTTTTTTGCATATCGGATGGTGCCAAGCCCGGTTCGTAAGCGGTTTGTTCGCGTCACTCTTTGAACGCCAAACCTAATATCAGGGTTAAACTCGACACCATTTATGTCGACCCTGAAGCCAATTTGGGCTTCTGAAATTTCAGCCGTTTTGGGAAACGTGTCCATGCCGAACACTTCACTGTATGCAACGAGAAAGTCACCGTTTACGTCTAAGGTGTCACGCTCAAAGTCAGTGTCCGCCATCATCTCAAGAAGTCTTTGGCCTTCGGTTTTTAGTCCTTCTGCCGCCAGCCCGCCAGAGTATAGCGCATTCGTGATGAAAGCTTTCGCACGGTCATGCTGTAGTGATCTGGCGATTTTGCGATACTTGCAGTCGCGAATGATGGTACGCTTGGCTCGTTCAGATGCGACCATATAGTCACTAAGATAGCGACTGTTGATCTTGGGGGTCTTGACCAGACGATGTGTAGCTTTATCACTCATTCAAAAACCTTTCAGGGGGGAACTGTGGCAGAACTTTATCTTACTGCGCAAGTCGAGGATGGTAAGCGGCTTTCGATTTCGCCGATCACGTCTTCAAAGCTGGCACGATGCCCAGAGCCACCAGAGGATACCAGCGGGTATTTCCTGATGGAAGAGAGAGTTTCGGAACCAAACGGAATGGTAACTATCCTCGCAAGAATTTCAGATGCGGAGGCTGCATATCGACTTGGTCGTATGTTCTGCATGGATTGAGCGTGTCTCTCATTTATAAGTTTGCTACCCCGAGAAAAGGCTATGGGGCATGCTCCACGCATACCGCCAGTCACGACCTACACTGCAATCAAATCATTCATCGTCGAGATCGAACTCCATTTGGTCCCCATATGCTCTTCTGAATAAAGTCTTGAAGGCGCTAGGATTGTTTGCAGGAGAGGCCCTTAGTAACGCCATCACGCCTGCAAGTTGGGATTGCAGATGGTTTTTCCCGACATCAACAGTCAAATGCTGGAAATGCTTCCTTTTGCGTTGATATTTGGCGTCGGTTGGGTTTTCCTTGTCTAGCTGGGGCAAAACGGGTTCTGGAAGCTGCTCGTAGATTAGCTGACGCAAGAGCTTACCTGCGTATCGAGGACCACGATTATCAGACCGCCGTGTCCATCCATATACACGATACAGTTCATCAAAAAATGCTGTTGGGACACTTTGCAGATACGGTCGGTGCTCTGGCAATACATATGCTGCCAAAATTTGTTGCAGGGCGTCATGGCGCCTAATTTCTTGGTAGCCAGTAGCTTCATCGATCAACGCAACTATCGCGACCTCATCAAGCCCTTCTAGCATCCTCTTAGCTTGTTGCCCAATGTGATACTGAACTGGCTTCAAAGCTCCAGCGTCATAGGCTTCCTGCCACACCCTAAGCACCTTAGGAAAAGCAGTAGCTAGTAATCCGTTGCCAATGGCGCCTGACTTGGTGGCCTTATACTGAACGGGGTGTGTCAGTATGTATATCAAATCGTTGGGAATAAACTGTCGCAGGTTCTTTGCAGACAAGTAAGGCGGCAAGTTCAAGGCGCCATCCTCTTTCATACGCAGCCAATGAGACCCCCCACGCTTGGTCCCCATTGCCTTGCTGACGCCACGGTCAGAAATTAATCGCGTCTCATCCGCCAAAACAACACAGTCGATTTCGACATCTGCAATTTTCATCGTGCCCTTTACAATCGCAATGGGGACTTCGTCTGGCATGTCAAAAGCAGGCAGCGGCTCAGGCGCCTTCATTTTTCCGTTGTCGACCTTGGGCGCAACCGCATCGACGACAGATTCGAAAGTCGCGTCAATCGGTTCGATTTTTTCTGGAGTTTTAGCCATTGATAAGTTCCTTGTATGTGAGGCGCTTCTCGACCATCCGGTCAATCGTAATGCCGATGAAATTCATTGTGCCAGCCCGTGCGGTGTTATGGCGGAACGAAAATTCGTTCACATAGCGATGCAGGTGCTTGACGCTCATGTAGTGGTAGACGCCATAGTGACCGCGCTTCAACAACGCCCAGAAGCTTTCAATCCCATTGGTGTGCGCCATATCGCGGACATACTCGCCAACGGTGTGATTTACGCGCTTGTGGGTAAAGCCGAGATTTGAAAGCAGATCGTAGCCTTTGTGCATATCGGTTACGACTGTTGCACCTTCTGGTGCGTTCTTAGCCACGAAAGAGCGCAGGAGTGCGCCGCCAGTGTTGCTTGCGGGCATAGCGCGAACTTGGTTGTGCTGGTCACGGATGCCGACAACAGCGGTTTTGCCAACTGTGCCACGACCTGCATGCAGCTTCTTGCTTGCATGCTTGTTCGCTTCTTTGCCGCCGATGTAGGTTTCATCGACTTGGGTGTGATCGCCCATGTCATTGTTGCCCTGATCGTTCAACCATGTTTCACGGATGCGCTGCGCAAGGAACCAAGCAGTCTTTTGAGTAACGCCCAATTCCCGGGCCATCTGGGTGCTGGGGATACCCTTGCGGGCGCTGGTGAGCATGTAGATTGCCAGCAGCCACTTTTGCAGGGGCAAGCGGCTCTCGGACAGGACTGTGCCTGTGCGGACGCTGAAATGCTTCCGGCAGGACTTGCAACGGTAAGCCATTGGCTTGTGGTCTTTGCATTCCGACACATCAAGAGAACCGCAATGACCGCAAACAGGTGCGTTACCCCAGCGGCGAGTTTCAAAGAACGTCCGCGCGGCTTCCTCGTTTGGAAACTTCTGGAAGAACTCGAATGTGCTAAGTGTATCGGACATAGACCTAATCCCAGTTGTTGAGATTAAACTAGCCAAAACCGATCACCGCGTCAAGCTATTTTTGGCTAGTTAAGTATATAGGTCCCCAAAATATCCCCGCCGGAGGCTTGGCGCGGCCTTGGCCGCGACAAATACCTCAGCGCGCAAAAACGCTGTGCAGGATGTCGGTCAGAGCATCGGCATCCGTTTGGGTAAAGGCATCGGGCTGGTCGCTATCGATATCGAACACGCCGATCAGCGCGCCACTGGTATCAAAGACCGGCAGCACGATTTCCGACATTGTGCTGCTGGCACAGGCGATATGACCCGGAAAGGCATCGACATCGGACACCAGCTGCACCTCGCCCGTGCGCGCCGCTGCACCGCAAACGCCCCGCGCGAAGGGGATCACAAGGCAGCCATGCCCGCCCTGATAGGGCCCGATCTTGAGCAATTCAGGGCCGACAACACGGTAGAACCCCGTCCAGTTGAACCGGTCGTCGCTGTGGTGGACCTCGCAAGCGACGGTGGCCATCAGGGCCACCTGATCAGTCTCGCCTTCGGTCAGGGATGCAATGGTTTGGTGCAGGGTCGGGTAATCAACGCGCATGTTCTGTCCTGAATTGATGTTGCAGGGGGTTTTCCACCCCCCATGCCTGCGGCATGTCCCCCGGAGGATATTTATACTCGGATGATGTTACGGGCGTTCGATGGCAATCGCCGTGCCTTCACCGCCGCCGATACAGATCGCGGCGATCCCACGCCGCAATCCGCGGGTTTCCAGCGCGTTGATCAAGGTCACGATGATCCGTGCGCCAGACGCCCCGATCGGATGGCCCAGCGCGCAGGCGCCGCCGTTCACGTTGACGCGGTCGCGGAGGATATTCATCTCGCGCATGAAGGCCATGGGGACCACGGCGAAAGCCTCGTTCACTTCCCACAGATCGACGTCACCGGTGGACCAGCCAAGACGCGCCAGCAATTTCTGCGCGGCCGGCACGGGGGCCGTGGTGAAGAGGCCGGGCGCCTGCGCGTGGCTGGCATGGCCCATGATCCGCGCGCGGATGTTGGTGGCGGTGTCACCGCGTGCCAGCACGAGGGCGGCGGCACCGTCGGAAATGCTGGATGCATTGGCCGCCGTCACCGTGCCGACATCGCGGAAGGCGGGTTTGAGCGTGGGAATCTTTTCAGGCCGCGCCTTGGCGGGTTGTTCGTCGGCGGTGACCCTGACCTCGCCCGTGCGGGATTTCAGCGTGACGGGGGTGATTTCATGATCAAAGGCCCCGCTGTCCTGAGCCGCCAGCGCGTTCGAGAGCGATTGCAGCGCATATTCATCCTGTGCGCTGCGGGTGAATTGATAGGTCGTGGCGCAGTCTTCGGCGAAGCTGCCCATCAGGCGGCCTTTGTCATAGGCATCTTCCAGCCCGTCGAGGAACATACTGTCGATGACCTGCGCATGCCCGATCCGCGCGCCACTGCGCATTTTTGGCATCAGGTACGGCGCGTTGGTCATGCTTTCCATGCCGCCTGCGATCATCACATCGGCACCACCTGCGGCAATCTGGTCAAAGGCCATCATCGCGGCTTTCATACCCGATCCGCACATCTTGTTCAGCGTCGTGGCGGGCACATCTTCGCCCAAGCCGGCCAAAAATGCTGCCTGCCGTGCCGGGGCCTGGCCCAGACCCGCGGGCAGGACGCAGCCCATCAGCACCTCGTCCACCGTCGCCACGCCTGCGTTGTCCAGCGCCGCCCGGATCGCCGCACCGCCCAGTGCCGGCGCGTCCACATCGGCGAAAACGCCTTGAAAGCCACCCATCGCTGTCCGCGCGGCCCCGGTGATCACGACATCCTGCATGGGTAAACCTTTCACTGATTGCCCCGAAACTACGCCCGCCGCGGCCAAAGGAAAACCCCCCAGTTTGCCGTTGCAGCCACCTGCGATTGTCGTAGGCTCGCAGCAGTATCGACGGGGGAGACAGCAGATGCGCGATTTTCACAAACCGGGCCGGTCGGCCGTTTACGCCACCAACGGCATGTGTGCCACATCGCATCCGCTGGCGGCAAAGGTCGCGGTGCAGATGCTGGAATCAGGCGGCAATGCCATGGATGCCGCGATTGCGGGGGCGGTTCTGCTCGGGATTTGCGAACCACAGATGACCGGCATCGGCGGCGATTGTTTCGTGCTGTTCACGCCCCCCGACGAAGACCGCGTGCTGGCGCTGAACGGGTCGGGCCGCGCGCCTGCGGGGATCGATGCGGGTGCCTTGCGCGCCAAGGGGCCGGTGATCGCGCCCTACAGCGCCGATGCCGTCAGCGTGCCGGGGGCGGTGGATGCCTTTTGTCGTTTGTCCAAGGACTGGGGCAAGCTAGGGCTGAAGGCCGTGCTCGCACCCGCGATCCATTATGCGCAAACTGGTGTGCCGGTGGCGGAACGTGTCGCATCGGACTGGGCCAGGGCCGATGGCAACCTGTCGGGCACAGCGCGCGATCTGTTCCTGCTGGACGGCAAGCCGCCCCGCCCCGGTCAGGTCTTTGCCGCACCCCGTCAGGCCGAGGCCTTGCGCCGCATCGCCCTGCACGGCCGCGCCGGTTTCTACGAGGGCGAGGTGGCCGCAGATATGGTCGCCGCCCTGCGCGCGCAGGGTGGCAGCCACACGCTGGAGGATTTTGCCGCAACCGCCTGCGATTACACTGATCCGATCACGGGCGGTTATGGCGGGCTGGAGCTGTACGAGCATCCGCCGAACGGCCAAGGTGCGACCGCGATCCTGCTTTTGAACATCCTCAAGCATTTCGACATCGCCGCAATGGACCCTTGGGGGGCCGCACGCGCGCATATCGAGGCCGAGGCGACCAAGCTTGCCTATGACACGCGCAACCGCTTCATGGCTGATCCCGATTACATGACGCGGCTGGATCACATGACCGCGCCAGAAACAGCGGCCAAGCTTGCGGCGCTGATCGACCCCAAACGCGCCATGCCTGCCGGATTGCCGGGGGCAGAGGCGGTGCATAAAGACACGATCTATATAACCGTTGTAGATAAGAACCGGATGGCCGTGTCGCTGATCTATTCGGTGTTCCATGCCTTTGGGTCGGGTATCGCATCGGACAAGTACGGCATCCTGTTCCATAACCGTGGCGCGGGCTTTACCCTTGAACAGGGCCACCCAAACGAGGTGGCCGGCGGCAAGCGCCCGATGCACACCATCATTCCGGCGATGCTGAAAAAGGACGGCAAGGTCATGATGCCATTCGGCGTCATGGGCGGGCAGTATCAGGCCACCGGCCATGCGCGGTTCGTGTCAAATGTCACCGATTTCGGCCTGTCGCCGCAGGCCGCGATCGACGCGCCACGCAGCTTTGCCGAAGGCAATGTGTTGAATGTCGAAAACGGCTATGACGATGCGGTGAAGGCAGAACTGGGCGCGATGGGCCATAACGTCCAGACGCCCGACACCGCAATCGGCGGGTCACAGGCGATCCTGATCCATGCGGCTGGCGTGCTCGAAGGGGGCAGCGACCCGCGCAAGGATGGCTGCGCGCTGGGCTACTGATTGGCAGGGGCGGTCAGCCTGACTTGCGCAAGCTGCGCAGGAACAGGCCCAGACCGCCCACCAGCAGGATCAGGATGATCAGCAGGTCAAAGATGCTGAGCCTTGCGAATTGCACAGTCGTATTGGCGATCACGCCAAACACCAGCGCGATCAGCGATCCACCCGCGATGATCCAGCCAAGCCGGTTTTTGGCGTTGTAAAAAATCAATCCGATCCCGAACATCAGCGGGATCAGGATCATGCCCGATGTCACCGGCATCCCGCCCACACCGAAGATGCGGCCACCCAGACTGGGGCGCACAACGATGCCGTTCAGCAGCAGATAGCCGCCGCCGATCATCATGATCAGACCGATCAGGAACTGCCCCGTTCCGCCGTCACTGCCACCTGCACCCATTACCCACTTACCTGTCACGGCGGTTTCGGCAGATGTAGGGAGTGCGGCATGAAATTGCCAGTGCCGTCGCGCAGATCAGGTCAGCGCGCGCAGATCGCCCATCAATTCGGTCAGCAGGTTGATATAAACCTCGCCGGTCAGCTTGCCATTCTCGTCGAATTCCTGCGCGGAATTGGCGACCAGCACCTCTGGCCCTTGCAGGATATGCGGGCGAAACGGCATCATCGCCAGCCGCAGGGAAAACTGCGCCCTCTCGCCGCCGGCACGCCCGCCAGTGGCCGACATGATCGCCAGCGGCTTGTTCTTCCAGACGCCACCCTTTGTCCGGCTGACCCAGTCCAGCGCGTTTTTCAGCGCCCCCGAGATCGCCTTGTTATATTCGGGTGTCGAAATGATCACCGCATCGGCGGCGGCGATCTGGTCGGCAAGGGTTTGGACAGCGGCGGGGATACCCTCGGCCTGTTCCAGATCACCGTCATACAGCGGGAACCGGATGTTGCCTTCGACAAAGGTGTCGGCGCCAAAGATTTCAGCCGCGTTGCGCATCAGCATGGTATTGGTCGAAGCCTTGCGCAGCGACCCCGATAGTCCCAGAAGTGTCGTCATCTATCCGTCTTCCCTTGTTCGGGGCTGAACCTAACCCGATTGTGCGATTGAACAACCCGCGGCTTTCGCACATGATCTGCGCGAAATGGCAAGGACGACACTCATGCAACGGCACGGCGGAAAAATACTCAGCGATCAACTGAAAAAGCTGGGTGTGCGGCGCGTGTTTTCCGTGCCGGGCGAAAGCTTTCTGGCCGCGCTCGACGGGCTTTATGACAGCGGCATCGCCAATATCGTCTGCCGTCAGGAAGGTGGCGCCGCGATGATGGCCGAAGCCTATGGCAAGATGACAGGCCAGCCCGGCGTGTGTTTCGTCACCCGCGGACCGGGGGCGACGAATGCCAGCGCGGGCATCCATATCGCGATGCAGGACAGCACGCCGATGGTGCTGTTCGTGGGCCAGATTGACAACCGCCACACCGACCGCGAGACATTCCAAGAGGTCGATTACAAGGCCATGTTCGGCCCTATCGCCAAATGGGTCGCCCAGATCGACGACACCGACCGGCTGCCCGAATACATCGGGCGCGCGTTCCGCGTGGCGATGTCGGGCCGCCCCGGCCCTGTGGTGCTGGCCCTGCCGGAAAACATGCTGAGCGATGTGGCCGATGTGCCAGATATCCGGCTGGGCGAGGTGCATGAGGCGCAGATGCCCAGCGCGGCGACCCACGCGATCCTGCACGCGCTGGGACAGGCCGAACGCCCGCTGGTCGTGGTGGGTGGGCCGCATTGGAACGCACAGGCGCAGACCAACCTGCAAGCCTTTGCCGAACAGCACCAGCTGCCCGTTGCGGTCGGTTTCCGCCGGCAGGATTACATCGACAACCACCACGGCTGCTATGCCGGTGATCTGAACGTCGGGATCAACCCGCGCCTTGCCGCCCGTGTGCGCGAGGCGGATTTGCTCTTGCTGATCGGCACGCGTTTTGGCGATATCGAAACGCAGGGCTACACCTTGGTTGATCCCGCCGCCCCGCAGAAAACCATCATCCATATCCATGCCGATGCAGATGAAATCGGGCGCGTCTATGCCCCCGACATCGGCGTGGTGGCGACCGCCCCCGCCGCCCTGCGCGCGCTGGTCGCGGCAAGCCCCGTGGGTGACTGGTCCAACTGGACCGCCGCCGCACGCGCCGATTACGACGCATGGATCAGCCCGCAGGAAAGCCCCGGCGCGCTGAAACAGGAACAGGTCATCAAATGGCTGTCCGACCACCTGCCCGATGATGCGATCCTGACCAATGGCGCGGGCAATTACGCGGCATGGCTGCACCGCTATTTCGTCTACAAGAAACACGGCACGCAACTGGCCCCCACATCGGGGTCGATGGGGTATGGCTTTCCGGCGGCGATTTCGGCGTCACTGGAATATCCAGACCGGACGGTGGTCTGTTTGGCGGGGGACGGCTGTTTCCAGATGACCTGTAACGAGCTTTCCACCGCCGCCCAGCACGGGGCAACGCCAATCGTCGTGGTGATGGACAATGGCCGCTATGGCACGATCCGCATGCATCAGGAAAAGCATTATCCGGGGCGGGTGTCCGGCACGATGCTGGCCAACCCCGACTTCGCCGCCCTCGCCCGCGCCTATGGCGGCTATGGCGAGACGGTCACGACCTCTGCCGATTTCGTTGCGGCCTTCGGCCGCGCGCAGGCCGCAGGGACGTTCGCGATCATCGCCTGCAAGGTGGATGAAGAGGCGCTGAGCACAGGGGCCACGCTGAGCGCGGTCAGAGCGGCGGCGCTGGGGCGGTAGGGGCACAGCCCCTGACGCGAAAGGAGGCTGCCCGGCGCTGCCGGGCAGAGCATATCGAGCCTAGCGCGACAACCCGCCATGCAGCGTTGGCACGTCCAGCGCCGCAAACCCGTAATGCCGCAGCCAGCGCAGGTCGCTATCAAAGAACGCCCGCAGATCGGGGATGCCGTATTTCAGCATCGCGATACGGTCGATGCCCATGCCGAAGGCAAAGCCTTGCCACTGGGTCGGGTCCACGCCCGCCGCTTGCAGCACCTTTGGATGCACCATGCCGGAGCCGAGGATTTCGAGCCAGTCGTCGCCTTCCCCCACTTTCAGCGTGCCGCCTTCCCACGAACAGCGGATGTCCACCTCGGCGGAAGGTTCGGTGAAGGGGAAATGCGACGCGCGGAAGCGGATGTCGACATGGTCCACCTCGAAATAGGATTTGACGAATTCCTCCAGCACCCATTTCAGGTTGGCCATGCTGATATCTTTGTCGATGGCCAGCCCTTCGACCTGATGGAACATCGGGGTATGGGTCTGGTCGTAATCGGCACGATACACACGGCCGGGGCAGATGATGCGGGTTGGAGCGCCTGTCGCCTCCATGCTGCGGATCTGCACGGGGCTGGTATGGGTGCGCAACACATGCGGCGGGCGGTTATCGCCGTCGCGGCGGTGGGTGTAGAATGTATCCATTTCCGCCCGCGCGGGGTGGTGGCCGGGAATGTTCAGCGCGTCGAAATTGTACCAATCCGATTCGATCTGCGGGCCTTCGGCCACGCTGAACCCCATATCGGCGAAAATGGCGGTGACTTCTTCGGTGACTTGGGAAATCGGGTGGATCGTCCCCTGACGGCGGGGGCGCGAAGGCAGGGTCACGTCGAGCCATTCGCCGCGCAGCCGCGCATCGAGGGCGGCATCGCCGAGGGCGGCCTTTTTCGCGGCAAGGGCGCTGTTGATCTCGTCCTTCAGCGCGTTCAGCGCGGGACCGGCGGTCTGGCGTTCCTCGGGCGACATCTTGCCCAGCTCGCGCATTTGCAGGCTGATCTCGCCCTTCTTGCCAAGGGCACTGACCCGCAGGTCTTCGATCTGCGCCTCGTCACCGGCTACGGCAATCAGGGAAAGGTATTTGGCTTTCAGGTCGTCCATGGCGCGCCTCTTGATCTGGTTGTGCAGGGGTTAGCGAAAGGGCGGGGTTCGCGCAAGGTGTGGGGGGGTCAATTCACTGCACCACAATTTTCATACGCACCTATGGCCCACACACATCAAAATCTGGCCGCGTCCGATACCAGACTTTACCATACGCATCCCCTGAAACAGAATGGAAAAGGCTGATCGACACTTGGTCAGAACATAGGATAAACACACGCCCAGACCGCCGAAACAGATCACCAAGGACGACCACCTTTGCGACTTGATATTCCCCCACCTGCAAATGCGTACAACATGGTCACAAAACGGTGGGATCTGCAAAACGCCAAAGAGATTCTGCAAACCTATCGATCAACCGTTTATCGTGTTGAAAGCCCGCATGGGCCAGCAAAACTGAAACTCTACACACAAATCGGATATCGGGGTGAGCGGGCTGCGATTTCGTTTTCGAAAGGGGTCAACAGTAAATCGATCGCACAAATCTATCAAAGCGACTTTTACCGCGCGGCGGTCTTGAGCGAATGGATCGACGGCCCGACAGTGGGCGACGTGCGGCGAAAAGGTGATTACGAAACAGCAACGCGGCTGGCATGTGACGTGATCCGCGGCTTGACGGATAACAGCAAAATACGGTTTCCCTTTGCCTACCGCCGTAAAACAGCAAATGCCTACCGCTCTCTGCAGCGGCAACTCAAAAGCAGCCAAAGCGCCGAGCAGCAGGTATGGTTGGTCGAAAGTATGGGGATTTTGAAACGCCTTCTGGCACTTCGAAGCGCCGAACGGGTCATTCATGGCGACCTGCATTATGACAATATGATCCAGACGCCACAGGGGTCGCGAGCGATTGATCCGCGCGGTGTGAAAGCACATCCAGTGGTGAATTGTGAATCCTTGTTTTTCAACACTGGCCCAGACCTGGACCAGTCTGCTTTTGCGCAAGTGTTTTCCGATCAAGTCCGAATAATTACCGAAAACCTAGGGTATGATCGTGACCTTCTGATGCATTTCGCGCTGTATGTATGGTTAGGGGAAACCATCAGGACAGAAGCGGGCAATCAAGCGGTCAAGGAACAGCGCCTGCGCGAGGTTGACGCCATCCGGCGGTTAATCGCGCAGGCTTGAAGTCCCTGCAAATGCACGGCAATTTTGTTGTGGCACGGCGCGTCATAAAATGAACGCGGCTGGCGGCTGACAAACTACAGGGCCGCGATTTGCCATGCGGATGAAAGGTCAGGCTTGTCCGCAAACCGGGCCTTTTCAGCTTTTATTCATTCCAACACCCACACAAACGCAAAAGGCCGCCCCATCACAGGGCGGCCTTTGCTTATTCCGTCGCAGCAAACCTTACGCAGGCATCGCCGCTTTCGCCTGACCAACGATCGTCGCAAACGCCTCTGGCTCGTTCACGGCCAGATCGGCCAGAACCTTGCGGTCGACTTCGATGCCGGCCAGGGCCAGACCGTTGATGAACTTGGAGTAGTTCAGGGTCTCGTCCACCGAACGCACACCGGCGTTGATCCGCTGGATCCACAAAGCGCGGAAGTTGCGCTTGCGGTTGTGCCGGTCGCGGGTGGCATATTGGTTGGCTTTGTCGACGGCCTGCTTGGCGACCTTGAAGGTCTTGGACCGGCGATCATAATAGCCTTTTGCCGCATCAAGAACTTTCTTGTGACGACGATGTGTAACTGTTCCGCCTTTAACGCGCATATCTCAAATCCCTCTAATCAACGTGCGTAAGGCATCATCGGCTTGATGATACCTTCGTCTTGTTTGCTCAATGTGGCGGTGCCACGAGCGTTACGGAGGAATTTGTTGCTGCGCTTGATCATGCCGTGGCGCTTTCCGGCCTGACCGGCCAGAATGCGGCCCGTGGCCGTCACCTTAAACCGCTTTTTGCAGCTCGATTTCGTTTTCATCTTAGGCATTTCCGTCTCCTCTTAAGGTCGGTCGGACGCGCGACTCGGCATGCCACATAGGCCGGACGCGCGGGTGAAGGCTGCCGTATAGGACGCAAAAGCCCTGTGTGCAAGCCTGTTCAGTTCAGATAACGGCCGATGATCGCACCCGCCGCATTTGCCAGACATCATTCCGTTTCAGAGGCGTAGATCAAACGCTCCTCGCAGGGGGCGACGCGCAGGATGTTGGTGGATCCGGGCGTGTTGAACGGCACGCCTGCGGTCACGACGACCATGTCGTCCTTGGTCGCCATGCCCTGCGCCAGCGTGGCGCGCACCGCCGCGATCACGGCATCCTTGAAACGGTTCACCTCGCCCGTGATCACGCAATTGGTGCCCCATGACAGGCACAGCCGCCGCGCGGTGCGGATATGGCTGGTCAGCGCGATGATCGGCACGCGCGGGCGTTCACGCGCCACCAACAGCGCGGTGGTGCCGGATTGTGAAAAACAGCAGATCGCCTTGATATTGGTGGTTTCCGCGATTTCGCGCGCGGCTGACACGATCCCGTCCGCGACACTGGTACGCACGGCGCGGCGCGAAGCTTCGATGATCTCGGTATAGGTGGGGTCGGCTTCGACCTCTCTGGCGACGTTGTCCATCGTCTGGACCGCCTCGATCGGATAGGAGCCTGCGGCGGATTCCGCGGACAGCATGATCGCATCGGCCCCTTCATAGATCGCGGTGGCCACGTCGGAGACTTCGGCGCGGGTCGGCATCGGGCTTTCGATCATGGATTCGAGCATCTGCGTCGCCACGATCACCGGCTTGGCTGCGGCACGGCATTTGCGCACCAGCTGTTTCTGGATCGGCGGCACGTTTTGCACGGGCAGCTCTACGCCCAGATCGCCACGCGCAACCATGATCCCGTCGCTGACGGCAAGGATGTCGTCGAAGTTCTTGACCGCTGCGGGCTTTTCGATCTTGGACAGGATCGCGGCACGGCCTTTGGCCAGCACGCGGGCTTCGTCCACGTCGGCGGGGCGCTGCACAAAAGACAGCGCGAGCCAGTCAACACCCAGTTCGCAGACGAATTCCAGATCCTTGCGGTCCTTGTCCGACAAAGCGGCCAGCGGCAGCACCACGTCCGGCACGTTCACGCCCTTGCGGTTCGAAATGGTGCCGCCCACGATGACCTCGCAATCGGCAAAGGTCGCGCCGCAATCCTTGACCCGCAGCTTGATCTTGCCGTCATTGACCAGCAGATGCGCGCCCGGTTCCAGCGCGTCGAATATCTCGGTATGGGGCAGGCAGACGCGGGTGGCATCGCCATCGGTCTTGTCCAGATCAAGCCGGAAGGACGCACCCGGCACCAGTTCTTCTTCGCCATTGGCAAAGACGCCGACGCGCAGTTTCGGCCCCTGCAAATCCGCCAGAATGGCAATCGGGCTGTCGAGGTCTTTTTCCACCTGCCGGATGATGGCATGCCGCTTGCGGATTTCCTCGTGGTCGCCGTGCGACATGTTCAGGCGGAACACATCGGCACCCGCCTCGTGCAAGGCGCGGATCATCGCGTAATCGTTGGAAGCGGGGCCAAGCGTGGCGACGATCTTGACGTTGCGGTGGCGTTTCATGGTCAATCCCTTTGGTAATGCCCGTTAGCGGTAACGGCGGCCTTTGCGCCCTTATTGCGCAATTCCCTTCCGCCGACAACTAGCCTAAATGCAGTGACATGAGAATGACACACCCAGCCTATGAAATCGCAGGCGCGGACAGGCCCGGCCGCTGGCTTGTGACCTGCGACCATGCGACCAACCATGTACCCGATTGGGTTGCAGGCGGCGATCTGGGCCTGCCTGCCGCCGACATGGGCCGCCACATCGCCTATGATATCGGGGCGGCGGGGGTGACGCGGCATCTGGCGGCCCTGCTGGACAGCCCCGCGATCCTGTCGCGCTTTTCACGGCTGGTGATCGACCCCAACCGGGGCGAGGATGACCCGACCCTGCTGATGCGCCTTTACGACGGCACGATCATTCCGGCCAACCGCCATGCGGGACAGCAGGATTTGGCCGAAAGGCTGGACCGGCTCTACCGGCCCTATCATGACGCCTATGCCGATCTGGCGGCAAGGATGCAGCGCCCGGTGATATGCGCGATCCACAGCTTTACCCCCCGCCTGCGTTCGCGCGCACCGCGTCCGTGGGAGGTTGGCGTGCTGTTCGCCCATGACGACCGGCTGGCAAAGCCTTTCATCGCCGCCTGCCGCGCGCAGGGCTGGTGTACGGGCGAAAACGAACCCTATGCAGGCCACCTGCCCGGGGATGCGATTGACCGGCACGCCTTGCAACATGGCCGCCCAAATGTACTGATCGAATTGCGTCAAGACCTGATCGCGGATCAGGCGGGGCAGATGGTCTGGGCCGACAGGCTTGCGCCGATCCTGCAGAATGTCCTGAAAGACAGCCAGCTATGAAGGAGACAGACATGGACGACCAGACACGCATTGAGCTGGAGGCCGCCGCATTCCGCCGCCTGCGCCAGCATCTGCAAACCGACCGCCCCGATGTGCAGAACATCGACATGATGAACCTTGCAGGCTTTTGCCGGAACTGCCTGTCCCGCTGGTACCAGGAAGCCGCGAACGAACGCGGTATCCCCATGACCAAGGACGAAGGCCGCGAAGCGTTTTATGGCATGCCCTATGACGACTGGCGCGCGCAGCACCAGACAGAGGCAAGCCCCGCCGCGCAAGAGGCGTTCAAGTCATCCCATGATTGATCCCGTCGCCCTGACCGCCGATTTGGTCCGCTGCCCGTCCGTCACACCTGATGAGGGCGGCGCGCTGGTCTTGCTGGAGGACTTGCTGACCAAAGGCGGGTTCACCTGCACCCGCGTGGATCGTGGCGGTGTGTCCAACCTCTTCGCCCGTTGGGGGCGGCAGGGGGCGAACCGGACCTTCGGGTTCAACGGGCATACCGATGTCGTGCCTTTGGGGGACGAGGCGGCATGGACGATGCCGCCCTTCGGTGCGGTCATCAAGGACGGCTATCTTTACGGACGCGGGTCCACGGATATGAAATCGGGTGTGGCGGCCTTTGCCGCCGCAGCAGTTGATTTCGTGACCGATACGCCCCCCGATGGCGCGATCATTCTGGCGATCACGGGGGACGAGGAAGGTGACGCGCTGGACGGCACCACCGCCCTGCTGGACTGGATGGCCGCGAACGGCGAGGCGATGTCGGTCTGTCTGGTCGGCGAACCCACCTGCCCAGATGTGATGGGCGAAGCGATGAAGATCGGGCGGCGCGGATCACTGAACGCGGCCTTTACCGTGACTGGCGTGCAGGGCCATTCCGCCTATCCGCATCGCGCCAAAAACCCGCTGCCTGCGTTGGCGCGGCTGGTGGATATACTGGCCAGTCACGCGCTTGACCAAGGCACCGCGCATTTCGACCCCTCGACCCTTGCGGTGGTCACGATTGATACCGGCAATCCGGCAACCAATGTGATCCCCGCGCAGACCAAGGCGGGCGTGAATATCCGGTTCAACGACTTGCATTCTGGCGCAAGCCTGACCGCGTGGATGCAGGGCATCGCGGATCAGGTCGCAACCGATTTCGGTCTGCGCATCGCGATGCAGGTCAAGATATCGGGCGAAAGTTTCATCACGCCGCCCGGCCCCTTGTCCGATCTGGTGGGCAAGGCGGTCAAGGCCGAGACAGGGCGCGATCCGGTGCTGTCCACATCCGGCGGCACGTCGGATGCGCGCTTTGTGCAGCATCATTGCCCCGTGGTGGAATTCGGGCTGGTGGGCAAGACCATGCATCAGGTCGATGAACGGGTGGCGGTCGATCAGATTGTCCAGCTCAAGGCGATTTACGGGCGGATCTTGGCGGATTATTTCGCGTAAGGTGGATTTGAATCCACCTTACAGGTAAATGTGATGACGCCCTGCCTGCACCATGCTAGGGCAGCGGGATGACACAGATCCCTTCGAAATCCGAAATCCTCGCCTTCATCGCCGACAACCCTACCCAGACCGCCAAGCGCGACATCGCGCGCGCGTTCGGGATCAAGGGGGCGGCGCGGATTGACCTCAAGCGCATCCTCAAGGAACTGGAAGAGGCGGGCAAGCTGACCAAGCGCCGGTCCTCCTATCGCGATGCCGAGGATCTGCCGCCTGTCGCCGTGCTGGAGATTTTGGCCCCCGATGCCGATGGTGACCTGTTCGCGCGCCCGCTGGAATGGACAGGCCAAGGGGCGGAACCCCGCGTGCTGATGCTGCTGCGCTCCAGCGATCCGGCGCTGGGGGCGGGCGACCGGATTCTGGGCCGCCTGACCTTGGACAAGACCGAGGATCACAGCCATACTGCCCGCATGATCCGCAGGATCGGCACCAATCCGATGCGGATTCTGGGCGTGTTCCGTGCCGGATCCGAAGGCGGCAGGGTGCTGCCCATCGACAAGGGCGCGGACAAGCAATGGGTCGTCCCCGCCGGTGCCACGGGTGGCGCCAAGGACGGCGAACTGGTCGAGGCCGAACAGGCAGGTCCCAAAGGCCGGCTTGGCCTGCCCAAAGCCCGCATTGTCGCGCGCCTGGGTGACCCGACCGCGCCGCGTGCCGTATCCCTGATCGCGATCCACCAGCACGGCATCCCCGACCATTTCCCCGATGATGCCGTGGCCGAAGCCGATGCCGCCAAACCCGTGGGCGTCAAAGGCCGCAAGGACCTGCGCGATCTGCCCTTGATCACCATCGACCCCTGGGATGCGCGCGACCATGACGATGCCTGCTTTGTCGAAGCGGATGAAGACCCTGAAAACGCGGGCGGTTTCATCATCTGGGTCGCCATTGCCGATGTCGCGGCCTATGTAAAACCCAACACCGCGCTGGACAACGAGGCGCGCAAGCGCGGCAATTCCACCTATTTCCCCGACCGCGTGGTGCCGATGCTGCCGGACCGGTTGTCGGGCGATCTGTGTTCCTTGCACGAAGGTGTGGACCGCGCCTGTATCGCTGTGGCGATGCGGATCGACGCGCAGGGGCAGAAGATTGACCATGCATTCCATCGCGGGCTGATGAAATCCGTGGCCTCGCTCAATTACGAAGAGGTGCAGGACGCGATCGACGGGCAGCCGAACGACAAGACAGTACCCTTGATGCAGGAGATCATCCGCCCGATCTATGCCGCCTATGCCGCCTTGGTCAAAGCCCGCGCGCTGCGCCAGCCGCTGGAGCTGGACCTGCCGGAACGCCAGATCATCCTGAATGATGATGGCAAGGTCACATCGGTCCAGTTCAAGGAACGGCTGGATGCGCATCGGCTGATCGAGGAATTCATGGTGCTGGCCAATGTCGCCGCCGCCGAAACGCTGATCGCGAAAAAGTCACCCCTGCTGTTCCGCGTGCATGAGGAACCCAACCCCGACAAGCTGGACGCCCTGCGTGACGTCGCGCAGGCATCGGGGCTGGTGCTGGCCAAGGGGCAGGTGTTGAAAACCGCGCATCTGAACCGGCTGCTGGTTGCCGCGCGCGAGACCGAACAATCGGAACTGATCAATATGGCGACCCTGCGGTCGATGACACAGGCCTATTACAGTCCTGACAATTTGGGCCATTTCGGGCTGGCCCTGCGGTCTTATGCGCATTTCACCTCGCCCATTCGCCGCTATTCCGACCTGATCGTGCATCGCGCGTTGATTGCCGCCCATGGCTGGGGCAAGGACGGGCTGTCGCCCTGGGATATCGAGAACCTTGGCGATACCGCGCAAAAGATTTCCGACACCGAACGCCGGTCAATGGCCGCCGAACGTGACACGACCGACCGTTATCTGGCGGCGTTCCTGTCGGACCGGATCGGGGTGGAAATGGGCGGCCGGATCAGCGGGATCGCCAAGTTTGGCGTCTTTGTGAAACTGGATGAAACCGGTGCCGATGGCATGATCCCGATCCGCACGCTGGGGCGCGAATATTTCCATTATGACGCCGACAGCCAGACGCTGATGGGGTCGGACAGCGGCACGCTGATCCGCCTTGGTCAGCGCGTCACCGTGAAATTGATCGAGGCCGCCCCCGTGACCGGCGGGCTGATTGTCGAACTGCTGACGCTGGATGAACGGACCATGCCGCGCGGCCCAAGCGTGACCCGCGGCAAGCCTGTGCGCCGCAAACAGGCCGGTGCCAAGGCAAAGGCCGCCAAGATTGCCCGCAAGGTCAAGCGTAGCCGCATGTGACGTGTCGCGCCGAAGGACTTTTATGCCTTCGGCGAGGATATTTAAGCTCGGAAGATGGGAAAAGCGCCGTGCCTTGCGCGCTTAGAGCTTGGTGGCGAATTCGGCCAGCACCTGTTCATAGACCGCCCGTTTGAACGGCACGATCCCCGCGACCAGATCGGCAGGTGGTACCCATTTCCAGGCGGAGAATTCAGGGTGGGCGGTTTGCAGATTGATCTGGCTGTCCTGCCCGTGAAACCGCATCAGGAACCATTTCTGTTCCTGCCCGCGATAGCGCCCTTTCCAGATATGCGGCACCAATGCGACAGGCAGATCATAGGGGATCAGCCCTGCTGTTTCCGCCTCGATGCTGACAAGGTTCGGGGTGATGCCGGTTTCTTCTTCCAGTTCGCGCAGGGCGGCGGTGCGGGTGTTTTCGCCCGGATCAACGCCGCCTTGGGGCATTTGCCAGGCGTCGGTGTCACGGTCGAGCCGCTGGCCCACAAAGACATGGCCGCGCGGATTGATCAGCATGACGCCGACGCAGGGCCGATAGGGAAGATTGGCGATTTCGTCGATGGTCATGAAAGGGCCTTGGTGTTTCATGGGCTGCTCCTGTTTCTTTGACCACAGATAGCCACAAGGTCCAGCGGTTATGCGATAACAAGCCGTGTTTCGTGCCGGATACGGGCCGCGATCCAGCGCAGATGGGCGCGGTCGAGCCCGATGCAGCCCGCCGTCGGCCGCCCCGGCCCCCGCCATTGGTGGATAAAAATGGCAGACCCCCGCCCCTTGACCGCATAGGGCCAGTTCCAGTCGGTCAGGATAACAAGGTCATACATCGGATCGGCGCGGCGCAGCCGTTCGTGGCTGTAGGGATGCGGCGCGCGCACCATCATGTTGTAATCGGGGTCGCGGATATCGTCGGACCACAGATCAAAGGGTTTGATCGGCAGCGCCCAATCCGCAGGCCGCGCCATCCGGTCGGACCGGTAGAGCATGCCGACAAGCCGGTGCGTGCCGATGGGGGTCGCGCCATCGCCTTCTTTCTTACGCTTGACGACGCCCCCGCGCCCGATGGTGCAGGGAAAGCGACGGTTGAGGAAACGCAGATGGGTGGGGGTCAGGACAAGGTCGGTGGGTTTCATGGGGGATGGATAGCCAAGGATCAGGCAGGATAGCCAGTGGTAAAAGCGTCCATTTGTGAAATGGTGCCGCTGGTGAATGCGGGGCGAACCATCCCCTACAATAAATGCCCCGACTTCGCGGCCTTCGTGGCCAGATAGCCGTGGTTGTGCCGGTTCTCGCCAACTTTCAGCGGGACACGTTCGACCACGGTGATTCCGCAGCTTTGCATCCGCGCGACCTTGGCGGGGTTGTTGGTCAGCAGGCGCACCGCGCTGAAACCCATCTTTTTCAAAATCTCCGCGCCGATGCGGAAATCGCGTTCGTCGTCCTCGAATCCCAGACGGTGGTTCGCCTCGACCGTATCAAACCCCTGATCCTGCAGCGAATAGGCGCGCATCTTGTTGGCCAGCCCGATCCCGCGCCCTTCCTGATTGAGGTAGAGCAAAACCCCTGCCCCTTCGGCCCCCATCTGCGCCAGCGCACCGCGCAATTGCGGGCCGCAGTCGCATTTCAACGACCCCAACAGATCGCCAGTGAAACAGGCCGAATGCAGCCGCGACAGCACGGGCTGCGCACGGTCGGGCTGGCCGATCTCGACGGCGTAATGTTCTTCGGCACCGTCATCGGGACGGAAAATGTGCAACCGGCCCGCCTCTGACACTTCCAGCGGCAGGCAGGCGCTGATGACGGGGCGCAGTGGGCTGAGCGTCAGGTCAAGTGCGCCAGCCCCTGGAATCAGGGTCAGGTCATGCGCTTTGGCGAAACCATGCGCATCATCCACCGCCAGCACCAAGGCGGCGGGCAACAACCGTGCGGCCTTGGTCAACGCAATTGCCGCGCGGTGCAGGTCAGCGTCGCCATCACGGAGACTGCGCAGCGGCCCTTTCATCGGGGCGCGCAGGTCATCGGCGGGGTCGGCGACAGAGCGCACCCATGACAGGCCCACATCCAGCGGCAGTTCGATCCGTGCCAGATCACCGTCATAGGCGCGGGCTTTAAGCGTTTCTGCCCGCCAGCTTGTGATTGCCAGCACAGGCGCGCCGCCCAAGGTCCGCAGATGCGCCAGCCGGTCGGCATCCAGCGTTTCCGCCGCCAGCATGACAGCCCCGCCATCCAGCACCACAGGCACGCCCATGCGCAGATCGGCCCGCGCGCGCGCCAGCCGTTCGGTGATATCGGGGGAAAATCCTGTCATCATGCACCTGTCAATTGTTTCACCTGATAGCCCGTTTTCGCGCAAAGTGAAACAAAACCCCGCCTGATGACACGTCCGTGTGAACCATCGGCGGGAAATCTTGTTTGATCCGTATCTGTTCACAAATTGATGATGTAATGATGGAGACTGTCATGGGGCAACTCAAAAAGATTCTGCTGGTGGACGACGATGACGACCTGCGCGAGGCGTTGGGCGAACAATTGTTGATGACCGAAGATTTCGACGTGTTCGAAGCGGATGACGGGGCCAGCGCCATCGTCAAGACCAAGGAAGGTCTGTACGACCTGATGATCCTTGATGTCGGCCTGCCCGACACCGATGGCCGCGAATTGTGCCGCCGCCTGCGCAAGCAGGGCGTCAAATGCCCGATCATCATGTTGACCGCACAGGACAGCGATGCCGATACGATCCTTGGGCTTGATGCGGGCGCCAATGATTACGTCAGCAAACCGTTCAAGTTTCCCGTGCTTCTGGCCCGGATCCGCAGCCAGCTGCGCACGCATGAACAATCCGAAGATGCGATTTTTCAGCTTGGGCCCTATACGTTCAAGCCCGCGCAGAAGATGCTGATTACCGAGGACGACAAAAAGGTCCGCCTGACCGAGAAAGAGACAAATATCCTCAAATATCTCTACCGCGCGACCGACGGCGTAGTTGCCCGCGACGTGCTGCTGCACGAGGTTTGGGGCTATAACGCGGGTGTCACAACACATACACTTGAAACGCATATATACCGCTTGCGGCAAAAGATCGAACCCGATCCGTCCAACGCCCGTTTGCTGGTGACGGAACAAGGTGGCTACAGATTGGTTTCATAAGGGCCCCGCAGGTGATCGGGTTATATCACCACCCTCCCTGTTGGACTTGCCCGGGCCTTGTGCCCGGGCGTTTTTTTCAACGTCACAAACAGACAGGATCATATGATGAAAACCGCACAAGACTATCTTGACGAAGCCAATGCCGTCGTCACCCGCATCGACAGCAAGGATGCCATTGCGAAACATGCCGAAGGGGCCGGCGTCTTTATCGACGTGCGTGACAGCAGCGACATCGCCAATTCGGGCACGATCAAAGGCGCAGAACGCGTGGCGCGCGGTTTTATCGAATTTGCCGCCGATCCGACGTCAAAGTTTCACAAGCCCTTCTTTGACAAGGACAAGACCTATTACCTTGTCTGCGGTCTGGGCGGACAGGCGGCGCTTGCTGGCAAAACGCTGAAGGACATGGGCTATCCCAATGTCATCAACGTTGGCGGCATTGGTGATTGGAAAGAGGCAGGCGGCCCGGTCGAGGATTAAGCCAGCGCCTGATCCCAGTCAGCAATCAGATCGTCGATATGTTCGATCCCCGTGCTGACGCGGATCAGGTTTTCGGGAATACCGGTATGCGGTTCGATCGTATGGCGGTGTTCCACCAGACTTTCGACGCCGCCCAGTGACGTGGCCCGCAGGAACAATTCCAGCTTGCCCGTCACGCGCAGCGCATCCGCGCGCCCGCCCTTGACCAGCACCGACAAAAGGCTGCCGAACCCGCCCTGCATCTGGCGCAAGGCGATGTCATGGCCTTGGTGGTGCGGCAGACCGGGATAAAACACATCCGCGACCGCCTCTTGCGCCATCAGATGCTGTGCCAGCGCCAGCGCGTTCTGCGACATCCGTTCCACCCGCAAAGGCAGGGTGCGCATGGCGCGGGTCAGTAACCACGCCTCGAACGGGCCAAGGATCGCGCCGGCCATCTTGCGGTCGGCCTTGATCGCCTGCCAGACGCCCGTTTCAGGGGCGGCGGTGGATAGAACCCCTGCCAGCACATCGGAATGCCCATTGATCGCCTTGGTCGCGGAATGCATCACGATATCGGCCCCATGATCCAGCGCACGGGTCAGGACCGGCGTGGCGGCGGTGCCATCGACCAGCAGCACGCCTTGGGTCGCGGCCTTGACGGCGGCGATATCGACGCTCAGCAACCACGGGTTCGACGGTGTTTCGATCAGGACCAGATCGGCGGGTTGCGTCTGGCAGGTCGGGATCAGATCGGCGGCGTGGGCTTCGACAAGGGTAATCTCGCGGCGGGCGCAGAAGTCACGCACCCATGCGGTGGTGCCCCAATAGATGCCTGATTGCACAATCGCTGTCGCGCGGTTCGGCAAGGCGCGAAACACGGCGGCAATCGCGGCCATGCCGGAGGGAAACAGCAGCGTATCTTGTGCATTTTCCAGCGCGCGGATCACCGCCTCGGCCTGCCGCATATTGTCGGAATTGTCGCGCGAATAGATGTTGTCAGGCCGCACAAGCGCGTAGTTTTCATCGCGCAGGAATGTCGTTGATGGCTGCAAGGCAGGCACGACGCCCCCCGATTGCGGGTCAAGCGCGCCTGCGGCATGGGCGGCGATAGTGGCTGGGTGCGATGGCTTTTTCATGCCGCTATCTGGCGGAAAGACATGGCCCAGCACAAGGGGCGTCAGCCGACAAAATCATCCCGACCATAGCCTTGCAGATACAGCAGCGCCGTCAGATCACCATGGTTGATCCGTATGTCGCATTCCGCCTGCACGGCGGGTTTCGCATGCAAGGCCACACCTGCACCGGCGCGCGACAGCATCCCCAGATCATTGGCCCCGTCGCCCACGGCCAGCACGTCAGCCGCGGTGATGCCCAGCCGGGCGGTGATGTCCTCCAGCGCCGCGACCTTGGCCGCCTTGCCCAGTATAGGGCGCGCCACGTCACCCGTCAGCCTGCCATCCGCCACCAACAGGGTATTGGCGCGGTTTTCGTCGAAACCCAAGGCAGCCCCGACCTGCGCGGTAAAGGCCGTGAACCCGCCTGACACCAGCGCGGCATAGGCACCCTGCGCCTTCATCGTGGCAACCAGCACAGCCCCGCCCGGCATATAGGTGATCCGGCTGGCCAGCACCTGCGCGATCACCGGCTCTGGCAGATCGCGCAGCAGGCCGACGCGTTCCAGCAAGGCGGCCTCGAAATCCAGCTCGCCGTTCATGGCGCGCGCGGTGATGCCTGCGACATGCGCACCGACACCTGCCTCATCGGCCAGCTCGTCGATACATTCCTGCTGGATCATCGTGCTGTCCATATCGGCCAACAGCATCTTTTTGCGGCGGTTGGCGGCAGGCTGGACCACCAGATCGACACCGTGACCTTGCAGGTCTGCCCAGATATCCCAGCGGTTGGAGGGTATGACAGGAATGGCGAATTCGGCGGCCTCGTCAGGCGCCAGCCAGATCGCGTCACCACCGCCCCATGCGTTGCGCAGCGTCTCGACCAGCGCCGGGTCAAGACCACGGCTTACGGGATTGGTCAGCAAAGTTGCGGTGAACATGATCTTGTCCTTTGTGGCGTCGTTTCCGATCGGCGGCAGCAATGTCGCAAAAAGCGGGTCAAGCGGCGGTCTAGCTGCATTTTCCGGATTGTGAAAGTCCGCGGCGCACTCTATCTGCGGCGGTGGGACACCCTTCCCCAACGAAGGGCGATTATCTGAGAGGATACCAGAAATGGTTACGACCAAACCGGCATCGCGGCCGGCCAACCCGCGCTTTTCGTCCGGCCCCTGTGCCAAACCCCCCGTCTGGAAACTGGATGCTTTGCGCGACGCCCCTTTGGGCAGGTCGCACCGTGCCAGCATCGGCAAGTCAAAACTGGCCGATGCGATTGACCTGACCCGTGACATCCTTGGCGTGCCCGCCGATTACCGTATCGGGATCGTGCCAGCATCCGACACCGGCGCCTATGAGATGGCGATGTGGTCGCTGCTGGGCGAACGCCATGTCGAAATGGTCGCTTGGGAAAGCTTTGGCGCTGGCTGGGTCACGGATGCAATCAAACAACTGAAAATCCCCGCCACAGTGCATGAAGCGCCTTACGGCGAAATCGTTGATATGGCGGCGCTGAATTACGACCATGACGTCTGTTTCACTTGGAACGGGACAACATCCGGCGTGCGCATGCCGCATGGCGACATGATCCCCGGTGATCGTGCGGGCCTGACGCTTTGCGACGCGACATCCGCCGCTTTTGCGCAGGATTTGCCGTGGGACAAGCTCGATGTCACCACCTTCAGCTGGCAAAAGGTGATGGGCGGCGAAGGCGCGCATGGCATGCTGATCCTGAGCCCGCGCGCGGTGGAACGGCTGGAAAGCTACACCCCCGCATGGCCGCTGCCCAAGATTTTCCGCCTGACCGCCAAGGGCAAGCTGATCGAAGGTATCTTCAAAGGCGAGACGATCAACACCCCGTCGATGCTCGCGGTCGAGGATTACCTTGTCGCGCTGAAATGGGGCCGGTCCATCGGCGGGCTTGATGCGCTGATGCACCGCGCCAATGCCAATGCGCGGGCGATCTGGAATTTCTGTGCCGCGCATGATTGGATCGACAATCTGGCCGTCGATCCGGCGACGCGGTCGAACACATCTGTTTGCCTGAAATTCACCGATCCGCGCATCAGTGATGGCGAAGCCTTTGCCAAGGCTGTGGCCAAACGGCTGGAGGCAGAGAACATAGCACTGGATATCGGCGCTTACCGTGACGCGCCTGCCGGTCTGCGCATCTGGTGCGGGGCCACGGTGGAAACATCCGATATCGAGGCGATGCTGCCTTGGCTGGACTGGGCCTATCAAACCGAGATTTCTAACCAATGAACCCGTCCCGGGCTTGACCCGGGACCTCCACCAGAGGGCCCCGGATCACGTCCGGGGCGCGGATACCCATATTTTAAGGAGCGCCCATCATGGCACCCAAAGTACTCATCTCCGACGAACTTTCCGAAGCTGCCGTGCAGATTTTCAAAGACCGCGGCATCGACGTGGATTTCCAGCCCAACCTTGGCAAAGACAAGGAAAAGCTGCTGGAAATCATTGGCAATTACGACGGTCTGGCGATCCGGTCCGCGACCAAGGCCACCGAAAAGATCATCGCCGCTGCCACGAACCTCAAGGTGATCGGCCGTGCCGGTATTGGTGTCGATAACGTCGATATTCCTGCCGCGTCGAAAAAGGGCATCATCGTGATGAACACGCCTTTCGGCAATTCGATCACGACTGCCGAACATGCAATCTCGCTGATGATGGCCGTCGCACGGCAAATCCCCGAAGCGAACGCATCGACCCATGCCGGCAAATGGGAAAAATCCCGTTTCATGGGCGTGGAACTGACCGCCAAGACGCTGGGCGTGATCGGCGCGGGCAATATCGGGTCCATCGTCATCGACCGCGCGCTGGGTCTGCGGATGAAGGTTGTCGCCTATGACCCCTTCCTGTCCGAAGACCGCGCCACCGAACTGGGCGTCGAAAAAGTCGACCTCGACGACCTGCTCGCACGGGCAGATTTCATCACCATGCATGTGCCCTTGACCGAGCAGACCAAGAATATCCTGTCGCGCGACAACATCGCCAAGCTGAAAAAAGGTGCGCGCATCGTCAACTGCGCCCGTGGCGGTCTGGTCGATGAAGAGGCGCTGGCCGATGCGCTGAAGGCCGGTCATGTCGCCGGTGCCGCGTTTGACGTCTTCGCCGTGGAACCTGCCACCGACAGCCCGCTGTTCAACCTGCCCAATGTCGTCGTGACCCCGCATCTTGGCGCGGCGACCACCGAAGCGCAGGAAAACGTGGCCCTGCAGGTCGCCGAACAGATGTCGGATTATCTGCTGACAGGCGCTGTCAGCAACGCGCTGAACATGCCGTCGGTCACGGCGGAAGAAGCCAAGATCATGGGGCCATGGATCAAACTGTCCGGCCATCTGGGCAATTTCATCGGCCAGATGACAGATGAACCCATCGTCGCGATCAATATCTTGTTTGACGGTTCTGCATCCGAGATGAACCTCAAGGCGCTGACCGCCTCGACCGTCGCGGGTATCATGAAGGCGACGAACCCCGACGTGAACATGGTTTCCGCCCCCGTGATTGCCAAGGAACGTGGGGTCAAGATTTCGACCACCAAGCAGGACCAGTCCGGCGCGTTCGAAGGCTACATCAAGGTCACCGTGGTCACGGCGAGCCGTGAACGGTCGATCGCGGGAACCGTGTTCAACGATGGCAAGCCACGGTTCATCCAGATCAAGGGCATCAACATCGATGCCGAGGTGGGTGAAAACATGGTCTACACCACAAACAATGACGTGCCAGGCATTATTGGGGTGTTGGGCAGCATTCTGGGTGCGAACAACGTTAACATCGCCAACTTTACCCTTGGCCGCGCCGAGGCGAAAGGCGAGGCGATTGCGCTGCTCTATCTCGACGAGCCTCTGCCCGCCAAGGCGATTGCCGAGCTGGAAGGCACCGGCAAGTTCAAGCAGGTCAAACCCCTGCGGTTCGAGATCTGAATGCCGGCGGGGGCGCGCTGCATTGCGCGCCCCTGACACCGCACTGCAAGCCAGCAAAAGCCGCCATTGATCACCCCAATGCCGCCTCGCCAACCGGCGCTGTTGACGGCGACTGACAAGATCGCATTGCCTATTCTGCCTGCTTTGGTCACATGGTGCCGTAGGCTCAGACAGGCTGGATGTAGATGGTTGGCGCAGCGAACAGCGCGGGCGTCTGATCGCGGATCACCCTTGCAGTCCGGTGCGGCCTGTCACGCGGGCCTGTGTCCAGATAGTGCTGGGTGATCAACGGGCGAAAGCCGTCAGCGCTGATCCGATAGTGGATATGCGGCGGGCGGGGCCAGTATTCCTTTGGGAACAGCGACCAGACCGCGAAATAGCCATTGTCATCGGTGATCACGCTACCGCGCATGTCCATGTCTTCATCGCGGAAATCGCTGTAGTCGCCATTGGCTTCGGGGTAATAGCGGCCCGTGCCGTCTGTCTGCCAAAGTTCCAGCGTCGCGCGCGCAACAGGGGTCTCCGGCGCGGCGGCGTTCATGACGCGCCCGGCAATGCGCATCACCTCTCCCCGTTTGCCGAAACGGTTCATGTCGGTGACGACGGGCATGTTGCTGATATAGAACGGGCCTTCCATATCCGGCGCGGTCGGGATCATGCCCTGCTGGGCCGAGGCACCGCCGGCCGACAGCCCCAAGGCCGCGGGCACCGAGGCGGCAAAGGACAAAAAGCGGCGTCTGGCGGGATTTCTGCGGTCACCACTCATCTGATGGGTCCTGCTGTAAAGGGTCAGGTCAACGGGACCAGCAATCAGCCTGCCAGCCCCGCCGTGCGATCAGTTCATCGGGGCGAACATAGGCAGGCCCGATGCGGTTTCAAGGACTTCATCCTGCCCGACATCCCAGTGTTCGGCAATCTTGCCGTTTTCGATGCGGTAGATATCGACAACGATCAGCGGCGTCGGCCCCCAGCCGGTATAGCGGCCATGGATGGCGACCAGATCCCCTTCAGCGATGACCATGCCTATTTCATAGGTCATGTCGGATGGCATGTCCTTCAGCGCCTCCTTCAGCACAGCACTGGTCGAGGCGAGCCCCGGGTTGCGCTGCATGTAGCTGTCGGCCCAATAGCGGTCGATGGCGGTCAGGTCTTTGTCCACGAACAATTCTGTGACCGCCTGAACGACAAAATCCTTGTGGGATACCTGCGCAAAGGCAGGGGCAGCAGCGCAGAACAAGCTAAAGGCAACCGCAAAAGCAGTTCTTTTGAGAGAGGACATCGGGTTTCTCCGGGAATGTTGCGTTGTGGTCAGATGGTTTAGCCGGGGAAGGCCGCGGCAACACCGCGGTCGATGGCACCGGCAAAGCCCAGTGTTTGGGTATCCGCCATCAGCCTGGCGCGGAATTCCTCGGCATTGGCCGAAGCCGCGCGGGCCGCTTCCCAATGGTCGAGATAGGCGATGGTGGCATCAAACACGGTCGCGTCATTCGGGCTGCCCGCCTTGCGGTGGCCGGGAATGACTGTTTTGGCACCAATACCACGCAGGGCTTCGACGCTTGCGCGCCAGGGGGCGATACCGTCGGTGGCGGCGACCTCCTCCATCCACAGATGCGTATCGATATACGCCACATCCGCCGCGATCAGCGTATCAAGGCTGGGAATATGCACCGGCGTGATCAGCGCGGTATCGCCTGCCATGGGGGGCAGAATCTCGATACGCTCGCCTTCCAAGATGATGTGATCGGCGCTCAACGCCTCTGGCACGATAAAGCGGTCGGCAAAGACGCCCGCGGGCGCGCCACCTGCGATTGCGGCATGCATGCCGCCAAGGGCCTGCTCCAAAATCGCCTGAATATCGGTCTGCGCATAGGCTTTTGCCTGCGGGAAACGGTCCATCAGGATGGGCAGGCCAAGGATATGGTCAGGGTGCATATGGGTGATGAGGATGCTTTCCAGCGTGCGACCAGACGCGGCGATCATGTCAGCCAACAGCCCGGCATTTCCGGCGGTGAACTGTGCATCGATCAACACCGCCGACCTTTCGCCAAGGACAACAACGCTGTCCACAAGCAAGCCTGATTCGTCCGATGTAAACAGGTCTGTTCCCGTCGTGGCAGCACGGGCCAGGCTAGGGGATAAGGCCGCAAAGGCCCCGGTTGCAGCAGCGGATTTCAGCAGCGTTCTGCGGTTCAAGAGCTCCATGGTGGTTTCCTTTTCGCTATTGGTATAAAATGTATACCAAGCATCTAACAGTAGTTTTGCAGTTGGAAAAGGAGGCACCTTTTGGTAACCTGTCATTTGAACGATCACAGAACCGCGAGATGATGATGTCCCTTGATGATGCGCAAGAACCCCACCGGATTTCGCTTGATCCAGAGACCTGTCCTGTGCGGGATGTTTTGGCCGGGATCAGCGACAAATGGTCGATCCTCGTGATGGCGGCCCTGGCCGTATCGTCACGGCGGTTTTCGGAACTGCGCCGTGACATTCCGGATGTATCGCAAAAGATGCTGACCCACACCCTGCGCAAGCTGGAACGCAACGGGCTGGTCGAACGCATCGTCACGCCCACGGCCCCGCCACGCGTGGATTACAGGCTGCGCCCACTGGGCCAAAGCCTGTTCGTGCGGCTGTCTGGCATGGCGCGCTGGGTGATCGAAAACCGGGCCGAGATAGAAGCGGCCCGCGCAAAGTTTGACACAGGCGAATGATCTGACCCGACGCTCTGTTCAAAATAGCGCGTCAAGCAGATGCTGGCACCTCAGCAAGTCCGAACATCCGGCTCACCGCAAGGATGCGGCGCATGGGGGGCCATGCCGACCACTGCCCCCAACCTTGCCTTGGCACCCTGCCCGTCACCGCTGGCCCATTTTGCGGTTTGCGGGGGGGGCGTTCCGCAATCTCTGCACTGCCAGTGCATTTTGGTGATTTTTGCCTACATGCAGGCCGCGAACTGGTTTCTGGGAACAGGGTCGTTCGGCTTGCCAGCTTGGCTGTGACGTTGCCGCCAACCTTTAACCGAGAATGAGGTCTGGTGTCTGCGCATGGCCCGAGCCATCGGCATTGATGGCCGCCCAAGCGACGATCCTGCAATCCTCAAAGCGCACGGCGATTGCTGTGTTGCACTATGATCGCAGGGTGGGACGGAACGGTCTGGACCTGTCACGTTTTTGTGCCGCCCCAAGTGCTCTTTTAAGCCACCTTCCGTTCGAAAGCGACCGGGCTTTTCCAGCCCAGTGCTGAGTGCCGTCGACGCGGATTGTAGAAACCATTGATGTATTCGAAGATCGCCAT
>JAFWEI010000001.1:0-55906 GCA_017542965.1 Loktanella sp. | reverse complement strand
TGACGCCTTGTTAGCCCGCTGGTTAATGCAATTCGCACCGCGTCTTTGCGAAATTCATCCGTTCTTCCTGTGCCCATAGTTCGTCTCCTTTGCTGCACATTATGCTATCAAAGGAGCGGCACCAAACCGCGACAGGTCCATTCGAGAGCCAACTTGGTATCCTCGTTGGCTCTACAGATCGTGTTGATGGCTCGTCCAAGAGCGGCGTTTGCAACAGTTTTTTCCGCAAACTCCCGTGCTTTATCTGCCTTCGCGGCTGCCCTATCCAGTTGCCTCTGGATTAGCGGGGTTGATCTAAATACCTCCGATCCCTTGGAGGTATTGCATGGCCCACAACTTGGCAGCCAGTTTTCGTAGCTGTTTAGGTCAAATTCGTCTGGAAGGTCAAAGTCCTTGCGAACGGCTTGGAGGCGTGCCTGATCATTTTGCAAAGACTCAGGAATAATATGATCGACTTGCATGGTTTGAAGATCAACGGGGCTGCTGCACATATAGCACTTGGCGAGGTGAGTAGAGAAAACCGCAAAACGCTCAGATTGTGAAAATTGATGTTTCGACATCGCAACGACTTCCTCTCCTATCAGCTGGTGTCTGGCACAATTCTCCGACCGGCGCTAGGCGGCTGCATTTGCAGTTTTTGCGCCGTCGGGCAAACTCGGACGGCGAGCAAGCAAGCAACCCAGAGGGCCACCTCGGTTGCCTAAGGTGGCGTAGCGAGCGACAGCTATCTGCGCATTGCGGACCTTGGTGGCTGGTGCAACATGGTTGGGCGTTGAGCCTGAGCCCTGAAAGGCAGCTTTCATGTGTTTGACAGTGTGCCTTCGCAGGTGCAGCGAATTCACACTTTCCGCCCAATGTGCCAGATGCTGCATTGCAACGTTACCGTAACTGTATCGGCTTTGGACTGATCCCGACCGTACATTCCGCACATGCGGCATAAGAACGCTGCAATCGTCCAATTTCGCCGGTCAACCCAAGTGGCCTAAAGCGCCCTAAAATAAGGCAAGTGTACTTTTGGGTTCCTACGCATCACCTTCGAACCGTGCCCTTAGAAATAACGCAATCGCGTCAAGATCGCGGTGCTCTGCAGCATCGGCAGCATTGGCAGCACGAAAATCACGTAGTGCTGCTTCCGCTTTTTCGAAGGTCATCCATTCGGTTTCAGGTACGTCAGGCGCCGACCACTTGTCACGCAGATAGACTTTGAAAAGCGCCATCTCTTCTGGTGTCAGCAGCTCAGGGCTGTAAAACGCCACCAACCGCCGACCGAGCTGACGCAACCTAGGATCTGAAAGGCTTGCGGCGATTTCTTGCCGACGCGGCCAAGCCGCATGCTGAAACTCCTGCAAGAGTTGTTTGTCAGCATTGGAATAGAACTCCCCGTAAATCTGACGCTCAACCGGCTTGGGCGGGGCGTCAGGATCTTCGACGAAGCGTGCCGCCATCGCAGCGCCTACACGCTGGCGAAACTCAGGTGCGTTGGCGATGACCGTCGCCCGGCGCAGATGCTCCGCGCTGGGCGCTGTGTGTTCGAGGAGCGCGGGTGCCTTATTTGTGGACACGCCCCTAATGATCTTCGGGGTGCCGTCTACTGCCGCAAAGATCGCTGCATCCGAAGCTTCGAGAAAATCGGCTGGGTCTGCGGCTTCCAGATCGAAAAACGCGGCCTGCGCGCTGTTGCCGTGAGAGTATCCACAGAAACAGCCCACGTAGGATCTCGGCTCACCGCCGCCAAAGCGCGTGACCAGCTCATAGGGCCGGAAGCTTTCTAGCTTTGCCTGCACACGCGCCTTATGAGCGTTGTCGATCAATTCAGACCAAAGCGCTGGGCTACGCGTTGCGATCAGACGTGCGATGTGGATGGTCGCCTCGACATCCCCCAGGGCATCATGCGCGTTGTGGGCATTGAAGCCATTTGTAGGCGCTAGCCGGTCAAGCTTGAAACTCCGCCGGCCAGTGCCATCGGTTGGCCAGACGAGTAGATCCGGGGGTCGGGCATAAGCGGCATAGACAGCAGGCAAAATGTCAAAGCGCGTGTTGCCATTGAACTGCGTGGCGTAAATGTTCGGCGACAGGTTCTGGTAGAAGGTCTGCCGCAGCACCTCCTCGTCGAACTTTATCGTGTTGTAGCCCACCCAGATCGCCGGCGCCCATCGCTCGGTGAACTGGGTCACCTGCTGCGAAAACTCAAAGAGCGACGGCAGGTTTGGGTCAGTCAACTGATCAGGGGTGACGCGGGTCACAACCAACACTTGCGGTGAAGGCAAAATATGAGGCGCCAACCGACAGCGGATGTCGACCCGATCCTTTTCCACGAAATTCTCATCCGTCCAGATCGCGGCGAACTGCAGCGGCTGGTCGAACTCGGGAGAGATCCCCGTGGTTTCAAGATCGTAAAAGACAAAATCCATGAGATTTTCCTACACTGTAATATTAAGAAAATCCATCTTCCGGCACAGCGGGGCAAACGCGACGGTTGCCTTAGCCCCATGGTGATCTGAAGGCGGGTTGGAGGCCAATTGCCCTATTTGCTTGTCGCAAAGACGCTTTGATGGCAGCCAACAAGCGCCAAAACACGTTGATGGCAACGTTTGCCCAAAATCCGTTGCCAACAGGATTTGATGTGACTAGGGTGCCATCAAACAACGTTGATGACAATTTGAGGCAAAAAATGGCCATCAAAGCATACGATCTGGCCGATGCAGTGAGCTATCATGAGGGCGCGTTTCCGCCCAAGTCACTGGATTACGAACGCCTGCTTGGCCCTCTGGAAGAGGCTGCAGCTTCCCTGGCACGCTATGACGCCAAAATATCGGGCATGGTGAATGGCGAGCTGTTCCTCGCTCCATTGCGCCGCCAGGACGCGGTGACCTCGTCGCGGATGGAGGGCACCATCTCGACGATTGAGGACCTCTATCGCCTGGAGGCAGAGGAAGATTCCGGAAGCACGGACCTCTATCGCGATGCCCGTCACGACGACATTGAGACTTACCTCTATTCGCGCGCCCTCCGAAGCGCGCAAGATGCCCTTGCCGAAGGTATGCCCCTTGGGGAACACCTGATCCGGTCTGCGCACCAGCAACTGCTCTCCGCCGGGCGTGGCGCTAGAAAGCGTCCAGGCAGCTATAAGATCGAGCAGAACTACATCGGGGATGAGCGCCGCGGGAAGATTTATTATGTCCCCATCGCCCCCGAGCAGCTTGAGCCTGCGATGGCGGCTTTGGTGCAGTTCATCAATACGAGCGACACGCGCCCACTCATCCGCACGGCTCTCGCACATGTTGAATTTGAAGCGCTTCACCCGTTCGAGGATGGCAATGGCCGGATTGGGCGCATGCTAATCACGCTGATGCTCTGGCGACTAGGTGTGCTCAGCCAGCCCAACTTCTTCGTCTCCGGCTACTTTGAGACCCACAAGGACGAATATATCGAGCGGATGCGGGCCGTGTCTGCAGAGGGCGACTGGACTGGTTGGGTGATATTCTTCCTGCAGGCCATGCATGAGCAGGCCACGGTGAATATCCAGACGGCCGATGCGATCTTTAAGCTGCATAGCGGAATGCGCGAGCGCTTTCGTGAGGTGCTAAACTCACAATTTCATGATCAGGCACTGGACTTCGTGTTCGCAAGCCCGGTGTTTCGCAATGATCGGTTCGTGGAGAGATCGGGCATCCCAGCGACCACCGCGCGCTTGCTATCGCGACGCCTTGTCGATGCCGGCCTTCTAAGAACGCTTCAGCCCGCAGCGGGGCGGAGAGCTGCCCTTTATGCCTTCGACCCCTTGCTGGATCTCCTAAGGGTGTGAAGCCGCACTGCAAACAATCACGGTTCGGTCCGTTCTGTTCTCAATAGCGCCTTCACGTCGCGAATGGCGGGTGGTCCGTCAGTAGGTGCACCGAATGGAGTATTGCCGATTATTGTACGGGCGTCTGCTGCAGCATCTCATCGGTATCGAGCTTGAGTGCGCTGCGCCAAAGCGGGGTCTTGAAGACGTGACAATCGTGCTTTCCCGGGCTGTTCTCACGGGTCTCCATCAACAATCCCGCCCACTCAAGCGGCCGCAGCACACATGATGAGAATGCGCCCATCGCCCGCCATCCAGCGGTGTGCCAGTCCTCTGGCTCGCCATAGAAGGCTTGGTACAAAGCCGCCTCAGTGGTTCCATGGTCAGCCTCGACGTTGATGACATTCATCCAGACATCCCATTTGCCAAACGGCCGATCGTCAAAACGGGCATAGGACGCGTGATCGATGCGGAGAACGAAGTACGGGATCAGCTCGGCAAACAAGCGCCCTGGCGATCGGGCCAGCTCAGCACCCTTCTTCGTCAACCGAAACGCCCCCTTATAATGCCGGCCGAGGCGCAATGAGATCAGCAGGAAGTGGAGAACCTCAAGTGGTGGGAATTCGTACTCATTAACGACCTTGTTGTAGCGGAACATCACTTCGGCGCTTTTTCCCGGCCAATCGAAGTGCTCCACGGCCCAGTGGACGAAGACGCGTTTAAATGCCTTGGTTTGGGTGAGGCCAATCGATCCGTGCTCTTGGGCATATTGCAAGGTCAAAAATGCGCCCCGCAGCAGCGGCGAGCGCATTAATTCGGGGTGATCATCAGGGAGCGTACGGAATTCAATCATACCAAAGTGATGCACGAGCGGCACAAAGATGCCAAGAGGCCCGAGTGTGTAAGCCCATACGAGATCACCTAGCGTCCACGCTGGCGTGCCGAATAATAATCCTGCATGCACTAGGGGTGCTGCGCGGAGATTATCCGATCTATTCTCCGCAGAATTTGCGGATATTAAGCTGCGGGCGGCAATGGACGCACAAGCTGGCACCGAGTTCTGTTACGCAAGTGGTCACGATTACCGCTATCAGCTCGCCGAGCCAATCCGCTTCAGTATGCCCGATTGTCACCTGCTGTCACTGAAAGCGGCTGATTATCAGTGATTACGGCTTTTCGGGGGGTGCGACTCGCCAAACGTTGACATGGCGTTGACATGAAACAAACGCATAGAGCCCGACTGATTATGTCAGGTTCTATGCGTTTGATTTATTGTAATAATTTGGTTGCGGGAGTAGGATTTGAACCTACGACCTTCAGGTTATGAGCCAAAATCTTCGCAACGCCAATGGCTTATGCATTTCAATGTCTTAGCCGGTAAGCCTTTGTTTTCACGAGCTTTGCGGCCCGGCATTCGCCACCATTCGCCTGCACTCAACCGCGCTGAATGTGCTCGAAAACGCATATACCCGTTGACTCAGCGTTGACTCGAACAAGCGCGATTACAATCAAACTTGATCGCGTTTTCGTTGTGATCCGGATGCCAGCTCGGGGGAAGATACATCTGCAGCTGCGATAGTCGTCCTGCAATTGCCTTACGGAATAGTTCGCTACATTTTCCCGCATGTAGCGTTTCCATTCCCGGTCTACTCCAATATATTGCTCCCACACCCAGTAAATCCCGAGGTAAACTTGCACAACAAATACGTCTTTTACATGGACGATTTCGGGACGCGAACCACTTGTAGGGGTGCGACCAACGCATCCTCACCGGCTCATGAGCTGAGCTTTGCGCTTGGGGGTGTCATTGTCGCTTCGGAAGACGTGGATGCCCTCTCCAAGAAAGTGAAGTCGTTTTGTGAAAAATGGGAGGTCCCTGCGCTTCATGGGAACAAGATCCGGGCCGGGAAAGGAAAATTCGGTTTCCTAAAAAAGGATGAGGGCAGGAAAGAAGCTTTCTTTATAGACCTGGAACAGCTTGTCCTGGATGACCGGCTTATCGCCCATGCCTGCGTGATCTGTCGCCCCGGCTATAGGGATCGTTATCTTGAGAAGTATCCTGATGGCACCCGCTGGGACATGAGCAAGACAGCTTTCGACATATCTGTCGAGCGGGCGGCGAAACTCGCCATGCAGAGCGGTCGGAAGCTGGATGTCGTCTATGAGCGAACAGGCGAGAAAGAGGATAAGTTGCTGGAGCGATACTTTGCAGATCTCAAAGCCGCAGGTATGGGCTTTTGTACCGAAAACTCAAAGCAGTACGAGCCTTTGACAGAAACACAGTTCACTGATCATCTCAACGTCATCTGGCCCGATGGCAAAGGAAACGCCTTGCTGCAGCTGGCAGATCTTTTTGTTCATCCGGTTAGCCATATCACCTGTGGCAAGCGGAACCGCGCCTACGATCAACTGGTTGGGCGCGAAATGCTGTTGGATTTCAAGCACAAAGACGGTGCGGTTGGAGTGAAGTATTCCTGCTACGATGGTGAATACGGCGCGTGGAAAGACCCTCAGAAACACACAAGGGATCCCGAAGGATCCCCTGAGGCGGTCGGCGTATAGCCTGACCCCGTGGCATTGCCATGGGAAATAAAATACACGGATCCGGCGCGAAGGCAAGAAATTTATTATCTGGCCCAAGGCAAGCCACGCGCTTACGGCACATGATTTATTAACGATTACAGCGCCTTGATGGTCAGAAACGACGATTTAGCTTCAATTTTCATACTGTCATAGCCCAAAGCGCCCACTTTGGCACGCCGCACGTCGACGTGTTGCAGCAAGGATGCGGCAGTACCGATGCAGGGTTCGCAGAAGACTGGCTTCGATCCGTCCCACCACCGCAGAACAAAAAGGGACCGGCAAGAGCCCTGATTTATATCTGCCGCTTTATGCCACCCTGCCACCTCTTCGGTCGATGTTTGAGTTGAACTGCAGCGCGGATCACGCCTGTGTCACGTCAGCACGGAGGTGGTTCATCATGGCGCAAAGGGAAAAGCTGACCGAAAAACTGGTCAGGGTGGCGGAGCCTCGGGCGGGGATTTACCAGGTCTTCGACGAGGACGTGCGGGGGTTTTCGCTGCGCGTCTTCACATCGGGCAGCAGGAATTTCACGCTGGATTACCGGGTCAAAGGCCGCCAGCGCCGCTTCACCATCGGCAGATGGCCGGAATGGACAGTTACCGCCGCGCGCGAACAGGCCAAGGCGCTGCGCCGCATCATCGACGATGGAGGCGACCCGCTGGGTGAACGGGAAACCGGGATGACGGCCCCCCGCATCCCTGATCTGATCGACCGCTATATCGAAACCCACCTGCCCAATCTGGCCCCGACCAACCGCACCGACCAAATTTCCATGCTGCGCAAACTGGTGCAGCCGGTCTGGAAGCACAAACTGGTCGAGGAGGTCACGCTGGATGATGTCGACAGACTGCTCGCCCAAGTGGCCAAGGGCCGCGCGCGCCCCTCCAAGGCCAAACCCAACAATCGCGCCCGCAAGCTGCAAGGATCGAAACCGACGCCGATCCGTGCCAACCGAACCGGCGAGGTCCTGCGCAAGATGTTCAACCTCGCCATCCAGTGGAAGATGCGTCCCGACAACCCTGCGATGGGGTTCCACCGGCGCATCGAGACCGAGCGCGAACGCTATCTGAGCATGGACGAGATTGATCGTCTGGCCAGCGCGCTGGCCGTAGCCGAGGACCAGCGCGCCGCCAACATCATACGCATGTGCATGTTGACAGGGGCCCGTCTTGGCGAAGTGCGCTGCGCGCGGTTTGAGCAGTTCAACCTCGAGTTTGCCACATGGTCGAAGCCTGCGACCACCACCAAGCAGCGCAAGATCCACCGCCTGCCGATTTCGCCGGATGTGGCCGCCATTGTGCGCCAGAGGCAAACCGCCGTACATCGGGATTGTCCGTGGCTGTTCCCCGGCGATGTGCCGGGCCAGCCGGTCAAGGAAATCCGCTGCTTCTGGCGTCAGATCCAGACCAAGGCTGAAATTTCGGGTGTGCGGATCCATGACCTGCGCCACACCTTCGCCTCGCTGCTGGTCAGCGGCGGCGCCTCATTGGAAATGATCGGCAAACTGCTGGGGCATTCGCAGATGCGCACCACGCAACGCTATGCACATATGATGGACTCGCCGCTGCGGGACGGGGTCAATGCGGTCGCGGAGATGATGAAGCCGAAGTTGCGTGTTGTTCAGGGCGGGCGCTGAACTCGCCCTGAACAGGCATCAACGCCACAGGTCAATGAGGATCGTTGGTCTATTGCGGCTTCTTCAATGCCCGCCAGATCGGGCTGAGTTTGCGCCGGATCTGGCTTTCATCCGGAACGGAACCATCCTTGGCGTTTGCCACGAACCATTCCTGACCTTCAGCCACAAAATCAGTCTGCGATTCTGGCAATCCATGCTCGAACAACCTGATCATCAGGGCCTGAAGCATTCCCTCCCAATCATGCCGTGACGACCGCCCGGGGCTGACGTGAACGCGGTGCAGCGGATCGTACTCGTCTTCAAAGCGCTGGGCCGTTTTTGCCGTCACTAGAAGATCGTCCAGTTCGATTGTCACGCCGTGGGCGGGATCGGTGATGATCTTCCATGTGACGGTGCCCTGCGGCCGGATGCGCCAGATCAAGCAGGCCTTGGGATCCGGGCGATTGCCCCGAAACAACGGCATGACATCCTCTGCGCAGACCACCACCAAGCCAACCTGCGGCTCGGTTCCGCTGCACTGAACCTTCCCGATGCTGGTCACGATTTCAATAATGCCTTCCGTGGCCCACCCCACAATATCGCCAGGCGAGCACCCCCAGCGCACTGCCAAATTTTCCAACTTCCAAAAAACACGTGCCGGTAAAGCCATCGCTACTTCCTTTTTAGGTTTTTATGAGAGGCGCGCGCGGCGTTGGTCACTGACGTGCCGAGGGAACCCCGGCGGCACCCTGACCGCACAATCAAAAGTTGTTAATGCAACAGCACAACTCGCCCACATTTTGACGGCGATAATTCGAAAAACGTCATAAAAACAAGGGGTTGCACGAAAGGCGCGTTGAATACGCCGGTTTATGCCACCCTGCCACCCCTCGTCCTCTGCTCCCCTGCACCCCGAGACGCAATCGTCCGCAATCGGGCGCAAAAGGGGAAGGAATCACGGATGTTGGATACGCAGGACAGCAACCAGTCAGGGCCCGACATCGGCCTGCTGGAGGATTGGATCAGTCGGCATGATCTGGCGATCAGCCTCGGGGTGTCTGAGGACACGCTGTGGCGGTGGGATATGCGGCGAACCGGCCCGCAAAGCATCAAACTCGGGCGCAAAGTCTATTACCGGCGCAGCACCGTGCGCAGCTGGCTCGAGGCCAGAGAACAGGCACGCAAGACAACGTCGCGGGGTCGGCGATGAACGCGCCGATGCCTCACCCGCCCCTCGTTCCGACCTCTGGCTCCGGCGACTGGATGCACGACCGCCTGACCGAGGCGCGCGGCGTCCTGGCCGACACCACGCGGCATCCGGACTCGCTGGTCATCCTGGCGGCACGTGTTGTCGTCGGCCAGACCGACGATGCCCGCGAATGCAGCGATGCCATTGACCTGCTGCGCTTGCTGGACCCTCGGCCTTTGCATGTTGTCGCAGCAGCCGCCTTCCCGAAGGGCGGTGCCGCATGAACCGGCGCAGCACACCCGAAGCTGATGCGCAGCGCGCCATCGTGCAGGCGCTGCGCTTCGCCCTGCCCCGCGACGCCGTCGTCCATCACTGCGCGAACGAGGTGACCGAGGCCGGACCCCGCGGCGCGAAGCGGCAGTCGATCCTCGTCGGCATGGGCGTCCATGCCGGGTTTGCCGACCTGATCGTAATCTGCGGCGGCCGCGTGCTTTTCCTCGAGGTCAAAAGCGAAACCGGTCGATTGCGCAAATCGCAGGAGGTCTTCCGCGACACCGTCTGCGCGCAGGGCTTTGGCTGGGCGCTGGTGCGCTCGGTCGACGACGCGCTGGCCGCGCTGGCCGACAACGGATTCACCAGCCGAGCGCAACTTCCAGCGCGGAGGGTTGCGCCATGAGCCACAAGGCAACCGTCTGGGCCATACAGCAACGCGGGTTGAAGCCTGCCACCAAGATCGTGCTCTGGTTCCTCTGCGATCGGCACAATCCGGATTTTGGGTGCTTTCCAACGCAAGCACGGCTGGCCGACGACGCGGAGATGTCGATTTCTGCGCTAAATGATCATCTCGCAAAGCTGGAAGCGTTGCGCCTGATCCACCGGGTTCGCGTTCATGATCCCCGCACGCACAAGCGCCAAGCGACCCGCTACATCCTGGGGTTCGAAGACGGCTTTCCACAAGAGCCAACTCCGGAAACCGGACACGGGTTTTCGGGAACGGAGGAAGAACAAGAGGGCGACCCATCTCCGGAAACAGGACATGGGGCCATCTCCGGATTTTTGGCAAACCCATCTCCGGATTTTGCCCAAAGCCATCTCCGGAATCCGGAGACTAACCTTGTAAGAGAACCCCTAAGTAAACCAGTAAAGGAGGAGGAGGACGCAGCTGCGCGCGAGGCCGAATTTGATCGGTTTTTTGCAGAACTGCTCGCAGCGCTGGGCTTTGCTGCCAATGCAACCCTCCCCGCCTGGTGGCAGGGCTGGCCAGCTCGGACCCATGTGCGCCGATGGCGGGATGACCTCGGGCTGTCCAATGAGCGGATTCTCGAGGTTGCGGCTGAGACCCGGCGCGATCACCCCAATCCGCCCGATGGGCCCAAGGCGCTCGACCGGTTCATGGAACGGGCATCAGGGCGCGATGCAAGCACTGCAGCGGCAATCGTCGCGAAAACCAAACGCAGCAGGAAGTCGCAGGTCAAGCCGCCACCCACTCCGGATGAGCTGGCAGCGTTCTACGCTGCCAAGGTCAATTCCAACGAGTATCTGCCCACGGGCATGATCAGCACCTCCATGTGCGGATTGATGCTGGCACGCGGGCTGGTCACGCCGGAACGCCTTAGCCAGCGCGTGGTGCGGTGAATGGTATGGTGTTACGTCCCCGGCACGGATTGTCCCTCTGCGCGGGCGGCGGAGGCTTGGATATGGGCCTCATGCTCGCCGAGCCCGGCTTCCACACCCGTGCCTTCGTCGAATGGGAAGACTGGCCCCGCACCGTCGTCATCGCTGCCCAGCGCGCCGGGTATTTCGCACCTGCCCCAATCTGGGATGACCTGCGCAGCTTCGATGCCCGCCCCTTCTGCGGTGCTTTCGATCTCATCCTCGCCGGATATCCCTGCCAGCCCTTCAGCGCTGCCGGAAAGCGTGCCGGTGCCGACGATCCCCGCCACCTCTGGCCCGACGTCGCCCGGGTTGTCGGGGAATGTGCCCCGGAATGGGTCTTCCTCGAAAACGTCTCCGGCCATGTCACCCTCGGCCTTGAAACCGTTTTGCGAGAGCTTTGGGCAATGGGCTACACACCTGCGGCGGGTCTGTTCAGCGCGGCAGAAGTCGGCGCGCCGCACCAGCGGCTTCGCATCTTCATCCTGGCCCACACCGATGAGCCTGCACCCCGGCACCGCCAGCTACAACCCGGCCGGGAACAGCGATTTTACCCGCAAGGCGGAGGCGCTGGCGCTGGGCATCACCAACTGGTCGACGCCCAAGGCGACCGATGGCGCGAAGGGTGGTCCGGGTCAGAGCTATGGTTCGGGGGGAATGCCACCGCTACCAGCGCAAGCCGCACAATGGCAAACGCCGGTGGCGGACGACCAGATGGATCGGCTCCGCGGCAAGATCAACAGCCGGGGCGAACCGAAGCTGTCAGCACAGGCACTGCAGTGGCCAACACCGGCCGCACAGAACTGGAAGGGATCAAGCGAGGCCAGCATCACCCGGGCCGATGGCAAGTCCCGGATGGACATCCTGCATTACCGAGCGGAACAGGGCTTCACCCGCCCGGCCCCGGCGATCATGCCGGATGGGCTGCAGCCCTCGTCGCACGCCCCGATCTCGCGCCCGCTCTGGGCTTCGATGATTGCCTCGCATGGGCTCGTCGTCTCGCGGCGGATCCTCAAGGGTCGGTCACGTCGGCGGCTGAACCCGCTCTTCGTCGGATGGCTGATGGGATGGCCCATCGGGCACGCGCTTTGCGCCTGCTCGGCAACGGAGTTCACCCTCTGGCAGCAGCACATGCGTGGCGCGCTCTCGCAGCTGCCCATGGCCTCGGGCCCGTGGATCTGGCGGCCGACGGACCAGGCCCAGCGCCCAGCGCAGATGTCCCTGTTTGAGGGGATGCAGCCGTGAGCATCCAACGACAGATCGGCCGAACCGGCGGAACGAAGGTCAAGCGCGCGCTGGGCGTGCAGGCGGCGCTGGAATGGGCATTCCGGGTGGAACAAGCGCAGCTGGAACTGCCGCCGCCTAAGGACGTGACCGAGGAAGGCTTCGGCTTCGGCCTCGAATACGTCTTGCTGCAACGCGCGGCGCTGGGCTGCAAGGTCGACGGCGGCCAGCACAAGATGGGCAGTTACACCCATCCCGATGCTGAGGTGATCGCCGCCACCGTCGCCGGCATGCCCGACCGCCTCGGCGGCATCCGCATGGCAATCCGGGTGGCTGAACTGGCTCGCGCTGGTCTGACCCCAGACTGGATGCCGGGCGCTATACCGCGCTGCGTGCCGACCATCGTCAAGCAGAACCAGCACGGCACGCACGTCGGCACCGTCGTCGTGGGCACCGAACGCATCCGGACACGCGGCCCGACAGCGCGCGGCACCCGGAAAACCATAGACATTCTCGCCTGCCCGGTCACCTGGCGACCGCATCCGGAACAGATCGCATCTGCCCGGCGCGGTTATGACGACTGGTGGCAGGCGCTGGACTGGGTCCGGGATGGGCTGATTGCGGGCGGGATGTTGCGGGAGGTCGAGGTAACATGCGCAATGCCGAAGGTGCGGCCGTGGCAAGCGCGCGGCGGTCACTGACCGCCGCTAGTTCTTATTTGATGACTTTGTCGATGAAACCCAGCGTGTTGGCGTTCTCTAACAAAGTTCTCACCTTACTCCGATCCAACCCGGATGGAACCTCGGCGTCGATTTCCAAGCGCAAGGTCACTTCACTGCCAGGCAAAGTGGTAAGCTGTTCGACAATCGCTTCAACGATCTGGCGCATTTCATGAGCAGGTCGATCCGCTGAAATCATGACGGTACCGATGAACCGGGTCGGATCACGTTCAACCGGCTGGACCACTGCTGGTCCCGGTCGCAAGCCTGTCCCCTCCGGAGACGCGACGGGAGACGTCGGTAGGTCAGGTACCACCACCGGCTGGGCTTTGATCAGATGCTGTTCAGCGACCTCCGGCTTCACAATGACGCTGTCGGAATCAATCACGATCGGTGCATTGGCGGCGTTTTGAACTGCCAGGCCGATGTATCGCTCGCTCCTTTCATCCCAACGTTCGGCGTAAGCAAATGGGCCGGGCACCATGGCGCCGACCGAGGCGCGTATTGCTTTGACCAAGACATTCCTGTCCTTGACTCTTGGCAAATAGATGTACCGGTTCAGGTATTCCCACAGATCCTTCAGCGACAAGTGACCCTTGCCGTTCCATATGTACTTCTGCAGTTCGCGATCCAGCCGCGCTGGGCCAAGTTCGGGAAGCAGCCCCTCGTCACTGGCCAGCTTCTTGCTGGCACGCGACAGAAGGCCGTCCTGTGCTGGTACCTTTGCCGCGATCCATTCGATATCAGACTGCGCAGTTTCCTGCATGGGATAGAGCAGATAGCACCATGTTTCCTTTAGACGGGTTTTGACCGTCTCGTTGGCCTCGGCCACCTTCGCCTTCGCCAACGCGCTGTCACGCTGCGTCAGGTTCAGCCGGTCCGTGTCTTTGACGATGCCAGACCAAGCCAGCGCAGACCGCATGGCCTCTTTCAGGTTGTCGAGTTGCCTTCCCTCCGCGGCAAGGAAAACCAGCATGTTGCGATACAAGCGCGGCGTCGATCCACGCTGAAGCAGGATGTCTTTGGCCTCCGTCATTGCCTCCGATGTGTCGCGACCGGTGTGCGGATGCGCAACGCCCAGAATGACTGCCCTGACACCGCCTGGTTCGTCCGGCACATCAGCCGAGCTGCTGGGCGAGACCTGGACCGTGTCGAAGTGCCCGCGATCCCCAAGCCCGTTGATGTAGGTCGCCAGTGATTTGTCGATTTCGAGCAGGACAAGAGGTTCTTCGATCTGGCCAGCCCGGTCCGCCGCCAGCCGGTTCAAGCTGGCGGACATCGAATACCAGTAGCGGCCAAGGTCGCCGTGCATGAAGCGCGCATTGTTGGCCAGACGCCGCAGAGCGTCACCGAAGATGGCCGGGCGCTCACCCGGCTGGACGACGCCAAGATTGATCTGCCGATCATCAAGGCCCTTGTTATCCTGTTGGTAGGTCGGGGCGGTGCCCATGAATATTGCGCGCGCAACACGACGTGTGGCCGAGTATCGGTTCAGGTTCGGCGCAGACTGGTCGATCTTGTAGGGGGTTGAACTGGAGCCATCCACGTCGCCCGCAATGATCGACTGCCAAGCGACGTCGAGGTAGTGCAGTAGTTCCGGCTCAACGCGCGCCGAGCTGATCGACACGCTGCCCGGCATGATCATTACCGACGGGTCATTGTTCATCCACAGTTCGTGGATCACCTGCGCCATCAGACGCAACACGCCACGAGTCCGCTGGAATTTCTCCAGTGATCCCCAGCTGGTATAGAGCTGATCGAACAACTCGGGGTGGATCGGATAAGCCTTTTCCAGCTTGCGCCTGTAATCCTCGTCCGCGCAGCCTTGCGGAAACTCGTTCGAGTTCTCGCGGTACATTTTCGCGAACTGCTTCAGCGTGTTGTCGCGATGGTGGAACCTGTCGCCGGGGATCTGCTTGAACAGACGGCGGCGCACGATCTCATAGCTTTCTTCCTGCGACGCGGGGCGCCAGCCAGTTTCCACGCGGCTGAAGGTCTGCTTCAAACGCGCCAGCGCCTCCTGACCACCCTCGCCGCCGACCTCGATCTGCGACGCGGGCAACGATGCAACTAACAGCGTGCCGGGGCTCGCCTTGACCGCTTCAGTCAAGGATTGCACGAAGGATAGGTTGGAATCGAACGACCCTGAAGCCAGCCCCTCGATCCGGTAAATCTGCCGCAAGTAGGCGACCCATTCATCAATCAGGATCAGGCTGGGCGCACATTTCTTGAACAGCGCTTCCAGCAGGTTTGACCCCGGTGCGATGCCGCTTGCGTCGTTTTCGGCGACCATCGCAAATGCCTCGGCCCCGCCAAGCTGCCACGCCAACTCGCCCCAGGTGGTGCGGATCTTCTGGCCGCCCTCGACCGTCAAGATGTCCTGTGGCCCGCGCGACGTGCCGACCAAGACGGCACGGTTGATCTTCTGCGGCACTGTCAGGCCGTCACGTTCAAACAACTGATCCAGCCCCGGCAAATCCTGCACCTGCGTGCCGCCAGCCATATGGTACAGCGCCAACATGGAATGGGTCTTGCCGCCGCCGAAGTTGGTCTGCAACTCCACCACCGGATCACCGCCAGCAGCGGACAGCCGCTTGGCAGCGCCAGTAAGCAAAGTGCTCAGGCCATCCGTCAGATAGGTCCGCGCGAAAAACTCGGTCGGATTGCTGTATTCCGACGGCGCGCTACCGTTGTGCACCTTGGCTAGGTCGGCCGCGAATTCGGCCTGCTGGAATTCGCCGGTCGCCACGTCCTGGTGCGGCTCGACCACCTCGCGCCACGGCAACAGTCCAGCCACCGTGTCGACCATGATCTCCGAGCGCGTCGTCTTTTTCCGCTCTTCGTTCCGCTGCAACTCGGCAAACTTCGTACGCAGGATCGTGTCGCGCATCGCGCCGATCTCTTCTGCTGCCTTGCCCGCACTCACCGCTTCCAGCAGCCGCCGCATGCTGTCCAGCGCCCGCTCGGCGTCGTCATAGGTGAACTTGCCGTCGTGGGCCAACGTGTTGCGCACGTCGATCAGCTCGTTCACCATCGAGCGGTGCGACCGGTCCAGCACGTTGCGGAACGCCTCGTTCCACATCCGCTCCATGATCTTCAGCAGCTTCTGCGTATCCAGCGTGAACTTGCCGTTCCCTTCCGGCCGCCATTCCGGAAAGCGCGAGATCACCTCTTGCGGCCACCCCTTGCCCATCCCGGCCTCAAGCGAGCGCAGAACGAACGGGTGCAGCCCGTTTTGCATGTGCTCCATGCCCTCAAAAACATACTGACGCGTGCTCTTTGCCATGCTCGAATACCCTTAGACTTCAAATCTCATCTGACCGCTGCGGTTCGTCAGCGGCGCAGTGGCGGCTTCGCGAGTTAGGTCGGTCCAGTCCGCGATCAGCGCGTTGTAGGCCGTCGCCTCCTTCGCGTCGCCCCGCTTTTCGCATATGTTATAAAGCACATAGGCCAAATCGCGGACGTCGTCCGCCTTGGGGCCAAACTTCTTCAGCATCACCGCCGCCTCATAACCGATACCGGACTTCTCGTGCAGCCGTACTAAATGCTGGCAGCACTCCCAGATGGTCAGGTGGCCATCGGCTCCAGGCTCCCAGCCCAAATCCATTTCTTCGCGCTTGAGGATCCTCACGTTTCCTGCGGCGCTTTCCACGATCCCAGCATGTTTCACGCTTTCAACCGAAATGCCGCGCGCAGTGGCGATATTGTTCGCTGTGCCATAATCGCCCGCCTTCAACCCGTTCTGTTCGAACCAAGTGATGGCAAAGCGAGTCTCGGCGTCGAACTCACCTTGAATTCCGCCAAGGTATTCATCCAGCTCGCGGTTGATGAGCTGCAACGCTGCCTTCACACTCATTGGACTGTCATCGGATTCGAGCACAGCTTTGTAGCGCGAAAATACGCCCATGCCTGGACCTATGGCCGACTGCGGCATGTCGGCTGGAGCAATGTTGGCAGCCTGCAATTCAGCAATGGCAGGGGGCAGTTCCCGCTTGAGAGCACGGATGAATTCAGCGCGGGTAATAACCTCTGCCGAAGCTTCCTTTTTCCGACAAACAAGGACAACCGAGCTTGCGAGAACATTCATGCCAACTTTTAGGCCGGTATCGCGTTCCGTTCTTACTGGCCAAGTGCCAACTATTGAGTATCCTGCATCCATAACGGCAGTCAGAAATGTCGCCCATCCAGTTGAACTAATTCCCTCAACTGCAATCTCACTTTGCTTAAAGGCATAGTATATTGCAGCCGGATATTCACTCGACGTCTGCGCTGCCATTCGAGCAATAGCCGAAGTCATTCCGCTTAAAAAAAACTCCTCAGCCGCTTCTTTCCCGCCATGTCTATATGGCGCGGCAATCAGTTCGTCAGACTTTGGTGTAGCAATAGAGCTAAATATATCAGGGTAGACGGATTTGAGTGATGGACTCATCCATGTGTAAAAGAAATCTGAAAGATCTGCATATCCAATATTATCGTAGTAGGGCGGGTCGGTGGAGATCACCGCGTCACTTCTGTAGTTGTTTGACTGAGCGTCAGCCTGCACTTCAGACCCCGGTGCAGCAGGTGAAAATCGGAGAAGAACCTTCACAATACTATTCAGTGATGTCTGATAATCACCTGCCATTTCAGAAAACAGTCCTGTCTCGGCAAAACTCCAAACCATGGGTATAGCCTGCCGACCAAAAAGATGCACAGCTTGATTGGCAGAGCTTGACCAAACGCACAGTGAATTTGAGATATCTGCAAGTCTGCTTATTCCAAACGACAAATAAACGCTCACTGCTTCCGCGTAAGCTTTTGCGCCTCGACCTCCATCTCGCAAAGGAATGTGATCTCCCTGCAACCCAGCGACAATTGCATCCGCCTCGATCTGCAGTTTGGCTTCATGCACAAGTGCGCTATATGTATTCAGCGCAACCAATTGGCGGTCAGTGAATAGGTCTCCAAATGTTGTCAGGCCATAACTGGGTGTTTTGAAGTCACGCGGATTGTCAGGCAGGATAGTTTCCGGCCTCCAAGCCGGTTCTGCTGAACGAGCAAGATCTTCCTGTTCGGCCGTTGGAGCGATAAAAAAGCGGCCTCCCTTCCCGGAGACAACTACGGCAATTAGAGTTTGACCCATCTGCCCTGATCGCCCAGCTTTTCGAATGTGATCGTAGGGGATCGCATCGCCGGAAATGATACAGCGGAAGGCCTGACGTTGCCCCGCCGTTGTACCTCCCAAAGCAGTCTCGATATCCGTCTTCGTCCCACCAATACGAATACTATAGGTAATTGTCTTCGCAGCCTTATCAACAATAGGATCTAGAAGTACTTCCTTGCCCGCCTTTGAACTCAAAACGAAGCTGGAGATCAGTGGGACATGCACATCAGAAAATGCGGGGTCCGGACTAGGCACGGTTCTGGCCCAAAGCCATGCGATCACTGTAGCCTTTCCGCTGCCATACTCCTTTGGTAGATCCACCTTGGGATAGAGATGGCCTATCCGCTCCCAAGCCTTCTCTCTCATCCACTCGCCGTAGTGCTTTACGTCCTCCGCCAGCCCTTCGGCATTTCGGTAGTGGTTACTTGCCTTAATGCCAGGATGGACGGGCTTAAGGTCCTTGAACGCAGGCGGAATTTCGATCATGGCTTTGCCGATCATTACCGCAACTGGATTCAGGTCTGACCCATAGGTGGTTAGGCCCAAGCGCTGCGCCTCAAGCGGGATCGAGCCGCCACCGGAGAACGGATCGTACACCGGGGGTAGAACCCCACCGCAGCTACGCCTGATTTCCGCACGGGCTCGTTCCAGCACTTCTTCGTTTGTCGAATTCTCCCACTTTACCAAGTCTTCAATGATTACGAAAAGCCGCTGCCTCTCACGATCTTGATCCTCGTGGGTAGGAAACTGGTCGGGGTGGCTGGAGGGATCGTCAACCAGCTGCGCAAAGAGCACTGCTCTGCACGCCGCAAGAGGGCGTCGCGCCCAATAGAGATGGAGCGTCGAGGGATGACCGTGCCGGATTGATTTTTCACGGACTGAAGCGGTGTTGATTGCTTCGAGGGGGATGGCTACTTCAATAAGCTTCTTCTTCATTCGACTTTATCCAATATACTCGCCTCGACCTCTTCATCCATGATTGAAAAGCTCTGTGGCGGGTTAAACCCAAACTCTTCAGTCAAGGCACTCAGCTTCATCGGTTCACGGAAGAATCTCGCCCTACCAATTCGTATCGCATGCACCACGCCACTTTTCCCTATATATTTTTCAAGCTCGCGCTCGGAAATGGCTGCCTCATTTCGAATGGCATTTGCTTCGCCAAGAGTGATGCGCCGGATTTCTTGAACTTCTGCGAACCCAATAATGGCCTTCACTGGCACCCCGATGTAGAAGAATACGCGGCTGGGGCACTTGGTCGGTCTTTTCTTCCTGAAGAATACCAAGACCTGTTGCATGCGCAGGGCCTCTTCCCAGCGCCCTTGAAAGGAGTAGACGACCGATTGACTTCTTTCTATGGCCATTCCGCTCATGACGGCACCTCTGCGCGCTCCAGCAGGCGCTTCAAGTGGAACTGGATCGCCGTGTGTTCGAACGAGGGTTCGTGATCAGACAGCGCCCCTCGCACATATCTGGGTTCGCGGGCGAATCCACCTTCGATCTGGACGATGGCAAGAATGTATTTCTGCGGCTCGTGCAGCGAGGTGATGATTTCCTGCCTGGTCAGCATAACTGTGTCCGCGCCGTCGATCCTGCCCTTCACCTCGATGAAGCGGAGATGCTGGGTGCGCGGATCGTAGGAGGCGATGTCGTAGCCCACCTTCTGAGCGGACACATCGCTGGGCTGGTTGCCCAGCGCGCGTTCGGCCTTCATGACAGCTTCCATTGCCTTCAGCTCGCTTTCGCGCCGGGCCTCAGCATCCTCTGCAAACGCGCTGACACCCGTCGCCGTCTTTGGTAACGCGCGGGCATTCAGCAGCCCCTGCGGGACGACCACCATGCCGCCGCGCACACGCGGCGGCTGGGCGGAGATGAACTTTTCCTTTTCCAGCAGCTCCATCCGCCGTTTGAGGCGGTCAGCAAGGTCTTCGGCCCGACGCTCGGCGTTCTGCCAGTTCAACCGGGTCTTCTTGCCCGCCTTCTCGTCTTCACGCAGTTCGGCGGCCCGGTTGTCCCAATAGTTGATCTCTTTCTTCAGGCGGGCCTTGACCTCATGCTCGACCTTCTTGATCTCGGGCAGACGACGCGCCTTCACATCGGCCACATGGGTTTGGGCCAGTTCGACGGTGGCAAACCGCACGGCCGCCTTTTCGAGATCATGGCGCAGCCAATCCTCGTTCAGCTTGTCCTTGGCCAGCTTAATTTCTTCGGGCTTCGCGGGGCGAAGGTTCAGGTGAGGCGCGATGCCAGCATTCGTGGCGTTGCCAGCCTTGTCGATGGCTGCAAACTGCAGTTTTTCCGAAACGACATGAGGCTTGCCGATGCTGGTGGGCCTGCCATCCTGGACGCTGTGTTCCAGAAGGAAGATCGCGGTGATGTCTTGGCTCTGGTCAGTTTCGTCGACCATAACGGCGCCTTGTTTCATCAGGTGGTCGTAATGTTCGCGGACGATGCTGATCACAGCCTCTAGCAGGGGATGACCGGGGCAGACGAAGGTGGCCACCGGCTGCTGGTTGACCTTGGATTTTTCAAAGCAGATGCGTTCGTACTTTTTCTGCACCGGCGAACCGGTACCAATCTGCCGATCCCGCTCCCGGATGCTGACCGGCACATGCGTGACCTCCCACCGGCCGTCCTCGCGCGGCTTGATCTGGCCACCGAGCCGTTTGAACGCGTCGATGAAAAAGCTCTGAATATGATGCGGCTGAAGGCGCTGGGCTTCGGCGCGTTCCATGTCGAGGCGGATTTCCTGCACCTTTGCGGCAGGCATCGTTTCATTGGTCAGGGCACGGCGTGCCAGCAGGTCCAGCAGGTGCTGCTGATCGACGGCACCATCCACCGCCTGGAACAGCCGCGCTTTGACTTCCGGCTGTTCGCCATACTGAATGGCCTCAAACAACAGATCCTTCAGCGCCGTGCCTTCGAACAATTCGCCCAAGACATCATATACCCGCCCACCGAGGGCTTCGCGCGCGGCCTCGAGCTTTTCCAGAAGGCGACCATAAACTTCGCCTTCTCGGGTGTCCGCCGCGACCAGGTTCCAAAGATGGCACACCTCGGTCTGGCCAATCCTGTGAATCCGCCCGAACCGCTGCTCGATCTTGTTCGGGTTCCAAGGCAGGTCGTAATTTACCATCAGGTGGCCGCGCTGAAGGTTCACACCTTCACCTGCCGCATCGTTGGCGATCAACACTAGCATGTCGCGGTCTTGCATGAACCGCTCGACGATCTTGCGGCGATCCTCGCGGCTGACGCCTCCATGGATGACCTCGACGGCATCAGCGCGCCCCAGCCGCGACCGAACACGGTCATGCAGATAGAACAGGGTGTCTTTGGGTTCGGTGAAAATGATCAGCTTTCGCCGATTGCCGTCGCCATCCATCATCAGTTCGTCATCAAGGATTCGGTTTAGCTGAGACCACTTGGTGTCTTGGCCGGAGCTCAGAACACCAAGCGCCATCCGTTCCAGCCCCTGCAGCGTCTCAACCTCAAGCGCCAACTGGTCGACGGTTTCCGCAGTCGTGGCGGTAGTGGAAATCCGGTCCTCGATATCGTCAATCTCGTCTTGTCCGAACTCTTCGATGTTCTGCAGCAGATCCTCCGGCACATCGGGAGCGTCGAAGCCTACCCGTTTGCCGCGCACTGATATTCTGGCTTCGGCCAGTTCGGATTCCAACCGTTCGCGACGACGCTTCAAGGATTGGTAGATGGCCGCAGGGGACGACGCGAGGCGGCGCTGCAGGATTTGCAGTGCGAAGCCAACATTGTTCCGCTTCTTGCCATCCTCGGCCGCGAAGCGCTGGACGCGGTTCATTTCGTTTCGAACATACTCTGTGACGGCAGCGTAGAGGGCCGCCTCTTCAGGCGAGAGCTCGTACTTCACGGTGTAGGCCCGGCGTTCAGGAAATAGCGGGCGGCCATCGAACCGCAGTAGTTCCTCTTTGGTCAGGCGGCGCATCATATCGGCGGTATCGGCATAATGCACGCCGTCGCGGAACCGACCCTCAAACCGATCACCGTCCAACAGCGCCATGAAAAGCTGGAAATCCTGCTCATGACCATTGTGCGGTGTGGCCGACATCAAGAGAAAATGGCGGCAGGCCTCACCGAGTCGTTGCCCGAGACGGTACCGCTTTGTGTACTTTGCTTCGCCACCAAAGTACGTCGCTGACATGCGATGGGCTTCGTCGCAGATGATTAGGTCCCATTCCGTTGATTGGGCCAGTTTCTCCTGCAGATCGTCGTTGCGCGCCAAGACATCCAGACGCGCAATCATGCGGTTGCGATCATTGAACGGGTTTCCAGAGCGCGAATTCTCGATCATGTCGCGTGTCAGGATATCAAACTCGAGGCCGAACTTTTCGCCGAGTTCATCCTGCCACTGCTCAACAAGACTTCCGGGCGCCACGACAAGGCAGCGTTCCAAATCGCTGCGAGCGATCAATTCCTTGATCAGCAATCCCGCCATGATTGTTTTTCCTGCGCCGGGGTCATCGGCCAACAGAAAGCGCAAAGGTTGGCGCGGGAGCATTTCACCATACACAGCCGAAATCTGATGCGGCAATGGGTCAACAAGGCTGGTGTGAATTGCCAGATAGGGGTCAAAGTAATGGGCAAGCTTTATGCGGTTTGCTTCCGTCACCAGCCGCAGCAGATCACCGTCCGCATCGAACGACCAAGCCCGACCTCGTGCATCAATCTCGATGCGCGCCTGATCGTCGCGGTAAAGCGTGGTTTCAGCCACGCCGCTGCCTTGAACCCGATAGACAAGGTTGATCGCTTGATCGCCAATCCACTCGACCGACACAACTTCGACCGGCTGCCCGGGAACAATGCCGCGGACCGACGCGCCGTTCTTGATGTCTTCCAAAGTGGTCATCCGGCTCTCCCCATCCAAGCGCCGACAAAGAGAATCGGCACAAGTCACTACTGAACATAAATCTCGTCGCCGAAACGCTTGAAAGCGCAGCAGATTTGCACAATCAGACGATAATTGCAGAGCGGTGCACGAGCAAGGGAAGAAGCCAACCTGCTGATGACAGCCAAAGAGCAATTCATCGTAGGATTGCAGTTTCCGTTTAGCTCTCCTGCGACCGATTGACAAATCTGTCCCTCGGCCCCCATCCCATCACGCTGGAATGGTATTGCCACGAGGTCTGCCCATCGGCAGGTTTCGCTTAGCCCCCTACGTCATGGTTCCTCCCCGGCCCCGAACGTATGCGGGGGGGCGCAGCGCGGCGTTTCGCTAGCGACAGGCATTTTCACCGGGGAAGCCAGGCGGAATCCACCTGCCGGGTGATCTTGAGAAAAACGACTCATTATCAAAGGCTTGCAGAATCACGATCTTGGCACGCTGGATTCTTTGCGGAATCCAGGGAATCCAGTTTGCGGAAGCCACCTTGCCGGAAGCCAGCCAGCGGAAGCCAATGCAGGGAAGCCATTGAATCCGCGTGCATTTTTCGTTTGACAAAGCTGCCCCCCTTGACCTACCCATTGATCATCGAAGAATTGCGCCCGGAGGACACGCCCTCGCGGGCGTTTCTCATTTCCCCACATCGCGGATCCCGATCCTGACGCTGGTATCGCCCAGTGCGCATCGGCATGTCCGCTCTGCCCCAGATGGAAGCGACCCGATGGACCTGGTCTTTGCGCCGAGCCAGATTGAAACTTGGCCTCTCGACCGGCTGCGCCCTTACGCCCGCAATGCCAAGATCCACGGCACGGACCAGGTCGCCAAGATCGCTGCCAGCATGGCCAAGTTCGGCTGGACCGTGCCCTGCTTGGTGGCCGACGATGGCGAGCTGATCGCGGGGCATGGCAGGGTGCTGGCCGCGATCATGCTGGGACTGACCGACGTGCCGGTGATCCGGCTCGGCCATCTGGACGAAGCCGAACGCCGGGCCTACCGGATCGCCGACAACAAATTGACCGAGTTGGGCGAATGGGATGAGGCGATGCTGCGCGACGAGATCGCGGGGCTGCTGGCCGAGGATTTCGACCTGTCGTTGCTTGGCATCGCCGACGAGGATCTGGACGCGCTGCTGCGCGATCCGGATCAGGCAGAAGGCGGTGCAATCGAGGGTGAGGACGATATCCCCGAACCGCCGGTCACGCCGGTGTCGGTGGCGGGTGACCTTTGGCAGCTGGGGTCGCACCGGCTGATTTGTGGCGACAGTACCTCCGCCGATGTGGTCGGGCGCTTGCTGTGTGATGTTCGCCCGTTGCTGATGGTCACTGATCCACCCTATGGCGTGGAATACGATCCGTCCTGGCGCAACCAGGCGGGCGCGGCCAAGACCAAACGCACCGGCAAGGTGCTGAATGATGACCGGGCCGACTGGCGCGAGGTTTGGGCGCTGTTCCCTGGCGACGTGGCTTATGTGTGGCACGGCGCGCTGCACTCCTCGACCGTTGCCGAGAGCCTGGTTGCTGCGGGTTTCGCCGTGCGGTCGCAGATCATCTGGGCCAAGGACCGGCTGGTTCTGAGCCGTGGCGATTACCACTGGCAGCATGAACCCTGCTGGTATGCCGTCAAGAAGACCGGCAAGGGCCATTGGGCAGGCGACCGCAAGCAGACGACGCTGTGGCACATTTCCGGCAAAGACCAAGACGTGGCAACCGTACACGGCACGCAGAAGCCGGTCGAATGCATGCGCCGCCCGATCCTGAACAATTCCAGCCCGGGTCAGGCGGTGTTTGAACCCTTCATGGGATCTGGCACCACGCTGATCGCGGCAGAAACTACGGGCCGTATCTGCTTCGGGATCGAGTTGAACCCAGCCTATGTCGATGTGGCCATCGAGCGCTGGCAGCAATTCACCGGCGCGAACGCCGTCTTGGCTGACACCGGCGAGACCTTCGCCGACCTGAAGGCGAAAAGGCTGGCGGCATGAACGCGCCCCTGCTGCCAGGCCGGATCGAGCACTGGCCCCTCGCCCGGCTGAAGACTTATGCCCGCAACGCCAAGACCCACGACGCCGATCAGGTTGCGAAGATTGCCGCCAGCATGGCCGAGTTTGGCTGGACCGTGCCGGTGCTGGTGGCAACCGACGGCGAGTTGATCGCAGGCCATGGGCGCATTCTGGCCGCCGCCCACCTCGGCCTGTCCGAGGCCCCGGTGATCGTGCTCGGCCATCTGTCCGACGCGCAGCGCCGGGCCTACCGCATCGCGGACAACAAACTGACGGAACTGGGCGGCTGGGACGAGGCGCTGCTGCTGCAGGAGTTGCAGACGCTGCTGGCCGAGGATTTCGACCTTGGGCTGATCGGGATCCCCGAGGATGAACTGGACGCGCTGCTGCACGCGGGCGACGACGACAGGGCGTTGATCGACGACGATGCGGCCGACGCCATCCCCGACCCGCCCGCCGAACCGATCACCAAGCCGGGCGACATCTGGGCGCTTGGCAAGCATCGGCTGTTCTGCGGCGATGCCACCGATCCGGCCGCTGTCGCCAGGCTGATGCAGGGTGAACAAGCCACGCTGATGTTCACCTCCCCGCCCTATGCCCAGCAGCGCGACTATGGCGCGGCCAAGGAAAAGGTCGGCGATTGGGATGCGCTGATGCAGGGCGTGTTCACCGCAGCGCCGGTCACAGCGGACGCGCAGCTCTTGGTCAACCTCGGCCTCGTGCACCGCGACAGCGAATGGCAGCCCTATTGGGAAGGATGGGTGGAATGGATGCGCGCCTCTGGTTGGCGACGGTTTGGTTGGTATGTCTGGGATCAGGGGCCGGGCTTGCCGGGCGACTGGAACGGCCGCCTGGCCCCGTCACACGAATTCATTTTCCACTTCAACCGCGCGCCCCGCAAACCGCACAAGACCGTCCCGTCAAAGCATGCGGGCGAGGTCCTTGGCGGCGGTGGGCTGCGCGGGGCCGACGGCACCGTCCACGCCAAGACCGGAACCGGCAACGCCATCCAGAGCCACCGCATCCCGGATTCTGTGTTCCGCATCATGCGGCACAAGGGCGGGCTGGGCGCGGCCGGATCGCACCCAGCCGTATTCCCCGTGGCGCTGGTCGAGGCGGTGCTCACAACGTTCTCGGATCCCGGTGACCTGATCTACGAGCCGTTCTGCGGCTCCGGCACCCAGATCGTCGCCGCCGAACGCGCTGGGCGGCGGTGCTTCGCGATGGAACTGGATCCGGTATATTGTGACGTGGCCGTGCGGCGGTGGGAGTTGGCAACAGGCAAGACCGCGCAAAGATCCTCAGTTGATGAAGCCACTGTATGAACGCCGCCGCCCGAGTTGGGCGGCGGTCATGTCGAAGTCAAAGAGGAAGCTGGTCATGCTGCAGGCAATCGATACACCCTTCCCCGCGCATCGTCCTTTTCCGAGCTGACCTCGAGGCCCAGCTTCTTTTTCAGTGCCCCGGCCATCGCGCCGCGAACCGTGTGCGACTGCCAGCCAGTGGCTGTCATGATCTCCTCAATCGTAGCGCCATCGGGCGCGCGCAGCATGGAAATCAGGGTGGCTTGCTTGGTGCCTGTGCGCAGCTTGGGCTGAATGGCAGCAGGCAATGAGGGCGCAGGCATTTCAGCCGCATGTTTGTGGATGGCGACAACGGTCTTGACCACCACCGGTTCGATCCCGATGGCCAGCAAGCCAGCATCTGTCACCATCAGCGTGGTGCCATGGCCATCGCCAGTTTCGCGCCAAAGCGGTTCATTGCGCCGCAGGTTGGCGTCGACCTCCTGCAGCCAGCCGTGTTCGATCATCTTCGACACAGCCATCTTCGCCGCCGCACCGGCCAGCCCCTTGGGCAGCGGCAGGGCGATGTTTTCAGGGCGCTGGGCCCCGGCGCTAAGGATGATGGTCTGGGTTTCGGTCAGCTTGGTCATGGTGGGTTCCTCTATTGGTCGTGCATGGCAAGGAAGGCGGTGATGCGCGCCATCAGGTCGTTGTGGCCATCAGCATCCGTGCCGATGATCACGTCGCCATCGTCGTCGCGCTCCAGATCGGCGATCTCGCGCAGCAGGACGATGGCGGCGTCACAGGCGGCGAGGCGTTCGGCCTCCCATGCGGCGGTGACTACATCCTGTTCGATCTGGTGGCGCTGGGCGGGATCAAGCGGCATGTTCGCCCTCCTTGAAGGCGGCGTCGGTGATCTGGCGCAGCAGGCTGGCGTAATGGTTCAGGGTGCCGACATGGCCCCAGTTGATCTCGTCGGGGTGAGCATCGAAGTGATCGTCGCTCAAGGCCTTCAGTCGCTCCAGCATCGCGTCGATCTGGAACTTAGTGGTCATGAAGGCGTCGAGGGCTTTGGTATTGTCGGTGGCGCGGCGGGTGGTCATGGCGTGGTCTCCGGGGGTGAGTTGCATCGTTCTGGTGTAATCACCATCGCTCTGGCGGAGCGGCTAGTGTAGGTAAATATAAGCAATATCAGTGCTTTCTGATTACACTCCGGGCGCATCGGCCTGCGGCACCACATGCACCCACTGGCATCCGATCCACATGTAGAGATGCGCGAATTCGCGCGTTGGGCGCGGCAGGATGCGGGGATCGCGGGGCGGGTTAAAGCAATCCAGCGCTTCGGCTGTGACCTGTCGGATCTCAATGGCGTTGAGGATGTCTTCTGGTTTCCAGCGCGCCAGCGCGGGCAGCATGTGGGCGGGATATCCATCGAAATGGACGTACACATGCGCCCATTCCTCGGGGCCGATCTGGATGGCGATCTGCGCGCGGGTGCTCATGGCCGCACCTCAGATCAGCTGCAGATCGACCAGCACGGCGCTGGCGGCAGCCAGCTGCGTGGTCGGCAGGTCGATCTTGATGTGCGAGAAGAGGTCCGAGCAGTCGGCCTTGATACCGCCCTCGCGCAGCGCGGCTTCGATCACCTCCGCCACCACGTTGGGGCGCGAGCGGTCGAGATGGTCGGGCAGTGTGTCGATGTCAATGCGGATGGTGGTGGTGGCCATGGTCATGTCCCTGCCCTCCCTCAGCGCTTCGTCGCGGCGCTGACGCCCGCAGCGTAGGCCTCGACCAAGGCGGCGCGGATCGCCCAGACCGCCACATCGTGGAAATCCAAACGGTCGCTATTCTGGGTCTCCAGCGTCTCGATGCTGTGGAAATGCTTGGTCGCGATTTCCAGCAGCAAGGCTTCGCTGGGGGCTTTTGCGGGGGCGGTCTTGGTGGTCATGGCGTCGTCTCCGGGGGTGAGTTGTATCGTTTTCCTTGGACCCAGAATCGCTCTACGCGGGAGTATAATCAACTGAATAAGAAGATCATTTCCGTTTAACTTCAATACCTTGAGGCGCATCCAATCACCATGGAAGGTATGTCCGAGCGGGAGTATTCCGCCCATTCAGGCCTGTCGCGCGGGGCCATCCAGAAGGCCCGAAAAGCCAGTCGGCTGGTGGTCTACAGCGACGAGTCGATCAACGCGGCCGCCTCCGATGTGCGCCGCGCCGACATGACGGACCCGGACCAGCAGCGGCGCAGCACCGGCGGCGACAGCGGGTTCAGCGGCCCCGCAGACAGCTCGTCCTATCTGAAGGCCCGCACCGCGCTGACCGTCTACCAGGCGCAAGACAAGCAGCTTGGCATCCAGAAGAAGAAGGGCACGCTGGTCGACCGGGCGCGCGCAGAAGCGCTGGTGTTCCGGTTGGCCCGACAGGAACGCGATACTTGGGTCACTTGGCCCAACAGAGTGGCAGCGCTGATGGCGGCGGAAGTGGCCTTGGGAGTGGAGAAACAAACCGGAACGCCGGTGATCATCGAGGCCGCGATCCTGCAGAGGGTGTTGGAAGCCCATGTCAGACAGCACCTCGACGCCCTCGCCGATCTCAGGGTCTCGCTTGGATGAGGGAGAAGAACTCGACCTGAGCACCGATCTCGACCTCGAATTTGACGGGGCCGAGGACATCCTGCGCTCGTGGCGCAAGGGGATGCGGCCCGACCCGGATCTGACGGTGTCGGAATGGGCGGATGAACACCGCTGGCTGTCCTCGCGTGGTGCGGCCGAACCGGGGCGCTATCGCACTGCCCGCGCGCCCTACCTGCGCGAGATCATGGACGCGCTGTCGCCCCGCAACCCGGCGCAACGCGTCACCTTCATGAAGGCGGCACAGGTCGGGGCCACAGAGGCTGGCAACAACTGGATTGGCTTTGTCATCCATCACGCACCGGGGCCGATGCTGGCGGTATTGCCATCCCTGGAACTGGCCAAGCGCACGTCGCGCGGTCGTCTTGATCCGCTGATCTCGGAAAGTCCGGCCCTGCGCGAACGGGTGAACCCGGCCCGGTCCCGCGACGCGGGCAACTCGATGCTGTCGAAGGAATTCCCCGGCGGCATCCTGGTGCTGACCGGCGCGAACTCCGCGACCGGCCTGCGGTCGATGCCTGCGCGCTACATCTTTCTCGACGAGGTCGATGCCTATCCGGCCTCCGCCGACGAGGAAGGTGATCCGGTCACGCTGGCTGAGGCGCGGACTACGACCTTCTCGCACCGGCGCAAGGTGTTCATGGTCTCGACCCCGACGATCCGGGGATTGTCCCGCATTGAACGGGAGTTTGATGCCAGCGATCAGCGCCGGTATTTCGTGCCCTGTCCGCACTGCGGGGCGATGCAATGGCTGCAGTTTGAACGCCTGCGCTGGGACAAAGGTCGGCCTGACACCGCTGCCTATCATTGCGAGGGCTGCGAAAAACCCATCGCCGAGCATCACAAGACGCAGATGCTGGAGCGGGGCGAGTGGCGGGCGACGGCTGTTTCCGCCGATCCCCACTCGATCGGCTTCCATATCTCGGCGCTCTATTCGCCCTTGGGCTGGAAAAGCTGGCAGCAGATCGCCCGCGAATGGCTGGCGGCGCAAGGCTCCGAGGAAATGCTGCGTGTGGCGCGCAACACCCTGCTGGGCGAGACGTGGGTCGAAAGCGGCGACGCGCCCGAATGGCAACGGCTGGCAGAACGGCGCGAAAGTTACGCTGGCGTGCAAATCCCCATCGGCGGGTTGTTCCTGACCGCTGGCGTCGATGTGCAAAAGGACCGGATCGAGGTCGACGTCTGGGCCTGGGGCCGGGGCCTGGAGTCCTGGCTAGTCGATCACATCGTCATTGCCGGTGGCCCCGACGATCCCGCCTGCTGGGACAAGCTGACGGCTTTGCTCGGCCGAACATGGACCTGCGCCAATGGCGCGGTGATGGTGATCGGCAAGCTGGCCATCGACACCGGTTATGAAGCCCCGGCAGTTTACGCTTGGGCGCGGAAACAGGGGTTCGACCAGGTTGCACCGATCAAGGGCTTGGAAGGCTTCAACCGCGCCACACCGGTGTCGGGCCCGACATTTGTCGATGCCACCATTGGCGGCAAACGTCTGCGCCGCGGGGCACGACTCTGGTCGGTAGCAACCGCGACCTTCAAGACAGAAACCTACCGCTTCCTGCGGCTGGAACGGCCGAGTGACGAGGACCGGGCGCTGGGCGTGCTGGACGCACCCGGCACCGTGCATCTGCCCGACTGGATCGACACCGAATGGCTGAAGCAGCTGGTGGCGGAACAGTTGGTCACGGTGCGCAACAAGCGCGGCTACGCCCACCCCGAATGGCAAAAGATGCGCGAACGCAACGAGGCGCTGGATACCCGCGTCTACGCGCGGGCGGCGGCCTGGATCATGGGCGCGGATCGCTGGGACGAGGCAACCTGGCGGCGGCTGGAAGCGCAGGCAGGCGTGGAAACCCGACTGGCGCCCACGCCTGCCATCGCGACTGAACCGGTGTCGCCCACCCCGGTGAAAGCCGGAACACCCACCACGCCACGACGCAAGCGCCGGGCTTACACACCGAACTTCATGAGGGACTGAGATGGATCTGGAACGGATGCGCGCGCTGTTGGCCGCGCTGCAGGAGGCGCGCTACGCGGGCGTCCGGTCGGTCAGCTATGACGGCAAATCGATCAACTATGGCTCGGACGCGGAACTGGCGAATGCCATCAGCGATCTTGAAACCCGGATTGCCACCGCCACCATCGGCACGCCGCGCCGTCGGCGCTGGGGCACAGTCGCCTCAAAGGGTCTCTGATCCATGGCGTTCGAGGCTTTCCGTCAGCGGCTGGGGTCGATCATCGGCGGGTTTGACGCAGCGCAGGCCCATCGGCGGCTTCGGGGTTTCCGCGCCAGCCGCGCCCATGTGAACACGCTGATCGCAGCCTCGGGCGACACCATCACCGCCCGCGCCCGCTGGCTGGTCCGGAACAATGGCTACGCGGCAAACGCGGTGGAGAGCTTCGCCAGCAATGTGGTCGGGGATGGGATCAAGCCGTCATCCACGATCATGGATGCCGCCAAGAAGGAAGAGCTGCAGGCACTGTGGCTCGCCTGGACCGACGATGCCGATGCCGAGGGTCTGACCGATTTCTATGGCCTGCAGCGCCGAGCGGCGCGCGAGGTGTTCCTGTCTGGCGAGGTGTTCATCCGCATCAGGCCGCGCCGGGCAGAGGATGGTCTGACCGTGCCGCTCCAACTGCAGATGCTACCCGCCGAGATGCTGCCCCTCGACATGAACCGCACGTTGCCTGGTGCCGGGTTGATCCGACAGGGCATCGAATTCGACGGCATCGGTCGCCGCGTCGCCTATCACTTCCTGCGCCGCCACCCCGGTGACCTGACCGACCCCGGCCTCGCAGGCGAAACTGTGCGCGTTCCGGCTGGCGATGTGATCCATGTCCTCGACCCGGTCGAGGCCGGGCAGTTGCGCGGCGTGTCGCGGTTTGCCGCCGCCATCGTCAAGCTGTTCACCCTCGATCTTTACGATGACGCCGAGCTGGAGCGGAAGAAGATCGCGGCGATGTTCGCGATGTTCATCACCTCGCCCGCCCCGGAAACCCCGCTGGAACCGACAGAGGAGGATCTGGAGGTCGAACCCGGCCAAGTGGTGCGGCTTGACCCCGGCGAGAATGTCTCGACACCCGCAACGCCAGACTCCGGCGGCACCTATGAGCTGTTTCAGTACCGGACCTTGCTGCAGATCGCCGCCGCGCTGGGCGTGCCCTATGGCTATCTGACCGGCGACACCGCCAAGGGAAACTTCTCCAACACGCGGATTTCGCTGATCGAGTTCCGCCGTCGTATTTCGGCCTGGCAGCACGGCGTGCTGGTGTTCCAGCTCTGCCGCGCGGTCTGGGTCCGCTGGATGGACACGGCCGTGTTGTCGGGTGCGCTGGACCTGCCCGGCTATGACAGTCAGCGGCGCCAATATCAGGCCTGCGCCTGGCTTCCGACCAAATGGGACTGGATCGACCCGATGAAGGACGCCTCGGCCGAGATTCTGCAGATCGAAGCGGGCCTGAAATCCCGCACGCAGGCGCTGGCAGAGCGCGGCTACGACGCCGAACAGGTGGATCGCGAAATCGCCGCCGAACGCAAACGGGAAGCGGCGCTGGGCCTAGACTTCCGGCGGCCGGGGTCACCCACGCAGGGGCCGGGTGAAGGCACGACAAAAGATTCGGATCAGGACAGCGCCAAGAACGACGGGGCCGACGACACCGCCGATGAAAAAACAGACCCCAAGGAGGGCGCATGATGCACCACGCCCAAATCGCCCAGCGCGCCTTCAACACGCCGCTGATGGTGGACCCGGCCAAGGCGCTGGCGTTCCTGTCCGGGTTGGGCCCGCGCATCACCGGGCAGGAAATCACCTTCCATGGCGTTGACGCGGACGTTTCCAATCAGACCACAGTTGCTCTTCCAGCCCGGGCCTCGCTCTTCGGCAATGATCTCGCCCAGCGCCATCAGCGCAACGGCACCCAGCCCTTTGCGTTGGTCGATGGCATCGCCGTGATCGAAATCGCGGGCACACTTGTGCACCGTGGCGCGTGGATCGGACAGTCGTCGGGGCTGACCTCCTATGAGGGCATTGCCGCCCAGCTGCAGGCAGCTGTCGCGGATCCCGGCGTGCGTGGCATTGCGCTGGACATCGACAGTTTCGGTGGCGAAGTCGCAGGCGCCTTCGATCTGGCGGATCGAATCCGCGCCGCCCGGGCGCAGAAGCCGGTCCATGCCTTCGTCGCGGAACATGCGCTGTCGGCTGGCTATGTATTGGCGTCCCAGGCCGACCGCATCATCCTGCCCCGCACTGGGGCTGTCGGCAGCATTGGCGTCGTAGTGCTGCACACAGACATGAGCGGCGCGCTGGATCAGAAGGGGATCGCGGTCACGCTGATCCACGCCGGGGCGCACAAGATTGATGCCAATCCTTATCAGCCGCTGCCTGAAGCTGTGCACGACCAGATGCAGCGCGAGCTGGAGGTCGTGCGCTTTCTTTTCGCGGAAACCGTCGCTGCCGGTCGCGGGGATCGGCTGACCCATGCCGCCGCGCTTGTCACCGAAGCAGCCGTGTTCCGTGGGGCCGACGCCATTGCCGCCGGTCTGGCCGACGATCTCGCCGATCCCGTGACCGCTTTCCACGCCTTCGCCGCCGCACCCCGCGGCACAATCTCCCCCAGCAGAAAGGGTCCACAGATGACCACCACACCCACCGACACCCCGAACCCGGCTCCGGTTGCCGCTCCTCTTGTTGCGCCACCTGCGGTCCCGACTGCCCAAGAAGCTCCACCTGCGGCGGCAGCTGCTGTGCCCGCCAGCATGACTGCCGACGCCGTGCGCGCCGAAGCGGCCGAGGTTGCGCAGGTTTGCGCGCAGGCTGCCCGGCTCGGCGTGACCATCGACGCCGCCGACGCGGTCAGCAAGGGTCTGAAGCCAGAGGCCCTGCGCGCCCGCGTGTTGGCTGATCTTGCCGCCCGCAGCGATGCCGCTGGCATCATCGCCACCGCCCCGGCTGCGGCCGCCGCCAAAGACAGCCCGATCATCGCTGCCGCGAAAAAGGCAGCGACCGAAGCGAAACGCTGAATCAGCGCCACCTCCCCACCCCAACACATGGAGAATGACCAATGCCCGTCCTGACGGAACAGCCCAGCATGGGCGATGTCCTCAAATATGAGGTCAACCCGAACTACACCCGCGAGGTGATCACCCTGCTGCAAGGCCTGCCCTATCCGGTCGGCTCAGTGCTGGGGAAAATCACCGCCAGCGGCAAATACACCCTGTCACCCGCGACCGGGGCGGACGGTTCGCAGGTCGCCAGCGCTGTGCTGCTTTACGCCGTCGATGCCACACTGGCGGATGCGACAGGCATTGTCGTCGCCCGTGGCCCCACGATCGTGTCGCGCGCAGGCCTTGCCTACGGCGCCACCGTCGATGACGGCACCAAGATCATCGCCAAGATCGCCCAGCTGGCCGCCGTCGGCATCATCGCCCGCGACGGCGTCTGACGCGCGACCTCAGCTTCCCTTTCCCCAAATCCCCGGAGCACCACATGACCCTCGTTCGCAATCCCTTTGATGCTGGCGGCTATTCGCTGGCCGAGATGACGCAGGCCATCAACATCCTGCCCAACCTCTACACCCGTCTTGGCCAGATCGGCCTGTTCCGCTTTGAAGGCGTCACCCAGCGTTCCGTCATCATCGAGCAATACGAGGGCGTGCTGAACCTGCTGCCCTCGGTGCCTCTCGGCGGCCCGGCCACCGTCGGCACGCGCGAGGGGCGCTCGATGCGGTCCTTCGCCCTGCCATGGATCCCGCACGATGACGTGATCCTGCCGGGCGACATCCAGGGCCAGCCCGCACTGGGAGTGTTTGATGGGGCCGATCCTCTGGTCGAAGTGATGAACCGCAAGCTGCAGCTGATGCGGCGCAAGCACGCCCAGACCCGCGAGTATATGGAGATGAACGCCCTGCGCGGCATCGTGAAGGACGGCGCTGGCACGACCCTCTACAACTACTTCGCCGAGTTCGGCCTGGCGCAGATATCGGTGGATTTCCTGCTCGGCACCGCGGGCACCAATGTGCAGGGCAAGGTGCGCGAGGTCTTGCGGTCGATGGAAGACAACCTGCTGGGCGAAAGCATGACGGACGTACATGCCCTCGTCAGCCGCGAATTCTTCGACAAGCTGATCGCGCATCCGAAGACGGAGGAGGCCTACAAGTTCTACGCTGCGACCGGCGCGCAGCCCCTGCGGCAGGATGTGCGGCGCAACTTCCCCTTCGCGGGCATCGTGTTCGAGGAATACGCAGGGACCGTCACCCTGTCGACCAAAGCGACCGAACGGCTTGTCCCCGCCAGCGAAGGCATCGCCTTCCCATTGGGCACGATGGACACCTTCACCACCTATGGCGGCCCCGCCAACCTGCTCGAGGCGGCCAACACCCTCGGCCTGCCGCTCTACGCCCGCCAGCATCTGGATGAAAAGGGCCGCTGGATCGACTTGATGACGGAAGCGTCAATCCTGCCGGTGAACAAGCGGCCGCGCATTGCGATCCGCATCCATACCTCGAACTGACCGGCCATGAACGTCTTCGCCGCCGCCATGGACCGGATCTATGCCAACCCGTCCATGGCGGTGGCCGCCGTCTGGATTTCTGCCACCACATCCGAGGAACGCCCGATCCGCGTCATCCGCCGCGCCCCGGATCGCATCACCGAATTCGGGGCCGCGCGCTTTCTCAGCGACACGATGACGGTGGATGTGCGCGTGTCCGACCTGCCCGATCCGCGCGCGGGCGATCTTATCGTGATCGGGACCGACAGCTTCACCATACAGGGAGAACCCACCCGCGACCGTGAACGCCTGATCTGGACACTGGACCTGCGGCCGTCATGAAGCTGAAGATCGCCTTCGATCCCGACCTCGTCGCCCTGATGCAGGCCGAAATCGCCGCCGGGGAAAAGGCAGTGTCCGCCGCCATGCGCGAGGCAGGCACCTCCCTGAAATCCGCCTGGCGCGGCCAGATCACCGGCGCTGGCCTCGGCACCCGGCTTGGAAACAGCATCCGCCTCGCCAGCTTCCCCAAATCTGGCGACAGCCTGAACGCCGCCGCGCTGGTCTGGTCCAACGCCCCGGACATCATCGGGGCGCATGACAGTGGACCGCTGATCCGGTCAAAGGATGGGTTCTGGCTGGCGATCCCCACTCCAGCGGCCGGGAAAAGCACGAAGGGCGGCCGGATCACCCCCGGCGAATGGGAACGCCGCACCGGCCTGCGCCTGCGGTTCATCTATCGCCGCCGGGGCCCCAGCCTGCTGGTCGCCGAAGGGCGGTTGAATTCGAAGGGCCGGGCCGTGGCATCAAAGTCCAAGTCAGGACGCGGGCTGGCGACTGTGCCGATTTTTCTGCTCGTTCCGCAGGTCAAGCTCCGCAAGCGGCTGGATCTGGCGCGGGATGCTGAGCGCGCGATGGACGGCCTGCCGGGGCGCATCGTGGCAGGGTGGCGCGACACGTAAATAGTCGCACGAGGTCCACAAAGGTAAACTGGTACCCAGCTGAGTTACATCAAAAAAGTCAGCCCAGCGCTGATTGACCGCCCTAGAATTCTCTCCTACGGTGTCATCACTGGCGTAGTAGCCGAGGCGGCGTGGGCAAAGTACCGAGCGTTTATGACGCTGATGGCGCGATAGCTTGAAAGGGCTATCGTGACGGTGGGTTGAAAGATCTATCGGAATCCCTGACTCTCAGCCCCGCCGCCGACCTACGTCAGGGGATTCATGCAGAACGCTATCAAGCAAGAGATCAAGCGCCTTTGCCGCAAGGCTTTCTCAAAACTGGAACGTGAGGCAAAATCAGAAGAGAAGTATAGGCAACAGTTCGAAAAGCGAACTGGCGTCGCTGCCGGGCTTCCTTCAGCAGCGCCAAGTCTACCAAAGCCAAAACACTTCGATCCTGTCTATTGCTCGCGCCACGCGAACTTCTTGTCCAAGACAATCTGGCACAAGGTCCTTGAAAGTACGTATGAGCCAAACCCCGCAATAAACTATCAAATACCAAAACCTGATGGTAGCAAAAGGTCGATCATGGCCTTTTCCATACCAGACGCTGCACTTGCCAATGTCGTACTGCGGAGAACCAGGGATCGAAACACAAAGCGCTTGTCACCGTCTTCCTATGCGTACCATCCGGACAGAGATGTTTTTGACGCAATACTGGCGCTGAGAGAATATCAGAGCGACGGCAAACTATTCGCAGTGCAAATCGACTTCGAGAAATACTTTGACAACATTCCAGCCTGGTACCTTGAAAGCAAGATAAATGACGCGACACAAGTTAGCCTGACCCCTCATGAACGTTACATTTTTAAAGCGTTCATCCATCACAAATTTGCGGATCATGATAAGAGCACAACAGGTCCGTTCAGCCGTCGCCACAAAGGAACACCACAAGGATCATCAGTATCGCTCCTTTTGGCAAATCTCGCGAACCACGACTTAGATGTGAAGCTTTCAGCAGCATCAGGTCGATTTGTCCGCTTTGCGGATGATGTTGTCGCTCTTTGTGGCGACTACTCGGCCGCACAAGAACTTGAGCGTTGCTTTGCTGCACATTGCAGGACGAGCGGACTCATATTGAACGCCAAGAAATCGCCCGGGATAGCGGTAATATCGCAACATCAACAAGAGCTAAGGACATATCCCCATTTCGATTATCTTGGGTATCGGCTGTCGCCCGGGGGTCTCTCCATCCCACAAAAAACCGTTGACCGGATAAAAGTTCGCGCATCCCGTCTAATAAATCTCTATTTGCTTCAGTACCTTTCAACTGGTTTCAAGAAATCCAGAGCTGGCGTTACACCACAAATTTTTGATTGGGACCTCCTTGGTCTAATCTATGAACTTCGGAGATCACTCTACGGAGGCTTGGCCGAAGCAGATCTTCACAAATTTATCTATGATGGAAAGAGATTGCCCAGAATGAAGGGCATCATGGGCTTTTATTGTCTACTTGATGAATCCGAACGTTTAAAGGAAATCGACGGCTGGCTTCTAAGCATGGTTCGTCGAGCGATGGAAAAGCGGAATTCCATTTTGAAGGCAAAATATGGAGTGGAGTGCCCAACTCCATCCAATAAAGAACTCGCCACTGGTTCTTGGTTGGATCTTGCGGCATGGCGCGGAGACGACCAGCCAGAAACCAGGATGCCGAGCCTTGTGAGGGGCTGGCGTGCCGCTCGCAAACACTTCTTCACGTTTGGACTTGAGCAGGTACAGGCCCCTAAGTACGGGTTCTATAGCGATTTCGACGATCTGTTTGACTACTGAGAGCGAACATCGCCCGAGCGTTGAATTCATAAAACTCGGCGCACCTCTGGCTCGAGGTGAAACTCAGTTATTGTTAAGCATTCGACAACGATCAATCAGTCCCTGAACGTTCAAACCTGAGTTGGACAAATGCCCACCACCCGCGAAACCGTTCTCGCCGCGCTGCACGCGCGGTTGCAGCCGCTTGCCGCCCTCACCCTGCGCGATGAGGTCCTGCCCGAGCGGATCCCCGCAGCCGGGCTGATCATCCTGCGCGACGGCCAGCCGGGCGAGCCGGAGGTGACGCTGTCGCCGCTGCGTTACCACTATCAGCACCGCGCCGAATTGGAGGTCGTCGTCCAGGCGTGCACCAGTCGGGCCAGCACCTTCGACACCCTGATCACCGCCATCGGCACGGCGCTGGACGCTGACCGCACACTTGGCGGCCTCTGCGACTGGCTCGAGCCCGAGGCCCCGGCTTCGGTTGATCTGCCCATCGAGGGCGCAGCGGCGCTGAAGGCGGCGGTGATCACCGTCGTGTTGCACTACACCACCACCGGCCCCCTGGCCTGACACCCCCACATAAAGGAGACCCCCATGGCACGTGCGCAAGGCGCGCGGGCGCAGATGGCGCTTGCGTATGAGACGGTTTACGGCACCCCGCCAGTCAGTGGGTTCCGGCTGATGCCCTTCGCCCGGGCGACGCTCGGGTCAGAACAGCCGTTGCTGGAATCCGAACTGCTGGGCTATGGCCGCGATCCGCTCGCCCCGATCAAGGACGCGGTGACCGCCGACGGCGAGGTGGTGATCCCGATTGACGTGGAGGCATTTGGGTTCTGGCTGAAGGCCGCCTTTGGCCAGCCGACTACCACCGGCACGACGCCGAAGACCCACACCTTCCAGGCGGGCAACTGGACCCTGCCCAGCATGGCGATTGAAACCGCGATGCCCGAGGTGCCGCGCTTTGCAATGTATTCCGGCTGTGTGCTGGATCAGCTGTCCTGGCAGATGCAGCGGTCGGGTCTGCTGACAGCGACAGCTCGGCTGGTGGCCCAAGGCGAAACCATCGCCGCCGCAACAGCCGCTGGCACGCCCACCGCGCTGGGCCTGCAGCGTTTCGGCCATTTCAACGGCACCGTGAAGCGGAACGGCACCGCGCTGGGGAACGTGGTCTCGGCCGAAATCACCTATTCCAACAACCTCGACCGGATCGAAACCATCCGCGGCGATGGCCGCATCGATGGCGCCGATCCGACCATGGCGGCGCTGACCGGCCGGATCGAAGTCAGGTTCTCGGACAGCACACTTGTGACCCAAGCCATCGACGGCAGTCCTTGTGAGTTGGAGTTCATCTACAGCCTCGGCGCGAACGCCAGTTTCACCTTCACCGCCCACGCGGTGTACCTGCCGATCCCGCGCATCGAGATCGCGGGGCCCCAGGGCGTGCAAGCGAGCTTCGACTGGCAGGCGGCGAAGGCCACCAGCCCGGCCCGGATGTGCACCGCCGTTCTCGTCAACACCCTTGCAGGATATTGATCATGATCCGACTGAACCTGACCGCCACGCCCGAATGGCTGGACCTTGCCCCCGGCCTGCGCCTGCTGGTCGGCCCGCTGACCACCGCGCTGATGGTATCCGCCCGCGCCGATCTGGCTGTGGAAACACTCCCCGAGGGTGCGACCCAAGAGGAAATGGCACTGGCCATGGCCAAGTCCGTCGCCCGCCGCGCGGTACTGGATTGGGAGGGTGTTGGCGATGACGCGGGCAACATCATCCCAGTATCGACAGAAGGCATCGACGCTCTTCTGGAAATCTGGCCAGTTTTCGAGGCCTTCCAGACGCAGTACATCGCGCGCAGTCTGATCCTGGACGCAGAAAAAAACGTCTCCGCGCCCTCGCCGACTGGTCCTTCGGCGGGGGCGACCGCTATTGCGCGGCCTGCGCAGGCCCTTGTCCAGACTGCCCCGCAAGACTGAACCGGCCGCAAACGCAGGACGGCTGGCAGGTCTGGGATCTCGTCGGCCGCCTTGGTGGGCAATTGCGCGTCATCCCCGGCGCCGTGCTCGGCTGGGACATGGGCGCGGCCTTGGCCCTCGCCCGGGCACTGGGCGTCAACACCCTGATCGCTGGCGAACTGCTGCCCGAGATCGAGGCGGTGATGGTGCGCAAACTGAACGAACAGATGGAAGGGGGCCGCGATGGCTGAAAAAAGAGTCAGTGTAAGGCTCGTCGCCGAGGGCGGCCGCCAGGTTCGCGCCGAACTGGAAGGTGTCGGCACAGCTGGCGCAAAAGGCCTCGGCCGTCTGTCGCGCGAAATGGAACTGGCCAACACACGGCTTGCCGGTTTTGCGCGCCGGGCCGGGATTGCCATGTCTGCCGCCGCTGCTGCTGCCACCGCTTCGCTCGGGCTGATCGTCCGGTCCACCGCCGAGAGCGCCGCGCAAATCCGGCAGTTCGCACAGGTCGCCAATGCCACGCCCGAAGCCCTGCAGCGCTGGTCTGCAGGCGCGCGCACAGTCGGCATCGAACAGGAAAAGCTCGCCGACATCTTGAAAGACGTGAACGACCGGGTGGGCGATTTCCTGCAGACCGGCGGCGGGCCGATGGCGGACTTCTTCGAAAGCGTCGCCCCGAAGGTGGGCGTGACGGCCGACCAGTTCGCCCGCCTCTCCGGGCCAGAAGCCTTGCAACTCTACGTCGACACGCTGGAACGCGCTGGCCTTAGCCAGCAGGAGATGACTTTCTACTTGGAGGCCATGGCCTCAGACGCCACGCGCCTCCTTCCGCTCCTGCGCAACGGCGGGGCCGAGATGGCCCGGTTGGGCGACCAGGCCTCCGACCTCGGCGCGGTGCTGGACACCGACGCCATCGAGGCCCTGCGGCGCACCCAAGTTGCCCTTGGCACCATGTCACTGGTGTTCGAGGGGCTGCGCAACCGGATCGCCGTCGCGGTGGCCCCATCGGTCGAGGCGCTGGCCAACGCGTTCGTGACCCTTGCGTCCGATGGAGGGATCCTGCGGACAGCCATTGATGCGCTGATCGGAAATCTTGGACGCCTCGCCTCCTATGCCGCGACCTTCGCCGCCGTCATGGCGGGGCGCTGGGTGGCGGGACTGGCAGCGGCAGCACTGTCAGTGCGCGGCCTCGCCACGGCGCTGGTCATCATGCGCGGGGCGCTGATCCGCACCGGCATCGGCGCGCTGATCGTCGGTGCCGGAGAGCTGGTCTATCAGTTCTCGCAGCTGGTGGCCCGCGTCGGCGGCGTGGGCGAAGCCTTCCGCCTGCTGGGCGATCTGGCGAAAGAAGTCTGGTCGCGCATCGGCCTGTCGCTCGACGCCGCATTCGCCAACATGGCCGCTGGCTGGGAGCGGCTGAAAGCTGCTGGGCTTTCGGCTCTGGAAGGCACGATCGCGGGCGTGGTCAGTTTCGGCGACCGGACGGCTGCCATCTTCCAGGGGGCCTATGACGCTGCGGTCGCAATCTGGGGCAGTCTGCCCGGCGCCATTGGTGACTTCGCCTTCCAGGCCGCGAACGGGCTGATTTCAGGCGTCGAGGCGATGCTGAACGGCGTCGTGACGCGCATCAATAATTTCATCAACGGGCTGAACGCCGCGCTGGCGCTGCTGCCCGAATGGGCCACTGGCGAAGGTGGGGTGCGGATCGGCACACTCGATCCCGTAGAACTCAGCCGGATCGGAAACCCGTTTGAGGGTGCCGCAACAGCTGCAGGCGCAGCCGCAGCGGATGCCTTCTCTGCCGCGCTGTCCCAGACCTATCTGGAACCACCCGACCTCGGACTTGGCGCGATGGCAGACGACGCGCGTGGCCGGGCGGATGGCTATCGCGAGGCCGCTGGCATGCTTGCCGATGCCGCCGGTCGTCCGTTGGCCAGCTGGCAAGCGCTGAAGGAGGCCGTCACTGGCACGGGGACCGAGGCGGAGACCGCACTCGCCGATGCAGCCGCTTCGGCCGATGCCCTCGCGGCAGGGCTGAACAACACCGCCACCGCAGCCGATGGTGCGGGCAGCGCTGCGCGCAACGCCGGGGCGGCGGCCGCTGAGGGCGCGGACACGGCCCTGACCGGCTGGCAGGCCGTCACCGCGGCGCTCGCCGACTATGCCGCGAAGGCGCGCGATATCGGGGGTGATATCGGCAGCACGCTGGTCAGCGCCTTCACCTCGGCCGAAAACGCCGTGGCCGACTTCGTGAAAACTGGCAAGCTGGATTTCCGCGACCTGGTCACCTCGATGATCGCTGATCTCGCGAAGCTGGCGGCGCGACGCTTCATCCTCGGCCCCATTGCCAATGCGCTGTCGGGCGCGCTGGGCGGTGCGGGTGGCATCTTCGCCAACACTCTGCACGCCGGTGGCATGGTCGGCGCGCCGGGCCCGGGCCGCATGGTGCCTGCGCTGGCTTTTGCCAATGCGCCGCGCATGCATTCCGGTGGCTGGGCCGGGATAAAACCCGACGAGGTTCCGGCAATCCTGCAGCGCGGTGAGCGGGTTCTGTCGCGCCGGGAGGCTGCTGGATATGGCCAAGGTCAGTCCTCCGCACCTGCCGTGAATGTCACCATCATGACCCGGGACGCCGAAAGCTTCCGGCAATCCCGGACACAGGTCGCAGCCGATATCGCCCGCGCGGTGTCGCTCGGCCGGAGGGGCATGTGATGGCATTCCATGAAGTCAGGTTCCCCGACAACATCAGCCGCGGGGCACGGGGCGGCCCTGAACGGCGCACGCAAGTGGTCGAACTGGCCTCAGGCGATGAAGAGCGCAATGCCAGCTGGGCCGACAGCCGTCGCCGCTATGATGTAGCCTATGGCATCCGGCGTGCGGATGATCTGGCGGCGGTGGTTGCCTTCTTCGAGGCCCGCAACGGCCGTCTGCACGGGTTTCGCTACAAGGACTGGGCCGACTACAAATCTGCCCTGCCTTCTCATGCGATCACCGCTACGGACGATCAGATCGGCACCGGGACCGGTAGCCAGCAGAGCTTCCAACTGGCGAAACGCTACACCTCCGGCGCGCAGACCTGGGTGCGAACCATCGCCAAGCCGGTGGCCGGGACCGTCCGCGTGGCGCTGGGCATGGCGGAACAGCTGTCGGGCTGGACCGTGGACACGACAACTGGCGTCATCACCTTCACCACCGCCCCTGCGGGTGGCGTCATCGTCCGCGCTGGCTTCGAATTCGATGTGCCGGTCCGCTTCGACAGCGACACGCTCGACGTGACCCTCGAATTCGAAAGGTTGGGATCGATCACCGCCATTCCCTTGCTGGAGATCCGCAGATGAAAAACCTCTCTTCTAAACTGCAGGCGCATCTGGATGATGGCACAACCACCCTGTCTTGGTGCTGGCGGATTTCGCGCAGCGATGGCGTGGCTTTGGGCTTCACCGATCATGACCGGGTCCTCAGCTTCGACGGCACTGCGTTTGAACCAGAGAGCGGATTTGCGGCATCAGAGATCCGCGCTGGCTCCGATCTCGCCGTCGATGCGCAGGACGCGACCGGGGTGCTGACCTCGGACCGGATCACAGAAACCGACATTCTCGATGGGCGGTGGGACAATGCCGCAGTGGAGCTGTGGCGGGTCAATTGGGCAGACACCAGCCAGCGTGTGCTATTGCGCCGGGGCGCGGTTGGGCAAATCCGGCGCGGACGCATGGCTTTTGTGGCCGAGGTGCGTAGCCTCGCGCATGTGTTGGGCCAGACCGTGGGGCGGACGTTTCAGGCGGGGTGCGATGCCCGTTTGGGCGATGTGCGCTGTGGCATCGATCTGGAAAACGCCATCTACAAGGGCAGCGGTGTCGTCACCGACCTGTTGCGCGACCGGGCATTCATGGCGTCGGGGCTGGCCGGGTTTGACGCGGGCTGGTTCACGTCTGGCACCTTGACCTGGACCAGCGGGGCGAATGCCGGTCGCATCACCGAGGTCCTGTCTCATGGCTTGGCCGATGCCATCGCCACAATGACTCTGCTGGAGGCACCGGTGCGCGCCGTTGCCGAGGGCGACGGCTTCACTGCGCGCGCTGGCTGCGACAAGCGCATCGCGACCTGCAGTGCCAATTTCGCCAACACGGCCAACTTTCGGGGTTTTCCCAACATCCCCGGCCAAGATGCAGTCCTGCGCTATGCCAGCCAAGACGGCGGCCATGAAGGAAACGTGCTGTGAATTGCGCTGATCCCGCCGTGGTCATCGCCACCGCCCGCAGCTGGCTCGGCACGCCCTACCATGATCAGGCCAGCCTGCGCGGGGTCGGCTGCGATTGTCTCGGCCTCGCGCGCGGTGTCTGGCGTGAGGTTGTCGGGGATGAACCATTTCCGATCCCTCCCTACAGCCGGGATTGGGGCGAGACCGGGCCGCGCGAGGTTCTGGCCGAGGGTGCGCGCCAGATGATGCCGGAAATCATGCCGCCCGAGGCCGGGCCTGGCGCGCTTGTCCTGTTCCGGATGGCCCCGCGGGCCATCGCCAAGCACGTCGGCATCCTGACCGCCCCCGACCGCTTCATCCACGCTTATGAACGTCTGGGTGTCGTCGAGGAAACCCTGACCACGGCATGGGCGCGCAAGATCGCCTTCGCCTTCCTGTTCCCCAAACTTTGAGACCCCAGACATGGCAACTCTTGTTCTCGGCGCCGTCGGCTCCGCGATTGGCGGCGCATTTGGCGGGGCCATCCTCGGCTTTTCTGGCGCGGCCATCGGTGGCTTCATCGGCTCGACCATCGGCTCGGTGGTCGACAACTGGATCGTCTCGTCCCTTGCCCCGGCCCAACGGATCGAGGGCGCGCGGCTGGACAGCCTGCGCATCACCTCTTCGACCGAAGGCGCGGTGATCCCGCGCCTCTTCGGCCGCATGCGGATCGGTGGCAACATCATCTGGGCCACGGATTTCCGCGAGGAGGTCAACACCACCAGCCAAGGTGGCGGCAAAGGCAGCGGGCCAAAGGTCACGACGACCGAATACCTCTACTTTGCCAGCTTCGCCGTAGCGCTGTGCGAGGGCGAGATCACCGGCATCGGCCGGGTCTGGGCCGACGGCAAAGCGATGGACATGACCGGCGTCACCTGGCGCTGGTATCCGGGCGATGAGGTCCAGGCCCCGGACCCGTTCATCTCGGCAAAGATGGGAGCAGACAACACCCCTGCCTACCGCGGCACCGCCTATGTCGTGTTCGAAGAACTCGACCTCAGCGCCTTCGGCAACCGCCTGCCCCAGATCAGCTTCGAGGTGTTCCGGCCGCTCGCGGATCCCGACACCGCCGAGGGGCTGGTGAAAGCGGTGACGATGATCCCGGCATCAGGCGAGTTCACCTATGCCACCTCGCCAGTCAAGAAGACCACCGGCTCCGGTGGCGCGACCGTGGCCGAGAACCTGAATGCGATCACCGACACCGCCGACATCGTCGTGGCGCTGAACCGGCTGCAGTCCCTCGCTCCGACTGTGGAAAGCGTCAGCTTGGTAGTGGCCTGGTTCGGCGATGACCTGCGCGCAGGATCCTGCAAGGCGCGTCCGGGCGTCGAGGTGGACACCAAGACCACGACGCCCTCGGCTTGGGTCGTGGATGGCGTCGCACGCGCGGATGCGTTTCTGGTCAGCCGTGACGCTGAAGATCGTCCTGTCTATGGCGGCACGCCTGCGGATTTCGCGGTGGTTCAGGCGATCCAGGAGATCAATGCACGCGGGCTGCGCGTCACCTTCTATCCTTTCATCCTGATGGATGTGCCGCCCGGCAACACCAAGCCCAATCCCTACAGCGCCAATGCCGCCACCTCGGGCCAGCCGACCTTCCCTTGGCGTGGCCGGATCACATGTTCCCCCGCGGCGGGCTTTGCAGGATCGGTGGACAAGACCGCCACCGCTGGCACGCAGGTATCGGCGCTGTTCGGCACCGCCACGCCCGCAAACTTCAGCGTGTCGGGCACTACTGTCAGCTGGACCGGCCCGGTCGGCGAATGGTCCTTGCGCCGGATGATCCTGCACTACGCGCATCTCTGCAAAGCTGCCGGGGGCGTGGACGCCTTCCTGATCGGTTCGGAAATGCCTGGCCTGACCACGATCCGCTCAGGCTCTAGCACCTATCCTGCGGTGACCGCGTTCAAATCCCTTGCTGCCGATGTGCGTTCCATTCTCGGCGCTGGGCCAAAGATCGGTTATGCCGCCGACTGGTCGGAGTATTTCGGCCATCACCCAGCCGACAGCAGCGGCGACGTGTTCTTCCACCTCGATCCGCTCTGGTCGGACGCCAACATCAACTTCATCGGCATCGATAACTACATGCCGCTGTCGGACTGGCGCGACGGGTTCGATCATGCCGATGCCGCGCTGGCGCCTGCGATCTATGACCGGGCCTATCTGCAATCGAACATCACCGGTGGCGAAGGCTTCGACTGGTTCTATGCCAGTGCTCTTGACCGGACAGCGCAAACCCGCACGCCGATCACGGATGGTGCGGCGGCCAAACCATGGGTGTTCCGCTTCAAGGATCTGCGCGCCTGGTGGCAAAACCCGCACTTCAACCGGCCAGGCGGGGTGGAAAGTGGTACGCCGACAGCATGGGTGCCGCAATCGAAGCCGATCTGGTTCACGGAACTGGGCTGCCCCGCGATTGATCGCGGCACCAACCAGCCGAACGTGTTCTTCGACCCGAAATCGTCGGAGAGCTTCACACCGTATTTTTCGCGCGGCTGGCGAGATGATGCGATCCAGCGGGCCTATCTCGAGGCGACCTATCTGTTCTGGGGTGTCGCGGCGAACAACCCGACCTCCTCGGTCTATGGCGCGCGCATGGTGCATGTGCCGGAATGCGCCGCCTGGACCTGGGATGCCCGGCCCTATCCATTCTTTCCGGAACTGACCGATTTCTGGACAGACGGGCCGAACTGGCAGCTGGGGCATTGGCTGACCGGGCGGCTGGGCGCGGTGTCGCTCGCTGCGCTGGTGCGGCACCTTTGTCTCCGCGCCGGGATGGCCGAGGAATTGATCGACGTCTCCGGCCTCTGGGGTGCGGTCGAGGGGTACGTCATCTCCGCTCTGGAAGCGCCGCGTGCCTCGATTTCCACGCTGGCGCGGCATTTCGGGTTCGATGCGGTGGAAAGCGAGGGGCGCATCAAGTTCCTGATGCGAGGGAGTATCGCCAGCGCCACGGTCGCACCCGACAGCATGGTGGCCCCCAGCTCTGCACAGGGCGATGTGATGGAACTGACCCGGGCGCAGGAAACCGAACTGCCGCAGGCGTTGAAATGGCAGGTCGCCCGCGCCGACGAGGATTACGACGCGGCGCAGGTCGAGGCGCGTCGCATCACCGTCGACACCACGCGCATAGCCTCGGAAAGCTTCCCGATGGCGATCCCACCGGAAGAGGCCGAACGCCGCTGCCGCCGCGCGCTGATGGAAGCGTGGGTCGGTCGGGAAAGTGCCGTCTTCCGCTTGCCACCTTCTCGCCTTGCGCTGGATCCCTGCGATGTGATCTTGTTCGACCACGATGGCCGCCTGACAGAAATGCGGCTTGTGTCTATCGCCGACTCAGACCTGCGCAGCGTTGACGCCGTGCGCCAAGACCGGGCGGTCTACGATCTCCCGCCTGGAGAACCGCGCCCCGCCACGCTGTCGACACCGACGGTGTTCGGCACACCTGACATCATGCTGATGGACCTGCCGCAGCTGCGCGAGGACCAGCCCCCGCATCGACCTATGGTCGCTGCCCATGCCAAGCCATGGCCCGGAGAGATGGCCGTCTATCGCAGCGCCGCGACGGATGGTTTTGCCCTGCTGACCACCTTCAGCTCGCGAGCGCGCATGGGCGTGTTGGCGGCGGATTTCTATACAGGGCCGGTTTCGCGCTTCGATCTGGGCAATGCGCTGGTCATCGATCTCTATTCCGGCACGCTGGAAAGCGTCACAGACATCACGCTGCTCGGCGGGACCAACGCGCTAGCCGTCGAAACCGGCGCTGGGCAATGGGAGATCGTCCAGGCTGGTGTGGCCGAGTTGATCGCGCCGGGGCGATACCGGCTGACCCGACTGCTGCGGGGCCAGCGCGGAACCGAAGGGACCATGGTTGCGATGGTGCCGACCGGCGCGCGGGTGGTGGTGCTGGATACGGCCATCGCCTCCCTCCCTATAGCCGAAGCCGATCTGGGTCTGCCGTGGAACTGGCGCATCGGCCCTGCGTCCAAGCCGGTCAGCGACGAGACCTTTGTCGCGTCTACATTCACCCCAGAGGGCGCCGGGTTGCGCCCGTTCTCGGTCGCGCATGTCGAACAGCCTTGGCGCACGGCACGCAATCCCGGCGATCTGACAATCCGCTGGACGCGCCGGTCGCGATCCCTTGCCGCCGACACCTGGGGTGCGGGCGATGTGCCTTTGGCCGAGGACAGTGAAGCCTACGAGGTCGAAATCCGTGATGGCAGCACCGTCAAGCGCACGCTGACCACGACAACGACCAGCGCCCTTTACACCGCCGCCCTGCAGACCGCCGATTGGGGCGCACCCCTTGGTCCCGGCTACTCCCTCGCGATCCACATCTACCAGCTCTCGGCCCTGATCGGCCGGGGCGCTGGGCGATCCGTCACGCTCACCTTCTGAAAGCAGGATCATGTCCGACATCACAACCCACCTCCTGCTGCCCTACATTCTGGCATCGCAGGCCCAGAAGCATGTCACCCACAACGAGGCTTTGCGCCTGCTGGACGCTATGGTGCAACTGTCGGTGCTGGACCGAACCCGCGCCGCCCCACCCGCCAGTCCGACCGATGGCGACCGGCACATCGTGGCATCGGGCGCGACAGGGCTGTGGTCGGGTTGGGATCTGAACATCGCCTTCTGGGTCGATGGGGTCTGGATGCGGCTGGTGCCACGCCCGGGTTGGCTGGCATGGATCGCAGATGAGGCGGTCTTCGTCGTATGGAACGGCTATAGCTGGGATCCGGTCGGCGAACCGGTGGATGTGTCGGATGCCGTGTTCAGCCTGGTGAACGATGCGGACCCGACAAAGAAGGCGCTGTTTTCGCTGTCCGGGATCACCACCGCCACGACCCGGACCTTCACGCTGCCGAACACCTCGTCGGAACTGGCGATCCTTGCTGGCACGCAGACCTTTACCGGCAACAAGACCTTCTCGGGTACCCTGACCGCCTCGGGCACCGTCACTGTTTCGGCGGCGGCGGCCACCATCGGCACGGCGACAACGACTGCCACCTACGGGGTGGGCACAGGTGCCACGACCACCGGCGTCACCAAGACCCTGAACCTCGGGACCGGCGGGGCTTCAGGGTCCACCACGATCGTCAACATCGGTTCCGCCACCGCTGGGTCGGGCGGGACCACGGTGGTGAACACGCCGATGGTCACCTTCGCAAATGCCGTTACGCAGGTTGGGATGCCTCAAGCCAACCTGACAGCGCAATTGCTCGGCCTCGGCGGGGCGACAGCCGACAGCTACAACCGCTTGTCGATGAACACTCCTGCAGTGCTGCTCAACAACGCCGGAGCCGGGATCGAGGCCACCGTCAACAAGGCCGCCGCCGGGAATGACGCAGCCTTCGCCTTCAAGACCGGCTTCTCGGCCCGCGCCCTGATCGGCCTTCTGGGCAATGACGATTTCAGCTTCAAGGTCAGCCCGAACGGCTCGACATTCTATGACGCGATCCGGATCGACCGTACCTCCGGCCGGGTCGAACTGCCCGAACCGCTGGTGATGCCCGCCCTGCCTGCCGCCCCGGACCCTCCGCCTGCGGGAAAGCTTGCGGTCTATGCCCGTGACCGCGCCGGGGCCGGATGGCTCGATGTGCAGCGCCCCTCCGGCCGGTTCTTTCCGCTGCAGCCACACTTCGGGGTCAACCGGGTCGCCACTTGGGCCCCATCTGTCAGCACCACAGTGAACACCAATGGCATGCCGCGCACGGCTGTGGGCACCGTGGCGACGCCGACGCTCACCACCACCAACCTATCCACCAGCATGCGGCGCTGGCGGGTGACCAGTGCGGCCACGGCCAGCGCGGTGGGAGAGGAACGATCCGCAGGATGGGTCTGCTGGCGTGGCAATGCCGAGGGCCTCGGCGGTTGGAACTATGTCAATCGCCTGTCGCTGACGACCTTGCAGGCAACCGGGATGGGGTTCTTCGGGCTTTATGGTTCCATAACGGCGCTCGCCACGACCCTGACCCTGGCCACGGTGCTGAACTGCATCGGCATCGGTTTCCAGCGCGGCACCCATACCAACTGGCAGCTGGTGCACAATGATGGCACCGGCGCGCCGACGCTGATCGACCTCGGGGCGAGTTTCCCGGTGGCCAGCATGACCAATGTGCTGACGCTCTACATTGCTGCCGCACCAAACGGGGCCGACATCGGTGTGCGGGTGGTCGAGGAGGTCAGCGGGGCGGCGGTCGAGTTCACCATCACCACCGACATACCCGCTGCTACCCAACTGCTCAGCCCGCGCAACTACATGAACAACGGCGCGACGGCGGCAGCCGTCGCCTACGACTGCTCCGGTGTCTACGTCGAGACGGACTATTGAACCCAAGGAAGTTATTATGACAGAACGAACCACCCTGTTGCAGGAGGTCAGTACAGCCTTCCGTGACAACGGCCTCACCGCAGCCATCACCGCACTGATCGGCGGGTTCATCGCCCTTTTGGCCGCAGTCACGCGCCGGGCCTTCACCAATGATGCGATGCTGGTCCGGATGGACCGGGAGCTGCTGGCCGAGCGCGACCGCGTGGATCGTCAGCGCGCTGAAGACCGCAAAGGCGATGCCGACCGGCTGGAACGGATCGAAACCGATATCCGCGCCATGCGCGATCTGATGTTCGAGGCATTTCAGCGCGGCCGCACCGACTGACAATCACCACACCACCCTGCCGACCAACCCCACCCGCCCCCGAGGCGGGTTTTGCATTTCTGGAGACCCATCATGCCGACCACGACCTATGCCCATTTCCGCGACGTGCCTGAGAGCGCCTGGCGCTGGCCCAGCTTTTCCCCGGCCGAAATCGCCTGCCGCGGGACCGGGGCGATCAAGATCAACACCGAGACGATGGACAAGCTGCAGTCCCTGCGCAACCGCCTCAGCAAGCCGCTGATCGTCCGCTCCGGCTATCGCAGCCCCAGCCACAACCGCGCCGTCGGTGGGGCCCCGGCCTCGAAGCACATGCAGGGCACGGCGTTTGATATCGCCATGTCGAACCACGACCCAGCCGCCTTTGTCGAAGCTGCCCGCGCCGTGGGTTTCCTCGGATTCGGCACCTATCCCCGTTCGGGCTTCATGCACATCGACCTCGGGCCAGCCCGCAGCTGGGGCGAACCCTTCCCAGTTCGCGCCACACCCTTTGTGCCGGAGACCCAGCCAGCTCGTGAGGTGCTGGCCGACAGTCGCACCCTGAAAGGCGGTAGCGCTGCGGGCATCTCGACCGTTGGTGCCGCCGGTGTCGAGGTGGCGCAGGAGGTCCTGGCGGAAACGCAATCCGCCATCCTACCCCTGATGCCCTACCTCGATACCCTGCGTTGGGTGTTCATCGCCGTGGCCCTGATCGGCATCGCCGTCGCCATCCATGCCCGGATTGATGACTGGAAGCGGGGCCAGCGATGACTGGCTGGATCACCGCTCTCTTCACCGGCGGCCCGGCGCGCAAAGCGCTGGGCCTGCTGCTGGCCGCCCTCACCATCGCTCTGTTCCTGCTGAACCTCCGCCGCGCCGGTGAACGCGCCGGGCGGCTGGCAGAGCGCCTTTCAACATCGGAGAGAACCCATGACATCCAACGCCAGATGCTGGACGCCGCCAGCCGCCGTCCTGCTGATCGCGATGCTTTGGCTCAGCGCATGCTCGATGGGCGGTTCTGATCGACTTGGGCAAGTTTGCCCGCCGCTGGTGGAGTACAGCGCTGCCGATCAGACCCTCGCCGCTATCGAAGTCGGCGGACTACCTGAAGAGGCAATGGTTGTGCGAATGCTCATTGACTATGCCGTTTTGCGTAATCAAGTGCTGGCGTGCCGTTGAAAGACGCAATCAGCATGCAATAAGGGATCAGATCAGCGGGCCGGTGCCCGTTGCTCGACCGCGCGCTTTGCGTTCGCGCTCTTCAATTACCTCGCGCCACATTTCATAGGTCGAGGCCACCATCTGCTCCAACTCCTCGCGGGAGTAAAGTTCAACGCCCTCGTCCGTGTGAAGCCTGACCGCGCGCCGATCATCGGATGGATCGCCAAACTGGACGATGGTCAACCGCACATCGGCAAAGTCTTCGTCAGCCGCCCGGATGCGCTCGTGCATCATCGAGAAGGCGAACCGGCGGCCCTCAGTGGTCAGGCCTCTGGTGCGGCGCGGCTCAATGAACAAGGCACTGGCTTGCTCGTCGATGGCAAGGATCATGGGGAGCCAAAGGGTGATCTTCTGACCCATGCCCATCGACAGCGGGAAGAACTCCTGCCGTCGCCCATAGACCCGGCCAGAAGTCGCAAAGTCGTGCAGACCCAGGGCAACACGCCGGTTGTAGGTGAACTCCTCATCCGACCGGCTGCGCTTGCGCAACTCGGCCTCGATCACTGCCCAGGGCGTCGGCAGGGTCGCGCCCAAGTCCAGATCGGGCTGGATGTTGAAGATGTCGGGGAAACAGGCACGCACCGGGTTATAGGTGATGGAGGAGAAACCGCCCTTCATCTGCTCCAAGCTCTTGCGCTTCATGTCATCGCGCTGGGGCGCGATGCGCGCAAGGTCAATGTCAGGCAAAAGGCGTGTCGTCACTAGGCGGTTCTCCTGCACGAGGATTTGTGCCGACCGACACCTTATGGTGGCGGAATCGGCCGATGATCACATCATCGGGTATCCGCATCCCAAAAGCAACATCTGTTCGTGCTTTGTCCACGACCACCGACCACGGTGAGTCCTTTGCGTGGGACAGATCGACCAACCGTCCGGGCGGAAGGTGCCCATATGATCTCATCACGTCAGACACGAGGTCGATGACTTCGAGGTCCGTGGGCTTTGGCAGGTCACGGGTCTTGCCGGTGAGAGGGTCTTTCGCGACCGCCCGGTTGATGATCGGTGCGGACCCTGACGGCTTGAACGCACGATACACGGCTGGATGCACGGGACCATACTGCCACGCCTCGAAGTAGCCCGACACGAGCGGGCGCTTCGTCTTGGTTAAATGTATGCCGTGAGCGAAGTAGAGCAGCTTTTGGAGGGCAAGATTGGTGATCGTCCAGCCGCGCCGATCCGCCTCGTCGAGCATGAGGTTCGCTATTGCCCTCGGATCGTATGGCCCGCTCATAGCCTCATGCCTGCCGCCTTTTAGTTCCATTTTTGTTCTACATCATGCCTCGCAACGAGGTGATTTGGCAAGGCTTGCCGGGTGGTTCCGTTTGAGCATCTCGGGCCACCTGCTTCACTACCAAATCTGCACCACGGGCCTGTCCAACTTATGACGGCACAGTCGAGTGCTTTACTCAGGACCTACCATTTGTTCAAGCCACGGCGACTTGATTGCTCCAAATTTGCTTGGTCGCGTGGGTGCAAACTCAAAAAAGGCGCGGCGCTTTCTGGGCGAAACGGCTGAACATCGAGTCAATTGGCCTTGAAGAGTCGATCGACAGTCCTCTGGCGAATGAACGCGGCTATTTCGTTCAGTGTCCCGCTATCCGCTCCCGGCTTCGCCCGCAGCTCCGCGATTGCGCGCGTCGCTGATGCAATCGTCGTCCACTCGGTCTCAGCCGCCTCCGGGGCATTCCAACGCTCGCGGAGGAACGCCTCAAACTGCTCGGCCTCGTCGGCTGTCATGATTTCGGGCGCGTGGAAGGCGATCAGCCTGCGGCCGAGCTGGCGCAGACGGACGTCGGTTAGAAGACCAACTATATCACGCCGCCGGGGCCAGTCGGCCCGCTGGAACTCAGCGAGCAGATCACGATCAGCCTTGGCATAGAATCCGCTGTAAATCTGCTTTTCAACCGGTGGGGGCGGTGCCGCCGGATCCTCGACGTAGCGCGCGGCCATGGCCTCGCCAACCCGAGCGCGGAAGGCAGGGTTTGCTGCGATCAAAGCTGCTTTGCGCAGGTGGTCGGGATCTGGATTGGCAATTGGGAAGAGCGATGGCACCTTATTGGTCGCGACGCTACGGATGATCTGGGGCGTACCATCGACCGCCTGGAACAGCGCTGCATCATCGGCCTCGATCAATGCTTCTGGATCGGCCGCCTCCAGATCGAAGAAGGCCGCACTTGTCGGGTTTCCAGCAGCAGTACCGCAGAAGCACCCCACATAAGCACGAGGTGGGCCACCACCAAAGCGCAGCACCAACTCCACGGGGCGGAAGGTTTCCAAAGTCGCCATGACGTTCTGCTTGTCGCGGTTGTGCAGGATGGCCGACCAGAGCGCAGGATCGCCGTTGGCGATGAGGCGCGCGATATGGATCGTGGCCTCGACATCACCAAGAGCATCATGGGCATTGTGCGCGTTGAAGCCGTTTGCCGGGGCAAGACGGTCCAGCTTGAACGTCGTGCGGCCGGTATCATCGGTCGGCCAATGCATCAAACCGGGATTGCGGCACCAGACAGCAAAGACGGCGGTCAGGATGTCGAGCCGATTGTTGCCGTAGAACTGCGTGGCATAGATGTTCGGCTGAAGGTTCTGGAAGAAGGCTTGGCGCAGCACCTCCTCATCGAACCGGATGCTGTTGAAGCCCACCCATGTCGCAGGCGCCCAACGTTCGGTCATCTCCATGATCGTCTGGGTGAACTCGAACAGGGACGGCAGCTCTGGGTCAACCAGCTGCGCGGGCGTGACGCCGGTGACAATCAGCGCCTGTGGGGACGGGATAATGTGTGGCGCAATCCGGCAGCGAAGGTTTACGCGCTCTATCTCGACAAAACTGTCGTCCGTGCGGATCGCTGCAAACTGCAGCGGCTGATCAAATGCGGGCGATATCCCGGTGGTCTCAAGATCGTAAAAGACAAATCCCATCAGAGGACCCTTTCAAACAAACAAGTGGCCTCTGCCCCATTACCGGCTGCGCGCGCTGCTGCGCATGGCCCAATCCGCGCCGCCATAGGTGACTGCGTAAACAAGCACTTCGGCGGCGTCATCGTCAACAACGAAGGCAATAACAGCTTTGCGCCCTGCCGGGATGGCACGCAGACCAGGGGCGATTTCATCTCGAAGACTTCCCTTGTGGGGCGTGGCCTTCAGCGTGGCGATGGCAGCCTCGATTTCGGCGAGCTTTCGCGCCGCCGCGTCGGGCCCCGCATAGTCGAGGATCCAACGCGCGATGGCATCAAGATCACGCGCGACAAGAGGGTGGAAACGAATGCGGTAGTTCACGCGCCACGGGCCGCCCCTATGGTGCGACGGGCAGCAGCAAAGGCATCGTTCTGGTCGATGAAGGCTTCGCGCGGCGTTTCCATGCGAGCACGGATTTCCTGCGTGAGGGCGGAGAGGGCCACATCGCGCTCCTGTTCATCCTGCATCATCTGTTCCAGCGCAGCCGCGACTGCAGCGCTCTGGGTCGCGAACACGCCCTGCCCCACCTTTTCAGAAAGGAACTGGTGGTGGCGGTCGGTAAAGCTGAGAGTGGTTTTGACGGTCATCCGCGCCTCCATGGTATGACTGAGTCATATACCGGATCGGAGCGATGGTTTCAACTGGGGCGGATGCAGCGCCGTTGTTGAACCCGCCAAAATGCAAAAAGCCCCCTGGGTTTCAGGGGGACTTGCAAAACGTTGACTTGGCGTTGACTCGCTTTTGCGCGAGGCATACACAAGTGTTTTTGTCGGATCCTAACCATTTGGAAAGGTTAGATAATTTGGTTGCGGGAGTAGGATTTGAACCTACGACCTTCAGGTTATGAGCCTGACGAGCTACCGGGCTGCTCCATCCCGCGCCATTTTTTGGCGCACCTATTATGATAGGTGCATCGTAAGAGAGATACCCTTGCTGTG
>JAFWEI010000014.1:0-384718 GCA_017542965.1 Loktanella sp. | reverse complement strand
ATGGCGATCTTCGAATACATCAATGGTTTCTACAATCCGCGTCGACGGCACTCAGCACTGGGCTGGAAAAGCCCGGTCGCTTTCGAACGGAAGGTGGCTTAAAAGAGCACTTGGGGCGGCACAAAAACGTGACAGGTCCAATCGACCTGACCCAACAGGAGGATATGGATGAGATGGTCCAACTCACATTCAGTTACGCGGAGAAGGCAGGGCTCGATTTCGGCCCTCTGGCGACCACTGATTTCATCGAGCGCCTCGCGTTTACCTGCTGTGACCGGTGGGGACTGGTGATCGAGATGCTGATCGAAGCATTCACATTGGCGGTGGTTAAAGGCGACGCCGTTTGTTCCGATGATCATTTTATGGGGGCCTACGCTACGCTTTACGGAGGAACCGCCGGCTATTCGCCACTCACCGCCCCGAACTATCGGGACAACTTCGATCAGCAGGTTCTCTTCGACATGTTTGAAAAGACGAATGAGAAGAAGGGAACCTCTTTCCGGTGAAATAACCGGACCTACGACCTAGCGAAACGGGCCCGCTTCATGCGGGCCTTTTTGTTGCCGGTGGTGTGCATGTATATGGTTCTTGCGTGCATGGAAATGCCACGTGCTCATCGAGCGTAAACCATTTCTGTTATGTTTATCATTGGCTTACAGTCTGGTGGGTGAGCGCCGAATCGATCATGTGTGCACGCTTATGACCCGTTTGCACTGATGATTGGCCTGCCGTTGGGTGCCGGACTTGCGCTTGCGCCGTTCGCCGGTCGGGGCGCGATTGTCTTTGCTTTTTGCTCTTTGTGGGGGCGCCCCCCTGTCGTGCTTGGGATTTTTATTTACCTGATGTTGCTTGCGCAATGATCACCGTGTCACCGCGCGCGGCGGCCTTGCGCAGGACCTTGCATTTTCCTATCGTTGACGGCTGATCGAACATGGCCCCGCTGTCCAGTTCTTTGACGCGCCCCAGACATCCCAAGCCCGGGATTTTCTGGGTGGCGAACGCGTCTGGTTATCTTAAATTGCCCAACAAGGAGAAGATCAACATGTCATCAAACACGCGGGCTATGTTGCTCTGTGCCGTATCTAGCCTGGGATCGATTGTGGCTGTTCCGGCCTTTGCGCAGGATTTCATCACCGTCGCCTCGACGACATCGACTGAAACCTCAGGTCTGTTCGGACATATCTTGCCCCTGTTCTCGGAAGAAACAGGCATAGAAGTCCGCGTTGTCGCACAGGGCACAGGGCAAGCTTTGGAAACTGGACGCCGCGGTGATGTCGATGTGGTCTTCGTTCATGCACTTCCCGCAGAGGAGCAATTCGTTGCTGAAGGCTATGGCGTCGAGCGTTTCCACGTCATGTATAACGACTTTGTTATCGTCGGGCCGGACGGTGACCCCGCCGATACGCGCGCCGCACAGAATGCAGCGGATGCGATGACGGCGATCACGCAGGCCGGTGCAGCCTTTGCATCACGCGGCGACGATAGTGGCACCCATCAGGCGGAGCAGGCATTGTGGTCAGCCGCAGGTATCGTGCCCGAGGGCGCATGGTATCTCGAAACCGGGTCCGGCATGGGTGCCACGCTGAACACTGCGGTCCAAGTTCCGGCCTATGCACTGACCGACCGTGGCACATGGTTGTCATTTGCAAACCGTGGCGACCTGACCATCACATTCGAGGGTGATCCGGTCCTTTTCAACCCCTATGGCGTGATCCTCGTCAATCCAGAACGTCATGCCCATGTCAAGGCGCAGGAGGGACAGGCATTCATCGACTGGCTCGTCTCCGACGCGGGCCAGCAGGCCATTGCGGCGTATCAGGTTGGTGGCGATCAGTTATTCTTTCCCAACGCCCAGTAATCGAAAGGGCGGTCGCCCTACAGGCGCCGCATGGCCTTTGCGCCCGCCGCGAACGGCCGGTGCGCAAAGTGGCTGCAAATCTAGCGCCCGGTCCAGACCGGATCGCGTTTTTCGGCAAAGGCGCGCGCGCCTTCTTTCTGGTCGTCGCTGGCGTAAAGCTGGTCCACGGTCGCGAATTGCCTTTTGGTGACGCGGTTCAGCGCGTCTTGGAACCGCATGGCTTCGGCCTCGCGCACGATTTCCTTGATCGCGGCATAGACCAGTGGCGGGCCGTTTTCGAGCATGCGGGCAAGCGCCCAAGCCTTGGGCAGCAGATCGGCCGGTGTCGTGATCTCGCGCAGAAGCCCCCAGTGCAGGGCTTCTGGCGCATCGAACCAGCGACCGGTCAACAACAGATCCATGGCGACATGATAGGGGATGCGCTTGGGCAGTTTGATCGAGGCGGCATCCGCCACCGTGCCCGACCGGATTTCCGGCAGCGCAAAGGTGGCTGTGTCAGACGCAAGGATCAGATCGCAGCTGAGCGCCAGTTCCAGTCCGCCGCCGCAGCAGATGCCATTGACTGCGGCGATCACCGGCTTGTTCAGATGCGGCAGTTCCTGCAGGCCGCCGAAACCGCCGATGCCGTAATCCGCATCGACCGCATCGCCATCGGCGGCGGCTTTCAGGTCCCAGCCGGGGCAAAAGAACTTGTCCCCCGCTGCCCGCAGGATCGCCACACGCAGGCTGTCGTCATCGCGGAAATCGCGGAACACCTCGCCCATGATGCGGCTGGTGGCCAGATCGATTGCATTGGCCTTGGGCCGGTCGAGCGTGACTTCGAGAACCGCACCCTCGCGGCGGGTGTGGATCGGGCCATCGCTGCGCATCTGCATCATGGGGTGTCCTTCCAGATCACGGCATCCGCGGCCACGGCAAAATCTGCCCCGACCATCAGCGGATTGATTTCGATTTCTTCCAGCATCCTGTCGGTTGCCAGCATGTCCTGCAAGGCTAGTGCCGTGCGGATCACCGCGCCAACATCGGCGCGCGGTCTGCCGCGATAACCATCCAGCAGCGGCCAGAGCATCAGGCGGCGCAGGGCATCCGCGATATCGGCGGCTGTCACCGGCAGGACCAGCGTCACCGTATCGGCCAGCAATTCCGCCGCCACCCCGCCGAAGCCCAGTGTTAGTGTCGCGCCATAAACCGGATCGCGGCGCACCCCGAGCAAGAGTTCGACGATGGCCCCCGTCACCATTTCCTCGGCCAGATAGCCGACAGCCCCCGGCATTTCCGCCTGCCCTTTGATCGTGGCAAGATGCAGGCGCACGGCGCCCGCCTCGGTCTTATGGGCAAAGCCAAGCCCTTTCAGCGCCAGGGGTGGTGTCAGGTCTTGCGCTGCGGCTGTCAGGGCTTGGATCGTCTGCGCAGCTATGCCGCGCGGTACCGCGACGCCCGCCGCCGCCAGCCGCGCCTTGGCTGCGGCCTCGTCCAGCAAAGTCAGCGGGCTGGTGCGCGCGATGGGCGTCCAGTTGCGCCACCCTGCGCGCCCTGCCGTGACCTGCGCTGCGCGCACTGCCGCCAGCGCCGTCTCCAGCCCCATCAACGGTGCAATGCCTTGATCCATCAGTGCGATGGCGCGGTCCTCGTCAAAGTTTTCGGGCAGCGAGGCAACAGGAAAAGCGGGTTTGCCGGTGGCGCGCGCCGCCGCGACGATCGCGTCCAGCGCGGGGGCGAAACTGGCGGGATCGCAGCGGTCGGGGCGCGGCGGGTCGATGATGAACAGCCCCGCGTCATAGCCTGCCAGCATGGTGCTGAAAACCTCTGTCGTGCGCGGCCCGTCGCCCCAGATGAAGGTCTGGTAATCCAGCGGGTTTGCGATGGTGACCAAAGGGCCGAGCGTGGTGGCAAGCGGCTCTGCCTGCGCCGAACCGGGTGGCGGAAAATCCAGCCCCAGAGGCGCGGCAAGATCGGCGACCAACCCGGCCTCGCCCCCTGAACAGGCCACCGCGCAAAGCCGTCTGCCCAACCCCGGCCCATGCAGATGCAGGATTTTCAGCGTTTCCAACAGTTCCGCCGGCGTGTTCACCTCGGCCACCCCGATCTGGCGCAGATAGGCAGAGGAGGCCGCACCGCCACCCGCCAAAGACGCGGTATGCGAGGCGGCGGCGGTCTGTGCAGCTTCGGTCTTGCCGGATTTGATCGCGACGATGCCTTTGCCTGCGGCCTGTGCAGCCTCGGCTACGGCGGCGAAACCGGCGGCATCACCCAATCCTTCGATGTAAAGCCCAAGCGCCGTGACACGTTCATCCGCCAGCAAGGCGCGCGCCAGTTGTGGCAGCCCGACCTGGGCCGCATTGCCCAGACAGGCGACATAGGCGATGGGCAAGCCGCGCGCCTGCATCGTCAGGTTGATGACGATGTTGGAGGATTGGCTGATCAGCGCCACACCCCGCGCGACCCGCCGCCCGCCATGCTGGTCCGGCCAGAGAAGTGCCCCGTCAAGATAGTTGATCATGCCATAGCAATTCGGCCCGAGGATCGGCATCGCCCCCGCGCGCGCGACCAGCCGGTCCTGCAGATCCCCGTCGCCGGTTTCGCGCCAGCCCGAGGCGAAACAGATCGCCCCGCCCGCGCCCATACTGGCCAGTTCGGCCACGACATCCACCGTCGCATGGCGATTGACCCCGATAAAGGTCGCATCCGGTGCGGCAGGCAGGTCAGCCAAAGTCGGATAACACCGCACACCGGCGATGCTTTCGCGCGTCGGATGCACGGGCCAGACGGGGCCATCGAACCCCATGTGCTGACATTGTTCAATGACGTTGGCAGCCCAGCCAGAACCAAGCACCGCAATGCTGCGCGGTCGCAGCAGGCGCGACAGATCCGTCATCGCAGCACCTGCCTGCGGTGCAGGCAGCCGGGGGCCTTGCCCCCGGACCCCCAGGATATTTGTGAACAGATGAAACAGGGGCGTCGCCCTGTCCCGACGGTGCGGGACAGGGAAACTTCACCTGTTGCGGTCATCGGGGTCCCCCCCTGTACCGCCATGTTAGATTGCGACGGATTGGTTAACATATCGTTTCATCTGTTCACAAATATCCTCGGGGGTGAGGCGCGTCGCGCCGAGGGGGCAGACAGCCCCCTGACTAGCCCTCATGCGGGCGCAAGAGTTGCCGGCTGATGATGTGCCTCTGGATTTCGCTGGTGCCTTCCCAGATCCGTTCGACCCTTGCATCGCGCCAGATCCGTTCCAGCGGCAGGTCGTCCATCAACCCCATGCCGCCATGGATCTGGATCGCCTCGTCCGCGACCATCGCCAGCACTTCGCTGGCTTTCAGCTTGGCCATGGCCATATCGGCCTCGGTGACGCTGCCTTGATCGCACTTCCAGCCGGCTTCCCATGTCAGCAATTCCGCCGCCTTCAATTCCATCGCCATGTCTGCCAGTTTGAAGCTGACGCCCTGGAACTTGCCGATCTGCTGGCCGAACTGGCGGCGTTCCGCCGCATAGCGCACCGCGTGATCCAGCGCACGGTCTGCACGCCCCAGACAAGTGGCGGCCACCTGCAATCGCGTCGCCCCAAGCCAGTCATTGGCGACTTCGAAGCCTTTGTGGATTTCACTAAGGATATTCTCGGCCGGTACGCGGCAATCGTCGAAGTCCAGAATGGCGTTGGAATAGCCGCGGTGGCTGACGTTGCGGTATCCTTCACGCAGCGTGAACCCCGGCGTGCCCTTGTCCACGAAGAAGGCGGTGATCTTTTTCTTGGGGCCGCGCGGCGTATCTTCTGTGCCGGTCGCCATGAAGGCGATGGTAAAGCCCGCGATATCGGCGTGGCTGATGAAATGCTTGGTGCCGTTCAGCACCCAGTCCCCGCCGTCCTGCCGCGCGCTGGCCTGCATGCCGCGCAGGTCGGACCCGGCCCCCGGTTCGGTCATCGCCAGACAATCCCATGTCTCGCCGCGCAGGCAGGGATAGAGGTATTTCTGCCTTTGCGCCTCTGTCCCTGCCAGCAGGATGTTCGAAGGCCGCGCCACGCAGGTCCAGTGCAGCGCGTAATTCGCGCGGCCCAACTCGCGTTCGTAAAGCAGCCATGACAGCGTATCGAGGCCCGCGCCGCCTACCTCTTCGGGCATATTGGCGGCATAAAGACCTGCGGCCATCGCCTTTGCCTGAATTTCGCGGACCAACTCCATCGGCAGGTGGCCGGTGCGTTCGACCAGCGCTTCATGCGGGTAAAGTTCCGCCTCCACGAAAGCGCGGGTCGTGTCCACGATCATCCGCTGTTCATCGGTCATCGCAAAATGCATCAGCTTTTCCCCTGTCCGATATGGCGGCCTGCGCTGGCGGGGCGCGGCAGGCTGGCATGGGCGTCGCGGATCGCGAACAGCCGGTCCAGCACGGCGGGGGCGGCGGGGCAGGTCTTGCCCGCGGCCATGTCCACATGCAGCAGCATCTGTTCCAGCGTCGCCACGGCATCCCCATCCTTGGCGATGGTGATGAAGATATGCAGCCGTTTGTCATCCGCGCCCAGCACCTGCACCGATCCGGTCAGGTGATCGCCCAGTTTCGCCTCGCCCAGATGGCGGATATGGGTTTCGGCGGTGTAATAGCTGTGCCCGCCTGCGACATAGTCCATATCCGCCCCGATCAGCCGCAGCAGCGTGTCCGAGGTTTCCGAGCCCGCGAACAGATAGCGGCTTTCGGTCATATGGCCGTTGTAGTCGATCCAGCTGGGTAGCACCTGCAAGCGCACCAACGGGGCGTTGGCGTCCAGCGTCTGCACCATGTCGCGCCTTGCCGCGTCATGCGCTTTCAGCACGCGCCCCGCGCCCCAGTCGCGGTCTTTCAGCACCCGCAGAAAACCCACCAGATTGCTGTCGCGGATCCGTTCCAGCTCGCGGATCGTGTGATGCCCCGATTGCGTATCGGACTGGCCCGCGATCAGATCGACCAATTCGTCGTTGAAGTCCGGCACATCCATCAGCTTGGTCCAGGGCCATGTCAGGCAGGGGCCGAATTGTTCCAGAAAATGTTTCATCCCTGCTTCGCCGCCTGCGATGCGGTAGGTTTCGAACAGGCCCATCTGGCCCCAGCGCAACCCGAACCCCATGCGGATCGCCTCGTCGATTTCCTCGGTCGTGGCGATGCCGTCCTTTACCAGCCAGAGCGCCTCGCGCCAGACGGCTTCCAGAAAACGGTCGGCGATATGGGCGTCGATTTCCTTGCGCACATGCAGGGGGAACATGCCGATCCCGCGCAGGGTGTCTTTGACTCTTTCGATCAGGGCGGGGTCGCTGGCGGGGCTGGGCACCACCTCGGCCAGCGGCAAAAGGTAGACGGGGTTGAACGGGTGGGCGACAAAGATCGTTGCGGGGTTGATCGCCCCTTCCTGCAATTGCGATGGTTTATAGCCAGAGGTGGAGGAGCCAAGGGGCGTGTCGGGCGCGGCGCGCTGGATTTCGGCATAGACGCGGTGTTTCAGGTCGAGCCGTTCGGAGACGGATTCCTGAATGTAGTCCGCGCCTGTCACAGCCTCGGCCAAGCTCGCGGCAAAGCTGAGCTGCCCCATTGCGGGCAGCGGCACATCGGACAGGGCAGGCAGCGACAGTTTGGCGTTGTCCAGCACGGCAGCAATCTTGCGGGGTGCGTCGGGGTCGGGGTCAAAGACCGCGACATCCCAACCATTCAGCAAAAACCGCGCGGCCCAGCCGCCGCCGATCACGCCGCCGCCGATGATCGCGGCCTTCATAGCGGTGCCCTTTTCGTCAGGTGCAGCCGGTCGCGGACGGCATCCGGCCCGATCACCCGCGCGCCCATGTTTTCGATGATGGTTGCCGCTTTCTCGACCAGTTGCGCGTTTGTCGCCAGCACGCCTTTGGACAGGTAGAGGTTATCCTCCAGCCCGACCCGCACATTGCCGCCCGCCAGCACGGCGGCTGCGACATAGGGCATTTCATTGCGCCCCAGCGCAAAGGCCGACCAATGCCAATGCGGCGGCACGTTGTTCACCATCGCCAGAAAGGTGTTCAGATCGTCGGGCGCGCCCCATGGCACGCCCATGCAGAGTTGTACCAGCACGGGGTCGGGGATGATGCCTTCGGCGACCAGTTGCTTGGCGAACCACAGATGGCCGGTGTCAAACGCCTCGATCTCGATGCGCACACCAGAGGCCACCATCCGCGTCGCCATATCGCGCAACATGCCGGGGGTGTTGACCATGACATAATCGGCCTCGGCGAAATTCATCGTGCCGCAATCGAGCGTGCAGATTTCTGGGCGGCAATCGATCACATGCTGCACCCGTTCCGCAGCCCCCGCCATGTCGGATTTGGGGGACATACGGTGCATGGCTTCGGTGCCGTCGAACACCAGATCACCGCCCATGCCGGCGGTCAGGTTCAGGATCACATCGGTGTCCGCGTCACGGATACGCTCGGTCACTTCGCGGTAAAGGGCTGCATCGCGCGACGGTTTGCCGGTTTCGAGGTCGCGGACGTGGCAATGCACGACGGCCGCCCCCGCCTTGGCCGCGTCGATGGCGGCGGTGGCGATCTGTGCGGGCGAACGCGGGACATGGGGTGACATATCCTGCGTGCCGCCCGATCCGGTGACGGCACAGGTGATGAAAACCTCGCGGTTCATGGACAGTGGCATGGCGGTCCTCCTTGGCGATAAGGCTAGCAGGGTTGCGCGGGGTGGCTTGGCGATTTACGAAAGACTTATGGCGATATCCGAAACCATCTTTATGGCTTCCGACCAACCGCTCGACATCGCGGTGCTGGTGCTGCCGCGCGCCTCGATTCTGGAGGTCGCGTCGGTGCTGGACCCTTTGCGCAATGCGAACCGGCATCTGGGGCAGGACAGGTTCCGCTGGCGGGTAGTGTCACCCTCGGGCGCGGATGTGCCGCTGACCTGCGGGATTGCCTTGCCTGCGATTGGCCCGCTTGCGGCGGCAGAGGGCGCCGATGCGCTGATTGTCGTAGCAGGCTACAACCAGTCCGAAGTCGCCACCCGCCCCCTGATCGCGGGTCTGCGCCGTGTCGCGGGGCGGTTCCGCGCGGTGGGGGCGGTGGATGCCGGACCTTGGGTGCTGGCACGGGCGGGATTGCTGGACGGCCACCGCGCGACGGTGCATTGGGAGGATCTGGAGGATTTCGCCAGCGCGCATCGCGCGGTCGATGTGGTGCCCGACCGGTTCGTCATTTCGCGCAACCGCTTCACCGCAGGTGGTGCCGCCCCTGCCGCCGACCTGATGCTGCATCTGATCGGCATGCGCTGCGGCGCGGGGCTGGCGGGGCAGGTCGCCGCATCGTTCCAATACGAGCCGCAGTCAGATGGCAGCCGTCCGCAGCGCCCCGGCCTGTTGCCTGTCGCCCGCGATCTGCGGCTGGCGGGGGCGCTGGCGCTGATGAATGCGCATCTGGAAGACCCGCTACCGCTAGAGACGATTGCGTGTGCGCAGGGGCTGGGCCTGCGCCGGATGGAACAATTGTTCCGCGATACCTTGGGGCAGGGGCCGGGGGCGGCCTATCTGGGCCTGCGGTTGCAGATGGCGCGCCGGATGGTCACCGACACGCGCCACGATCTGCGCGATATCGCGCTGCGCTGTGGGTTTGTGGACCCCACCAGTTTTTCGCGCGCATTCCGGCGGCGGTTCGGTGTGCCGCCCAGCCGGATCAGGTCGTCGTGACGAAGGGCAGGGTGACTTCGATCATGCGGGGGCCGGATTGCGTCGCGTCGATTGCATCGGGCGTGGTGCGGGTAAACGGCAGACCGCAGGCGCGCGCGAGATCGGCGAAGTCCGGCGGGCGCGGGGTGCAGCCCAGCACCTGCGCACCTGCGGCTTTCATCGCGCTGGCAATCTCGCCATAGCCTGCGTTGTTGAAGACGATAAAGGTGGTGTTCAGGTTTTCCTCGACCGCTGTCAGCAACTCACCGGGGCTGAACATCAGCCCGCCATCGCCGATCAGGCACAGGATGCGTGCGGTAGGGGCCGCCAATGCCGCCCCTACCGCCGCCCCCGGCGCATAGCCAAGCGCGCCGTAGCCTGTCGCCGCATTGAACCAGCCGCAGGGCCGGTCGTGGTCGTAATAGAGGTTGCCTGCGTAGATCACTTGTGTGGAATCGCCGACCATGATGGCGCAGGGACATGTGTCGCGCAGGCGGTCCAGCACAGCGATCTCGGCGGCATAGCCTGCGGGCAGGGCGGCAAAGGCCGCCTCGCGCGCTCGGGCCGCGCGGTCCGCACCATCTGCGCTGGTCGCACCTTGCAGCTGCGGCAGGATCGCGGCCAGATCGCCTTGCAGCATGACGGCGGCAGGGTGGCGGCCCAGTTGCGCGGCATCGATATCGACGCGGATCATCTGGGTAAGGTCCGGCAGGCCGCCATCGTCATACATGTCCCAATCGGTCGGCCCGATTTCGGACCCCAGCACCAGCAGCTGGTCCGCCGAGGCGATCAGGTCGCGCACTGGCGCAAGGCTGGGCGAGGCAGGCACGACCAGCGGATGGCCATGCATCAGCCCGCGCGCATTGGTGGTCAGGATCACCGGCGCGTTGAGGCGGTCGGCCAAAGCTTGCAGCGCGGCACCCGCGCGGCGGCAGCCACCACCGGCAATGATGACAGAGCGTTGCGCCTGTGCCAGCAAGGCATTCGCGGCGCTGACATCCGGCAGGGTGGCGGCTTGGTCGGCCATGCGGCTTGGCGCATCGGGCGCCAGTGCTGCCATCAGGTCCAGCGGGATTTGCAGATGCACCGGCCCGCCGCGCCCCGTGGTCAGGGCAATGGCAATCTGGTCAAGGATCGCGGGCAGATCGGCGGGCTGGTCCAGATGAAACGCCGGACCCAGTGTCGCGCTCAGCGCCAGTTGATCGGGCAGTTCGTGCAGATGCCCCAACCCCTTGCCCAGACTATCCCGCCGGTTCACGCCGGAGATTACCAGCATCGGCACCGAATCCGCGCGCGCCTGCGCCATTGGCGTCAGGATATTGGTCAGCCCCGGCCCGGTGATCACCAGCGCCACGCCGAACCGCCCCGACACGCGGGCATAACCATCGGCCATGAACCCCGCCCCCGCCTCGTGGCGCGGGGTGACATGGCGGATGCCCGCGTCGGGCAGGGCGCGATACAATTCAATCGTATGCACGCCGGGGATGCCGAAAATCACTTCGACCCCCATCTGCTGGAGCCAGCGCACAAGGCTTTGCGCGACACTGGTCATCGTGGCCATCCAAGGGCAAAGCGTTTGATGCGGATGCAAGCCTCGCGCGTGGCGGCGTCGCTGGCGTTCAGCGCCAGCCGCAGCCAACCCTCAAAAGCTTTGCCAAAGGACGCGCCGGGCATGACGGCGACGGCCTCGGCCTCCAGCAGCGCCAGCGCAAAGGCTTTGGAATCGCGGCTCAGCGCGCGGATGTCGAGAAGGGCGAACATCCCCGCCTCGGGTTTGTGCACATGTAGGCCCGCCACACCGTCAAGGGCTGCGTGGATGATCCCCGCGCGCCGCGCCATGCGGGCGGCCATCGCGGTGGCAAGATCAGGCGCGCCCGCCACGGCCTGCGCTGTCATGTCGGCGATGAAAGGCTGCGATCCGAACAGCATGGTTTCCGACAAGGGCAGCGCGCGGGTGCAGAAGGCCGCAGGCCCGCAGACCCAGCCCGACCGGAACCCCGGTGCGGCATGGGATTTGGAAATCGAGGCGGTGACGATCACGCGGTCTTCATAGGCCGGATTGGCCAGTGCGGATGTGAATACCGCGCCATCATGGGTCAGGTTGCCGTAAACCTCGTCTGACACGACCCACAGGTCATGCTGGGCCGCCAGCGCGCAGATCGCATCCAGATCGGCAGGCCGCAGGATCGCCCCTGTCGGATTGTGCGGCGTGTTGAGCATGATAACGCGCGTTGCAGGCGTGATCGCGGCCGCAACATCCGCCGCCTGCAGGCGGAAACCATGGGCGGGGTCAAGGCTGACCGGGACCGGCACGGCACCCGAGGCGCGGATCAACCCCTCATAGGTGGCATACATCGGATCACCCAGGATCACCTCGCAACCCGGATCGCATAGGGCTGTCAGCACCAGATACAGCGATGTCTGCGTGCCGGGCAGGCAGAGAAACCTGTCGGTGCCGATTGTGCGGCCTGTCAGCGCGGAATATTTGCCCGCCAATGCGGCCAGCAGCGCGGGTTCACCGCGTCCGTTCGAATAGCCGGTGCGCCCTGCATTCATCGCCGCGATGGCGCTGTCGATCAGCGCGGTGGGCGTCGCCACGTCAGGTTCACCGATGGTCAGGTTGATGATCGCCTCGCCCGCACGGATGCGCGCATTGGCGGCGGCACTCAGCACCCATTTATCCGACCCCAGCCCCGCAAGGCGGGTGGTGACATCTGCATATTGCATCATTTACTCCGGTAGTTTGAGGTCGAGAAGGCGGGCAAAGGCGCGGATCGCGATGCTGCGCATTTCGCCTTGCGCGAACTGGTCGGGCAGGACCGAGGCTTCGATCCACAGCCCGTCGAGCAGCGCATTGCCCGCGATGGCAAGGGCGCGTGTCGTGGCCGCGTCATGCGGTTTGCCCGCCGCGCGCAGGGCATCGGTGATCATGCGTTCCAGCCGGTCGCGGAACGCGAGATAGGTCGCTTCATGCACGTCGCGCATCGCGGCGTCGCGCGGCACCAGCTGCATCGACGCCGCCCACAGCGCCATGGCGCGCGGATCGACAACAGGCGGCGTGACCGCATTGGTGATGAACCCCGCCAGCCGCGCCAGCGGATCGGCGGGCAGATCGTCCAGCGCGGCGGCACTCGCCTCGGTCATGCGGGTCATCAGGGTTTCGTGGGCGGCGGCGACAAGGTCTTCCTTGGTGTCGAAATAATGCTTGATCAGCCCCGGCGTCACACCGGCCTTCAATGCGATGGCGCGCACGGTTGCCGCCTGTGGCCCGCCTTCGGCGATGCAATCCAGCGTGGCGTCGATCAGCGCAGCGCGGCGCGCCTCCTCGCCTTCGCGTTTGAAGGTGCGGCGCGGGGTCATGCGCGCAGCACCGGACGGGTCAGGCAGGTGGGCCCGCCTTCGCAGGCAATGCACAGCGCGTCACCGTCGAAGACCTGCACGGTGCAGCCCGCGTTTTCCATCAGGGCGCGGGTCTGCGGGAAACCGTCCACCATGACCACATCGCGCGGGCGCAGGGCCAGCACGTTCAGGCTCAACCCACCCGAGGCCATGAATTCATCCTCGGGCGCGTGCAGCAGGGTCCAGCCGCGCGCGCGCATATCCGACCACAGCGCATAGGGCAGCAAAGGCGCATGGATCAGCGCGATATCGGGGCCAAGCGGGGACACCAGCGACATCAGATGCAGGCAGGCGGCGGGGCCGGTCCAATAGGGCAGGTCATAGGCCTGCACGGTGATGTCATGGGGGCGCAGGATTTCTGACAGGGCGCTAATGCCTGCCTGATTGGTGCGCACCCCGCGCCCCACGGCCAGCGTGTCTGGATCAAGCCAGAAACAATCACCCGATTCGACCGTGGCATCACCGGTCAGACGGCCGATCACCTGCACGCCGATGCTGTCATAGAACGCGGCATGCATATCCGGTTCGGCGCGGCGCAATGCCTTGCCCATGTTCAGGATCACGGCCCCGTGGCGGGTGACAAAAGACGGGTCTTGCACGAATACCGCATCCGACAACCCGTCGTCAGCGGAGGGCATCCAATGCACCTGCGCCCCGCTGGCAGTGACGATTCGTGCCAGTTCCGCATGCTGGATTTCCGCGCGGGCAGGGTCGAACCCTGCACCGTAATGCCAGTCTTGCGGGCGGGCCTTGGCCATAGCGGGGCCGGGGGCGCGCATGATCACGGCGGCAAGGGGTTTTGATCGGTCTTCGGCACCAAAGCGCATGTCGTCCATCTTTTGCTGAAATTATACACTTGAATAATTGCTGCCATTTTGGCCAGATACAATCACAAAAATGTTGCGGTCGCGGCTTTGCCTGCCGCAGCCTTGGCAAACGTCGCGCCGAAACCCGCGCTGCGGGATCACCACAAGAAGCGCAAAAGCGTTCTGACATTCAACAAGGAGAGAAAGATCATGAGAAAACTGGCCCTTCTGGCAACCACCGCCCTGATCGCCACCGCCGCCATGGCGCAGGCCGATCAGGTCCGTATCGGCATCGCCGCCGAACCCTATCCGCCGTTTGCCTCGCCCGATGCGGCGGGCAACTGGGTCGGCTGGGAGGTCGAGATCATCGACGCCGTCTGCACCGCCGCCGCGCTTGATTGCGTGCTGACGCCCACCGCATGGGACGGGATCATCCCCGCGCTGGTGTCGGGCCGGATCGACACGATCATGGCGTCGATGTCGATCACCGCAGACCGGATGCAGACCATCGACTTTTCGGACCCTTACTACAACACGCCGACCGTGATCGTGGGCCAGCGTGACATGGAAATGGACGCCTCTCCCGAAAGCCTTGCAGGCAAGGTGCTGGGCGTGCAGGTCTCGACCATCCACCAGACCTATGCGCAGACCTATTTCGAAGGCGCTACCGAACTGCGTACCTACCAGACCCAGGACGAGGCGAACCAGGATCTGGCCGCTGGCCGGATCGACGCGACACAGGCCGACAGTCTGGCGATGGATGATTTCCTTGCCACCGAAGCGGGTGCCTGCTGCGAGGTCAAAGGCGCTGTCGCCGCGGATGAGGATATCCTTGGCGCGGGCGTCGGTGCTGGCGTGCGCAAAGGCGATGATGCCCTGCGCGCCGCGATCAATACCGGCATCGCCGCGATCATCGCGGACGGCACCTATGACGAGATCACGGCGCGTTATTTCGCCACGTCGATCTACGGCAACTAGGCCCGGCGCACCGGGTGTTGGACTGGCTATATGCCCTCTGGCCGGGGCTGGAAACATCGGTCGGTCTTTTGTCCCTCCAGCCACCGGGCTGGGGGGGTAATCTTTTGCGCGGCGCTTGGGCCAGCCTGCAGATCGCAGTTGGCGCCTTTGCGCTGGGCCTGCTGATCGGCACGGCCGGCGCGCTGGGCAAGCTGCACGGCGGGCCTGTGACGCGCGACCTGCTGTCGGTCTATACGGTCGTCGTGCGGGCGGTGCCGGAATTGATCCTGATCCTGATCCTCTATTACGCGGGCACCGATCTGCTCAATCAGGCCCTGCGCGCGCTGGGCCAGCGGCCTGTCGAAATCTCGGGCGTTGTCGCGGGTATCGCTGTGCTGGGCATCGTGCAGGGTGCCTATGCGACCGAGGTGTTGCGCGGCGCGATCCAGTCGGTGCCGCGCGGCCAGCACGAGGCTGCCCGCGCTTATGGCATGGGCGCGGTCCAGACCTTCCGCCGCGTGACCATTCCCGCGATGCTTCCCCTCGCATTGCCGGGCCTGTCGAACCTGTGGCTGATCGCGACCAAGGATACCGCATTGCTGGCCATCGTCGGCTTTTCCGAACTGACGCTGGAAACGCGGCAGGCAGCGGGATCGACGCGGGCTTATTTCACATTCTTTCTGGCGGCGGGCGCGCTCTATCTGGTGATGACGCTGCTGTCGGGGCGCATCTTTGGCTGGATCGAGGCGCGCTATCGGCGCGGGCAGGCGGCGCAATGAACCGCCAGAGGATCGCACAAGAGGTCTTTGTTCCCCACCGGATCGTCATGGTCGCTGTGGCGCTGGGCCTTGTGGTCTGGGCCGCGCTGGCGATGCGCTGGGACTGGATCCCGCGCTATTACGATCTGGCGGTGCAGGGGATCTGGCGGACGCTGTGGCTGCTGGGTTTGAGTTGCCTGATCGGCTTTGCGCTGGCGGTGCCTTTGGGACTGGCTCAGGCGGCGGGGCCACGGTTTCTGGCCGCACCCGCGCGCGCGTTCTGCACAGTGATCCGTGGCACGCCGCTGTTGTTGCAGTTGTGGCTGATCTATTTCGGGGTCGGCAGCCTGTTTCCGCAATTCCCCTGGATCAGGGAAAGCGAGCTTTGGCCCTATCTGCGGCAAGCCTGGCCCTATGCATTGTTAGCATTATCGCTCAGTTTTGCGGGCTACGAGGGCGAGGTGATGCGCGGCGCGTTCAGATCTGTCGCCGGTGGGCAGTTGGAGGCCGCGAGGTCCATGGGCATGGGCCGGTTCGCGATCTTCCGGCGCATCTGGTTTCCGCAGGCCTTGCAGCGCGCCTTGCCAACCTTGGGTGGCGAAACGGTGCTGCAACTGAAGGCGACGCCCTTGGTCGCCACGATCACGGTGATCGAGATTTATGCCGTGTCCAGCCGTGTGCGGCAGGATACGTTCATCATCTATGAACCGCTGTTGTTGCTGGCGGTGATCTATATGGTGATCGCGGGGCTGCTGGCGCTGGCCTTCAAGCTGCTGGAACAGCGGTTCAATCGCGGGATGCTGGGCTAGGACGCAGCCCCGTGCCGATGGCATCGGGGGCCACGGCGACCGATTTGATCACGGCGTGACAGGTCTGACCCTTGGCCAGCCCCAGCGCCTCGGCGGATCGGCGGGTGATGCGCGCGGCAAGGCGATCCTCGCCCACGGCCAGCGTGACCATCGCCCCCGGCCCGTCGCCAAGGCGCAGATCGCTGATCGTGCCTTGCAGGATGTTCAGTGCCGACAACCCCGCAGGCCTGTCGCGCGACAGGATCACATCCTGCGCCATGATCCGCACCCGCAGGGTCGCGCCCGCCGCATCAGCGATGCGCGGCAGCCAGAGCCTGCCTGCCGCCGTTGCCAGTTCGGTCAACCCGTCCGCGTGATGCGCCACGACCTGCGCGGTCAACAGCGATGCAGCGCCCCGCGCACCGACGACGCCGACATCGCCCAGCACTTGCGCGGGTGCTCCGCAGGCGATCACGCGGCCCGCGCGCAGGGCGATGACGGTCGTCGCCAGCCGCGCCACCTCGGCCGAGGCATGGCTGACGTAAAGGATCGGCACCGCCACCTCGTCGCGCAGCCGTTCGAAATAGGGCAGGATTTCGGCCTTGCGCGCCTCGTCCAAGGCGGCCAGCGGTTCATCGGCAAGGATCAGCCTTGGCCCGGACAGCAGCGCGCGCCCGATGGCGACCCGCTGCTTTTCACCCCCCGACAGGGTGGCGGGGCGGCGGGACAGCAGATGGCCGATGCCCAGCATCTCGACCGTGTGGTCCATGCTGGCCACGCGCGCATCACGCGGCGCAAACCAGCGCCCATAGGCAAGGTTCTGGCGCACGCTCAGATGCGGGAACAGGCGCGCGTCCTGAAAGATATAGCCGATCCGCCTGCGATGGGGCGCGATATGGCGGCGGCTGGCGGTATCGGTCAGCACCCAGTCATCCACCGCGATCCGGCCCTGATCGGGGCGGATCAACCCCGCCACCGCATTGATCAGCGTCGTCTTGCCCGACCCGGAGGGGCCGAACAACACGCTGACACCGGGTGGCAGGTCGGCATCGACATCCAAATCGAACCCCGCGAAAGCGTGCTGCACCCTGATCCGCAGCGTCATGATCCCGCCACCCGTTTGGCGACCCGCCGCGCAAGGTATTCGGACAGGATCAGCGCCGCCATGGCGATGATGACGGCGATGATCACCAGCCGTGTCGCCTGTTCCTGCCCGCCCGGCACCTGTAGAAAGGCATAGATTGCGGACGGGATCGTCTGCGTCTGGCCGGGGATGTTGGACACGAAAGTGATCGTCGCCCCGAATTCGCCGATGGCCTTGGCAAAGGCAAGGATACCCCCCGCGATGATGCCGGGCAGGATCAGCGGCAGCGTGACCGTGGCAAAGACCCATGCGCGGGACGCGCCCAGCGTGCTGGCGGCGGCTTCGAGTTTTGGGTCCACCGCCTCGATCGCCAGTCTGATCGCGCGGACCATCAGCGGAAAGGCCATGATCGCGGCGGCAACGGCAGCGCCCGTCCAGCGGAACGACAAAACGATGCCGAACCATGCGTCAAGGGTTTCACCCACAGGCCCGCGTCTGCCAAAGGTGATCAGCAGCAGATAGCCTGTCACGACGGGGGGCAGGATCAGCGGCAGATGCACGATGCCGTTCAGCAGCTGTTTGCCCCAGAAATCCCAGCGCGCCAGCGCATAGGCGACGAATATGCCCAAGGGCAGGCTGACAACCGTCGCCCAGAACGCCACGCGCACCGACAGGCGCACCGCCTGCCATTCCGCCGGACCCAGCCAGTTTGCCCAATCGCCCCCCATCAATCCGGCACGCTGAACCCGTGGGCGCGCCAGATCGCGCGAGCGCTGTCCGATGACAGATACTCCAGAAATGCCGCGGCATGGGCGCTGTCGCTTTGCGCGGTGATCGCGGCAGGATAGATGATCGGCGCATGGCTGTCCGCGGGAAAGGTGCCGATCACGCTGACATTGTCCTGCGCTGCGGCGTCGGTGGCATAGACGATGCCGAATGGCGCCTCGTTCAGCGCCACAAAGGCAAGGGCGGTGCGCGGGTTGTCCGATTGTGCCACCAGCGGTGCCACGCTGTCCCACAGCCCCAGCGATGTCAGCGCGGCCTTGCCATAGATGCCCGCAGGCACCGCATCGACCATCGCCATCGCCAGCCTGTCGTCGCCCAGCATGCCGGCCAGATCAAGGCTGGCGTCGATGGTCACGGGGGCCGCATCCGGCCCATGCGCGATCAGCACCAGCGCATTGCCTAGAATATCGCGCCGTGTCCCGCCCCGCAGATCGCCCGAGGCTGCGACCGCATCCATCCAGTCCACGCTGGCAGAGATGAAAATATCGGCGGGCGCGCCCTGCTGAATCTGGTGGGCCAGCGTCGATGATCCGGCATAGGATGTCACGGCGGTCTGTCCCGTCTCGGCGGTCCAGGCCGCTGCCACGCGGTCGAGCGCGCCTGTCAGGCTGGCGGCGGCAAAGACCGTGACATCCTCTGCCACCCCGCGCAGGGGGGCCGCAATCAGGATCGCGGCAACAAAAGCCGTGACGATCTGTCGGCGCGCAAGGGCTGTTGGCAAAACGCTTTCTCCTGCTGGCGGGCGTCCCCGACATATCACAGCAAGCGCGCGCCGCGGGCAAGCGCCAACCGCGTTTTGCAGGCGCGCGCAGGGCTTCAGCGCGTTTTAACGATCCTTTAACCATGTTTCGCCACTCTGGCCGCAGGCCGGATGCAAGGTTGCCCTGGCTTGGTGAAACGGGTGCGGTGGTGCGTGGTATGTCGGATATGTCCCATCATGACGGCCTTGTCGCAAAGCGGGCCTGCCGTCATGCGATGCGACCGGACACCGGACGACCGCGCCTGCCCAAGCGGGTCTTTGACCATGTCGTCGCCCTGCTGCTTTTGGGTCTGCTGGTGCCGGTCGGAGCCGTATTGCTGGTGCTGAACCCGTTTGCGAATGCTGGTCCGCTGATCTATCGGCAGGACCGGATGGGGTATCGGTGCCGCCGGTTCGCCGCATATAAATTCCGCACCATGCGCTGTGCGACAGGTGCGGCGCGCGGGGCGTTTGACGCGCTGGACGCGGACCGGATCACGGTTTTGGGCCGGTTTCTGCGCAAATCGCGGCTGGATGAACTGCCCCAGATCATCAACGTGCTGCGCGGCGAGATGAGCCTGATCGGCCCGCGCCCCGACAGCTATGACCATGCCTGCATCTATCTGCGCGACATCGCGGGCTATGGCGCGCGGCACAATGTCCGGCCCGGTGTCAGCGGTCTGGCGCAGGTCGAGCTGGGCTATGTCGACGGGATCGACGGCATCCGGCGCAAGGTCGCGCTGGACCTGCAGTATATCGCCGATGCCTCATTCCGGTTGGACCTGTGGATCGCCTGGCGCACCATCATCGTGGTGCTGGCGCGCAAGGGGGCCTAGAACGGACGGACCCCGCCTTCGCCGATCAGGACCGCCACATTGCCGCTTTGCCGCTTTGCCACCAAAAGGGCATGGATTGCATCCATGTCACGGTCGCGCCCATCGCGGCCAGCAGCGCGTTGCGCGCGCGGGCCAGATCGGCGGGGGTGACATCCGCGGGCAGGTCGGTGATGCCATAGCTGGCCAGCGTGGCCCGCCCGCCATAGCGCAGCCATGTCCGGCCGGTCTTGCGCGGCTGGCGCAGAAAGCGCAGCAGCAGGTCTTCGTGATTGCCGCGCAGGCAGGTCAGGTCGATCCGCCCTGCGTGGTCGTGCAACAAGCGCAGCACGCCCGCACTGTCGGGGCCATGGTCGATGTAATCGCCCACCAGCACGACCGGCAGGGCGTGCGCCGCCGCGCGGTCCAGCACGGGGGCCAGCAGATCGGCGCGCCCATGCACATCGCCGATGGCGACAAAAGGCCGGTCTGGCGCGGGTGGTGCTGCGTCAAAGCCGTCAGGGGGCAGATGATCGGGCAAAGGCATGGCAGCCTTTCTAGCGCAACGATCACGGGCTTGGCCAGAGGCTGCGCCCGCACCGTTGCATCCGGTGCCGCACGGTCCTGCAACGCGGTTTTCAGACAAAAGCGGCATGATGACGGCTGCAACCAATCTGGAGTCTCCGATGCCCGATCCTTTCAGCGCCGATTATGTCAACCTGACCTCGCCCGCCGTGGCGCATTACGTCGTCACACCCTCGGACAGCACAGACCTGCCGGTGCGCCCGCGCGCGCTGTTCGTGCAAAGCGCGGGCACCGCGGCCTTGCAGGACAAGGACGGGCAGGTCGTGACCTATGATGTCGCGGCAGGTGCGGTCCTGTCGATCCGGCCGGTGCGGGTGCGGGCCAGCGGCACCACGGCGCAGCTTGTGGCGTGGTATTGATCCATGATCGGGCTAGAGCTGTCACCCGCCTCTACCGGCAATGCCGCGCCCGACCCGCTGGCGGCGTTTTTTGCCAAGGGCAGCAGCGCGCATGTCGCCCTTGGCCCCGGCCCGCAAGGCGGGCTGAGCATCTGGACCGAGACAGGCCCCGGAACCGCCGCCTGCCTGCGGCTGGACGGGGCCGATGCCGGCACAAGGCTATCATGGCGCGAAACGCTGACCTGTGCCTTGCGCAAGGTCTATCCGGTGGCGGCCTTTGGTCTGTCGGCGGGCTGGTCGCAGCTGCAATCCTCGGGCTCTGGCCTGTCTGGCAGCTATACCGGCAACCGCGCGGTCAGCACCACGGCGTTGACCGCCACGATCAGCGTGACGGTGGACCGCGCCAGGCCCTATGACCTTTGGGTCTGTTTCACGGGGCGAACGGCGGGGGGCTATTGCCGTGTTGATATCGACGGCGGGCAGGGTCTGGTCGATGGTATCGGTGATCCGGCGGGGCTGGGGTTCAAGGCGTTCAGCACCCAGACCGACACCGACATGTCCCGCCGCCGCAGCATCCGCGTGGCCACCGGCCTGACCGGCAGCCATGTCGTGACCCTGTCGCATGGGGGGGCTGCCACCCCCGGCGGCACCAGCCTGATGATCGAGGCCGTGGCGCTGTCGGCCGATCTGTCCGATGACGGTATCCTGCCCCCCGTCTGGCAGCCTGCGACCCCGTATGTCATGGGTGACGAGGTGCAATGGCAAGGCACCTATTATGCCGCCCGCGCGACCGGTGTCAGCGGCACCACACCCCCTGTGCATCTGTCAGGCATCAGCGGCGATGGCGGGCTGGACTGGCGTGCCGATAACCGCCCGACCTATCCGCTGTTTCAGGCGATTGATTACGCGTCCGAGCGTGAATATGCCGCGCGCGTCAGCATCGCCGGTGCTGCAACCGAGATCGGCGGCCAGACCCATGGCAACGAGCCGCTGGTGGCGCGCGCCGTGACGCTGGACGCACAGCCTTTTGTGCCAGTGACCAGCGGCACCGGCCTGTCCGTCGGGGCCGAGATCGTGACCATTGAGACCACCACCTGGCAACGTGCAACCGGTGACCCCATCGGCACCTGCGCGCTGACCCGCCGGATCACGCCGGGGGCGGTGCGCCATGACGTGCAGGTCACGGCAACAGGGCCGGATGCGGTGATTGACTGGCTCTATCTCGGGATGCTGCCTTTCGTGCATTGGGACGGCGAAAGTGCCGCCATCGCGGTGCAAGAGGTCGCAGGGCCTCTGGGGCGGATCAGCCTTGCGCAGACCGCAGGCGAGAGCCCCGCCAATATCAGCTTTGGCGCAAGCCCGCAGCTGGGGCTGGCCGGGCGCGGGCTGACGGGTGATCTGCGCTATGGCTGTCAGGCGGCTGCCACGGGCATCGCGGGCAATCTGGTCGGGCCGGTCAGCACATTCCTGCGGCCCAATATCGAGGCACGCTTTGCCGCAGGACCGCTAGACTGGATCGCCAAGGCCTATATCGCGGCAGACCTGCCTGCGGGCAGCGTGATGCAGGCGGGTGATGTGATCGGGTTTTCCAGCCGCCATGTTCTGGCGGTCACGCCGGTTCAGGCGTGAAAATAGCCGCGCCCGTAATGGGCGAAACCGACGCCACCATGCTGTGCCTGTTTGCGGATGTCGATCTGCGTCAGGGTCACGCCGGTCACCGGCACACCGGCTGCCGCCAGTTTCTGGGCGGCGGCCAGCACCACGGACGCGGGTGTTTTGTCCCATCTGACGGCAAGGATCACCGCATCGCATTGGCGCGCCAGCACCACGGCATCCGCTACCGGCACCACGGGTGGCGCGTCGATGATGACCACGTCATAGGCCGCGCGCGCCTGTGTCACCACATCGGCCAGCGCGGGCGCGAACAGGGTTTCGCCGCCCGCCGCATGCTGTGCGCCACCCGCGAGCAGATCGACGCCGGGGATCGGGCTTGGCTCGGTCGCGGCCTCAAGGCTGATATGGCCAAGGATCACCGCCGCCAGCCCGTCTGTCCCCGCCAGCGCGAAATAGCGCCGGAACGCCCCCCGCCGCAGGTCGGCATCCACCAGCAGCACGCGTTTGCCCAGCAGCGCCAGCGCATGCGCCAGCCCGATGGCCTGTGTCGTCTTGCCTTCGCCCGGGATCGCCGAGGTGGACAGGATGACCTGCGGCGGCTCTGTGCCCTGCAGCATCAGCGCGGTGCGCAGGTGCCGGTAGCCTTCGGTCGCGGCCGAAGCTGTGCTGACATCAAGCGCGTCCAGCAACCGCGCGGGCCTGCGGGACGGCAGCAGCGGCAGCTGCGCCAGAACCGGCAGGCCGGTGGCATCCTGCAAGGCCGCCGCATCGGTGAACCCACGGCGCAGGCTGTGGCGCAGCGCCACCAGCATCAGCCCGCCCAGCCCCCCGACCATGGCCGCGATCTGCACCATCAGCAGCTTTTGCGGCCCGATATAGCGCGCCTCGGTCGCGGCGTTCAGCACGCGGCTGTCGGGGGTGATTTGTGCGGCACCCCGCGCCAGCGCGCGCAGCTCTTGTTGATAGCCGGCCTGCTGTGCGATGGCCGTGTCCAGATCGCGCTGCATCCGGTCGCGGGCATGGCTGGCTGCGGTCAGCGCCTGCAACGCAGCGGCCAGATCGGCGCGGCTGGCCTGCAATGCGGCAATCTGGGCGGTCAGCCGCTGGATATTGGCGGTGTCGCTGGCGCGGGCAAGCGCGGCCTGGGCGCTTGCCAGCCGTGCTGTGGTGTCTTGCAGGTCATGGTCCAACCGGTCGGGGCGTGTCGGGTCGTGCAGGCCCGCCCGCGCGACCAGATCGGTGATCGCGGCCTCGATCGCTGTCTGATGCCTGCGCAGGTCATCGGATCTTGCGCCCAGCAAGGCGATGCTGGCCGCCGTCGCATCCTGTTTGCGCGCCACCTGATCGGCCAGATAGACCGCTGCCAGCGTGTTGGCGATGGCCATGGCGCGGTCGGGGTCGCCTGTCGTGACGGTGACGCGCAACAGATCGCTGTCGCGCGGATTTTCGACACGGATTGCGGCCCGCAGGTTCTGGACCAGCTTGCTGGCGATGGCCGCGGCATCGGGCACCGGTTCGCTGCGGCCTTGCAACAGGTTGCGCAAGCTCGTGCGCAACCCGCGCGGTGACAGCGGTGGCACCGGGGTCAGATAGCGGTTGAAGGCGGGGTCGTCCTGCAGGTCCAGCCGTGCGATCACCTGTTCCAGAATAGGCGTCGCCAGCAGGATCTGCATTTGCGTGCCGTGTGGCACAGCCGCGCCGGTCTCGATGATCGTGACGGCGGCATGTTGCGGGCGCGCGATGGCGAAACCGTAATACCCCGTCATCAGCACCGCCAGCACAGTCGCCAGCGCCACCACCCATTTGCCCGCCCAGACGATGCGCAAAATCTGGACCAGATCGACCGCTGCGGGCTGATCCAGTTCAACAAAGGCGGGCATGGGCTGTGACACGGAACGCGGCATGGGCGGGCTTTCTTGGGCAGTGCGACCCGATCAGGAAACCATAAACCAGTTAACACAAAATTAATCACAATGAAGGAAGACTCAACCCATGCGAGAGTGCGCGCAGGGTGTTTGGGTGGTTCTGGGGTATGGTGGCGTTCCTGCGATATTGCCTGCAACGGCCTGCCGGTATCGCCATCACGCTGCGTGCCGGGCTGGTGGCGGGCAATGTCGCGGTGCTGCTGGGGCTGTGGCTGGGGCTGGACGGGTTTGGCGGGCTCATCGTGCTGTGGGGGCTGGCGCTGGTGGCGGCGACCTGTCTGGGGTTTGGCGGGCCGCTGATCTTGCTGGCACGGCTGGGGGACGGCGCGGGGATGCATCCGCGCGCCGTCATCGGGCTTTGCATCGGCTGGCCGGTGCTGGCGGCCTGCGGGGCGGGCCTGGCCTTGCGGCTGGTCTGGCCAGATTTGCCATGGCTGGCCGTGCTGGCGCTGGCGGTTGTGGTCAATCTGGCATCCTGCCTTGCCAGTATCCTGCGCGCCTTGGGGTCGGTGCATCTGTCGATGGCCTTGCGCGACGGGGCCCCTATGGTGGCGCTGGGGGCGGCGGGGCTGGTGCTGGCAGAGCCTGCGGCGATCCTGTGGGCGACCGCCACCGGGTTGGGGGTGATCTGTCTGGGCGCGGCGGGGCTGGTTTTGTGGCATCCGCAGCGCCCGTCGGTGATCAGCGGTGACAGGCCGGGGGCGGGCTTGGCGGCGGATCTCTGGGCCACGGCGGTGCTGGGCATGGGGTTGGCGCAGGTCGATATCATCCTGGGCGGGCAGTTTCTGACACCCGAACAGATCGGGGTCTATGCGCTGTTGCGGCGGGTGGCGAACCTTGTCGCGCTGCCGCTGTCGGTGGCGACATGGGTCAGCGCGGGGCGGATCAGCGCCGCCCATGCCGCCCGCGACACCGCCGCCCTGCAAAGCGCCAGCGATGCCGGCGCGTGGATCGCCTTGCTGCCGGGGCTGGGGCTGGCCGCGCTGTGCCTGCTGGCGCTGCCGGTACTGGCGATCTGGGTGCCGGACCTGCCGGTACCGGTGCTGCTGGTGCTGTTGGGCGGCACGTTGGTGCAACTGATCTTTGCGCAGGGGATGAGTGTCGCCACGCTGACCGGGCGGGGCGATCTGGCCGCAGGGGCGCGGCTGGCGGGGGTGCTGGGCTATCTGGGGGCGGTCATGGTGTTCACGCCGCTTGATCCTTTGGGCAATGCGCTGGCCTATGCCTTGGCCACCAGCCTGTGCGCCGGGCTGCTGTGGCTTTGGGTCTGGCGCAGCATGGGGATCGACACGCTGGCCCGCCCGATGCGGAGGCGCGCATGGCGGATGTCCTGATCATCGCGCTGGCCGCACTTTGCACGCTGTTGCCGTTCTGGATCGCGGCGCGCCACGGGCTGCTGTGCTGGGTGTCGCCGCTGCATCTGCTGGGGTATTTCTGCGGGCTGGGCTTTCTGGTCAAGGCCCTGGCCTATGCCGCAGCCCCCGATCTGGCGTTTTATGCAAGGTTCGATCCCGCCCCCGGCGCGGCGCTGGTGGGGGCGATCTATCTGGGGGGCTTTGTCGCGCTGATCTGTCTGGGCTATCTTTTGGCCTGCAAACCGCAGCCCGCCGCCGCGCGGATCATCGCCGCGCGCGCGGTGGCGGCGGGCGTGCAGCCGATGGGCGCTCTGGTGGGGATCGCGCTGGCCGTCAGCGTGGTGACGGTGCTGCTGATCCTGCAGGCGCGCGGTGCCGCGCCGGGCGAGGCGGGCGTGATCGCCGCGCTGAACCGCGCTAAGCAGATCAACGTCAATGCCGATGGGGTGGGCGCGACGCTGGCCGGAATCAAGACGCTGTTCGTGATCCCCAAATACGTTTTTGTGCTGTGCCTTGCGCAGACGATCCTGCATCCGCGCCCTGCCTTGCTGGGTATGACGCTGGCGCTGGGGGCGGCGCTTTTGGGGATCGCGCTGGTGTCGGGTGACCGCTTCGAACTGGTGGAACTGGCCATCTATGCGCTGGCCACCCATGCCATTCTGGGCGGGCGGATCGGCTGGCGGCAGGGCCTGCTGGGGCTGGCTGGTGCTGCGGGGATCGTGATGCTGTCGGCCTATATGACAGAACTGCGGCTGGGCGCACAGGGTGCCAGCCTGCTGCGCCAGATCATCGGATCGACCTATTTTCTGGATATCAACGTGGCGGTCATGGTCACCGGCCATCTGGAACCGGCGCAGATGCTGTTGGGGCAAAGCTATGGCTGGTGGGTCTTTGGCTGGGTGCCGCGCGACATCTGGCCGGACAAGCCCGCGATTGATCTTGGCGTCTATTTCAAGCGCGAGGTGATGGGGATCACCACAGGCGGCGCGTTCAACGTCACCGGGCCGGGCGAGGCGTTCATCAACTTTGGCTGGGCGGGGCTGGCGGTGGCCCCTGTGCTGGGCTGGGCGTTTCGGGTGGGCGAGGCGGTCTTGCTGGATGCGCAACGTACCGCGCGGACGGGGGCGGCATTTCTGTACCCGATCCTGTTCTATCCCTTTGTCCAAGCCTGCCTGCAATCGTCGTTCAGCGCCTTCATCGTGGGGGCCGCGGCGCAATTGGTGCTGATCGTGATGATCCGCGCGCTGTTCATCCGCCCGCGGCACTGGCGGGCCGTACCAATCGAAAGGCTGTCCCATGCATAAGATTGTTCTGCGCGTCCTGCGCCTGCCTGCGCAAATCCACCGCCGGGCGGGGCTGATCCTTGCGACGCTGTGGCACCGCGCGACGCTGGCGCAGGTGGGCGCGGGCAGCCGGTTCCAGCCCGGTGTGCGGTTTGATGATCCGTCCTCGGTCATCATTGGCGCGGGCTGCTATTTCTGGCGCGGTATGGCGGTTTCGGCCGAGATAGGGCGCGCCGGTCTGCGCATCGGGGATGGTGTGCAGATCAACCGCGATGTGCATCTGGACACGACCGGCGGGCTGGAGATCGGGGATGACACGCTGATTTCCGAGGCGGCGGTGATCTATACCCATGACCACGGGCTGCACCCCTGGTCGGTGCCGGAGCCGATGGTCAAGACCATCGGAACGGGCGTCTGGATCGGCATGCGCGCCGTGATCCTGCCGCAGTGCCGCCGGATCGGGGATCATGCGGTGATCGGGGCGGGGGCCGTGGTGACGCGCGATGTGCCTGCGGGCGCTGTTGTCGCGGGCAATCCCGCGCGGATCATCGGTCAGCGCGCAAAGGTGGCAGCATGAAGGTTTTGCATGTGACCCCCAGCTTTTATCCCGCGACATTCTGGGGCGGGCCGATCTTTTCGACCAAGGCGATCTGCGACGGGATCGCGGCTGCCCCTGATTTCACCCTGCGCGTGCTGACCACCGATGCCGCGGGGCCTGCGCTGCGCGACAGGGTCCGCCGCGTGCCGCTGCCGTACCGGGTTGATTATACCCGCCGGATCGCGGGACATAGCATCGCACCGGGGCTGCTGGCGCGGTTGCCTGCGGCGATGCTTTGGGCCGATGTCGTGCATCTGACCGGCACCTATTCCTTTCCGACATTGCCGGTGCTGGGCCTGGCGCGGGCCTTGCGCAAGCCGCTGGTCTGGTCGCCGCGCGGGGCCTTGCAGGCGACGCAAGACTGGCCGGATGCGCCGCGCCTGCGCGCAAAGCGGCTGTTCGAACAGGCCGCCAACCTGCTGCGCCCGGCGCAGACCATCCTGCATGTCACCGCCCCGATCGAGGCCGCACAAAGCTGCGCGCGCCTGCCCGATATCCAGGTGACGGTGATCCCCAATTGCGTGACCATCCCGCCCGTGATCAAGCGGCCTTACCGCCCGCAAGGCGCGTTGCGGCTGATGTATCTGGGCCGGCTGCATCCGAAAAAGGGTGTTGATCTGCTGATCGCGGCGATGGCGGCGCTGCCTGTGCATGTCACGCTGGATATCTATGGCACCGGCACCCCCGCGCATGAGGCGGCTTTGCGTGCGGCAGCGGCGGGCGATCCGCGCATAAGATTTCACGGCGATGTGCAGGCCAGTGCCAAGGCCCGCGCCTTTTGGCGCGCCGATCTGTGCGTGCTGCCCAGCCATAGCGAGAATTTCGGCATCACCGTGGCCGAGGCGCTGGCGCATCGCGTGCCGGTGCTGACGACGACCGGCACACCCTGGCGCAGGCTGGCGATGATGGCGGCGGGGGCCTGCATCGACCCCGCGCACGATGATCTGGCCGCGGCGATCCTGCGGCTGGGGGCGGGTGATCTGGCGGCGATGGGCGCGCGCGGGCGCGACTGGATGATCCGCGATTTCGCGCCCGAGGCGATGGTTGCAGGTTTCGCCAGCCTCTATCGCAATCTGGTCACAGGCGAGCCGCAGATGGTGAACGCATGACGATGCAGATCAATATCACCGCCAACCGGCGCCGGCGCAACTGGTCGGGGCAGGCGCAGGCCGGACGCGTTTTATGGGGCCTGTGCCAGCCCTTGTTCCGGTTCAGCCCGCGCCCGTTCTGGGCCTGGCGGGTCTCGTTGTTGCGGCTGTTCGGCGCAAGGATCGGGCGCGAGGTGCATATCCACCCCACCGCGCGCATCACCATTCCCTGGAACCTGCATATCGAGGATCAGGCCGCGGTGGGCGACAATGCGATCCTTTATGCGCTGGGGCCGATCCATATCGGGCCGCGTGCGACGGTATCACAGCAGGCGCATCTGTGCGCGGGCAGCCATGACTGGCGCGATCCGGCGCGCCCCTTGCTGCGGCCCGCCATCGTGATCGGGCCGGATGCCTGGGTCTGCACGGATGCTTTCGTGGGGCCGGGTGTGGTGATCCGGGCGGGCGCGATTCTTGGGGCGCGCGGCGTGGCGCTGCGTGATCTGCCCGCGCGCCATATCGGGCAGGGCAATCCGATGGTCACAAGGCCGATGGATGACTGACCTGACCGTCATCATCCTGACCCGTGACGAGGCGCTGCACCTGCCCCGCGCGCTGGCCTCGGTGCATGGTATCGCCACCCGCGTGGTCGTGGTGGACAGCGGATCGACCGATGCCACCGTCCAGATCGCGCAGGCTGCGGGTGCCGAGGTCTGGCAGCATCCCTGGACCAATCATGCGCAACAATTCAACTGGGCGCTTGACCGGCTTTATTGCGGCACCGGCTGGGTGCTGCGGCTGGATGCCGATGAATATGTCACGCCCGCGCTGGGCGCGCAGATCGCGGCGGGCCTGCCCGATGTGGCGGGTATCACGGTCGGGCGCAGCATGTGGTTCCAAGGCCAGCCGATCCGCCATGGTGGCCTGTTTCCGGCACGGATGCTGCGGCTGTTCCGTCACGGCCAAGGTCGGGTCGAGCCGCGCTGGATGGACGAACATATCGTCGTGAACGGCCCTGTCGCGCATCTGTCGGGCGGGATCATCGATGACAACCGCAAACCGCTTGATTGGTGGATCGCCAAGCACAACGCCTATGCCAGCCGCGAGGTGGTGGATATCCTGAACCGGCGCCACGGGTTTTTGCCCGCAGATGTGGCACCGTCAGGTGCGGCGGGGGTGAAACGCCGGATCAAGCACCATCTTTATGCGCGGCTGCCCGGCGGGATGCGGGCGGGGGTTTATTTTCTGTATCGCTATATCCTGCGCGGCGGCTTTCGGGATGGCGCGCAGGCCCGCGCGTTCCATGTCCTGCAAGGGTTCTGGTACCGCTATCTGGTCGATGCCAAACTGGCCGAGGTGGACCGTTTCATGGCGCAAAATGATGCCGGTCCCGCCGCCGCGATCCATGCCGTGCTGGGGATCGACCTGTTTGCCGCACAGCAAAAAGAGGCCGCATGAAAATATCCGTCGTCACCGCCGTGCGCAACGGGGCCGCAACCTTGCCACGGATGCTCGACAGCCTGCGGGCGCAGACGCATGGTGATCTGGACCATGTGGTACAGGATGGCGGGTCAACCGATGGCACGCTGGATGTGCTGCGCGCGCAGGGGCTGGATGGCATGGCGCTGGTTTCGGCCCCTGATGGCGGGATCTACGAGGCGATCAACGCCGGCATCCGGCGCGCGACGGGCGATGTGATCGGGGTGTTGCATGCCGATGATGTGCTGGCGGATGCCGATGTTCTGGCGCGTGTGGCGCAGGTGCTGGCGGACCCTGCCATCGACGGGGTTTACGGCGATCTGCACTATGTCGCGCGCGCCGATCCGTCCCGCGTGATCCGGCGCTGGCAAGCGGGGGCGTTCGACCCGCGCGCGCTGGCGCGTGGCTGGATGCCGCCGCATCCGACGCTTTATCTGCGGCGTGCGGTCTTTGCGCAGGCGGGGCTTTACGACACCAGCTATCGTATTTCAGGCGATTACGACGCGATGCTGCGGTTTTTGACGACTGGACAGGTGAAGCTGGCCTATATCCCGCATGTCATGGTGCGGATGCAGATGGGCGGGGCCAGCAACCGCAGTTTTGCCCAGATGATCCGCAAAAGCCGCGAGGATTACCGCGCGATCAGAGCCCATAACGTGGGCGGGATCGGCACGCTGGTCGCCAAGAACCTGTCGAAACTGCCGCAATTCTGGGGGCAGGGCTAGACAGGGCTGCGGGCGACACAACGCCTAACGTCCGGTGATGCCTTCACGCGGTGGCAGCGGCCGGGGGCTTGTCACATTCTGTGGCCTGCGCCGTTCGTAAAACGCATTTCCCCCCGTCGTCAGGACGTAATGGATATTGTTGAACGACGCCCGATAGGTCGCGGCATGAAAGAACATGGCCTGCGCAATGTCAGGGTGTCTTTCGCCCGCAAGAACCGCCTGTGCGGCCGCGCGCGCCATCGGTGCTGACCGGCTGTCCATCCGCTTGGACATCACGCCGGGGGCAAATTGATTTTTCTGCCGGACCACGCCGCAGACGGTATCGGGATAGGCGTCGGATTCGACCCTGTTCATCACCACGCTGCCCACCGCGATCATGCCGTCCCTGCTGGACCGGATCGATTCGAAATACATCGCGCGCGCCATGCAGTCGATATCGGCAGAGGGCGCCCTGAACGACGACCCCGATGGCCCGCCGCAGGCCGCAAGCAGCGCAAGGCAGGCCAGCGCCACGCTGATCCTGCGGGTCGGAAAACGGCGCTGCACCCTCATACCTTCACCGGCGCACCGCCCGCAAAGCTGTTGACCCCGTGATAGCCGATGGCATCTTCCTGCATCTGCAGATGCAGCCCGTCGCCGGTATAGGGATAGGCGCGGGCAAGGTCTTCGTCGAAATCGATGCCCAGACCGGGGGCGGTGGGGACGGGGATATAGCCACCCTCGACCGTCAGGCTGTTCTTGATCAACGCCATGTGGAACGGCGTTTCGATGGTTTCGGCCATCAGGATATTGGGGATCGATGCGGCCAGCTGGATATTGGCCGCCCATTCGACGGGGCCTGCGTAAAGATGCGGGGCCACCTGCGCGTTATAGACTTCGGCCATGGCGGCGATTTTCTTGGTCTCCCAGATACCGCCCGACCGGCCAAGAGCCGGTTGCAGGATCGTCGCTGCCCCGCTGCGCAGCACGGTGGCGAATTCGGCCTTGGTCGTCAGCCGTTCGCCCGTCGCAATCGGGATTGGCACCGCGCCCGCGACCTTGGCCATTTCGGCCACGTTATCCGGCGGGATCGGTTCTTCGTACCACAGCGGGCTATAGGGCGCGATGGCCTGGCCCAACCGGATCGCGCCGCCGGTGCTGAACTGGCCATGGGTGCCGAACAGCAGGTCGGCACGGTCGCCCACCGCCGCGCGGATTTGTTTGCAGAATTCCACCGACAGCGACAGATCATGCATCGACGGCATATGCCCGCCGCGGATCGTATAGGGGCCAGCGGGGTCGAATTTCACCGCCGTATAGCCTTGGTCCACCATGTCCAGCGCCACTTCGGCGGCCATGTCGGGGCTGGACCAGAAGTCCGGCAATCGGTGTGACGGGCGGGGGTAAAGATAGGTATAGGCGCGGATACGGTCGTTGGTGCGCCCGCCGATCAGCGCATGCACGGGCCGGTCGCGGTCCTTGCCCAGAATGTCCCAGCAGGCCATTTCAAGCCCCGACCACGCGCCGATCACCGTCAGGTCAGGGCGCTGGGTAAAGCCGGATGAATAGACGCGGCGGAACATCAGTTCGATATTCTCGGGGTTTTCGCCGGCCATGTGCCGCGCGAAAACGTCGGTGATCACGGCTTTCATCGCCTCTGGCCCGACCGATGCGGCATAGCATTCGCCGTAACCCACGACGCCCGTGTCGGTCGTGACCTTGGGGATGATCCAGTAGCGCCCACCCCAACCGGGGGCAGGCGGGGCGGTGATGATGATGTCGAGATCGGCAAGTTTCATGGCTTTGTCCCTGATGTGAGGGCGAGGCCCCGGGTCAGGCCCGGGGCGTGGTTTTTCAATGTCGCTGTGGTGGTCGGGGTGAGGTCGTGATGCCTCCGGCGGGGATTAACGTGAATTGCCATAGGCAATTCACGAGGCTCGGAAGATGGGAGGGTTAGTCGAAGATAATCACATTGCGTTTGGCTGAACCCGTCTTGGTATCGGCAATCGCCTCGTTGATCTGCTCCAGCGACCAGCGCCCCGAGATCAGCTCGTCCAGTTTCAGCCGCCCCTGTTCGTAAAGATCGACCATCCACGGAATGTCCCGCGCGATCACGACATCGCCCATCTTGGACCCGACCATGCCTTGACCTGTTGCCGCCAGCATTACGGGTTCATAGGTGGACATGGCGCCCGAATGGGGCATGCCCACCATGATGACCTTGCCGCCATTGGCCAGATATTGCGGCGCCTGATCGTAGGCGGGGATCGCGCCCACGGTCACGAAGACCGCATCGGCCCCGCGCCCCATCGCCTCTTTTGCGGCGCGCCATGGCTTGTCGCTGGTCGCCAGCACCGTATCGGTCGCCCCGAACTCCCGCGCGATGGCGAGCTTTTCGGGTGTCATGTCCACCGCGACGATCCGGCGTGCGCCTGCGATCCGCGCGCCCTGGATGGCATTCAGGCCAACGCCGCCGGTGCCGATCACGACCACATCCTGCCCCGCGCGCAATTGCGCGGCATTGACTACCGCCCCGATGCCTGTGATGACCCCGCAGGCCAGCAGGGACGCGGCCTCCATTGAAATTGTATCCGACAGTTTGACGATCTGGCTTTGGTTCACGACGACCCGTTCGGCAAAACCGCCGGTGTTCATCGCCTGATGCAAAGGGCCACCGTCGGCCATGGTCAGCGGGCCGCTGGCCATATCGCTTTCGCAGGCCACGGGCCGCCCGCCCGCGCAGGACGGGCAGGTGCCGCAGGACCGGATCAGCGTCACCACCACCGGATCGCCCAAGGCGATCCCGCGCACGCCGTCACCCACGGCGGTCACATGGCCTGCCGCCTCGTGGCCATAGACCGCAGGCAGGGTGCCGCCCCAGCCGCCGTCGATATAGGTTACGTCGGAATGACAGATGGCGCAGGCTTTCAGCGTCACCTCGACCTCGCCATGCCGGGGGGCGGCAAGGGTCACGGTCTCGATGGTCAGCGGTGCGCCGAAGGCGTGGCAGACGGCGGCTTTGATCTGTGGCATGATGGGTCCTGTAAACTGGTTCGCCCACCAGCCTGAAGCGGCGCGCGCCCGACTGCAAGCCCGAACGCGACCTTATGTGCCGCGGACGCGCTTTGGCCTTGGTGTCTGGATGAAAACCGCGATGCAGCCGATGGTCAGCAAGGCAGACAGCAAAAACGGCGCGCCGGGCAGATAGACGGGGGCATCGGGCGTGGTGAAAAACCAGAACGTCTGTGTCACCAGCAAAGGGGCCACGATCGTCGCCACCGCGTTGATCGAGCTGATCGTGCCCTGCAATTCGCCTTGCTGGTTGTCGGCGGCGGTGCGCGACATGATCCCTTGCAAGGCCGGTCCCGCGATGGACCCCAAGGCCGTCAGTGGCGTCAGCGCCAGCGCGATCCAGCCATTGGTCACGAACCCAAGGGCGACAAAAGCCGCCACATCGACCCCCAGCCCGAGGATCACGGCGCGCCTTTCGCCGATCCGCTTGATGATGGGCCGGATCAGCAGCCCTTGCACGACCGCGATGCCCACGCCAAAGACCGCCAGCGACAGCCCGATCATCCCCGGCCCCCAGCCGAACCTTTCGGCCCCGAAATAGGCCCAGACACCCGGATAGACGAAAAACGCGACCGTGTAGACAAAGCTGATCAGCAACAGCCGCTTGAGCCCCGGCAAGGCGCCGATATTGCGCAACGCACCCAAAGGGTTCGCGCGGCGCCAGTCAAACGGGCGGCGGATCCGGTCGGTCACGGTTTCGGGCAGGACATAATAGCCAAAGACCGCATTTGCCGCCGCCAGCACCGCCGCCGCCCAGAATGGCGCGCGCGTGCCATATTCGGCCAGCACCCCGCCGATCAGCGGGCCAAAGATGAACCCCATGCCGAAGGCCGCCCCGATCAGCCCGAAATTGGCGGCCTTTTCCTCGGGGCGCGAGATATCGGCCATATAGGCGGCGGATGTCGCTTGCGTCGCCGCCGTGATCCCGCCGATGATCCGCCCGACCAGCAATAGCCAGATCATCTGCGCCAGCGCCATCAGCACATAGATCAAGGCCATGATCACCAGCGAGATGATCAGTACCGGCCTGCGCCCATAGCGGTCCGACAGGCTGCCCAGCGTCGGGCCAAACAGGAACTGCATCGCGGCAAAGACCGTGGCCAGCACCCCGCCCCAAAGGGCGGCAGCCCCGATCCCTGTGCCTTCGATCTCTTGGATCAGGGCGGGCATCACCGGCAGGATCAGCCCGATCCCCATCGCGTCCAGCATGACCGATATCAGGATGAATGTGACAGGAAGCCGTTTGTCCATCCGCCCAGCGTCCGGCGGTTCGGCCCGCTTTGCAAGCACCATTCAGAGCGCCCTTGCGATCCGGTCCAGATGCTGCGCCAAAAGCGCGGGATCGGACAGGAAAGGCGAATGCGATGTCGGCAGGTCGCTGACCGTGCCTGCGGGCCAGTCGGCGGTCATGGTGGTCTGAAATTCCGGCGGAATGGTCCGGTCATCGGTGCAGCGCAGGTAATGGCGCGGCAGGCTGTGCATGGGTACCAGCGCCGTTTCCTGCGGCAGGATCGGCTGTGGTCCCAGCTGGCCAATCGCCCAAGCCGCGCGGGCGGGCGGGACATCGTGATAGAACTTCTCGGCGGCCTTCGCCGGATCGACGCGGAAGGTCACACGCGCCTCATCCACGATGATCGCATCCAGCAAAGGCTGCGACGGCGCCATCCGGCGCATATCCGCCAGCGACTTGCCCGCCATCGGCACATAGGCGCAGACATAGACCAGCGCGCTGATCTTGTCGGGGGCCAGACCCGCCGCAGCGGTGATCGGATAGCCCGCCATCGAATGGCCCACCAGAATGACCGGCGTCTCAATCGCCGCGACAATCGCGCGGGCGTAAAGGGCGAGCGTCACCTCGCCCGCCGGTGTCCTGTCCTGCCCATGCGACGGCAGGTCGATGGCCCGCGCGCTATGCCCTGCGGCGGTCAGATGCGGGATCAAATCATCCCAGCACCATGCCCCGTGGCACGACCCGTGGATCAGCAGGAAATCAGACATGGCCGGTTGCTTTCACGAAATCCGCCAGATGCGTGGCATAGGTCGCGGGGTCTTCGACACAAGCCAGATGGCCCACGCGCCGCATCAGCACGAATTGCGATCCGGGGATCAGATCGAGTGTTTCGCGAACCAGATCAGGCGGCGTCGATCCGTCGTCGATCCCCGCGATGCCCAGCGTCGGGATGCGCAGGCCAGCGGTCGGGGTGTAGAAATCGGTGCCGGCGATGGCTGCACAGGTGCCGGTATAGCCCGCAACAGGCGTGCTTTCCAGCATCGCGCGCCATGGCTGCATCGCGGGGGTGCCATAGAACCCCCGCGCGAACCAGCGTTGCAGCACGGCGTCCGACAGGGCCGTCAGCCCCTTGGCGCGCACCGTATCGATCCTGTCTTGCCAGAGTTTCGGGTTGCCGATCTTGGCGGCGGTGTTGGACAACACCAGCGCGCGGATCAGGTCGGGGCGTTTGACCGCAAGCCCCTGCGCCACCATCCCGCCGACCGACAGGCCGACGAACATGGCATCGCGCACACCTGCGGCATCGCAAACCGCCTCGGCATCGCTGACCAGCTGGCCCATGCTATAGGGGCCATCCGGCGCATCCGACGCGCCATGCCCGCGCATGTCATAGCGGATGATCCGCAGACCTGCGGGCAGGAGGGCTGCGACCTGATCCCAGATTGCCCGCGTTGTTCCCAGCGCATTGGCAAAGACCACAGGCGCGCCGTCATCCGGCCCTGTCACGTCATAATCCAGCGCGACGCCGTCGCGGATGATCTGCATCAGGCCAAAGCTTTGAGAAAGACGGCAGGATCGACATTGCCGCCCGTGGCGACCGCGATCACCGCATCACCTTCGCTGGCACCCGGATGGAACAGTGCCGCCGCCAGCGCCACCGCGCCGCCCGGTTCCAACACGATTTTCAGCCGGTCAAAGGCCAGCGCCATCGCCTGCAAGGCCTGATCCTCGGTCACCACCACGCCCGGCCCGCAATGGTCCTGCATGATCGGAAAGGTCAGGTTGCCCGGCTGCGGTGTGATGATCGCATCGCAAAGCGAGCCTGACAGCCGCGCGTTGCGTTCGATCCGGCCACTGGCCAATGACCGTGTCGCATCATCAAAGCCTTCGGGTTCGACAGGCCGCGCGCGCAGGCCGGGCGCATCGGCGGCCAACGCCAGCGCAATGCCGGAGGTCAGCCCGCCCCCGCCGCAACAGACCATCACATCGGCGCGGGCCACGCCAAGCGCCGTCATCTCGGCCGCGATTTCCAGCCCGCAGGTGCCTTGGCCCGCGATCACCAGCGGTTCGTCGAAGGGTTTGATCAGCGTCAGTCCGCGTGCGGCGGCCAGCCTGTCACCGATTTCGTCACGATCCTCGGTCGCGCGGTCGTACAGCACGACCTCGGCCCCCAAGGCGCGGGTATTGGCGATCTTCACCGCGGGCGCATCAGCGGGCATGATGATGACAGCAGGCGCGCCATGGCTGCGCGCGGCCAAAGCCACGCCTTGGGCATGGTTGCCGCTGGAAAAGGCGATGACCCCCTTTTGCAGCGCGGCGGGCCGCAAGGCCGACACGGCGGACCAGCCCCCCCGGAACTTGAACGATCCGGTATGTTGCAGGCATTCGGCCTTCACAAACACGCGCCGCCCCGCGATGGCATCCAGAAACGGCGAGGTCAGGATCGGCGTGCGCCGCGCATGGCCTGCAAGCCTTTGGGCCGCAGCGCGGATCATCTCGATATTCATTGCATTCTCTCCAGCCATGCATGCAGCGCGTCCAGCGCCTGTGGTTCATCCAGAAACGGCACATGCCCGCGCCCCGGCACATCGGCGCGGATCATGTCGGGGCGGCGGCGGGCCATTTCATCCGCCGTCTGCACGGTCAGAAGGTCCGAATTCGCCCCCCGGATCAAGGCCAGCGGTAGGCCCTGCAACGCGTCGAACAAGGGCCACAGGTCCGGCACCGTCTGCGCGCCCGCCGCCAGCACCGCATCGCGCAGGCGCGGGTCATAGCGGACCACCAGCCCGTCGGGGGTTTGCGCGTAATGCGCCTGCACCTCGGCCAGCCAGCGGCCCATCGGGACATCCGCGAAATGGGTCCACAGCTTGGCGCGCGCCTCTGCCGCCGCGGCATAGGTTTTCTGCGGCGGGTTGCGGCCGATATACTCTTTGATCACGGCCAGACCAGCGGGCGCGATCTCTGGCCCGATATCGTTCAGCGCGACCCCGATCAGCCGGTCCTTGGCGGTCGCGGCCAGCAGCATCGCGATCAGCCCCCCGCGCGAGGTGCCGAGGATCGCAGCACGGTCCAGCCCCAGATGATCCATCAGGGCCAGCACGTCGGCGGCTTCATGCGCAATGGTGTAGGTCGCGGGATCGGCCCGGTCCGATTGCCCGCGCCCGCGATAATCGGGCCGGATCAGGCGGACGGGCAGATGCGGGGCAACATGGTCGAAATCCGCGCCGTTGCGCGTCAGCCCCGCCAGCGCGATCACCGGCAGACCGGAGCCTGCGTCGGTGTAATGCAGCCCTGTGCCGTCAGGCGTGGTGAAACGGGGCATCAGACAAGCTCCGCAATGGTGACAAGATCGGGCAAGGTATGGTGCGGCTGGGCATAGAGCCTGTCTGGCGGATCGCCGGCCCGGTTGACCCAGATTGTGCGAAACCCGTAACCCGCAGCCCCCGCCGCATCCCAGCCGTTGGAGGAGACGAACAGCACCTGATCCTTGGCACAGCCGAACTGCGCGCCGACCAGATCATAGACGCGGTCATGTGGTTTGAAGACGCGTACGGCCTCGACGCTCAGGATGGCATCAAGCTGCGACGCGATCCCCGCCGATGCAACGGCGGCCTCCAGCATATCGGGCGATCCGTTCGACAGGATTGCGGTGGTCAGCCCGCGTGCCTTGAGGGCGGCCAGCATGGCAGGCACCTCTGGATAGGTGGGCAGCTGGCGATAAAGCGCCAGCAGACGGGCGCGCAGTGCGGAATCGTCCAGCCCCTGCGCCGCGAGCGCCCAGTCCAGCCCGTCCTGCGTGACCTGCCAGAAATCGCAATGCCGGTCCGCCACGGCGCGCAGCCATGTATATTCCAGCTGCTTGCGCCGCCAGTCGCGGGCCAGCGCGGGCCAGACCGCCGCCAATGCCGGATAGGCCGGATCATCCGCAGCCTTGGCCGCCGCGGCATTGACGTCAAACAACGTGCCATAGGCATCGAAAACACAGGTCGTGATCGGCATGAGAGCCCCCTTGGCGCGACCTAAGCACGGCGGCGCGGCGGCGGAAAGGGGCAAAGCGGTTTGCAATCAGGGACCGGCCTTCCTAGGTAGGTTGTGCGATTTATTGAGAAAACGAAAGGAAAGACGCGATGACACAGGCCAAAGCGGGCGATACCGTCCAGATCCATTACACCGGCACCCTGCAGGACGGGGTGACATTCGACAGCTCTGCGGGGCGCGATCCGCTGGAATTCGTGATCGGCTCCGGCCAGATCATCCCGGGCCTTGATGCCGCGATCCCCGGCATGACTGTGGGCGAGAAAAAGACCGTCCAAGTTCCTTGCGAAGACGCTTACGGCGCGCATAACCCCGATGCGCAGCAGGCCGTCCCGCGCGACAACATCCCCGCCGATATCCCGCTTGACCCCGGCACACAGTTGCAGATGCAGACCCCGCAGGGGCAGGTGGTGCCGGTGACTGTTGCAGACGTGACCGAGACCGAGGTGATGCTGGATGCCAACCACCCGCTGGCGGGCAAGGATCTGACCTTCGCAGTCGAAGTCGTGGCGATCAAGGCCGCCTGAGCCCGCGGAGAAGAGGCCCCGGATCAAGTCCGGGGCGGATATGGGGGCGCCGCCCCCATACCCCCGCGAGTATTTGGGGAAATAAGAAGGTGCAGGTCAGACCAGATGGTCGGGCTGTGGCATTCCTAACACGTGGAAACCCCCATCGACGCGGATGATCTCGCCTGTGGTGCAGGCCCCTGCGTCCGAGGCAAGATAGACGGCGGTGCCGCCCACGGCCTCCAGCGTGGCATTCGCGCGCAGGGGGGTGTTCATTTCCGTGTGTTTGTAGGTTTTGCGCGCCCCGCCGATGGCGGCACCGGCCAGTGTCTTCATCGGGCCGGGGCTGATCGCGTTGACGCGGATGCCTTGGGGGCCAAGGTCGTTGGCCAGATAGCGGGTGGCGGATTCCAGTGCGGCCTTGGCCACGCCCATCACGTTATAGAACGGGGTGACGCGGTTGGACCCTTGATAGGTCAGCGTGAGCAAGGTGCCGCCGTCGGGCATCAGGTCGGAGGCCCGTTTGGCCACGTCGATGAACGAATAGCACGAAATCGTCAGCGAGTTTTTGAAATTCTCGCGGCTCGTGTCGATGATCCGGCCTGCCAATTCATTCTTGTCGGAAAAAGCGATGGCATGGACGACGAAATCCAGCGTGCCCCAAGTGTCTTTGATCATCGCAAAGGCGGCGTCCATGCTGGCTTCGTCTGTCACATCGACATCGACCATCATGGTAGAGCCGACAGATTGCGCCAGCGGTTCCAGCCTTTTGCCGAACGCCTCGCCCTGATAGGAAAACGCCAGTTCCGCGCCCGCATCGGCCATCGCCTTGGCGATCCCCCAGGCGATGGACCGTTCATTGGCGACGCCCATGATCAGCCCGCGTTTGCCCTGCAATGTGATCGTCATCGTCTTACCCTTGATATTTTGACAAAAGCATCGACCCGTTGGTCCCGCCAAAGCCGAAGGAATTGGTCATCACCGTGTCCAGCCCCGCATTGTCCACGCGCACCGTCGCAATTTCCGCCGGATGAAGCGCGGGGTCCAGCGTTTCCACGTTGATCGACGGGGCGATGAAATCGTCCTGCAACATGAGCAGGCAATAGATTGCTTCTTGTGCGCCTGTCGCGCCCTGGCTGTGGCCGGTCATGGATTTTGTGGAACTGATCGGTGGGGTCGTACCGCGGCCAAAGACGCGGCGCACGGCCTCGACTTCGCCCACGTCGCCCACGGGGGTCGATGTACCATGCGCGTTGATATAGCTGATGTTGCGCCCCTCTGGCAGGGTGCGCAGCGCGCCGCGCATCGCGCGTTCGCCGCCTTCGCCGGAGGGAGCGACCATGTCGGCCCCGTCGGATGTCGCCGCGAAACCGGTCACCTCGGCGTAAATCTTCGCGCCGCGCGCCAAGGCGCCGTCCAGCGTTTCCAGCACCAGTATCGCGCCGCCGCCTGCGATCACGAAACCGTCGCGGCCTGCGTCGAAGGCCCGGCTCGCGCGGGTTGGCGTGTCGTTGTATTTCGACGACATCGCGCCCATCGCGTCGAACAGGCAGGACAGGGTCCAGTCCAATTCCTCGCCGCCGCCTGCGAACATGATGTCCTGCGTGCCGAGTGCGACCTGCTGTGCGGCCATGCCGATGCAATGCAGGGACGTCGAACAGGCCGAGGTGATCGAGAAATTCATCCCCTTGATCTGATGCGCCGTCGCCAGATTCGCGCTGATGGTCGAGGACATGCATTTGGGTACCGCAAAAGGCCCGATGCGCTTGGTCGCGCCCGTTTCGGTCACGACGTTATGGGCGGCGAACATGGCCGAGGTCGACGGCCCCCCCGACCCTGCGATCAGGCCGGTCATCGGGTTGACGATCTGGTCAGGCGTCAGCCCTGCATCGGCAATCGCCTGGCCCATCGCGATATGGGCATAGGCGGCACCGGGGCCCATGAAGCGCAACGTGCGCTTGTCCACATGATCGGCCACGTCGATCTTGAGCGTGCCGGCCACGCGGCTGCGAAAGCCGTGTTCGGCCATTTCCGCGCTTGCGACGATGCCGGACGTGCCGGCCTTCAGCGCGGCGGTGACTTCGGTGGCATTATTCCCGATGGGCGAGACGATCCCCAACCCGGTGATGACAACACGGCGCATGCGGCCTCCCTAACTGGCTTTGGTTGTGTGTAGGGGAGAGGAGGGTGCGGGGCAAGTGGGGGAGGGGGGGGACGGAGAGCGGACATTGACGCGGAGCCATGAAACCGCCTTTACTGGGTGATGAAGACGCAGCAATTAAGGTGTTGCGCGAACGCAGAGCGCAAAGTCACGCCTTGCACCAGTCAAGGGTGATGAACTTCTATTGGATATCTGATTGATTTTTCATGCCGATGAAGCCAAGCAAGTAAAAATATCGTAATAAAGGCAGAACTGTAGACGTTTTGTTGCAGAGCAGAGGACTATAAAAAGAATGGTAAGAATGAACCAGTTGGATTTTTCTGGCCTCACCTTTGGCCCTGCTGATCTTGTTTCTGAAGGAGGTGAGCGGTTTGTTTACAGGCATCTGAACTATCCCAATTTTGTTTTCAAGCGACAAAAGAAAGGTGAGGAACTAGAACATAAATCAGGGTTAAAAGGATGGATGCTACGTAGGTTTCCAGAGAGCACGAAACGGATCATCAAGAAAGAATACCGTGCTTATGTGGACACCTGTCTTGCCGCGTATGATGATCTGGACAAACTGCCGATCAGCAAGATTTATGGTTTTGCGCAGTCAAACATTGGGGTGGTCCAGATTTCGGAAAAGATTACACTCGACGGTGTCAATATTGGGCCAACATTGGCGAATTTACATCAGACCACCGGCATATCAGCTGAAAAAATGGAGATGATGAACAACTTTGTTGACCTTCTGCTACGATTTAACATGCCAACAAATGATGTTAGCGCGCAAAATATCGTTCTTGGAAAACGAAATGGTATTGAAGGGTTCTTCTGTGTGGATGGTTTTGGAGATATTCATCTTATTCCGGTCCGGACCTATTTTGCCCGTGTCAGGCGTGATATGCTGGCAGAGAGAATGCAAAAAATGGCGGTAGGGTTAAACATACATTTCGACAAGCAAAGCTTTTGTTTTTCAATGTCGTGATGTCCGTCGACAGTCAGGTATTGATCGACTTTGTGGAAAATCGTATCGGCAAATCGCTTGCTGGACGCTTAGCTGAAGTCTGATTGTGTTGGGCTGCCAATCTTCGGATGTAATTCTACACGCAAAAATGACTTTGGATGTTGGTTAATATGCTCTACCGAAGCTGTTTTAATTATAATCCTGCAACATAGACGGATGACGAGTTTGGAGATGCTGCGCCGCAGCAGTCAGCCATTTACTAAATGTCAGCAATGGGCCAATCACCTCCCCCCTCAACTCTCGCTCAGCGCCACCTTCATATCCGTCACCTGATAGATCACCTCGCCGTCGGCCTCGACGATGCCGTTGGCCACGCCCATCGTCAGGCGGCGGGTTTGCAGGGCTTTCGTGAAATCGACCTTGTAGGTCAGCATCTTGCGGTCGGGGCGGACCATGCCGGTCAGCTTGACCTCGCCCACGCCCAAAGCATAGCCGCGCCCTTGCCAGCCGCGCCAGCCAAGGTTGAACCCCGTCAGCTGCCACAGGCCATCGAGCCCCAGACAGCCCGGCATGATCGGGTTGCCCGGAAAATGGCAGTCAAAGAACCACAGGTCCGGCGTGATGTCGAATTCGGCCACCACATGGCCCTTGCCGTGCAAGCCGCCGTCGCCCGAAATGGCGGTGATCCGGTCCATCATCAGCATCGGCGGCGCGGGCAGTTGCGCATTGCCGGGGCCGAACAATTCGCCACGGGCGCATTGCAAAAGGGCTTCTTTGTCGAAACTGGTGGAGAAATCGGCCATGGCGGGGGTCTCGTTCTGGGTTGCAATGTTGTGGTGATGACTAGCATCCCGCGATCCACAAGGGCAAGACCAAGGGCGCGGCTGCGTCTTTTCATTTGATTTTCACGGGTTTCCTCCCATATTAGGGGCGAGACAAGGGACAGGCCTGATGAAAGACATGGACAACCACCGCGGAACCGACTGGCTGGCAGGCGCAGGCTTGCGCCCGACGCGGCAGCGGCTGACGCTGGCTGACCTGCTGGTGGGCGACGGGCAGAACCGCCATGTCACCGCCGAAAGCCTGTTCGATGCCGCCAGTGCCGCGGGCGAAAAGGTGTCGCTGGCGACCGTCTACAACACCCTGCGCGCCTTTTGCGATGCCGGCCTGATGCGCGAGATCACGGTCGATGGCTCGAAAAGCTATTTCGACACCAATATGACCGATCATCCGCATTTCTATTGGGAAGACACGGCCAGCCTGACGGATGCCCCCGCCGACCAGCTGGAAATCCGCCGCCTGCCGCATGCGCCCGCTGGGGCCGAGATTGCATCGGTCGATGTCGTGATCCGGCTGCGCCGCAAGTAAGGTGGATTTCAATCCACCCTACACAATGAATTAACCATTCTGCCCCAAGCTGACTGGATGTCACAGTATATCCGGCGCTATGTCCCCGGCGGGACCTATTTCTTTACCGTCCGTTTGCAGGATCAGCGGTCCGACCTGCTGACCGCACGGATCGGCCTGCTGCGCGATGCGGTGCGCCTGTGCCGCAAACAAGCGCCGTTCCGTATCGATGCGGCCGTGATCCTGCCTGCCGAACTCCACATGATCTGGACATTGCCTGCGGGTGATGCCGATTTTTCGGGGCGCTGGCGGATGATCAAATCCACCTTTTCGCGGCATCTGCCTGTGCCTGACAATCTGACCGCGGTGCAGAAACGCCGTGGCGAAAAAGGCATCTGGCAGCGCCGGTTCTGGGAACATGTGATCCGGGATGAGGGCGATTTTGCGCTGCATCTGCATCTGATCACCACGGCCCCCGTTCGCGCAGGGCTGGTGCGCCGCGCGACCGACTGGCCCTATGCGTCATGGCATCACGACAAAGGCGCGACGCTTAAAACCATTGCCCGGGCTCCATCATCCCCAGATCCAGCAATTGCTGCGCCTGCCATGTAAAACGCACCGATTTTGGCCAGTGAAACGTGGCTATCGCATCGCGGCTGCCGGGGTTGCGCCGCAAAGCCTTGGCCGCGCGGAACGAACAGATGGCAGCGGTCACGCTGTGGTGCCATGGGCAGGCATAGGTATTGTATTCGGGATCGCTGAACCGGTGATCCGGCCCCATGACCGCGCCCTTGGCCGCGCGGAACAGGGCGACACGGTCCAGCCTGCGGCGTGCGGGCGGGACATGGTCCTCAAACCGCCAGCGCAGGCCGCCGCAGATATCCACCTGCCGGTCAACCACAGCACCCGCCGGATCACGCCGCGGGATCGCAAAATAGCCTGCGCTGTCGAACCATGCCTCTTCCAGGTCCACTGCATCGGGATGGGCGGTCAGATCGCGTGCATAAAGGTCGATCACATGGGTCATCACGCTGTCGCGCCGTTCTTCGGTCACGAAGGTCAGCATCTCGCGCAGATTGCGATCCGCGCTGAAGGGAAAGAACAGGAATTCGGCGTTATAGCAGTAGTATATCCACGCACCACGCGCGGCTGCGCTAATGGTGTTGATGATCTGAGGCAGGGCCTCTGGCTGGGTCACGTCATGATCGACGCGGTGCAGTGCGACATCCGCAGGCAGCACGATGGCCGGATCGCAAAACGCGATCAGCGTGCGAAAGCCAAGTGCGGCATGATGCCGGATCGTTTGCTCTACCGCGACCTGATCTTCGATCAGGATCAGGCAGACAGGCCCTTTGGACAGGGCGCGCGTTTTATCGGCGGTCAGGGCGGACAGGTTGGGGTAATGCATGGGCGGCGGGCATCCGTGAAAGACACGCGCAAATTGTGCCAGATCGCGCCGCATTGCAAGCAAAGCCCCAAGCCGCTAGAACCCCCGCAACCTCAGCACCGGATCGAACCCATGACTGCGCCCAAAAAGCTCTTTATCAAGACCTATGGCTGCCAGATGAACGTCTATGACAGCGAACGCATGGCGGAGGCGCTGGGCGGGCAGGGCTATGTGCAGACCGACCATGCCGAAGACGCGGATATGATCCTGCTGAACACCTGCCATATCCGTGAAAAGGCGGCGGAAAAGGTCTATTCCGAACTGGGCCGCATGAAGGTGCTGAAAGACGCGAAACCCGATCTGAAAATCGGCGTGGCAGGCTGCGTGGCACAGGCCGAGGGGGCAGAGATCATGCGCCGCCAGCCGATGGTCGATCTGGTCGTTGGGCCGCAAAGCTATCACCGTCTGCCTGCGATGGACGCGGCGGTGCAGGGGGGTGCCAAGGCGCTCGACACCGATTTTCCCGATGATGACAAATTCGAGACGCTGAAGACACGATCAAAGGCCAAACGCGGCCCGACCGCCTTTCTGACCGTGCAGGAAGGCTGCGACAAATTCTGCGCCTTCTGCGTCGTGCCCTATACCCGCGGGGCCGAAGTCTCGCGCCCCGCCGACCGTATCCTGCGCGAGGCGCGTGAACTGGTCGATGCGGGCGTGCGCGAACTGACGCTGCTGGGCCAGAACGTGAACGCCTATCACGGGCATGAGCGCGGGCTGGCGGGCCTGATCTGGGCCTTGGCAGAGATCGACGGGCTGAAACGTATCCGCTTCACCACCAGCCATCCCAATGACATGGATCAGGCGCTGATCGACGCGCATGGCACCTGTGAAAAACTGATGCCCTATCTGCATCTGCCGGTGCAATCGGGGTCTGACCGTATCCTCAGGGCGATGAACCGCAAGCACACGGCAGCGGAATACCTGCGCTTGATCGACCGTATCCGTGCCGCGCGCCCCGATATCCTGCTGTCAGGCGATTTCATCGTGGGTTTCCCCGGCGAGACGGATCAGGATTTCGAGGACACGCTGCAACTGGTGCGCGATGTGCATTACGGGCAGGCCTATTCGTTCAAATATTCCACCCGCCCCGGCACGCCGGCTGCCGAGAAACCGCAACTGCCCGATGATGTCATGAACGAACGGCTGCAGCGCCTGCAGGCTCTGCTGCGCGACCAGCAACAACAGACCCAGGCCAGCATGATCGGCCGCGAGGTCAAGGTTTTATTCGAAAAGGCTGGCCGCGAGGCGGGCCAGATGATCGGCAAATCGGATTACCTGCACGCCGTCTATGCCGATGCCCCCGCCACGGTGCTGGGGCAGGTGCGCCGCGTGCGCATCGTGCAGGACAGCGCCAATTCGCTCAAGGGTGAATTGATCGGGTAGGGTGGGTCTTGACCCACCTTACGCGGTGTTTGCGCAACTTTATTGTCCCAATCCCAACTGCCGCCTTGCGCCTTGCGGTGCGACTTGCCACGATAGCTGTATCGAGACTCAAAGGAGAGCTGTTTGGCCACTGGTGCATTGATCCCGCCCGCTGACGACATCACTGAATCCGTTCTGGAATTCCCCGACAACTTTTTGTTGATCGACCTGTGCGGTGAATATGACCGCAACCTGACCACCATCGAGGACAAGCTGAGCGTGCAGATCCTGCGCCGTGGCAACCTGTTGGCGGTGATCGGCGAACAGGGGCCGCGTCAGGACGCGCTCGAAGTCCTGAAATCTTTGTACCAACGGCTCGAACAGGGCCGCTCGCTTGAGGCTGGCGATATCGACCGCGAATTGCGCATGGGGCCTGCCGGTGCGCCCGGACCTGTCGATCAGATCGAATTGTTCAAAGGCGAGATTGCACGGGTCGAGGTCAAGACCCGCAAAAAGCTGGTCGAACCCCGCACCGAGGCGCAAAAAGCCTATGTCAAGGCGTTGTTCGATCATGAAATGGCCTTTGGCATCGGGCCTGCGGGTACCGGCAAGACCTATCTGGCGGTCGCTGTCGGTGTGAACATGCTGATCAACGGCCATGTCGACAAGATCATCCTGTCGCGCCCCGCGGTCGAGGCGGGCGAGAAACTGGGCTATCTGCCCGGCGATATGAAGGACAAGGTCGATCCTTACATGCAGCCATTGTATGACGCGCTGAACGATTTTCTGCCGGGCAAACAGGCCGCCAAGATGATGGAGGAAAAGGTGATCGAGATCGCGCCTTTGGCCTTCATGCGCGGGCGCACGCTGTCGAATGCCTTTGTCGTGCTGGACGAGGCGCAGAATGCCACCACCATGCAGATGAAGATGTTCCTGACCCGACTGGGGCAAGGCTCGCGCATGGTGATCACCGGCGACCGCACGCAGATCGATTTGCCGCGCGGCGTCAATTCGGGCCTGTGGGATGCCGAACGCCTGCTGAAACATATCCCCAAGATCAGCTTTAACTATTTCACATCGAAAGACGTGGTGCGCCACCCGCTGGTCGCCGCGATCATCGAAGCCTATGAGGCGGACGATCCCAAGTGAGCGTCGATGTCGTGGTTGAAGACGCGCGTTGGGCGGCGGTGGATATCGACGCGCTGGCCCAACAGGCCAGTGATGCGGTGCTTGACCGGCTGGGGCTGGAACCATCCATGTTCGAGATCGCGCTGCTGGCCTGTGACGATGCCCGCATCGCCACGCTGAATGCGGATTTTCGCGGCAAACCGGTGCCGACCAATGTGCTCAGCTGGCCGTCGGATGCACGCGCCCCCGCCGTGGCCGGCGAAATGCCGCTGGCCCCTGACCCTGTGATGGATGCCGAACTGGGCGATATCGCCATCGCCTATGATACCTGCCTGCGCGAGGCAGAGGCCGCAGGGTTACAATTTATTCATCATTGTCTGCATCTTTTGGTGCATGGCACCCTGCATCTGCTGGGCTTTGATCACGAGCGTGACCTTGATGCCACCCTGATGGAGGGTTTAGAGGTCGAGATACTTGGCAAGATGGGTGTTGATAACCCATATAGGGACTGAACGGGGCAAACCGCCCCACGGATAAGGACACAATGGGCGATCAGGGCGACGGTTCTTCTAGCGCAGCGCAAAGCGCGCCGCAGAACCAGACAGAAGAACGACCGGGCCTGCTGGCCCGTCTTGGGCTGGGTTTCAGGCCCAAGGCAACGAATGGCGCAACCGGCGAAACAGCGCAAAGCGTGTCAGCCCCCGAACCGACCGTGCTGGGCATGCTGAATCTGCGCCGGATGCGGGTCGAAGATGTGGCGGTGCCAAAGACCGACATCGTCGCGGTGCCGCTGACCATCAGCAAGGATGATCTGGTAAAGACCTTCCGCGACAGCGGCATGACCCGCCTGCCGGTCTATGACACCACGCTGGACACACCCGTCGGTATCGCCAATCTCAAGGATTTCGCGCTGCGTTACGGGTTCAACGGCGGCAATGCCGATCTTGACCTGCGCGACATGCTGCGCCCCTTGCTGTTCGTGCCGCCCTCGATGCCGCTGGGCGTGCTGCTGCAAAAGATGCAGGCGGAACGTATCCACATGGCCTTGGTGATCGACGAATACGGGGGCACGGATGGCCTGCTGACGATCGAGGATCTGATCGAACAGGTCGTGGGCGAGATCGAGGATGAACACGATATCGCCGAGGCGAAAAGCTGGATCATGGAAAAACCCGGTGTCTATCTGGCGCAGGCCCGCACCGATCTGGAGGATTTCGAGGCCGAGATCGGGATGAACCTGACCAACCACGACGATATCGACGAGGAAGAGATCGACACTCTGGGCGGTCTGGTGACCATGCTGTCGGGCCATCTGCCCGCGCGCGGCGAAGTGATCCAGCACCCCGATGGCCCCGAATTTGAAGTTGTCGATGCCGATCCGCGCCGGATCAAGCGGCTGCGCGTGCGTCTGAACACCACCCGCGATGCTTGACAGCCTGCCGCGCTGGGCGCGCTTTGGCGTGCTTTTCGCGCTGGGCGTGGGTGCGGCGCTGGGGCAGGCCCCGCTGGACCTGTGGCCTGCGACCATCGCCGCACTGGCCGTGCTGCTGGTGTTGCACCGTGACCTTGCCAGCCCGCGTATCGCGGCATGGCGGGTCTGGTTTTTCGGTCTTGGCTATTTCGCCTTTGCGCTGCGCTGGATCGTCGAGCCGTTTCTGGTCGATGCCGCCCGCCATGGCTGGATGGCCCCTTTCGCGCTGGTTTTCATGGCCTGTGGCGCGGCGCTGTTCTGGGCTGTCGCAGGCTGGATCGCCACACGGATCGCGCCGCGCAGCCAGCTGATGCTGGCCTTGCTGCTGGTGGCGGCTGAAATGGCGCGGTCACTGGTGCTGACCGGATTTCCTTGGGCGCTGTTGGGGCATATCTGGGTGCCGACATGGATGGCGCAGGCCAGCGCCATTGGCGGGCCGCATCTGCTGACAGGGATCACGCTGGTCGCGGCGCTGGCCGTGGCGCGGATCGTGCGGCCTGCGTGGCGGTCGGGGGCGGCGACATTGCTGGCGCTGCTGCTGGTGGTGGCCGTGCTGCGCCCCGGAGCTGCGCCCCAGATCGCCGCGGATGCGCCGATCGTGCGGCTGGTCCAGCCCAATGCGCCGCAGCATCAAAAATGGGATGCGATCTATCGCGACCAATTCGTCAACCGGCTGGTCGCCTTGTCAGGCCAGGGCGACCGGCCCGATCTGATCGTCTGGCCCGAAACGGCGGTGCCTTATCTGCTGAACGAGATCATCGACGACCTGCGCCTGCTGGACGAGGCCGCGCGCGGTGCGCCGCTGGTGTTCGGGGTCCAGCGGGTCGATGGTGCGGGGCGGTTTTACAATGCGCTGGTCGTGATGGAACAGGGCGGCCGGATCACTGCGACCTATGACAAGCAGCATCTGGTGCCCTTCGGTGAATATATCCCGTTTGGCGATGTGCTGGGGCGGTTCGGTATTCGCGGGCTGGCCACGACCGACGGTGGCGGATTTGCCGCAGGCGCGCTGCCGGGGCCGATTGCGATCCCCGGGATCGGGCTGGCCGTGCCGTTGATCTGCTACGAAGGCATCTTTGCCGAGGAAATCGTGACCGGCCCTGACCGGCCGCGTCTGTTGCTTTTGATCACTAATGACGGCTGGTTCGGGCAGGCGGCAGGCCCGCATCAGCACCTGGCCCAAGCGCGGCTGCGCGCCATCGAACAGGGCTTGCCGATGGTGCGTGTGGGCAATACCGGCATATCCGCGATGATCGATGCGCAGGGCAGGATCACCGCGGCGCTGCCGCTGGGCGTGGATGGCGCGCTGGATGCACCATTGCCCGCGGTGCGCGCTGCCCCGCCCTATACGGCTCTGGGTGATTGGCCGGTCGGGCTGTTGCTGCTGCTGGGCATCGCGATCTGCGCCGTTAACCGTAAACGCGATAGCGATTGACGCTTGCATCGCCACCCCCTAGACGGGTGGTTGGTTCTGTCACAACGGCTTCCTGGCGTGACAGGTTTTTCATATCGGAGCACGTCCCCATGGCAAGACAAGACTATATTTTCACCTCGGAATCCGTTTCCGAGGGGCATCCTGACAAGGTTTGCGACCGCATTTCCGACGCGGTGCTGGATGCCTTCCTGGCCGAGGAACCGCAGGCGCGGGTCGCCTGTGAAACCTTTGCCACCACCAACCGTGTTGTCATCGGCGGTGAGGTCGGGTTGACCGACAAGTCCCGCCTGACCGCATTCATGGGCCGGATCGAAGGGATCGCACGCGATGCGATCAAGGATATCGGCTATGAGCAGGACGCATTCCACCACGCCACCTGCGAGATCACGAACCTGTTGCACGGCCAGTCCGCCCATATCGCCCAAGGCGTCGATGCCGCCGAGGGCAAGGATGAAGGCGCGGGCGATCAGGGCATCATGTTCGGCTATGCCACCACCGAGACCGACGCGCTGATGCCTGCGCCGATCCAATATGCCCATGCCATCCTGCGCCGTCTGGCCGAGGTGCGCAAATCGGGTCAGGAACCGACCCTGCGCCCCGATGCGAAAAGCCAGGTCTCGGTCCGGTATGAGGGCGGCAAACCGGTCGAGGTGACATCCATCGTGCTGTCCACCCAGCATCAGTTCGAAAGCCAGACCAGCGCCGATATCCGCGCCATCGTGGAACCCTATATCCGCGAGGTCCTGCCCGCAGGTTTCATCACCGAGGCCACCAAATGGTGGGTCAACCCGACCGGCACCTTCGTGATCGGCGGCCCTGATGGCGATGCCGGTCTGACCGGGCGCAAGATCATCGTGGACACCTATGGCGGTGCCGCCCCGCATGGCGGCGGCGCGTTTTCCGGCAAGGACCCGACCAAGGTGGACCGGTCCGCCGCCTATGCCGCGCGCTATCTGGCCAAGAATGTGGTTGCCGCCGGCATGGCAGACCGCTGCACGATCCAGCTGAGCTATGCGATCGGCGTGGCGCAGCCTTTGTCGATCTATGCCGATACGCATGGCACGGGCGAGGTTGATCCGGTTGCGATCGAACGTGCGGTGGCACAGGTCATGGATCTGACGCCCCGCGGCATCCGCGAACATCTGCAGCTGAACCGGCCGATCTATGCCCGCACTGCCGCCTATGGCCATTTCGGGCGCGCGCCCGAGGCTGATGGCGGGTTCAGTTGGGAAAAGACCGATCTGGTCGAGGCCCTGCGCCGCGCTGTGTAAAGGTAAGGTGGATCATGATCCACCTTACGCCGATTGCCATGCGGCGGCGGGATTGCTACATGCCGCCGCATGACCAAGACACAACATCCTTCCGGCGCGCCATGGCGCAATTTCTATGGCCGCTTTCGCGGCAAGACGATCCGCGCAAGCCAGCATGATTATCTGGACAATGATCTAGAGCCGCTGTCGCCCGGTCCGGTCAGCTGGGAGGCCAACCCCGACCGCAAACCCCTTGATCTGGAGACGCTTTTCTCGGGCAAGGATATCTGGCTCGAAATCGGTTTCGGCGGCGGCGAACATCTGGTGCATATGGCGCAGAGCTATCCCGAGATCGGGATCATCGGGGCGGAGCCTTTCATCAATGGTGTCGCCATGCTTTTGGGCAAGATCCGCAAGGCCGGGGTTGATAACCTTGCCGTGCATCCCGGTGATGTCCGCGATCTGTTCGATGTGCTGCCTGCGCAGTCGATTTCGCGCGCTTTCCTGAACTATCCCGATCCCTGGCCCAAGAAACGCCACCATCGCCGCCGGTTCGTGACGCCGGAACATCTGGCGCCGCTGCACCGCGTGATGAAACCGGGGGCTGTGCTGCGCGTGGCCACCGATATTCCCGATTATGTCCGCCAGACGCTGGAAGAAGTGCCGTGCCAAGGCTTTGACTGGCTGGCTGAAACCCCTGCCGATTGGCGCAAGCCTTGGGCTGACTGGATTTCGACGCGCTATGAACAAAAGGCTTTGCGCGAAGGCCGTGTGCCGCATTACCTGACTTTTGTCAGGGTTTAAGAACTTTTAAGCCTCCGGCGGGGATATTTGTGCTCGGAAGATGCAGGGGTGCGATGGACCCCCGCAATGCACTGCGGTATCAGGGGGCGCACATACCGAGGAAGTTTTCATGTCATCCCACGCGACCCCCATTCCGATGATGTCCAGCGCCTGTGGCCCCTTGCAGGGGCAGGCGCATGTGCCGGGCGACAAGTCGATTTCGCACCGGTCCTTGATTTTGGGCGCGATGTGTATTGGCGAGACCCGCATCACCGGCCTGCTGGAAGGCGATGATGTGCTGGATACCGCCAAGGCCATGCGCGCCTTTGGTGCCGAAGTGACCGACCATGGCGGTGGCGAATGGTCGGTCCGCGGGGTGGGTGTGGGCGGTTTTGCCGAACCCGATCAGGTGATCGATTGCGGCAATTCCGGCACCGGTGTCCGGCTGATCATGGGGGCCATGGCTACAACGCCGATCACGGTGACCTTTACAGGCGATGCATCCTTGAACGGCCGTCCGATGGGCCGCGTGACTGATCCTTTGGCGCTGTTCGGCGCGCGATCTGTTGGTCGCGCGGGCGGGCGGTTGCCGATGACGCTGGTGGGTGCGGCAGACCCCGTGCCTGTCCGCTATGTCGTGCCGGTGCCGTCGGCGCAGGTCAAATCCGCCGTGCTGCTGGCGGGGCTGAATGCCCCCGGCCAGACCGTCGTGATCGAGAAGGAAGCGACACGCGACCATACCGAGCGCATGTTGCAGGGTTTCGGTGCGACCCTGACGGTCGAAGATACCGATGAAGGCCGCGTCATCACCCTGACCGGCCAGCCCGAATTGCAGCCGCAGGATATTGTGGTGCCGCGTGATCCGTCATCCGCCGCCTTTCCAGTCTGTGCGGCCTTGATCGTGCCCGGGTCGGATGTGCTGGTCCCCAATATCGGCCTGAACCCGACCCGCGCGGGCCTGTTTACCACTTTGCAGGAAATGGGCGCGGATCTGACCTTCGAGAACCTGCGCAGCGAGGGCGGCGAGCCTGTGGCCGATCTGCGTGCGCGCTATTCCCCCGACCTGCGCGGGATTACCGTGCCGGCAGACCGTGCGGCCAGCATGATTGATGAATATCCGGTCCTGTCCGTGGTCGCGGCCTTTGCCCAAGGCGTGACCGACATGCCCGGCGTCAAGGAACTCCGCGTCAAGGAAAGCGACCGGATCGACGCCATGGCGCAGGGGCTGCGGGCTGCCGGTGTCACTGTGGACGAAGGCCCCGATTGGTGGCGCGTCACGGGGTTGGGCCATGGCCATGTGCCGGGCGGTGTGACGGTTGCCAGCCGTCTGGACCACCGGATCGCCATGGCGTTTCTGGTCATGGGGATGGCGGCACAGAAACCCGTCACCGTGGATGATGCCGCGCCCATCACCACGTCTTTCCCGATTTTCGAGCCTTTGATGAATGATCTGGGTGCGCAGATCGCACGGATCAGCGCATGAGCTTTACCGTCGCCATCGACGGGCCTGCGGCAGCGGGCAAGGGCACGATTTCCAAGGCGGTGGCGGCGCATTTCGGTTTTGCGCATCTGGATACCGGGCTTTTGTACCGCGCGGTCGGGGCCAAGGTGCTGGCGGGCGCTGATCCGGTGGCGGCGGCCCGCGCGCTGGACCCGCGCGATCTGGACAGTGACGCCCTGCGCACCGCCGAAGTTGCGCAGGCCGCAAGTCGTGTCGCCACCGACCCCGCCGTGCGTGATGCGCTGACCGCGTTCCAGCGGGGATTTGCCGCGCGCCCCGGTGGGGCGGTGCTGGATGGTCGCGACATCGGCACGGTGATCTGTCCGGCCGCACAGGTCAAACTGTTCGTCACCGCCTCTGCCGCCTGTCGCGCGGAACGGCGCTGGAAGGAATTGCAGGCCAAGGGCAGCGACATGACCTTGGACGCCGTGCTGGCCGATGTGCAGGCGCGTGATGCCCGCGATGCAGGCCGCAGTGTCGCACCTTTGGCGGCGGCGGCGGATGCGGTGCTGATCGACACCTCGGATATGAGCATCGCGGATGCGGTGGCGCGCGCCATTGCCGTCATTGCGGCTGTGCAAAAATCCTTGCAAGGCTAGGGCAGGCGGCCTATACGCCCCCCTGTCGAAGTGCCGATGACAGGCGCGGACGTGAGACTTGGGCAGGGTCGGTATGCACCGGCCCTGTTGTTTTACATTCGCATCGGCCCGCGACCAAATCGAAACCCAAAGACCGGCGGAGACAACCGCTCGGCCCGTATAAAACCAAACGTTAGGAAAACGACGCCACATGGCAAATACAATGGACGAGTTTGAAGCACTCTTGAACGAAAGCTTCGAAATGGACACACCCGCAGAAGGGTCTGTCGTCAAAGGCAAGGTGATCGCAATCGAAGCGGGCCAGGCCATCATCGATGTCGGCTACAAGATGGAAGGCCGTATCGATCTGAAAGAATTCGCAAATCCCGGCGAAGCCCCTGATATCAAAGTCGGTGACACGGTTGAAGTGTTCCTGCGTCAGGTCGAAAACGCCCGTGGCGAAGCCGTCATTTCGCGTGAAATGGCCCGCCGCGAAGAAGCCTGGGATCGTCTGGAAAAAGCCTATGCCGACGAAGAACGCGTTGATGGCGCGATCTTTGGCCGCGTCAAAGGCGGGTTCACCGTTGATCTGGGCGGCGCTGTCGCGTTCCTGCCAGGCAGCCAGGTTGACGTCCGCCCCGTGCGTGACGCAGGCCCGCTGATGAACATGAAGCAGCCGTTCCAGATTTTGAAAATGGACCGTCGTCGGGGCAACATCGTTGTGTCGCGCCGTGCGATCCTTGAAGAATCGCGTGCCGAACAGCGTGCCGAAGTCATCGGCAACCTGACCGAAGGCCAGGAAGTTGACGGCGTGGTCAAGAACATCACCGAATACGGTGCGTTCGTTGATCTGGGCGGCGTTGACGGCCTGCTGCACGTCACCGACATGGCATGGCGCCGTGTGAACCACCCGTCCGAGATCCTTGCCATCGGCGAGACGATCAAGGTGCAGGTGATCAAGATCAACAAGGAAACCCACCGTATTTCCTTGGGCATGAAACAGCTGCAAGAAGATCCGTGGGATGCTGTCGAAGCCAAGTTCAGCTTGGGTTCGGTCCATCAGGGCCGCGTGACCAACATCACCGATTACGGCGCATTTGTTGAGCTGGAAGCCGGCGTTGAAGGTCTGGTTCACGTCTCCGAGATGTCCTGGACCAAGAAAAACGTCCACCCTGGCAAGATCGTTTCGACCTCTCAGGAAGTCGAAGTCATGGTGCTGGAAATTGATTCAGCCAAGCGTCGCGTGTCGCTGGGCCTGAAACAGACACAGCGTAACCCATGGGAAGTGTTTGCAGAAACCCATCCTGAAGGCACCGAAGTCGAAGGCGAAGTAAAGAACATCACCGAATTCGGTCTGTTCATTGGCCTTGAAGGCGACATCGACGGCATGGTCCACCTGTCCGACCTGACATGGGACGGCCGTGGCGAAGACGTGATCGGCGATTTCCGCAAGGGTGACATGGTCAAGGCCAAGGTCGCAGAAGTTGACGTCGAAAAAGAACGCATCAGCCTGTCGATCAAGGCACTGGACAGCGATCCGTTCGCGGATGCGATTGGCGGCGTCAAGCGCGGCTCGATCATCACTGTCGAAGTCACCAAGATCGAAGATGGCGGCATCGAGGTCGAATATGAAGGCATGAAATCCTTCATCCGTCGGTCCGACCTGTCGCGTGACCGTGCCGAACAGCGCCCAGAGCGTTTTGGCGCCGGTGACAAGGTCGATGTCCGCGTGACCAATATCGACAGCAAGACCCGCAAGCTGGGCCTGTCGATCAAGGCACGCGAGATTGCGGAAGAAAAAGAAGCTGTCGAACAGTTTGGCTCGTCGGATTCCGGCGCGTCGCTGGGTGATATTCTGGGCGCCGCGCTCAAGCGCGACTAACCCGGTTTCGACCGTTCAAATCAGCCCCGCCACACGCGATTGTGGCGGGGTTTTTGTTTGTGCAGGCTGCGAATCGGTGTGGGCTGGCGCGCTGCGGCACCACGGGTTTGCGCCGATCTGGCGAAAAATCGCCAAACTTCCCTGTAAATTCAGGCGCTTTGCGGCAAAAAACTGCAAAAGCTGTAAAAGCCATGCTTTCCGTATCGGGTCTTTGTTTCTATAGTTTGCCGGATCGCGTCTGCCCGCGTATTGCCAAACCAAAGGATGCTGCCATGATCCGTTCGGAACTGATCCAGAAAATTGCCGACGAAAATCCGCACCTGTACCAGCGGGATGTCGAAAAGATCGTGAACACCATTTTCGACCGGATCACCGATGCGATGGCGCAGGGCAACCGCGTCGAACTGCGCGGCTTTGGCGCGTTTTCGGTGAAAAAGCGCGACCCGCGTCTGGGCCGCAACCCCCGCACCGGCGAGGCTGTCGCGGTCGATGAAAAACACGTGCCGTTCTTCAAGACGGGCAAATTGTTGCGCGACCGGCTGAACGGGCTGTAAGAGGGTCCTATGAAGACTATTCGCTATGCCTTTTGGGCCGTTGTCGCGCTTTGCCTGATCCTGATCGGGCTGGCCAACCGCGACCCCGTGACCGTCCGCGCCATGCCTGTCTGGCTGAGCGATCTGTTGGGCTTGTCGCCCGATGTGACGCTGCCTTTGTTCGTCGTGATCTTTATCGGTGTCGGGGCGGGTCTGGCCATCGGGTTCTTGTGGGAATGGCTGCGCGAATACCGCATCCGTGCTGACGGCCGCGCCAAATCGCGCGAGGTTGCGGCGCTGCGGCAGGAATTGCAGCAGATGCGCAGGGATTCTGTCGGGGCGAAATCGGATGATGATGTGCTGGCGCTGCTGGAAAATACGCGCTGATGGCATTGCCGACACGGGTCAAGATTTGCGGGCTGCGCGATGCGGCGATGCTGGATGCTGCGGTGCAGGCGGGCGCGGCCTATGTCGGGCTGGTGTTTTTTGAAAAATCCCCGCGCAACGTGACATTGGCGCAGGCTGCCGCGCTTGCCGCCATGGTGCCGGCCGGTGTGGCCAAGGTGGCATTGGTCGTCGATGCCGAGGACGCCCAGCTCGATGCGCTGCTGGCGCAGGTGCCGGTCGATATCCTGCAATTGCATGGGGCAGAGACGCCCGCCCGCGTGACCGCCGTCAAGGCGCGTTATGGCCTGCCGGTGATGAAGGCCGTGGGCGTGGCGGGGCCGGATGATCTGGCAGCGCTTGACGCTTATGCGCAGGTGGCCGACCAGTTGCTGGTCGATGCCAAAGCCCCGAAAGGCGCCGATCTGCCGGGGGGCAATGGGCTGGCCTTTGACTGGCGGTTGATCGCGGGGCGGCGCTGGCCGGTGCCATGGATGCTGGCGGGTGGTCTGACCCCTGCCAATGTGGCACAGGCGGTGGCGCTGACCGGCGCGGGGCAGGTCGATGTCTCCTCGGGCGTCGAATCTGCGCCGGGCGTCAAGGATGCGGCGCTGATTGCGGCCTTTTGTGCCGCCTTGCGTTAGGCGTTTACGATTCCTTTAAGGGACGTTAGGTCTGTCCCAACCCAATACAGCAGGTGCGCAATGGCAAACGATCTTTTCAACAGCTTCATGACCGGCCCCGATGAAAACGGCCGTTTCGGCCAGTTCGGCGGGCGTTTCGTGTCCGAGACCCTGATGCCCCTGATTTTGGAGCTGGAAGAACAATATGAACATGCCAAGACCGACCCGACCTTCTGGGCGGAAATGCATCATCTGTGGACCCATTACGTCGGTCGCCCCAGCCCGCTGTATCATGCCGAACGGCTGACCGCGCATCTGGGCGGGGCCAAGATCTATATGAAACGTGACGAGCTGAACCACACCGGCGCGCATAAGATCAACAATGTGCTGGGCCAGATCATCCTTGCCCGCCGCATGGGCAAAAGCCGGATCATCGCCGAAACCGGCGCGGGCCAGCACGGGGTGGCGACAGCGACGGTCTGTGCGAAATTCGGGTTGAAATGCGTGGTCTACATGGGCGCGCATGATGTCGAACGGCAGGCCCCCAACGTTTTCCGCATGAAACTGCTGGGGGCAGAGGTGATCCCTGTCACATCCGGTCGCGGTACGCTCAAGGATGCGATGAACGATGCCTTGCGCGATTGGGTGACCAATGTGCGTGATACGTTCTATTGCATCGGCACGGTGGCAGGCCCGCACCCTTACCCCGCGATGGTGCGTGATTTTCAGGCCATCATCGGGCAGGAAACCAAGGTCCAGATGCAAGAGGCCGAGGGCCGTTTGCCCGATACGCTGATCGCGGCCATCGGGGGCGGATCGAACGCCATGGGCCTGTTCTATCCATTTCTGGATGACAAGGACGTCAATATCATCGGGGTCGAGGCCGGTGGCAAAGGCGTCAATGACAAGATGGAACATTGCGCATCCCTGACCGGTGGCCGCCCCGGCGTGCTGCATGGCAACCGCACCTATCTGTTGCAGGATGATGTGGGCCAGATTTTGGAAGGATTCTCGATTTCCGCCGGTCTGGATTATCCCGGCATCGGGCCGGAACATGCCTGGTTGCACGACATTGGCCGCGCCAAATATGTATCCATTACCGATGTCGAAGCGTTAGAGGCGTTCCAGCTGAGCTGTGCACTGGAAGGGATCATTCCCGCGTTGGAACCATCCCATGCGCTGGCCCATGTGATGAAGATCGCGCCCGAATTGCCTGCCGATCATCTGCTGGTGATGAATATGTGTGGGCGCGGCGACAAGGATATCTTTACCGTGGCCAAGCATCTCGGGTTCGATATGAAGGCGTAAAGCCGCGCCGGTGGCAGAAAAACTTTTTGCCTCCGGCGGGGATATTTATGCTCGGAAGATGCGGGTTTAGTCGAAGGGCAGCGCGTGCTGGCGCAGCACGTCGATCGGCACGATATCCAGGGCACGCACATGGGTGGCGTGCAGGTTGACCTGCGGGGCGCAGCCTTCCTCGTGCGCCTGCAGGAACCGCCCCGCGCACAGGCACCAGCCATCGCCCGCCTTCAGCCCCGCAAAGCCGAATTCGGGGCGCGGCGTGGACAGGTCGTTACCGACATATTTTGAAAAGGCCAGAAATTCGGCTGTCATCACCGCGCAGACCGTGTGGCTGCCATTGTCGGCGGCACAGGTGTCGCAGGCCCCGTTGCGGAAAAAGCCGGTCATCGGGGCTGTCGAACAGGTGGCAAGCGCGCTGCCGAGGACGTTGAAGGAGGGGTCTTTTTCCATTGGGTCAGTCTTTCTTGGTTGTCTGGTCGGGGGTCCAGTGAACCCACCGTCCGTGGAAATCTGCGCGCCCCATGGCAAAGCGCAGGTCGCCGGGCCAGAGCCGCAGCCTCAGCGCCGCACCCGGGCCCGCGCTATCCGGTTCCATCCCGAACCATGCCAATGGCGCGTCATCGCGCGCTGTTCTGCCTGCCGCGCTGATCATGGCCGTCCCCCGGTCTTGCACCGCTGCGGGGAAATATTGCCACGCAATCGTTGTATAGATCAGATGGGTCTGACCCGGCTGATGGTCAAGCTGTCCTGCCAGCCAGTCGATAGCATCGCCTTTGGTGATGCGCGTCCGTGCGTTGGCGATTGCGGCCTGCGTCAGCGCCTTTCGGTCTGGCTGATCCGGCCAGAGATAGGCGCGCAAGCGCAGCGCGTCATCCGGCGCATGGGGATCAAGCGGCGTCAGATCGACGCCTGCGCGCGCTGTGACCTGTGGCCGCGTGTCGGGCGGCAGGGCGCCGGTCCAGTCGGGGCTGAGCGTCAAGGTAGGGGTGGCGGCGCCGAAGACCTGCCCGCCCGCCACCAGCGCATAATCGTCCCATTGCAGGTTCAGCCCCGCGCTGGCCCCCAGTTCGCTGCACCGCAGCGGCAGGGCGAAACGATCCGCCAGCCAATGGCCAAGCGCGATCAGCACGGCAGACCGTCGCACCTCGTTGGTTTGTGGCGGGCTGTCGAGCCAGCGCAGGATGGCGGCCTGTTCGCTGACCAGCACATCTGCCACCGCCGTCCAGAGGGTCGCGTCGTCGCTGGCCTGTGGCGGATAGACCGGCGTCAGACTTGCATGACCTTGCAGCTGCAGCGCATGCAAGGCACCGGCCAGCCGCAACGGCACCGATTGTCCGCTTGGCCCCAGATCGCCGGTCCAGCCGTGGATGCGGCTGGTGACCGCCCCCGCGGGCCAGACCTGCGTGGCGCAAAGCCGCATCAGTTGCGCCATGAAGGGCGAGCCGAGGCTGGCGCAGGCCGCCGCTTGCGCGGTGAAGGCCGCGCGGATCGCGGTCACTGTCACCGGAATTTATCCATCAGCCGCGCCATGGCGCTGCGGGTGTCGGGTGCGGGGTCCGGTTCTGGCGCGGGGGACTTGGCAGCTTTGGGCGTGCTGGTCGAGGATCGCGGCGGCGCGGTGCGCAGCGCGATGGCATTCAGAAAACGCGCGCCATCGCCTGTGACCAGATGGGCGATCCCGTCGCTGATGCCGCGCATTTCATCGTCGAGCCAGTCAAGATCTGCCTTGGCGAAATCATGCAACACATAGCCGGGCACCGCATCTTTGTGCCCCGGATGCCCGACGCCCAGCCGCACGCGGTCATAATCCGGCCCGATATGCGCATGGATCGAGCGCAGCCCGTTATGCCCCGCATGGCCACCGCCGGTTTTCAGCCGCACCTTGCCGGGGGCAAGGTCGATTTCATCGTGGAAAACGATCAGATCGGCGGGGGTGAGCTTGAGATAGCGCATCGCCTCGCCCACGGATTGGCCGGACAGGTTCATGAAGGTTTCGGGCTTCAGCAATGCCACCTTGTCGGACCCGATCCGGCCTTCGGACAGCTGGCCCTGGAACTTGGCGCGCCATGGGGCAAAGCCGTGATCGGCGGCAATCCGGTCCATCGCCATAAAGCCGATGTTATGCCGGTTCTGCGCATATTTCGCGCCGGGATTGCCAAGACCTATCAACAGTTTCATGGGATCAGCCTACTGGGTGGCGGGGCGGCGCACCAGACCCCCGCATGAAAAAGGGCACCCCGCAGGATGCCCTTTTTATAGTCTATCCGGACCGATTACTCGGCGTCGGTTGCCTCTTCGGCGTCGTCGCTGGCCAGCAGGCCGCGTGGCGCGGAGATATTGGCGATGACAAAGTTGCGGTCGATCACCGGCTTTGCGCCTTCTGGCAGGGTGACGTCGCTGATGTGCAGCACGTCGCCCATCTTGGCATTGGCAAGATCGATGGTCAGGTGATCGGGGATATCGCCCGCCAGCACGTCCATTTCGACTTCGTTGCGCACGACGGTCAGAACGCCGCCTTTCTTGATGCCGGGGCAGGTGTCGCCGTTGATGAATTCAACGGGGATGAACAGGTTCACCCGGCTGGTCCGCTTGAGGCGCATCAGGTCGATGTGGATCGGCAGATCCTTGACCACATCGCGCTGCACGCCGCGGCAGATCACGCGCACGTCATCCTGGCCTTCGACCTTGAGGTTGAACAGCGTCGACATGAAACGGCCCTTGCGCAGGGTCGTCAGCAGATAGTTGAATGGGATGTTGATGGATTGCGGGTCAATGCCGCCACCATAAACAATGCCAGGTACGTCGCCATCACGACGAGCTTGGCGGGCGGCCCCCTTGCCTGTCCCCGCGCGTACCTTGGCGTTCAGATCAGGAATCTGTCCGGCCATAGTCATAGTCCTTTGATAATGGGGCCCGCCTCCAAGGGTGTCCGAGCCCGATGAAGCCCGCCCTATAAGGGGATTTTGCCGGATTGAAAAGGTATTTTTGCCGACCTTGGCATGGGCGTGGCATGGGTCATGACCCATGTGACGGGCGGGGCCGCGACGGGTGGCGATTTGAAACTTGCTTTGGACCGGTTTGCGCGCCACCCATGGCGCCATGTCTATTCGCAGCGCCTTGATTCTGTCCCGCCGTCCGGCCACCGCCTTTGTTGTCGTGGGTATTTTCTGGGGCTGTTTTGCCGCCCATGTGCCGGTGATCAAGGCGCAGTTGGGGGCGTCGGATGCATTGTTCGGCACGCTGCTGCTGGGGTCGGCGACGGGGCTGGTGTCCGCGATGTGGCTGGCACCAAGGCTGGACCGCTGGCTGGGCGCGCGGTCGATGCAGGCGGCCATCGCGGCGCTGGCCTTTGCCTGGCTGTTGCCGTCGCAGATCACGCATCCGCTGGTCTTTGCGGCGTCCATGGCGCTGGTGGGGCTGGCCTCTGGCCTGCTGGACGTGGTCATGAACGCGCGTGTCAGCGAATTGGAAGCCGCCCATAAACGCCCGCTGATGAATGCCAATCACGCGATGTTTTCGGTCGCCTATGCCTGTTCCGCCCTGATCGTGGGTGTCACGCGCGAAGCGGGATTGCCGCCTGCGCCGGTCTTTGCGGGGTTTGCGGTTTTCGCGCTGTGCCTGATCCCTTTCGTGCGGATGGATGTGACCTATGTGACAGCCGAGGAGGGCTATCAGGGCCGTTATCCTTTGTGGCCGATCCTTTTGTGCGGGGGGATCGTGCTGATCGCCTTCATGTCCGAAGCCACTGTCGAGGCCTGGTCGGCGCTGCATGTCGAACGCACGCTGGGCGGCGGGGCCGCCGAGGGCGCGCTGGGGCCTGCGATGCTGGGTCTGACGATGGCCTTTGGCCGGTTTTCGGGACAGGCCGTCGCGGAACGGTTGCGCGAGGTGCATGTCGTGATCGGCGCGTCGATCCTGTCGGCCAGCGGGGCGGTGATTGCCGCGCTCGCGCCCACGCCGCTTGTCGCCTATGTCGGGTTTGGCGTTCTTGGTTTGGGCGTGTCGGTGATCGGGCCGATGGGGCTGGCGCTGGTGGGAAAGCTGGTACCGCCGCACCTGCGCACCGAAGCGATCAGCCGGGCCGCCGTAATCGGCTTTTCAGGGTTCTTTTTCGCGCCCACGCTGATGGGGCTGATGTCACAGGCTTTCGGGCTGCGCATCGCGTTTCTGGTCGTCGCGCTGCTGCTGCTGGCGACCTTGCCGCTCGCCTTGCTGGTGGCGCGCCAAAAGGCACATGTGCCACAGGGTGTCACCGCCCCCGGCTAAGAGGGCGATGGCCTGTGGCGTTCCCCTGACAGGGGGTTCGCGGTTTTACGAATCGGCCGCCAGCAGCAGTGCGGCCAGCACGCCGACCACGATGAAGGCGGGGTTGATGGATGACGTGGCAGGGGCAGGTTCGGTCACGATGACCGGCGGGGTCACGACTTCGGGGGCTAGGCCGCCTGCGGTTGCGGTAGTGGTAAAGCCTGCGATGGCCGTTGCGGCGGTCAGAATGGTCAGAATGCGCATGGGTCGTTTCTCCTTCAGGTCGTGTGGTTGATCGGGGCGGTTTGCGTCCGCCCATCGCTCGCCCAAGCGGCTGTGGCCTGGGGGATACGGGTCAACGCCTGCGCGGCTGAAAAGGTCCACATGAAATCAAAAAAACGCGAGGTGACGCCAGAACACCTGTGCCGGAACGAAAAAGGGCCACGCCAGTTTGATCTGGCATGGCCCAATTGGACTTGGTGAAGTCCGAAACGGCTTAGTCGGCAGCAGCAGCGATCAGCAGCGCGGCGAGAACGCCGACGACAACGAAAGCAGGGTTGATGGACGAACCGGCTGGTGCGGCGTCAACAACAGCGACTGGTGCTTCCATGACTTCTGGGGACAGGCCGCCAGCGAAAGCTGTGGTGGAGAGAACGGCGACAGCAGCGGCTGTTGCAAGGATGTTGGTCATACGCATCTGAATTTTCCTAATTTCTGGTTTGCGATCTGACGACTGGCACCAATTTCTTGAGACCAGCGATCCCGCACACCCATAAGCGAGATTACGCCTTGGTCAATCAATTGATTGTCAGCGCCGCGCAGAAAAGCGCAGAGCGATGCAAAATCCCCACGGTCTGTGGCGCCGGTTACTGCCAGCTGCCTTCAAAGTCCTTTGGCACCAGCAGGATATCGCGGTCAACCGTGCGAATGTCGCGCCGCCCGCATAGCGCCATGGTTGTGTCCAATTCCTTGTGGATCACCTCTAGCGCGCGGGTTACGCCGGCCTCGCCCATCGCCCCCAGCCCGTTGATGTAGGCGCGCCCGATATAGGTGCCTTTCGCGCCAAGCGCCAAAGCCTTCAGCACATCCTGCCCCGACCGAATGCCGCTGTCGAAATGCACTTCGACCTTGTCACCCACCGCGTCCAGAATCGCAGGCAACGCGCGGATCGACGACAGCGCGCCGTCCAGCTGCCGCCCGCCGTGGTTGGACACGATGATCGCATCCGCGCCCAGTGCGGCCGCCTTGCGCGCATCATCGGCGTCAAGGATGCCTTTCAGGATCACCGGCCCACCCCACATTTTCATCAGCTGCGCGACGCGGTCCCAATCCAGCGCGTGATCGAACGCCTCGGCCGTCCAGGACGACAGTGAAGACGGGTCCGACACGCCCTTGGCATGGCCCACGATATTGCCGAAAAACCGGCGTTTGGTTTGCAGCATCTCGATCCCCCAGCCCCATTTGGTGGCAAGATCGGCCATGCTGGCAGCGGTGAATTTCGGCGGCGCGGACAGGCCGTTTTTGAGATCCTTGTGCCGCTGGCCAAGGATTTGCAGATCCAGCGTGATGACGATGGCCGAACAGCCCGCCGCGCGGGCGCGGTCGAACAGACGCTGCATGAAATCATCGTCTTTCAGGGTATAGACCTGAAACCAGAACGGTTTGGTGGTGTTTTCGGCCACATCCTCGATCGAACAGATCGACATCGTGGACAGGGTAAAGGGCACGCCGAATTTCTCGGCCGCCTTGGCTGCCTTGATCTCGCCATCGGCGCATTGCATGCCGGTCAGCCCGACGGGGGCCAGCGCCACAGGCATCGCCACATCCTGCCCGATCATCTGGCTTTGCGTGGTGCGGTTGGTCATATCCACCGCGATTCGCTGGCGCAGGCGGATCAGGTCGAAATCGGACGTGTTTTCGCGGAAAGTCTGTTCGGTCCATGACCCGCTTTCGGCGTAGTCATAGAACATCTTGGGCGTGCGCCGTTTGTGCAGACGTTTCAGGTCGGCGATGGTGGTGATGACTGGCATGGCATTTCCCCGAATTGGTAAAGATACATTACCGATGCGGGGCGGGCATGCAATGGGTCAGGCGGTATGCGTGCCTTGCGCCAGTTCCGCCACGAAGGCCAGCACCTCTGCCACGCTGTCACCGCGCCCGATCCGGTCCACGATGGCGGACCCGACGACAGCACCATCCGCGACCTGTGCAACAGTGCGCGCAGCCTCGGGCGTCTTGATCCCGAACCCCACGATCACGGGCAGGTCGGTTTTCGCCTTGATGCGCGCGACTTCGGGGGCGACTTCGGTGGTCTGGACGGCGGCGGTGCCGGTGATGCCGGTCATCGAGACATAATAGACAAAACCGGACGTGTTTTCCAAAACCTTTGGCAGGCGTTTGTCATCGGTCGTGGGCGTGGCCAGCCGGATGAAATTGATGCCCGCCTTTTGCGCGGGGATGCACAGTTCGTCGTCTTCCTCGGGGGGCAGATCGACGATGATCAGCCCGTCGATGCCCGCGGCCACTGCATCGGCCAGAAACGCATCCACGCCGCGCGAATAGATCGGGTTGTAATAGCCCATCATCACGATCGGTGTGGTATTGTCGGTTTCACGCAGCGCACGCGCGTAATCGAGCGTCTTTTCCAGCGTCTGGCCCGCCGCCAGGGCCCGCTGGCCTGCCAGCTGGATCGTGTTGCCATCGGCCATCGGGTCGGTAAAGGGCATCCCCAGTTCGATGATATCGACACCGGCGGTGGGCAGACCTTTGACAATCTCCAGCCCCGTGGCGTAATCGGGATCGCCCGCCATCACATAAGCGACAAAGGCTTTGCGCCCCTCTTTGCGCAATTGCGCGAATTTTGCGTCGATTCTGCTCATGTCCGTCCCCGTTTATATTCGCCCCTTCCTGCGCGATAGGGCGCGGGAAATCAATGCCCGCTGGCCACGGGCTTGCGTCAGGCACCCGCGCCCCCTAGAAGCGCGCAAAGATCAAAGGAGAGACGGGCATGGGTTTCAAGATGGGGATTGTCGGTCTGCCGAATGTCGGCAAATCGACGCTGTTCAACGCGCTGACGAAAACCGCCGCCGCACAGGCCGCGAATTTCCCGTTCTGCACGATTGAACCCAATGTCGGCGACGTGGCCGTGCCCGATGCGCGGCTGGATAAACTGGCGGCGATTGCCGGATCAAAGCAGATCATCCCGACGCGCATGACCTTTGTCGATATCGCCGGTCTGGTCAAAGGGGCCTCCAAGGGCGAGGGGCTGGGCAACCAGTTCCTTGCCAATATCCGCGAATGTGACGCCATCGCCCATGTGCTGCGCTGTTTCGAGGATGACGACATCACCCATGTCGAAGGCCGCGTCGATCCGGTCGAAGACGCCGCCACGATTGAAACCGAACTGATGCTGGCCGATCTGGAAAGCATCGAAAAACGGCTGGCCAACCTGATGCGCAAGGTCAAGGGTGGTGACAAAGATGCCGTGCAACAGGTCCGCCTGCTGGAAGCCGCGCAAGCCGCCCTTGAACAAGGCAAGCCCGCCCGCACCGTCGCGGTGGATGCCGATGACGCCAAGGCATGGCGCCTGCTGCAATTGCTGACGATCAAACCCGTGTTGTATGTTTGTAATGTCGAGGAAAGCAGTGCCGGTTCCGGCAATAGCCAATCCGCCCGCGTGGCCGAAATGGCCGCCGCCGAGGGCAATTCATCGGTCGTGATCTCTGCCCGGATCGAAGAAGAAATCAGCCAGCTGGACGCGGATGAGGCCCAGATGTTCCTTGACGAAATGGGGCTGGAGGAACCGGGGCTGGACCGTCTGATCCGCGCGGGTTACGCCCTGCTGCACCTGCAAACCTATTTCACCGTCGGCCCGAAAGAGGCGCGCGCCTGGACCATCAAATCCGGCACATCCGCCCCGCAGGCCGCAGGCGTGATCCACGGCGATTTCGAACGCGGTTTCATCCGCGCGGAAACGATTGGCTATGATGATTTTGTCGGGCTAGGCGGCGAACAGCCCGCGAAAGAGGCGGGCAAGATGCGCGCCGAAGGCAAGACCTATATTGTCAAGGACGGGGATGTGCTGCATTTCCTGTTTAATACATAAATTTGAAATGTATCAATCTAAAATATTTAAGCGTATAAATTCATAATACTTTATATACCTTAAGGCTAATATCGTAAGCGCCAACAAAGGTGGGTACAAGGGTGAAGATGACGAGAAGCAGAAATCTATTTGTTGTACTCAGTCCACTTCAGCTCATCTGCGCTCAGGAGGCCAGGGAGAAATTCTGTCTGGGTGAATATAATCATTTGGTGATTGTTAATAGAAATATTATTGGGTCTCGTGATTATAAACATAAAATAAACGAGCTAGATGAGTATTGGACAAAAATCACAGAGGTTTCTGAGCCGAAGAATAAAGGTATAATGCGTTTCCTTATACGCATTATAAATACACTGATAATTTTTTCTCGACACGGGTTCTCCAGTGGAAATGTATTTCTTGGAGATGCCTATTTGAACTGGTTCTGGTTATTGGGAAAATTATTTGGGAATGAGGTAACTTGGCTTGATGATGGTGCCTCTTCGATTAATTTTTTAGCAGATTTTAATGCGCGTGGATTTCTTAATACGCCAAACAAAAGAACACCAAAGTTTTTTACGATTTTTGCAAGTCATGGGATGGTGAAGAATAGTAACTGTGCTATAGTAATTAATAACCTTGAAGTTTTTCAAAGGCGGAGATGTCTCAATCAAATTGTGCAACAAAAGTCGATGATATTCATTGGGCAATGGTTAAGTGAAAGGGGGGGGGTTGACCAAGATGCTGAGGTAGCCATTCTTCAATCGCTAATAAAAAAGTATCAAGGATGGGATGTCAGATACATTAGTCACCGTCATGAGAGCTCAATAAAGCTTGAGAAGATAAAAGATTTTATGAAAGTCGTGGAGTTTGAAAGATCAATTGAGTCCAGTCTTTTGGCGTCCAGTGAAGTTCCCGAAGAGATAGTATCATGGTACTCCTCAGCTTTATTTACACTAAAACCTCTACTTCCGAAAACTAAATTCTCAGCACTGAAAGTTCCATTGGAGTATGCTTCTGAGCGTCAGGCGAGTGAATGGCTGTGTGTATATGATGCGCTTGAAGGAATTGGCATACAAATAATTGATCCATCAAGTGATTGGTAAATTACTTATATTTTGCCTTTACGTCTTTCGCCTTATTCGTTCCACGCCAACTACCGCGCCGACCAAACATAACTCGGCGCGTTCAGCACCACGAATGGCGCAAAGCCATTGTCAACCAGATCACGACAAAGCGCCAAACTACTGGGGGCAAGGCCCTGTGGCTGATAGACCAGATAGATCGCAATCTGTTTGCCCGCCGGACAAGCGCCGTCATGCATTTGCACACGGCTGGCAAAGCTCGCCTGATGCTGACGACGGCGGGCTGGCGCAAGCAAAAGATCAAGATATCCAACCAGTGTCTGGGGCAGGGTCACGAATTGTCTGCGCAGTCGCAACACTTCGCGCCTGACCTTCCATCCTTCGATCTGCTTCATGAAAGGTGCTTTTCCCGGCCTTACTATTGCATCTCAAGCCGCGGCAGCGATCACCGCACTGCTTGGGCCAGTGAAAAAGTAACGCCGCAAGAAAAGACCATTTGCATCTCTTGGGGTGTGTTGGTACTTGTTACTCGTCTTAAGGTTTAGTGGTGTCGTGTGACGATTAAAATAAAGGCGGAAAACCGCCCGCAAAAGTTCAGGCAAAGTGTGATCTTTTGCACTGACGAAGCATATTTGCCTTTCGCTTCACTGGCAATACACACGTTGTTGCGCAGCAACCCGGTGCGCGACTATGACATCTGCATCGCATCGCTTGACCCCCTTGATCTGCCCGCCGAGTTGCGCGCGCATGATATCAGGCTTTGCCAGATTGATGTGGGGGATGCCTTTGACGGGATGCCGGTCAGCAAGCGGTTTAGTATTGAAACATATTTGCGGATCGCTCTGCCAGAGGCGTTTCAGGGGCAATATAGTCGTATTCTTTATCTCGACAGTGATGTCTTTGTCGTGGGTGATGCGCTCGATACTATCTTCCATCTTGATTTGATGAACTACCCGGTCGGAGCCGTGACCGATATCACAAAGCTGAAACATCCTGACAGGCCGACATTTGATCAAAAGGCCCTTGGCCTTGACGGACCCTATTTCAACTCGGGTGTGATGCTGTTGGATGTTGAAAGGTTCATCGCGGCGCGCGTGCGCGCACGTTGCGCAGAGGCGGCACAATTTTATCAAGGCAAACTGATATACTTTGACCAGACGCTGTTGAACATTGTTCTTCAAAACGAACGGGCACAGCTGAACATGGGGTGGAATTGGCAATGGTCGTTTGCGCGGTCTCTATTCGAATGTTTCATCGACGTTCAGATTGTGCACTTCATAGGGGCCGACAAACCCTGGTCTGCCCATAGATGCAAGTTACCTTTGAAATACCGCGAAATCACACGCCGTTATTTCCAGAAATTCTATCCGGAGCTTGCACAAAAAATTCCCGCTACGGATGAACCTCTCGGGAATGGCGCATTGTTTCGATACTTTTTTCGCCACATGACGAAAATCTACTTGTTTACCAAGGGATTTAACCGTCACTGCGGTGATCTGAACAAAGTCCTGCCACCTGACCTGCGCTAGGCGCGCCTTGGCCACAAACACCCGTTCCGCGCCAGCCACCAGGCCCTGCGAAAATAATTCGCCGCCTTCAGCCGGTAATGCGGCAGCCGCCGGTACCACGCAAACTTGCGCACCTGGTCGAACCCCGTGCCGGTGATCGTGCTGACCCCGCCATCATCGACATGCGATGAAAACGGCTCCAGCCCGAACTGGCGGAAATCATGGTGGAAAAACCGGTTCATTTCGTGGTCATGCGCGCGGGTTTGCGGCCAGAACCCGGCCGCCAGCCGCCCCGCCACATCGCGTTTGACCAGATAGGTGGCATTGCCGGTAAACGGCCCGATATAGGCATTCAGCCGGTACCGCCCCAGATACCCCTGACAGACAGGCCATTTCGCGCGGATGCAATTGAACCGCAGCGTATCCCAGGCCGCAGCCCCCGCCAGCGCGGCATCCAGGCTGTCCAGAAAATCATCGTGAAACACCACGTCATCTTCGAGGATCAGCGCAACAGGCTGCGGCGCTTGCGCCACCTGCTCCCAGACTGCGACATGGCTGGCATAACAGCCCATATGCCCGGCCGAGACCGCTTGCCCCATGTTGCGCGCGTAAGCTGCGGCATCAACGCGCGGCGCCAATTCATCCGCACGCGCCCGCCCGTCAATCGCGGCAAAACGGGTATAGCCAAGCCCCATCGCATCCAGCTGCTGCTGCATCCGCGCCAGCCTGCCGGTATCGCGGTCCAGATTGATCAGCCATATCCCCAGATCGGCGCGGCGCAGTTCAGCCATCCAGATCGGACCATTTCAGCTGCGTGTTGCGCGTCAGCGCGCGGGTGGTGGTGCGGCCCAACACCTTGTCGAAATCATAGCCCGCAATCTCGCCCGACCCGGGGCGGCGCGCCCAGATATCGGCCTCTGTGATGATATGGCCTGCGGGCAGGTCACGGTCGGCCACGACCGAGGCGCGCGCGAAACGGTAAACCGGTTCTTCGGCGGCGGTGCGCTGTTTGGGATTGCGCAGCGCGGTATGGATCTCGCGCGACCGATCGATCAGGTACCGCAATTCAGCGGGGTCCATCGAATTGATGATATCGGGGCCCTTGCGATAGCGGGTATCGGTGTAATGCCGTTCCAGAATGGAGGCCCCCAGCGCCACCGAGGCCAGCGCCATATCCGGCCCGATCGAATGGTCCGAAAACCCGATCACCGCGCGGGGAAAGGCGTTTTTCAGGTCGGTGACCCCCTGCAGCGACACGATCTCGGGCGGGGACGGATAAAGATTGGTGCATTCCAGCAGCGCATATTCAATGCCCGCGCCGTCCAAAATCGCCACCGATGCGCGGATGCTCTCGATGCTCTGCATGCCCGTGGACATGATGACGGGCTTGCCCATCCGCGCGATATGGCGGATCAGCGGCAGGTTATCCGCCTCGCCCGATCCGATCTTGAAGGCCGGCACGTCCAGATCCTGCAGAAAATCCGCCGCCGCGCGTGAAAACGGCGTCGAAATCCAGATCATGCCCAGACTTTCGGTATAGCGTTTCAGCTCTGCCTCCTCGTCCAGCGACAAAGCACAGGCTTCCATCACTTCCCAGATCGAGACATCGGCATTGGGCGGAAAGATCTGCTTGGCCTCCTCGGTCATCTCGTCGGCGATGATATGGGTCTGGTGCTTGATCATCTCGCAACCCGCGCCTGCGGCAAGGCGCACCATGTCCTTGGCCACGGCCAGATCGCCACCATGGTTGATGCCGATCTCGGCGATGACAAGGGGCGGGTACTCGGGTCCGATCTTGCGGCCTGCGATGTCCATGACTGTCTCCGGTTGGTATTTCAGCTGCCTTTTAGGCGGTTTCGGAGGGCGGGGCAATTCATGCGTGGGATTGCATTGCGCGCGCACATGGTCCAAGTCACGGCCCATGCAACGACCAAGGGCCCGCATGTTTCGCAAATTGCAGCAAATGCTCGAACAAAAGGAACAGGCGTTCCGCAATTCTTTTGGTCATGACATCACCGACCCGGCAGAACGGCGGCGGTCGCAATGGCATCTTGACTGGCTCGACCACGGCATCCTGCGGCGGCGCTGGCATAATTTCGATCAGGTGGCACCGGGTGTCTACCGGTCCAATCACCCCAACCACAGCCGGTTTGCCGCCTATGCGCAGATGGGGATCAAGACCGTGCTGAACCTGCGTGGTGCCGCGCTGCAACCCCACCACCTGTTCGAAGTCGAAAGCTGCGCAACCCTTGGGCTGACGCTGGTCAATGTGCAGATGGCCGCGCGTCGCGCGCCGGGCCGGGATGAGTTGCTGGACCTGCTCGCTGCTTTCGCGACGATGGAACGGCCCTTCCTGATGCATTGCAAATCCGGCGCCGACCGGACCGGGCTGGCCGCCGCGATCTATCTGATGGAACATGAAGGCGCCGATATCGCAGCCGCGCGGCGGCAATTGTCTTTTCGCTATGTGCATATCCGGCGGACCAGCACGGGCATCCTTGATCATTTCCTCGACGTCTATGCCGCGCGCGCAGCGCAATCGCCGATCGGGATCGCGGACTGGATCAAGACCGAATATGACCGCGCGGCACTGACGCGCAGTTTCGCGGTGAAACAGGCAGCACTCTGGCCGTGGCAGGGCTGGCGCTAATCCCGCTCGCCTGACTTCTTATTTCCAAAAATACTCCCGGGGTCAGGGGCGGCGCCCCTGTCGCGGCAAAGCCGCGGGCTCCGGCGGGGATATTTAAGCTCGGAAGATGCAAAAGGGCGGTTTACCCGCGCAGGCCCTGCGCGATCTGTTGGCCCATGAGAAAGTCGATGATGTCCCAATCGAACGGGCTGTCCACATCAAGCCCCCGTTCTACCGGCAGGACAAGCGGGATCACGCGGCCTTCGAACAGGCTCTGCGCCGCGCGCAGGTAATCGGGGCGCAGCACATAGACCAATCCGACATGGTCATAGACCTGCGGTGCCTGCTGGCGCGCAACAACACCGCCGGGCAGCGGTTTTGAGACATGCAGCGCGCCTGTCGCGTCGGTTTCGAGTATGTTGAAATAGGGGTTCTTGCGGCTTTCGACACAGGACATGACCATATCGGGGCGTTCTGCCGCGAACAGGTCCAGCCCTGCTTCGATATCCTGCGGCAGACGCAGCGGTGACGTGCAGTCAAGGTCGAGGAAGACAGAGGCAGGGCCGGTCTGCTTTTCCACTTCTGCCAGCGCATGTTGCCAGACGTGCCATTTTGCGGCGGTGTCAGTGGCCAGTTCCGCCGGACGCAGCCCGATATCAAGACAGCCGCGTTTGATCGCATGGGCATAAATGTCGGGGCAGTCTGTGGAGACCACCACCTGATCGATCCGGTCGCAGGCGAAAAGCTGGTCCAGCGACCAGTCGATCAGGGGTTTGCCGTGCAGCAGGCGAAAATTCTTGCCCGGAACACCCTTGCTGCCTGCCCGCGCGCCGATATGGCCGATGATCATGTCCGGATGCCTGCAAAGCGTTCCGCCCAACCCGCGCGTTCATCATCGGTGATCTTGCGGAACAGGTTGTCCGGCACAGTAAAGGCATGACCAGCGGGCAGGGCTGTCAGGGCCGCGCCGATATCATCCGGCCAGGCGGCATCATCGGTCTGCATCGCATCCAGCAACAGCTTGCTGGCATCGGGGATAAAGGGCGCGGACAGCACGGCATAAAGACGGATCAGATTCAGGCCAAGCCGGACCTGCATCGCAGCCGTGTCGGGGTCGGTTTTGATCGTGGTCCAAGGCGCGTTGGCTTGCAGGTATTCATTGCCCAGCACCCAGATCGCGCGCAGTTCTGCCGCGGCCTTGCGGACTTCGATGGCGTCCATATGGCCCTGATAGGCGGTCAGGCGTTGGGTCAGGGCGGCGATCAGCGCCTGTTCAGCCGCACCCTGTGTGCCGCCTGCGGGGATGGTCTCGCCAAATTTGGACCGGCAGAATTTGGTGATCCGGCTGACGAAATTGCCCAACACATCCGCCAGATCCTTGTTCACATCCTGCTGGAACGCGTCCCATGTAAATTCCGCATCGGATGTCTCGGGCGCATGCGACAACAGCCACCAGCGCCAGTAATCGGACGGCAAAATTTCCAGCGCCTGATCCATGAACACGCCGCGCCCGCGCGAGGTGCTGAACTGGCCGCCGTCATAGTTGAGGTAGTTGAAGGATTTGATGTAATCCACCAGCTTCCACGGTTCCTGCGTGCCCATGATCGTGGCGGGAAAGGACAGCGTGTGGAACGGCACGTTATCCTTGCCCATGAACTGGGTATAGCGGACGTCATCGGCGCCTTTGTCGGTGCGCCACCAGCGTTCCCAATCGGCCCCTTTGCCCGCATCCTGCCATTCCTGCGCGCAGGCGATATATTCGATGGGCGCGTCGAACCAGACATAGAACACCTTGCCTTCCATGCCGGGCCAGTCCTGATCGCCCTTGCGCACGGGGATACCCCAGTCCAGATCACGCGTGATGCCGCGATCCTGCAAGCCGTCCCCGTCATTGAGCCATTTTTTCGCAATGGATGTCGTCAGGATCGGCCAATCCTTCTTGCTGTCGATCCAGTCGGCCAGCGCACCTTTCAGTTCAGACTGGCGCAGGTACAGATGCTTGGTCGTGCGCACCTCCAGATCGGTGGCCCCGGAAATGGTGGACCGCGGGTTTATCAGGTCGGTGGGGTCAAGCTGCTTGGTGCAATTGTCGCATTGATCGCCGCGGGCGCTGTCGAACCCGCAATTGGGGCAGGTGCCTTCGATATAACGGTCGGGCAGGAACCGGCCGTCGGTGACGGAATAGACCTGATCTTCGGTCACTTCGCGGATCAGGCCCATCTCGGCCAGACGGCCTGCCATGGCCTGTGTCAGGCGATGGTTCTGCGGGCTGGAGGACCGGCCGAAATGATCGAACGACAACCCGAACCCATCGGCGATACGCGCCTGCACGGCGTGCATTTCGGCGCAATACTCCGCGACCTGCTGACCCGCCTTGGCGGCGGCCAGTTCCGCGGGGGTGCCATGTTCGTCGGTGGCACATAAAAACAACACTTCATGCCCGCGGCTGCGCAGGTAGCGGGCGTAAAGATCGGCAGGCAGCTGGCTGCCGACAAGATTGCCCAGATGCTTGATCCCGTTGATATAGGGAATGGCGGAAGTGATCAGATGGCGGGCCATGCGACGTCCTTGCAAAGTTTCGCCCCTGTCTAACCCTGTCGCGCAGCAGATGCCAGATGCGCGACATCTGTTGCGCCGCAGCATCTTGCGGTTTACACGGTCTTATCAGACCATTTTCAACAAAAGGTTGCCACCGATGAGACTACTTGCCGCCGTTGTCACTGCCCTGACCCTTGCCAACCCTTTGCACGCGCTCGAAGGCTATGGCGCCATTGGTGGGGATTATGCGCTGCCGCATGCAGGCAGTTCGGATTTTCTGATCACCGTGCTTGGCGGTGTCGTCACAACCGGTGCGCCGCTTGCCTTTGGGGCCGAGGCTGAATTTGGGCTGGCGCTGGGCGCGAGTGGTGATTTCAACACCCGCCGCCTGCGCGGCGTGGCGCGGTATGATTTCGGCACAATGACGGCCTTTGGCGCCGCGGGTTTTGACCAGTTCGTCTATGATAATGTGACCGACACGGGGGTAAACCTTGGCCTTGGCGGTGAATTCGACCTGCAGGGCAGCATGGCGCTGCGCGGTGAAGTCATCCGGTCCTTTATCCGGGACGGCGATACCGAGAATACCACGACCACCCGTCTGGGTCTGGTCTACCGGTTCTGATCGCGGATAAAATCATGCAAAAGATCGCGCTTGGCCGCAGTGACATCATGGTCACTGACTGGTGTCTTGGTACCATGACCTTTGGTAACCAGACCGACCGTGCCGATGCTTATGCCCAGATCGACATGGCGCTGGATGCGGGGATCAATTTCCTCGACACGGCGGAAATGTATCCGGTCAACCCGATCCGCGCCGAAACCGTGGGCTTGTCGGAAACCATCGTCGGCGAATGGATCGCAAAGTCGGGCCGCCGGTCCGAGGTTGTGATTGCGACCAAGGTGTCAGGCAACAACCCAGGCTGGGTGCGCGACGGGTATGGCTATGACGGGGCGGTGATCCGGCAGACGGTGGATGCGTCCCTGCGCCGGTTGCAGACCGATGTGATCGACCTGTACCAGATGCATTGGCCCGAGCGCGGGTCCTATGCGTTTCGCCAGAACTGGACCTTTGATCCGTCGGGGCAGGACCGCCAGCAGACGATGGATCATATGCTGGACGTGCTGTCCGCACTGGACGATTGCGTCAAGGCGGGCAAGATCCGCGCCATCGGCATGAGCAACGAAAGCGCCTGGGGCATGACCAAGTGGATCGACCAAGCGACTGCCGCCGGTCTGCCGCGCATGGCATCGGTGCAGAATGAGTATTCGTTGCTGTTCCGCCTGTATGACACCGACATGGCCGAAATGGCGGTGAACGAGAATGTGACCCTGTTGGCCTATTCGCCCTTGGCCTGTGGATTGCTGACCGGCAAATATCAGCATGATGTACCCGCAGGCAGCCGTTTGGCGATCAACGGCAATCTGGGCGGGCGGATGACGCCGCGCACCTTGCCGGTGACGCAGGTCTATCTGGATCTGGCCCGCGATCATGGCGTCGATCCGGTGCATATGGCGATGGCCTGGCAGGCGACGCGCCCTTTCCCCGTTTCGGCGATTTTTGGCGCGACCAATAAAGACCAGCTGGCCCATATCCTTGCGGGGCGCGATACCGAGTTGTCGGATGATCTGATCGCGGCGATTGCAGCGGCGCATAAATCGCAGCCGATGCCGTTTTGAGAGGGTTTTGGTCCGGTCCCCCAAGCGGGACCGGAGCGCGCCGCGCGGGAGTATTTTTGGAAATAAGAAGTCGGGGGCCATTTTGCGCAACTTTGTGATGATGGCGGTCCTGCTGGCCGGCTGTGCGGTGCAACCCGGAGAGCCGCGCGGCGGGCTGTTCGAGGTGTACCGCGATACAGCCGTGCCTTTGTCGTCCAAGGCCGTCTTTGCGCCGCAGCAGTTTTTCGGCAGATGGTACGAGGTCGCGCGCTATCCGGTGCCCTTCGAGGCGGGCTGTGTCGGGGTCACGGCGGACTATGGCGCCTTGCCGGACGGGCGGATTTCGGTGCGCAACACCTGCCGCAATCGCGATGGGTCCGTGCGGTCCGTCATCGAGGGCAGTGCCAGCATCGTGGGCCCCGGGCGGTTGAAGGTCGCCTTTCCATCCGTGCCGTTTGGCGATGCCGATCTTTGGGTGCTATGGGCGGACGAGACCTATCGCACGGTGGTGTTGGGCGCGCCGGATGGCCGGTCGGGGTGGATTTTGAACCGCGATCCGGTGATCCCTGCCGACAGGCTGGAGGCGGCGCGCGCGATGCTGGCCTTCAACGGCTATGATCTGGGCCGTCTGATGCTGGTTCAGCCGTAGCGGCAAGGCTGATCAGCGCGTCGAAATGCGCGGCCATGTCACCTTGGCCGATCTTGCTGCCCCGCACCAGCATGTCGAAATGCCGCGTGATCGCCGTGACCCGTTCTGTGTCGCGAAAGGCGATGTAATTGCGCCCCAGATAGATCACCGCCAGAAGCGGCCCAAAGACCGTGACCGGGGCGGAATAGACCGCGCGCTTGTCAAACAGATGCAGCCGCAGGGCAGGGTAAAGCTGGTCATGTAGGTCGCGGAAGCGGCGCAGCTGGTCCTGCCGGATGCGGACAGACAGGCCCGCGTAATAGCCTTGACCGCGCGCGAAACTGTCCAGTTCCGACAGCGGCAGGGCGATTTCGTAATCCGATTTCGACTGCTGCATCCAGCCCAGCCGGTCCGCGCTGGCCCCGATCGCCTGCTCGATCGTCTTGCCCACCGCTGGCGCATATTCCCAGCGCAGCATATCGGTGGTTTTGAGCATATCGGGCAGGCCCGATGGCACATGCCGGATCTTGTAGCCTGCGGCCTCCTGGTGCCAGGCGAAGATCTGGTCGTCGCCCATGGCGCGGGAGGCTTCGGGCATGGAAATTGCGGCGGCCACCAGATCGGCGGCCTGTTCGGGCAAATCCGACAGCCCCAGAAGCCAATCCGCGCTGACCCCAAGGGCGGCCGAGCATTCCGCGACCAGTTGCGCATTGGGCAGCCGCGCGCCCTGATCCTTGAGCAATTGTGACAGGGTCGAGCGGTCAACACCGGTCCGGCGCGCAAGGGCGGCCTGCGTGATACCGGTCCGGTCCATCGCCGCGACCAGCCGGTCACGGAACAGGCGGGCACGGTCACGTTTGTCGATTATTCGCATCATTGGTGATATTTATCACGTTTAAAGACATTTGTGAACCAGTCACGACATTCACGGCACCCTAGGCGCGACATAGGGTATCGGCATGAAAACCAATAGATTTTCCCGTATCGCATGGCCGACCCTTTGTCTGATCCTTGGCTGTTATGCTGTCTGGGGGGCCGCGCTCTGGCTGTTGCCGCTGCCGCTGGGTGTAGTTGTGGCGGGGGTGGTGATCGCGCTGCACTCCTCGCTGCAGCATGAGGCGATCCATGGCCATCCGTTCGGGGTGCAATGGATCAACGATCTGCTGGTCTGGCCGCCGCTGACGCTGGTTATTCCCTATGCCCGCTTTGCTGCCACACACCGCGCGCATCATCATGACGCGGTGATCACCGACCCTTATGACGATCCTGAAAGCAATTATCTGGACCCTGCGGTCTGGGACCGGTTGCCGCGCATCCTGCAGATCGTGCTGGGGTGGAACAACACGCTGGCGGGGCGGCTTTTGTTGGGGCCGTTGGTGGGCACGATCGGTTTCGGGATCTCTGAATGGCGGCAGGGGACGGCCGCGATTGGCCGCGCATGGCTGCTGCATCTGCCGGTCATGGTGGCGCTGCTGGCGCTGGTGGCGGCGTCACCGATGCCGGTCTGGGCCTATCTGCTGGCGGCCTACCTGGGGCTGTCGCTGCTGAAACTGCGCACATTTCTGGAGCATCAGGCGCATGCCCGCGCCAGTGGCCGCAGCGTGATTATCGAGGATCGCGGGCCGCTGGCGTTTCTGTTCCTGAACAACAACCTGCATGTCGTGCATCACATGCATCCCACAGTGCCATGGTATGCGCTGCCCGCCGTTTACCGCGCGCGCAAGGACCATTACCTGCGCCGCAATGGCGGCTATCTGTTCCGGTCCTACGGCCAGATTTTCCGGCTGTATCTGTGGCGGGCCAAGGACCCGGTGCCGCATCCACTCTGGCCGCGTTAAAGCGGGGATCGCCCGCCAAGGCGGCTGACCAGATGCGCCTCGTCATCGTTGCGAAAGAACGGCACATCGGGCAGATCGCCGCCGCGCGCGATATGGCCCATCAGTTCCGCCAGCACGACCTGCGTGATGAAGGGCAGATCAAAGCTGCGCGCCTGATCAAGGGCCACCCATTGCAGATTGGCCAGTTCATCCTCGGCGCGGGTGAAATCGTCGGGGTCGGTGACCAGATCGGCGGCATCTGCCAGAAAGAACCGTGCATCGAACCGCCGCGGCGCACCGACCGGTGTGACCGCGCGGAAAAAGAATTGCAGCGCGGCCCCATTGGGCCGGTGGCCGGTGGCGGCGAAACCGCGCCAGCCTTGCGGCGGGTCGGGCCATCGGTCGGGCGCGCCCAATATCTGGCCGGTTTCTTCCCATAATTCGCGGATCGCGGCGGCGGCAAGGCAATCGGGGGCAAGGGCGCTGTCGGTCTGCAATCTTGCCTGATCGCGCGGCGACAGGTCAGGCAGCGGGATGCAGCTGTCATTTGGGTCAACCGCACCGCCCGGAAATACGAATTTGCCCGGCATGAAGGCCACGGATGCCCCGCGCTGGCCCATCAGCACGGCAGGGCGGGTGGCTGCGTCGCGCAGCACGATGATCGTGGCTGCGTCGCGCAGGGCTGTCATGAGTGATGACCGAACCCGTGCATCCGGCGCGCCCATTGAATGCCGACCATCAGCCCTTTCATCGGGGGCAGCAGGGCCAGCGACAGGGCCACGGCACCCAAGGACAGCACGGTCGCCATCACCCAAGGATCGGGTCGCCATGCGACCCACATGAAATGGATCGCGAAACCGATGATATGCGCGACCAGCAGGATCACCAGATAGGCCGGGCCGTCATCGGCGCGGTGGTGGAACAGTTCCTCGCCGCAGTTCGGGCAGGTGTCGGCCACATGCAGATAGCGGTCGAACAGCTTGCCCTGCCCGCAGTTCGGGCAGCGGCAGCGCAGGCCGTTCATGATCGCGGGTTTGGTGGGGCGTTCGGCGGCGTAGCTGGTGGATGTGTCGGTCATCGGACCCTCCTGTGGGTGATGCTTACATGGCCTTTCGCGCGTCAAAAGAAAAGGCCAAGCCCCTGCGTGCGAGTGTCACGGCCCTGTGAAAAGAAAAACCGCAGCATCTGCGACGGAAAGTCCGCACGATCCCGTTCAATCTGGGTCAGCGGCACAAGGCCGCCGGATACTGAAAGGACACAAGATGAAAAAAGGATGGATCGCCGCAGGGCTGGTTGCAACGCTTGTATTGACCGCAGGGATGGCTTTTGCGCAGGGGCACCGGCAAGGACCGGATTTTGCCGCGATGGACACAGACGGTGACGGGGCCGTGACGCTGGCCGAATTCACCGCCTTTGCGCAGGACCGTGCCGCCAGCCGCGCGGAACGGATGTTCACCCGCGTTGATGCCGATGGCGACGGCATGGTGACACTGGCCGAGATCGAAGCCGCGCGCGCCGCGCATGGCGGGCGTCATGGCAAGTCTGCGCGTGACTGAACCAGACCCGCGCGGCAGGCCATCCGCCTGTCGCCGATTGTCACGGGGGGCGGATGCCGCTAGCACGATCACAAATGACGGCGGTATCCGACCCTTTCGCCCATGCCTCGGACGAGGATCTGTTGCTGGCCCATGCCAGCGGCGATCCGCACGCGGCCGGCGCGTTGACGCAGCGTGTGTTGCCGCGCGTGCTGGCGCAGGCGCTGCGGATGCTGGCCAATCGCGCCGAGGCCGAGGATGTGGCACAAGACGCCATGCTGCGGCTGTGGCGGATCGCCCCCGACTGGCGGCGGGGCGAGGCGCAGGTCAGCACATGGCTCTACCGCGTCACCGCGAACCTATGCACCGACCGGCTGCGCAAAAGGCGGCATGTGGCGATCGACACAGTGGCCGAACCTATGGACAGCGCCCCGTCGGTCGCGGCGCAGATGCAGACCGGTGCAAGGCTGCGCGCCTTGTCGGATGCCTTGGCGCAATTGCCCGAACGGCAGGCCCAAGCGGTCGCGTTGCGCCATCTGGAAGGATTGTCCAACCCGCAGATCGCAGGGATCATGGACATCAGCGTGGCGTCGGTGGAAAGTCTGACAGCGCGCGGCAAACGGGCGTTGTCCGCGATCATGGCGGGGCGCAAGGCAGAACTGGGGTATGATGATGACGAACCCGCCTGATGACATGCTGGACGATCTGTTCGCGCAGGCGCGCAGGCTGACGCCCGTGCCGGATGACGCCTTGATCGCGCGGGTGCTGGCGGATGCGGCGCGCCCGGTGCCGGTGCGGCACCCGCAGCCTTCGGTCTGGACGCAGCTGCGCGGGATGATCGGCGGCTGGCCTGCCTTGGGCGGGCTGGCCACGGCGACCGTCGCGGGTATCTGGATCGGCATCGCCCCGCCGCCCGTGGTCGCAGATTATGCCGCCGCGCTATTGGGCGAGCCGGTCAGTCTGGGCCTGTCACCCGAGGAATTCATGATCGCAGGAGAGTTTTCCGATGGCTGATCTTGTGCAAACCCGCCCGTCGCGGATCTGGCGCATCGTGCTGGTGGTGTCGCTGGCGCTGAACCTTGCGGTCGCGGGGATGATCGGGGGCGCGCTGGTTTCGGGGCGGTTCGGGGACCATCCGTCGCCGCGGATCGATTTCGGCGTCGGCCCTGTCGCGCGCGCCTTGTCCGATGACGAACGGCGCGCCATCGGGCGCGAATTGCGCGCGGACCGCAGCCTGCGCGGCCATGATTTCCGCGGCCAGATGGCGGCGGTCGCGGCGGCGCTGCGTGCTGATCCTTATGATCCGGCAGTCACACAGGCCCTGATCGAGGATCAGGCGGCACGTCTGTCACAGGTGCAGGCGCGGGCGCGGATGGCGGTGCTGGACCGGATCGCCGCGATGTCGCCTGACCGCAGGCGGGCCTTTGCCGACCGGCTGGACCGCGACCAGCGCCGCTAGCGGGTCAGGCGGCGCTCAGATGCATCGCCACGCAGTCGCGCCCGGCGGATTTCGCACGATAGAGCGCAGCATCCGCCAGATCGCAGATCAAATGTGTGTCGGGCTGGTCCTGTCCCGCCTCGTCGCTGAGCGCCACCCCGACCGAGATCGTCACCGGGATCGGGGCATATGTCTCGCCCAGATCGAACGGGTTCTGGTTCACCAGCCGGCGCAGCCGGTCGGCAGCGCCCTGCGCCTGTTTGGCACTGGTGCGCGGCATGGCGATCAGGAATTCTTCGCCGCCGATGCGCGCGACCAGATCGACCGCGCGCAGATTGTCGCGCAGACGCGCGGCCAGCGCGACCAGCACTCTGTCGCCAGCGGCATGGCCATAGGTATCGTTGATCACCTTGAAATGGTCGATGTCGATCATCATCACGGCCAGCGCGCTGCCTGCCACCGTCGATTGTTCCGACATCCGCGCAAGATGGTGATCGACATAGCGGCGGTTGAACAGGCCGGTCAGCGGATCGGTCACCGCCGCCTGCAACCCGTCAAGCAGGTTGCGGCGCAGCGCGTCATGCAATTGTTTGCGGCGCACCAGCGCCTTGGCGCGCAGGATTATCTCTTGTGGCAGGGCATTGTGCAGAACCACGTCATCTGCGCCAAGGTCCAGAAACATCGCCGCAGCCTCTGGGTTGCCATCGGGGACCATGACCAGCAAGGACGCAAGCCGCGTATCGACCCGCGAGCGCAGGTCAGACACCAGACTGAACAGCGCGCCAGCATGGTCACAGGGGGCAGCCGCGGGAATGATCAACAGATCGGCGCAATGCACATCGTCACTATGGCGCAGCACCGCCGACGCGGTCTGCACCACCACGCTATGGCCCAGCCCCGCATTCAGGACGGTGATCAGATCAGGCATCGGTGCCGCCTCTGGCGTGATGACCGTGATCCGCCCGGTGCTGGCAAAGCTGTCACGATTTTCGCAAAATCCCAAGGCGCGGCTGGTGCTGTCGCGCAAAAGCAATTCCTCGGTCACCGACCTTGCGCGCAACAGGCTGCGGATGCGCGCCAGCAACAGCGCATCATTGATCGGGCGGGCCAGCACGTCATCGGCCCCCGCATCCAGCGCCTCGAACCGCGCGCGCGACGTATCCGCCGTGCCGACCGCGATGATCGCGATGGTGCTGGTGTCGGGGTCCTCTCTGAGCGCGGTGCAGAACCCGTGCCGGTCCTCGGCCGGGTCGGACAGGTTGACAAGGATCAGGTCAGGGCGCTGTTTGGCGATGATGGCCCGCGCCTCGGCGCTAGAGGCGCAGGCTTCGACCGCGAATTGCGCGGCCAGCATCTTGACTCGCAGTACGATCCTGTTGGTCGGTACTGCATCGACGATTAATATCCGTCCCGACATCTCTGTATCCTTATCGTGGAAACAACAGCATTTCTTGCCGACACTTTCTGCTTTAATAGTTAAAGAAAGCTTTCGAAATTATTAAGGACTGAACATGGGACCGGATCAGGCGCAGGTGATCGCACTTCAGGCTTTGGGGTGGATGGCCGGACAGGACGAGATCTGCACGACCTTTCTGGGGGCAAGCGGGGCCTCGGTCGATGATCTGCGCGACCGCGCGGCGGAACCGGCCTTTCAGGCGGCGGTGCTGGATTTCCTGACGATGGACGACAATTGGGTCATGGCCTTTTGCGATGCGCAGGGGCTGGCCTATGACATGCCGCTGCGCGCGCGTTATGCCTTGCCGGGTGCCGAACAGGTGCATTGGACCTGACGCTTGACAGCCGTCGCGCGGTCGGGTCCGGTGCGGGCCAGACCGGAAAGGAAAACACCGTGATTGCAGGCATTCTTTTTGACAAGGACGGCACCTTGTTCGATTTCAACGCGACATGGGGCGCATGGACCCGCGCCATGCTGGTGGCAGAGGCGGGCGATGACCCGATCCTGTGCGAAAGACTGGCGGCCGCATTGGGCTATGACATGGAAAACGCACGGTTTCATCAGGGCAGCATCGTCATCGCCTCGACCGTGGATGTGGTGGCCGATGCGATCCTTGGCGTGCTGCCGGGTGACGTGGACAAGGCCGCGCTGATCGGGCGGATGAACGCCGGATCAGCGCAGGTCGCTCAAGTCGAAGCCGTGCCGCTGCGCGCCTATACATCGGGGTTGCGCCAGCTGGGCCTGACCCTTGGGCTGGTGACCAACGATGCCGAAGGCCCAGCACTGCGCCATCTGGACAAGGCGGGTATCCGGTCCGATTTCGCCTTTGTCGCGGGCTATGACAGCGGTTTTGGTGCCAAGCCCGGACCGGGGCAATTGATCGGCTTTTGCCGGGCGACGGGGCTGGCCCCCGATGTCTGCGTAATGGTCGGCGACAGCACGCATGACCTGCATGCAGGGCGTGCGGCGGGGATGCTGACCGTGGGCGTGCTGACCGGACCCGCCCCGCGCGCCGAACTGGCTGGGCTGGCCGATATCGTGCTGGACAGCATCGCGGATATTCCGGCCTGGCTGCGGCGGGAAAAGCTGATCGCCGGCTGAATCCGACCTAACCTGTCGGTTTTCCGTCATCATCGGCTCGCGGGTTTTGCCATCCTGCCCTGACACGGGGCAGGGTTTACCATGCAGGCAGAGGCCAAGACACGGCGGCGCGGCGGCGGACGGGCGGGCAACGCCACGCGGCGCGGGACTGCGTCGATTGACCAGATGCCATGGCATTTGCCCGTCAACACCGACCGCCCGACCGAACCGCTGACACCCGAAGGCGTGCAGGCGGTGCATGACGGCGCGATGCGCATCCTCGAAGAGATCGGGATCGAATTTCTGAACCAAGAGGCGCTGGCGCTGTTCCGGCAGGCCGGTTGCACGGTCAACGGCACCAATGTACGCATGGGCCGCGACTGGGTGATGGAAATGCTGGCCCATGCGCCCGCGCGTTTCGACATCACCCCGCGCAACCCCGCCCGCAAGATCACCATCGGCGGCCATCATATCCTGTTCGGGGCTGTCGCCTCGCCGCCCAATTACCACGATCTGGAAATCGGGCGCAAAGTGTCCGGCACCCGCGACCAATGCGCGAACCTGCTGCGGCTGACGCAATATTTCAACTGCATCCATTTTTCCGGCGGCTATCCGGTGGAACCTGTGGATGTGCATGCCTCTGTCCGGCATCTGGATGTGATCCACGACAAGATGCTCCTGACCGACAAGGTGGCGCATGCCTATTCGCTGGGCCGCGAACGCATCGAGGACGCGATGGAGATGGTGCGCATCGCAGGCGGGCTGACCGAGGATCAGTTCGCGGCCAAACCGCATATGTATACCAACATCAATTCCACATCGCCGTTGAAACACGACGTGCCGATGATCGACGGTTGTTTGCGCTGTATCCGGCGCGGGCAGGCGGTGATTGTCACCCCTTTCACGCTGGCAGGCGCGATGGCCCCCGTGACCATGGCCGGGGCCGTGACCCTGTCGATTGCCGAGGCTTTGTCTGCCATTGCCCTGTTCCAATATGTCCGGCCCGGCGCGCCCTGCGTGATCGGGACGTTTACCAGCAATGTCGATATGAAATCCGGCGCGCCCGCGTTCGGCACGCCGGAATATATGCGCGCCACGCAGATGACCGGCCAGATGGCGCGGTTCTACGATTTGCCGATGCGGGCCTCTGGCGTCTGTGCCGCCAATCTGGCGGACGGGCAGGCGATGTGGGAAACGTCCAATTCGCTCTGGTCTGCCGTGCAATCGGGGACCAACCTTGTCTATCACGCGGCGGGCTGGCTCGAAGGCGGGCTGATCGCCAGCCCCGAAAAGTTCATCATGGATTGCGAAGTGGTCCAGATGATCCAGCGCTATATGGACCCGATGCTGACCGCGACAGGCCCCGATGACATCGCGCTTGACGCGATCAAGGATGTCGGGCCGGGCGGCCATTTCTTTGGCACGCAGCACACGCAGGACCGGTTCGAACAGGCGCTTTACCAGCCTTTCGTGTCCGACTGGCGCAATCACGAAGCATGGGAGGCGGCGGGGGCCATCGGCACCGCCGAACGCGCGCATCATCTGTACAAGGACATCCTTGCCACCTTTGAAGCCCCGCCGATGGACGTTGCCATCAAGGAAGAGCTGGCCAATTTCGTGGCGCGCCGCAAGGCGGAAGGCGGCGCGCCCACTGATTTCTAGGGCCGTTTACGCACCGCCAAGGCAGGCGGCAAAATCATCGGCCAGACGGCGCAGCAGGGCCTCGTAGAGCGCGGGGCCACTGTCCAGACCCGCGCCGACACCGTCGATCTGGGCTGTGTTCGCACCTGTGCCTTCGGTCACGACGGTGGCCCAGCGATCCCCGATTTCGGCGTCACTGAACACGCAGACAATATTGCTGTCGGCCATCTGGTCACGCAGGCTGGCGACCTGTGCCGGGCCGGGGGTGCGCGCATCGATCCCCGCAATCGCCCCTGCGGCGGTCAGGCCATAGCGGGCCTCGAAATACTGATAACCATCATGGGGCAGGATATAGGCCAGACCCGCGAAGGGGGCCAATTGTGCGGCCAGTTCGGCATCCAGCGCTGTCAGGCGGGCAATCGCCGCATCAGCATTGGCGGCATAGGTCGCGGCATTGTCGGGATCAGCGGTGCCAAGCTGGTCGGCAATCGCAGCCAGCCAGACCTGTGCCACAGCGGGGTCGAGCCAGGCGTGCGGATCGAAATCACCATGGTCATGGTCATCATGCCCGTGATCATCATGGCCGTCTTTGTGGTCGTCGTGACTGTCGTGATCGTCATGCCCGTGGTCGTCCTCGGCGGCTGGCAGGACGAATTGCTGGATATCGCGGACCGGCAATCTGTCCCAGCCGGTCACATCCAGCAGGGCGACCTGTGCCGCGCTTGGGGCGAGCGTATCAAGAAGATCGGTCAGCCACGGGGTCAGGCTGGGACCGGTCCAGAACACCAGATCGGCTGCGCCCAGATTGGCCGCATCGCTGGGGCGCATCGCGTAATCATGCGGATCAGCGCCAGCGGGCAGCAAGACATCAGGCGCGCCCAGATCGCCCATGACCTGCGCGGTCAGGCTGTGGACGGGGGCGAAATCGGTCATCACCTGCGGCGCCTCGGCAAAGACGGCGGTGGGCGCAAGCGCGCAAAGCGACAAAAAACGAATCATGTTGTGGTCCTTGTAGTGATTTCACGCTGCTGCTATATTTGATATGTTATATCATAACAAGGCGTACCCATGTCCCAAGACCCGATGGCCTTTGCCCGCCACGATCACGACAGCTGTATCAGCGTGGCTTTGGCCGCGGCGGATGCCGCCTGTGCGGCGCGCAAGGTCCGCATGACCCCCGTCCGGCGGCGGGTGCTGGAAATCCTGCTGGAAAGCCACAGCGCCCTTGGGGCCTATGACGTGCTGGCGCGGCTTGACGCCGAAGGGCTTGGGTCCAAGCCACCGGTTGCGTATCGCGCGCTGGCCTTTCTGGTGGAACAGGGGTTCGCGCATCGGATCGAACGGTTGAACGCCTTTATCGCCTGTATGCATCCCGGTGCGGCGCATGATCCGGCCTTCATGATCTGCCGCAAATGCGGCACCGTGGCCGAGGCGCAGGCCAGTTCGCGCAGCCTGACGCAGGCCGCCGCCGCCAACGGGTTCCAGCTGGAACAGACAATGATAGAGGCCGAGGGCATCTGCCCCGCCTGCCAGCCGGATGCCGCCGCATGCGCCTGATCGACGCGCGCCATATCGACTTTGGCCATGGCGGCCAAAGGGTCTTGCACAATGTCAGCATGTCGCTGGATGAGGGCGAGATCGTGACGATTGTCGGCCCCAACGGGTCGGGCAAATCCACATTGCTGCGCCTGCTGATCGGCGCGCTGAAACCGCAAAAAGGCAGCGTGGCCCGCGCGTCCGGCCTGCGGATCGGCTATGTGCCGCAGAAACTGCATATTGATCCGACCCTGCCGATCACCGTGGCGCGGTTTCTGAACCTGCCCAAACCGGTGCCTGCCAAGGCGGCTACTGAGGCCTTGCGGACAGCGGGCGTGGCGGGGTTGGACCGCCAGCAGATGTCACAATTGTCCGGTGGGCAGTTCCAGCGCGTGTTGCTGGCGCGGGCGATCCTTGCGAATCCGCATGTGTTGATGCTGGATGAAGCGACCCAAGGGCTGGACCAGCCCGGATCGGCCGCGTTTTACCGCCAGATCGCCGCGGTGCGCCAAGACCTTGGCTGTGCCGTGCTGATGGTCAGTCATGAATTGCATGTGGTGATGAGCGCGTCCGACAGGGTGATCTGCCTCAATGGGCATATCTGCTGTGAAGGCACGCCCGAAGTCGTGACCGCAGCACCTGCCTATCGTGAATTGTTCGGCACCGGCACGGGGGGCGCGCTGGCGCTTTACCGGCATGACCATGACCACGATCACAGCCATCATCACCACGAGGCGGCCGAATAATGCTGGATGATTTTCTGCTGCGCGCGGCGCTGGCCGCTGTTGGTACGGCGGTCGCGGCGGGGTTGTTGGGCTGTTTCGTGGTCTGGCGGCGGATGGCCTATTTCGGCGATGCGACCGCCCATGCCGCCGTGCTGGGCGTGGCGCTGGCGTTATTGTTTGGCACCTCGATCACGCTGGGTGTGGGCATTGTCGCCCTGTGCATGGCGGTGCTGATCCACGCCTTGAGCGGGCAGGGCGTTGCTGTCGATACGATTCTGGGTGTGCTGGCGCATGGCGCGCTGGCGCTGGGGCTGGTGGCGGTGACGCTGGTGCCGGGGCAGCGCATTGACCTTGACGCCTATCTGTTCGGTGATGTGCTGAGCGTCACCCGTGCCGATCTGGCGGTGATCTGGGGTGGTGGCGCGCTGTTGGTCGGGGTCTTGTGGTGGCACTGGTCCGCGATGCTGACCGCGACGCTGAACCCTGATCTGGCCCATGCGGCGGGGATCAACCCGCGCCGCCAGCAATTGATCCTGACGGTGCTGGTCGCCGCTGTCGTTGCGGTCGCGATCAAGGTTGTCGGGGCCTTGCTGATCACCGCGCTTTTGATCATTCCTGCGGCAAGCGCGCGCAGTTTCGCCAGCACGCCCGAACGGATGGCGTTTTTCGCCATGGCGATCGGGGCTTTGTCGGCCTTGGGCGGGCTGCGGCTGGCGGTGCATTTCGACACGCAGGTCGGCCCGTCGATCATCTGTGTCGCCGTGCTGATCTTTGCTGTCAGTATGCTGGGCCGGTATTTGCCGCGTCTCTCGACGTAACTGTTTTGTGGCGGGGGCGGTGCCGAAACACTTTCAGCCTCCGGCGGGGATATTTGCGCTCGGAAGATGATGTCAGAGGTCGAACCAGATCGTGACGGGTCCGTCATTGACCAAGGCGACCGCCATATCCGCGCCGAATGATCCTGTGGCGGTCGCGATGCCCAAGGCACCGATGTCCGCGATGAATTGGTCATAAAGCGCGCGGCCCTGATCGGGGCTGGCGGCGGCGGAAAAACCGGGGCGGTTGCCGCGAGATGTGTCGGCGGCCAGTGTGAACTGGCTGACGATCAGGGCGGACCCGCCTGCGTCCAGCAGGCTTTGGTTCATCTTGCTATCGGCGTCCTTGAAGATGCGCAGCTTGGCGATCTTGGCGGCAAGGGTGGCGGATTTTTCCGGCGTGTCGCCCGTCATTGCGCAGACAAGGATCAAAAGGCCCTGTCCGATCTGGCCGATCACCGCGCCATCCACGCTGACGCTGGCCGAACTGACGCGCTGGACCAGCGCCCTCACAGCTCGGACGCCCAGGGCGGGTTGGCGCCTGCGCGGCTGACGGTGATGGCGGCGACCCGTGCGCCAAAGGCCGCAGCGCGCGCCAGCGCAGCGCGGTCTGCCTGTGCGATGGCGGATTTGGTCAGCAGGCCCTGTGCGTCCAGATTGGCCAGAAATCCTGCACTGAACGTATCGCCCGCACCCACGGTATCGACCACATTGGCCTTGACCGCCGGCACGTCGAAATGGCCTGCTGTGGTGACAACCGTCACGCCATCCGAGCCGCGCGTCAGCAGCACCACGGCAGCGCCTGTTTGCGCGCGCAGGGCGGCGGCATCGGTGTCGCCGCTGATCCATGCCAGATCCTCGTCCGAAATCTTGATGATATCGGCGACAGCCAGCATCCGGTCCAGCCGCGCGCGATAGGCGGGTTCATCCTTGATGAAACCGGGGCGGATATTGGGGTCGATCATCGTCACCGCGCGCGCCGCCTCGCGCAGCATCAGCGCCTCATAGGCGGCGGCGCAGGGGGCCACGACCAAGGAAATACCGCCGAAAAACAGCGCATCCGCCTGTGTAGCGGGCAGATCGGCGGGGGTCAGCATCCGGCCTGCGGTGTTTTCATCGTAGAACGCATAGGAGGCATGTCCGTTCACCAGCGTGACGAAAGCCAGCGTTGTGGGCCGGTCGCTGATCGCGGCGGGGCTGGCATCGACGCCAGAGGCGTGCAGCTGGTCGCGCAGGATGGTGCCGAACAGATCCGATGACAGGCCGGAAAAGAATTGCACCGGCGCGCCAAGCCGCCCGAGTGCGATGGCCGTGTTGAACACCGCGCCACCGGCATGGGGGGCGAAACACGCATCTTCACCCGCTTGGCGTGGCAGCATGTCGATCAGGGCTTCACCGCAACACAGGATCATCGCATCACTTTCATTCTATTGGCTGTTAGCGATAACAAATCCCGCGCCCCCTGCCAAGATCAGACCGATGACCACTGCAAAGCCGATCTTCCATGCCGAATAGGGCCGTTCGCCCTGCACCCGTCCGGTGCGCCCGTTGACCACGAATTGGTAACTTTGCCCGCGGTATTTATAGGCAGCCAGCCAGACCGGCAGCAGGATATGTTTGAAGGTCACATCGCTGATCTGCGTGTCGATCTGCCCGATCCTTTGGTCATCGCCGCCGATGTCATATTTCACATCGCGCGCGATCATCCGGTCCATATAGGCGCGGGCCTGTGTAAACCCGTCTTCGAGCGCGATCTGGTAGCCTTCGGCGCGGAAACCGGCCAGGTAATCGGGCTTGTAGGGTTCCAGCGCGCTGAGGTCCCAAGGTTCCAGCCCGTCGGTGTGTTTCTTGGGCAGGGATTTGGAGGCCAGCACCAGCACATCGTCGAAAAACCGTGCGACCTGCCCCGACACGGACCGCCAGCGGGTTTTGCGGATGCGGACTTGTGTGGCCTTGCCGTTGCGCATCACGGTCTGGGTGACGTAATAATGCGTGCCGCGCTGGCCGGTATAGCGGCTGGCGGTCGCGGCATCGAAGGTCCAGTAAGGCACATAGATGCCGTTCATCTGCCGCCCCTTGCGTGCGTAATCCTGTAATCCGCCCGGCGCGAACCAGAGACTGCCCAGCCAGTCGTTCATCGCCTGATGCGCGGTGGGTTCGTCCAGTGCAAAGGGCAACAGCCCCGCCGGTTTGATATGCCGGTGGGTGCCGGTGTCGCTGACCACGGGGCTGGCGCAGAACGGGCATTGCATGGCGTGGATATCGGGGTCGCATTCAAACTGCGCGCCGCAGCTGTCGCAGGCGACGGTGCGGGTGATCTCGATATCCGCGTCGGGCAGGCGCCGGGCCAGGGCGCGCTGGAAATCCAGTTCCTTGATGCTGCCGGTGCGGTTGGTTTGCGGCATGGCCTGGGTATTGCCGCAGTGCCGGCAGACAAGCTGGTTGGTCTGCGGATCGAACCGCATATGCGCGCCGCAGGCATCGCAGGGAAAGCGGTGATCAACGGGGGCGGTCATAGGATCTTGTGCATGAAACGTGGCAGCATCATCCGCAGGGCATTGTCATACAGCACATTATGCCGCCAGAAATGGAACAGCCCGTGAAACGTGCCAACCATCAGCAGCACGAGCAGGCTGTTCCATGCCAGATCAAGACTGGCAAAGCCCAACAGCGCTGCCGCGTTGATCGCCACGCTGGCCGCCATCACGCCGTAAAGGCCACGGTGCATCCATGGATAGGCCATGCGCAGCGGGCCTTGCAGCTTTGGCCCCGGTTTGCCCAGCATGCCGCGCGTGGCGGTCATGGCCAGCCACACCGCCCCCGCGCCGACATAGGCCCAGCGCAGGATTTCATTGGCGCTGCCGCCCTTGATCATGGCCAAAAGCATCATGACCATCGACCAGTGCAGCAGGATTGTCAGACGGCGTTGGGTCATCTAGGGGTCATGCGCCGGGCGGGGGCGGTGGCATCACGGTGAAGAGCTGCGCCAGTTCGGTCACATCCTCGGCCGGTTTCCAGCCGTCCTGCCCTTGGGTCCAGACCATGCTGGCGCGGGTCAGTATGCCGTCGGTCACTTTGCGGCCCATCGCGGCCTTGGAATAGGGGCCGCTGACCTGCCCATCAATTGCGATGTGCCAGACATGTTCGACAGGCGGAGGGGCAGGGGGTGGCGTGACCGGCCCCCAAGGCCCCATCTGCGGATGGGCCATCTGCATCCCCAGACCGGCCCCCATGCCCATGCCCATCGCCTGCCCTGCGGCAGAACCTTCGGTGGCCATCGCCTCGGCGGCTTTGTATTTCAGATGGTCGTCCAGATTGCCCGCGATCCCGCGCGAGGTGCGCGCATCCAGCGCCTTTTCCACGGCAGGCGGCAGGCTGATGTTTTCGATATAGAGTTCGGGCAGCGACAGGCCGTAGTTTTTCAGCGTGGGATCAATGGCACCGGCCACCAGCTTGCCCAGATCGGCGGTATTGGCCGCCATATCGAGTGCGGGAATACCGGACGCCGCCAGCGCGCGGCTGAATTCCTGCACGATGATGTTGCGGATCTGATAGCTGATCTCGTCCATGGTGAATGCTCCGTCGGTGCCGACGATTTCGCGCAGGAACAGGGCCGGATCGGCCACGCGGACCGTATAGGTGCCAAAGGCGCGCAGGCGGGTCGGTCCGAATTCGGGATCGCGCAGCATGATCGGGTTCTTGGTGCCCCATTTGAGGTTGGAAAACCGCGTCGTGTTGACGAAATAGATTTCCGATTTGAACGGGCTTTTGAACCCGTGATCCCAGTGCTGCAAACTGGTCATCACCGGCATGTTGTTGGTTTCCAGCATGTAAAGGCCGGGGGTGAACACATCGGCCAGCTGGCCTTCGTGGACAAACACGGCGGCCTGCCCTTCGCGCACCGTCAGTTTGGCGCCGTATTTGATTTCATGGCCGTGACGTTCGAACCGCCAGACCATCGTGTCGCGGGTAGTGTCGGTCCAGTGAATGACGTCGATGAACTGGCCGGACAGGAAATCGAAAATGGACATGGGCGGTTTTCCTTCAATTGGGCGTCAACTGGCCCCTGCGGCGATCAGGTCGCGCGCGATGTCGGCGGCGATCGGGGCGGCGGTGGCGGGGGTCATGCCGGCGGCAAGGCGGGGGTCATAAAGGATGCGCAGCAGCAATTCATCATGCCGCGTCAGCAGCGCGAATTCCTCGCTGTCGTTGAAGATCGAAGGGCGCGCGGCATCGCTGTCATTGGCCAGCCCCATGCCCTGGGCCAGTTCCTCGTGGATACATGCGGCGCGGATCAGGTTTGGATGTTCGGCGCGGATCACCACCACGGCCTGCGCATAGCTGGACTGGCCGGGCGGGAATACCCCTGCGACAAGGCATAATTGGTCGCGGGGCAGGTTGATGATGCCCCGCAATGTCGCGCCAGAGATGTCGGGCACCAAGGCGCGGATCAGGTCTGCGGCAGCGCGGCGGTCATCCTCGTCCAGAAACAGGACGTGGAAATTGGGATTGTCATCGCTTTGGCGGATCGGCACGCCGGTCAGGCGCGACAGGCGCGCGGCAAAGGCCGATACGCTGGTGCGGTCCTGATCGCGCTGGGCCAGCGGCACGGTATCGCTGAATATCACATGCATGCGGATCGGCTGTTCCCAGCGGCGCAGGGTGGTCGTGCCTTGCTGGCGCACGGAAAAATCGCTGTTATCGGCATATTCGGTTGCAAGGGCGATCTGTGCGAAATTCCGCGCCAGCATCGTGTCGGTATAGGGCGTGTCAGCTGCGCCGCCATCGCTGCGCAGCAGGTTCTGGGTCAGCATCTGGGTCTGCAAAGTGGTGTAATGGGCCATCAGGGCGCGGCTGGTCAGGCTGGGGTCGCGCAGGGCAGGTTGGTCAGGCCCGGCAATTGGGGGCTCTGGCAGCGTGACAGGCTCTGGCGCAGGCACAGCGGCGCATCCGGCCAGAACCGCCGCGAAAATGGCCAGCGCCAGTGATTGCCGGGCCCGGGTCATCATTGCCTAGGCGCGACCGGTGGCGCTGCCGATACTGTCGCCGCCGCCGGTTTTGCGCGCGCGGGCGGCTGACAGGGTCTGTTTCAGCTCTTCTTCCATCTTTTGCATGTCGGCCTCGGCCGCGGCGCGCTTGCGCTTGCCTTCATCCGCGATTTCCAGACTTTCGTTGATCGTGGCGATCAGATTGGCATTCGCGGCCTTGACGGCGGTAATGTCGAATACGCCACGTTCCATTTCGGTGCGGATGATCTTGTTGGCGTCGCGCAGGTTTTGCGCATTGGCGGTCAGCAATTCATTGGTCAGATCATTGGCATCGCGCACGGCGCGCGCGGCTTCCGATGACCGCTGGATCGTGACCGCCTGCGCCAGCTGGGTTTCCCACAAAGGCACCGTGTTCACCAAGGTCGAATTGATCTTGGTCACCAGGGATTTGTCGTTTTCCTGTACCAGCCGGATCGAGGGCAGCGATTGCATCGTCACCTGACGGGTCAGTTTCAGATCATGCACGCGGCGGTCCAGATCGTCGCGGGCAGACCGCAGGTCGCGCAATTCCTGCGCTTTCATCAGTGCTGCATCCTCGGGGGCGGCGGCGACTTCGGCCTCTTTCGCGGGGATGGTCGTGGCATCCAGATCGGCCAGTTTTGCCGCGCCTGCCGCGATGTAAAGCCCCAGTTCCGTGTAAAATTGCAGGGTTTTGTCATAGAGCATGTCAAGGCTTGCGATATCTTTCAGCAGCACATGTTCATGGCGCAAAAGATCATCGGTGATCTTGTCGATCTGGCCTTGGACCTCTTCGAAACGGGCGGTGAATTTGGCGATGGGGGCGGCGCGCCCGATCAGCTTTTCCCACCATGTCCGGTCGCGGCGCACGTCAAGTTCCGACACCGAAAAGCCGCGGATCGTGGTGACCATGTGGCGCAGGCTGTCACCGGCGGGGCCGACATCCTTGTTGCGCACACCGGCCAGCATGCTTTGGCTGATCGCCTGCAAATCGGTCTGGGCCGATGCGCCGAAGGACACGATGGAATTGGTATCCCCGATACTGATCTCGGCCATGCGGCGGGTGATTTCGGCCTTGGTCGGCGCATCGGCGCTGTCCAGCACGACAAGGTCACGCGACGGGTCGGGCAACACGACGGCTGTGACCTTTTCAACATCGGCGACCGCCTTGGCAGCCTGTTCGCGGGTAAATTCTGACATCACTCGTTCCCTTTTGTTTTCAGGCTTACGCCCTCTCGCTGCAACCGGTCCCGCAGCACGTTGATTTCAATATCCATGTCGGCATGGTCATCCACCAGCATCTTTTCGGTGCGGGCGGCAAAGTTCTGCTCAAGATCGGTCAAAAGTGCCTCGTATTTCGCGCGCGCCTCGGCATCGTGACCACGGCGGGTGATCTCGACGAATTTGGCCGTCGCGTCACGCGCGCCCATCAGATACACGCCCAGATAGCGGCGTGCGCCGGTCAGATCGCGGGGGTCCGCCTCGACCGTGGCGATCATGCGGCGCGCGACACGCTGGAACCCGGCGACACGGGCGATCAGGCGGCGGTCGTTCAGGCTGGCGATGGCGGTGGCCATGCGGGTCAGATGCGCCTCTGCCTCGTCCACCACGCGGGCCACGCGGTCCTGCTGGAACCGGTCCAGCCCCGCGACCTGTTTATCCGCCAAAGGGTCGATCCCGAAAGCCGCGACATGCAACGCAAGCGCGGCCAGCCCATAAAGCGCCGATCCCATGATGTCGCTGTCGCCGGTCAGGGCCGCAAGCGCCACGCCAAGCCCGGTCAGCGCCGAGGCCAGCATCTTGCGCGGCAGCACAGGGCGGCGCGCGATCTTGCGCGCGTCATAGGCGGCCTGTGCGCGCAACCCTTCCTGCAACAACCATGCGGCCAACGTCAGAACCCCCGCACCCGCCAAGGCCGTGACCAGCACTGCAGGGCCGGCACCCAATGATGTGACGACCAACACAATCGGCGGGGCATATAAAAGACGTCCACGCGATCCCGCCGCCTTGATCCGCACCGGATCGACCACTGCGGCGCGCGGGTCGGCCGCGGCCGCGTCGGGGCTGAACCTGCCACCAAACCGGCGTGCCATCAGGCAGAGCCCAGCCAGCCGCTTGTCACACCGAACATCAGCACGACCAATACAATATAGGAAATACGGCGAAACGGGGCGGGCATCGGCTCTGGGTCCTTGTCTGCGGCACCACCGGCCATCACGCGCAAAGCCCCCAGCACAGCCAGAAAGCCCAGCGCCAGCACGGCGACAAAGCTCAGCAGCAGGATCAGACGCAGCATGGCAATGGTACTCCTGTCATGGTTGACTACCAGATAGGAAACATCGCAGCGGATTACGAGAGTTTTACGTCAAATCGCAGCGCGAAACGCTCAGCCTTGGCGTTTTTTGCCTGCAACGGGGCGGTTGACCGGCTTGCGCACACGGACAGGCGCGGGTTTCGCCCCGTCCTTGCCCAGATCCTTGTCGCTCAACCCCAGCTGGTCGCGCACGACGCGGCCCTTGACCTCCTCGACAGCGCCTGCCTCCAGATTGCCCAGCTGGAACGGGCCGTAACTGACACGGATCAGGCGGTTCACGGTGACACCGATTGCCTCCATCGCGCGGCGGATCTCGCGGTTCTTGCCTTCGCGCAGGCTGACGGTCAGCCAGGCATTGGCGCCCTGCTGGCGGTCGAAGGTGACGATCATCGGCTGATACCGGATACCTTCCACGGTGATTCCCGCGCGCAATTGTTCCAGCCGCGCCTCGCTGACCGATCCGTTGATGCGCACGCGGTAGCGGCGCAACCAGCCGGTGCTGGGCAATTCCAGCCGCCGCTTGACGCCGCCGTCATTGGTCAACAGCAGCAGACCTTCGGAATTCAGGTCCAACCGGCCGACCGACATCACCCGTGGCATATCCTCGGGCAGGGACGCAAACACGGTCGGGCGGTCCTTTTCGTCGCGCTCGGTCGTCACAAGGCCGGCAGGCTTGTGATAGAGCCAGATGCGCGGCGCCTCGGGGGCGCGCATTGCCTTGCCATCCACCACGATCCGGTCGGCATCGGTGACATTCAGCGCAGGGCTGGTGATGACCTTGCCGTTCACGCTGACGCGGCCTTCGGTGATCATGCGTTCAGCGTCGCGGCGGCTGGCGACACCGGCGCGCGACAGGACTTTGGCGATCCGGTCGCCCTGGGGTGTATCATTGCTCATGGCTGACCCTTAGCCGCTTTGATCGGCCCTTGCCAGAGATTGCGCGCGCAGGCATCACTCAGCAATGGTTTTTCGCTCGCATATGGATATCGCGCTGACCGAGGCGCGCGCCGCCGCCGCCCGCGGCGAGGTGCCGGTCGGTGCCGTGATCACGCAGGACGGCGCGATCATCGCGCAGGCGGGCAACCGCACGCGGGAATTGAACGACCCCACCGCCCATGCCGAAATGCTCGCGATCCGTGCCGCCTGTGCCGCCTTGGGGCAGGAACGACTGACCGGCTGCGACCTTTACGTGACACTCGAACCCTGTCCGATGTGCGCGGCCGCCATCAGCAACGCGCGCATCGCAAGGCTTTACTACGCCGCTGCCGACCCCAAATCGGGCGGCGTGGCGCAGGGGCCGCGCATCTTCACCCATCCGCAATGCCATCACCGGCCCGACATCTATGACGGCATCAGCGCCACAGCGGCCGAACAGCTGTTGCGCGATTTCTTCGCCGCAAAACGCTGATCACATCTTCTTATTTCCCAAAATACTCCCGCCGGAGGCATAAAAGTTTTTCCACCCCGCCCCTGAAAGGCCCCCATGGACTGGCACAGCCATATCGACGCCTATTGCGAACGGATCGACCCCGGGTTCTGGTCCGAACCGATCAATGCGCTGACCAATCTGGCCTTCCTTCTGGCCGCGCTCTGGGTCTGGCCGCGTGTGGCGGGGCTGCCGCTGGCGCGCGCGCTGGCCGCGATCCTGTTTGCCATCGGGATGGGCAGTTTCCTGTTCCACACTTTCGCGACACCTTGGGCGGCGCTGATGGATGTTGTGCCCATCGGGGCCTTCATCCTGCTTTATCTTTTCGCCGTGCATCGCGATGTGATCGGGCTGGGGCTTTGGCCTGCCCTGGGGGCGACGGCGCTGTTTATCCCCTTTGCCGCGATCACGGTGCCGCTGTTGGGGATGTTACCGTTTTTCGGCATTTCCGCCTTTTACTGGACCGTGCCTATCCTTTTGGTGATCTACGGGCTGGCCCTGCGCAAGCTGCCCCATATCACAGGTGGGTTCCTGACTGGGGCTGTGCTGCTGGGGCTGTCGATCAGCGCGCGGTCGGTCGATGAAATCCTGTGCAACCTGATCCCCTTTGGCACGCATTTTTTGTGGCATATCTTCAACGCGGTGATGCTGGCATGGATGATCCTTGTTTACCGCCGCCATATGCTTGCGGGCGCGGCCCGAGACCGCTAAACGCGCAGGAAGATTGCACCGGAGAGTTCTGCCAATGTCGATTGATACCGAAACCGCCCGCCGCGTGGCCAAGCTGGCCCGCATCGCGGTCACCGAAGAGGCGCTGCCTGCGCTCGCCTCCGAATTCAACGCGATCCTTGGGTTCATCGAACAATTGAACGCGGTTGATGTCGACGGCGTCGAGCCGATGACATCCGTCACGCCACAGCGGCTGATGCGCCGCGCCGATGTGGTGACCGACGGCAACCAGCAGGCCGCCGTGCTGAAAAACGCGCCCGATGCGCGCGAAGGGTTCTTTGCCGTGCCAAAGGTGGTGGAATAATGTCCGATCTGACCAAACTGACCATCGCCGGTGCCCGCGATGCCATGCGCAAGGGCGATGTCACCAGCGCCGAGATCACACAAGCCTGCCTGACCGCCATCGATGGCGCGGATGCGCTGGGTGCCTTCGTGCATAAAACTCCTGATATCGCATTGGCACAGGCGCAGGCCGCCGATGCGCGGATCAAGGCTGGCGATGCCCCCGCGATGTGCGGCATCCCTTTGGGCATCAAGGATTTGTTCTGCACAAAGGGTGTGCCGTCGCAGGCCGCGTCGCGCATCTTGGAAGGCTTCAAGCCGGAATACGAATCCACCGTCACTGGCAAGCTGTTCGATGCCGGTGCGGTGATGCTGGGCAAGCTGAACATGGACGAATTCGCTATGGGCTCGTCCAACGAAACATCCGTCTACGGCCCTGCGATCAACCCGTGGAAGGTTGACGACCGTCACCTGACGCCGGGTGGCTCCTCGGGCGGGTCGGCCAGTGCCGTTGCTGCTGACCTTTGCCTTGCCGCGACCGGCACCGATACCGGCGGGTCGATCCGCCAGCCTGCGGCCTTTACCGGCATCACCGGCCTGAAACCCACCTATGGGCGCGTGTCGCGCTGGGGGATCGTGGCGTTCGCGTCCTCGCTGGATCAGGCGGGACCGATGACCAAGGACGTGCGCGATTGCGCCATCATGTTGCAGGCGATGTGCGGCCATGACGCCCGTGACAGCACCAGCGCCGATCTGCCGGTGCCGGATTTCGAGGCAGCCCTGACCGGCGACATCAAGGGCAAGACCATCGGTATCCCCCGCGAATACCGTATGGAGGGCACCCCCGCCGAGATTGAAAAGCTCTGGTCCGACGGCACCGCGATGCTGCGCGACGCAGGTGCCAAGATCGTCGATATCAGCCTGCCGCATACCAAATACGCGCTGCCCGCCTATTACGTCATCGCCCCCGCCGAGGCGTCATCGAACCTTGCCCGCTATGACGGCGTGCGGTTCGGTCACCGCGCGAAACTGGGCGCAGGCGACGGCATCACGCAGATGTATGAAAAGACCCGCGCCGAAGGTTTCGGCCCAGAGGTGCAGCGCCGCGTGATGGTCGGCACCTATGTGCTGTCGGCGGGGTTCTATGACGCCTATTACAACCGCGCGCGCCGGGTGCGGACCCTGATCAAGCGGGACTTTGACGATGCCTTCGCCGCCGGTGTCGATGCGATCCTGACGCCTGCGACGCCCTCTGCGGCCTTTGGCATCGGGGAAATGGCGGATGCCGACCCGATCAAGATGTATTTGAACGATGTCTTCACCGTGACGGTGAACCTTGCCGGTCTGCCCGGCATCGCGGTGCCCACCGGGCGCGACGCGCAGGGGCTGCCCCTGGGGCTGCAACTGATCGGGCGCCCGTGGGAAGAAGCGGAATTGCTCAACATCGCCTACCGGCTGGAAACGGCTGCGGGCTTTGTAGCCAAGCCTGCCAAGTGGTGGTAATTTCGATTGGATGAAATCAGGTGATATGGGTGTGCAACGGATGAAAACGGGTGTCTTGATCTTGGCGGGTGTGTTTGCTCTGGCCGCTTGTGCGCCGCAGCAGTTCGACCGCCCGCGCGGTGTCGGCTTTGACGACATGTCGAGTTTCGAGATCGACCGCGCCCGGCGCGAGGCGGCGCTGGCCGGTACCGTCGATCCTTTCGCGCCGCCACCCGCTGTGCAATCCAGTGCAATCGGCCCCGTCGGCGGTGCGATCCCCGCCAGCGATCTTGCTGCCGCAGGTATCGGCCAAGGCGGGACAGGCGCGCCGCTTGCGCCGCCCATGCAGCCGGGTCTGGCACCGGTGATTGCCAGCAATACGGGGATTTCCGACGAACAGGATTTCGACGCTGTCGCAGGACGTGAAACCATCGAAAGCGATGCACAGCGCCGTCAGGCCGCGATTGCGGCCCAGGAACAGATCGCGCCGCAACCCTTGCCGGTCCGTCCCGCAACCACCGGCCCCAATATCGTGGAATATGCGCTGAACGCGCCCAATGCCAAAGGGCAGGAATGGTATAGCCGGTCGCTCTTGTCCGGTCAGGCGCGGTTCCAGCGCAATTGCGCGGCCTATGCCACGGCAGATGATGCGCAGCGCGACTTTCTGGCGCGCGGCGGGCCGGAACGTGACCGGCTTGGCATCGATCCCGATGGTGACGGCTTTGCCTGCGGCTGGGATCCCGAGCCGTTTCGCCGGGCCGTGCAGAACTGATCCGCGCGGACCGTCAATCGCCCAATTGCGGGCCGCGCCGCGATGGCGCGCGCCCTGACATGGTGGTGATCCATTACACCGCCATGGCCAGCGCCGCTTCTGCCTGTGACACGCTGTGCAACCCTGCCACGCAGGTTTCTGCCCATTACCTGATCGCGCAGGATGGCACCGTGCTGTCGCTGGTCCCCGAGGAATTGCGCGCATGGCATGCAGGCGCAGGCCGCTGGGGGGCGGTCAGTGATGTGAACAGCCATTCCATCGGGATCGAGCTTTCCAATGACGGGACGAGCCCCTTTGCCGCCCCCTTGATGGACGCGCTGGAAAATCTGTTGCGCGAGATCATGCCGCGCTGGCATATCCCGCCCGCGCGTGTGATCGGCCATTCCGACATGGCCCCGCAGCGCAAGATCGACCCCGGCCCGCGCTTTGACTGGCGCAGGCTGGCCTTGCAGGGCCTGTCGGTCTGGCCGGATGCGGGGCAGGCTGATCCTGCCGGTTTCGCCGCCGGTATGCGTGCCTTTGGCTATACCGCGACGGATGATCCGGATTTGCTGTTGCAATGCTTTCGCCTGCGGTTCCGGCCTTGGGCGCGCGGCCCGCTGGATGGCACCGATGCGGGCCTGATCGCAGACCTTGCCCGCCGTTTCCCCGTTGACGCGGGCGGGCAGGCTGCCTAACTGGCCCTGCGCGGATGGCTGGATGGCTGCGGGCCTGTCACGGGTTCGAGGAAAGTCCGGACTCCACAAAGCACGGTGCCGGGTAACGCCCGGCGGGGGTAACCCCAGGGAAAGCGCCACAGAGAACAGACTACCCCGTAGAGCGGGGAAAAGGTGAAACGGTGGGGTAAGAGCCCACCGCGGGACGGGCAACCGGACCGGCACGGCAAGCCCCACCGGGAGCAATGCCAAATAGGGACCGCGCGCGGTGTTGATCCTGCAAAGGATATCAGCCGCAGGGAGGCTTGAGCCCGAGCGGTCCGGGTTGGCAGCTAGAGGGCGTCTGGCAACAGGCGTTCCAGATGAATGGTCATCCAGGGTGGTCCGCCACCCGGACAGAATCCGGCTTACAGGCCATCCGCGCAATTTTTCGACCCTCTGCCAATCAGGACCGTGCCAACCCTTCCGTTTCGGCATTTTCGGCGGCCCATTCGCCAGCGGCCTCGACCGCGATGGGCGAACTTGTCGGCAGCACGTTAAGATAGCTGTCGGTCTGGTCTGTGGCCACCGGTGCGCGCTGTGTCATGCGGTAAAGCGCATAGAGGGCGATCGCGGCAAAGGTCACCCCCAGCACGACCCAGAACCCGAATGGCCCGATCCTCTGCATGGCGAACCCCGTCACCAAGGGACCGATGATCGCACCCAGCCCGAAGGTAAACACCAGCCCACCCGACGCAGCGGGCATATCCTGCGGCGCGATGGAATCATTCGTATAGGCCAGAAACAGCGCGTAAAGCGGTGTCGTGACCCCGCCTGCGAAAAACGCCGCAGCCAGCAGCGGCACCAGACCGCCACCCGCGAGCCAGCCAAGCGCGCAGGATGCCGCACCGATGGCAGCCGCACCAAAGATCAGCTTGCGCCGGTCCATGACATCCGACAGCCAGCCGATGGGATATTGCAGCAGCAATGCCCCCGCAAACAGCATCGCGACAAACAGCGCGATCTGGTTCGCCGACATCCCGATCTGCGTGCCGAACACCGCCCCCATGCCCGATTGCGTCGCATAGACGCTGCCCAGCAGGAAAATCCCGACAGTGCCAAGGGGTGATTCCAAAAACAGCGCGCGCAGGGGCATGGGGCGGGCGACTTCGACGGCGGGGGCAGGGGCAACCGACAGCAGGATCGGTGCGAACGACACCGACACAAGGATCGAGGCGCCGATGAACAGCACCGATGTGCCGGCGTCCCCCAAGGTCAGCAGGCCCTGCGCGCCGATGATGCCCAGCGTCTGCGCAATCATATAGGCCGACAGCAGCTTGCCGCGCGTGTCATTGGTGGCGGCGTTGTTCAGCCAGCTTTCGGCGGCGACATAGATGCCCGACATGCAAAACCCGATGATGATCCGCAGGATGGTCCAGAACCACGCCTCTGGCAGCAAGGGAAAGGCGATCAGCCCCGCCGACATGAAACTGCCAAGGGCGGCAAAGACCCGCACATGGCCGACCCGCCGGATCAACAGCGGCGTCAGCCGCGCGCCCGACAGAAAGCCCATGAAATAGCCCGATGTCACAATGGCCAATGCGGCGGGGGAAAAGCCTTCGATGCCGCCGCGCAGGCCGATCAGGGTGAAATGCATGCCGTTGCCCAGCATGATCAACACGATGCCCAGCAACAGCGCCCAGACACCCGAAAGAACCTTGACCATGCCCGACCCCTTGCTGCGCATCCCCGATGGATCAGGGGTGTCACAGGCCGGTCATGTCCGCCTTTGCCGCAACGCCGCATCGGGGGCGTTTTGCGACGGGCGGTGTTTTGGGGGCGCTGTGTCGGGTCAGGCGTTGTCGGGGTCGGCGGCACCTGTTTCGGCCAGCCGCAGAAAGAAACCGGTGATTTCCTCGGGTGTTGCGCGGTCGAGCGCGCCTTGGGCGATCTCGGACTGCGACCAGATCCATGTCGTGGCGGGGTCATGCAGCATCGCCCATTCGCCGAACACACGGGCATCGGTGGGTTCCGCGACATGGACCGTCACCTCCAGATGGCGGTCGTCGCGGCTGATGCGGGCAATCGCGTCGCGGACCTTGTCCTGCGGCCCTTCGAGCCATTGCAGATAGATATCCGCCCGGCAGATCAGCGCGCCGGTGATATCGTCACGCGCATTGGCCTTGCGCGCCTGCATCAGGATGCTGCTGAGGATCGTTTCGTCAAACCCAAAGGGCTGGGAGGTATAGATCGCGCGAAACAAGCTCATGGTGGTGTCTTTCCTGTGCGACCGCTGCGATGGGGCCGGTGTGCCTGTGTCACGCTAGCTGCCGCAGGGGCGCGTGACAATGCCCGCAGGCGTAGGTCGGGGTTTGCCCCGACTCACCCGCCATCTGCATTGCAAAGGGGGCGGCGGGGTGAACCCCGCCCTACGGGTGGCGGGTATCACCGACACCTTCGCCTGATAATCGCCCGTTTGCGGTTGACTCGGCCCTGCTTCACGGTAAAAGGCAGCTTCAATCATACACCCGTGGGCCCAGCCCCGCGAAGCCGGAGAAGTGAACATGGCGAAGCCAACCACGATCAAGATCCGCCTGAACTCCACCGCGGGGACCGGGCATTTCTATGTGACCAAGAAAAACGCACGCACGATGACCGAAAAGATGGCGATCAAGAAATATGATCCCGTTGTGCGCAAGCATGTTGAATACAAGGAAGGCAAGATCAAGTAATTGATCCAGCCCCTGTGAGACAATCAAAAGGCCGCGCAAATTGCGCGGCCTTTTTGTTTGCGCCACGGGGGCCACGGGGGGCCATCCAAAGGGGGCCATGAACAGGGCCATGCACAACGAAAAAGGGCTGGTGTTTCCACCAGCCCCTGTGTTTGCTTTGCCTGCGCTTATTCGCGGTTGCCGAACAATTGCAGCAGGAACATGAACATGTTGATAAAGTTCAGATACAGGCTCAGCGCGCCCATGATCGCGGACTTGCCCAGCCATTCCGCATCGCCATGCGCGGCATGTGCGACATATTCGGACTTGATCCGCTGGGTGTCATAGGCGGTCAGACCTGCAAAGATCAGCACACCAAGGATCGAGATCGCGAACATGATCGCGGGCGATTGCAGGAACAGGTTGATGATCATCGCCACGATGATGCCGATCACGCCCATCATCAGGAATGTGCCCCATGCGGACAGATCCTTTTTGGTGGTGTAGCCATAAAGGCTCAGGCTGGCAAAGGCGATCGAGGTGATCAGAAAGATCTGTGCAATCGACATGCCTGTGAAGGCCACGAAAATCCACGCGATCGACAGACCCATGACGGCGGCGAAAGCATAGAAAAACGTCTGTGCGGCCGCAGCCGAGAAACGGTTGATCATGGCGCCAAAGCCAAAGATCATCCCCAATGGCGCGAACATCACGATCCAGCCAAGGATATTTGGTTGCAGCGTGATCGGGTCACGGAACACACCCAGCAGGGCAGGGGCGGTGCCGACGGCCCAAGCCACGGCGAAGGTGATCAGCATACCCACGGACATTGTGCCGTAGACTTTGCTCATATGGGCGCGAAGACCCTCGTCGATTGCGGCCGTGCGGACCCCACCGGCCGTGCGAATGGTATCGTATTGAGCCATGTTTTCCTCCAAAAAAAGACAGCGACGCCGGGGGTGGCATCATTGGAGGACATATTGGCAGGCTGGTGTCGATTTTCAAGACTTTCTGCAGTTGCGCGCCCCTATTCCGAGTGTTTTGCGCAAGAATGTCGCACCCGTGGCGCTGTTGGCCTATGCCAGCCAATGGCGGGGGACATCCCAGACCGGTTTGGCCGCCTCTGCCTGTGCGTCGTCAGCTGTGACCCCGATATCGCACAAGATATGCGGATCAAGCGCCGCAAGCGCGCGGCGTTGCCGTGCAATCTGCGCTGCCTGCATGATCCGCGACCACAAAGGCGGGCGCTGCTTGGTCTGCATGCAGAGACCTGCCTGTGAAAAACTGGCCATGATATGTCCTTTGCTGATGAATGGCGTCGTTTGCATCGTGATGCTTGATATGTAGTGGCGCAGACGTCATAAGAAAAATGAATATTTGATAGCTAAACCATCAGGAATGTTGATATGCCGCGCAATCTGGACCTGACCGCCCTGCGGTCTTTCGTGGCGGTCGCCGATACCGGCGGCGTGACCAAGGCGGCGGGCCTTTTGCATCTGACGCAATCGGCGGTGTCGATGCAGCTCAAGCGGCTGGAGGAATCGCTTGATGCGCCGCTGCTTGACCGCACGGGCCGCGGTATCGCGCTGACAGCGCAGGGCGAACAATTGCTCAGCTATGCGCGGCGGATGCTGGTGCTGAATGACGAAGTTTATGGCAAGCTGACATCCAACGCCTATGAAGGCGAAGTCACCTTGGGCGTGCCGCATGACATCATCTATCCGGTGATCCCGCAGGTTTTGCGCCGCTTTGCCGCCGCCTATCCGCGGATGCGGGTGCAATTGTCGTCGTCCTTTACCAGCACCCTGCTGGATGAATACCGGCGCGGGGCCATCGACATGATCCTGACAACCGAGGACAGCGTGGGCCAGGATGGTGAAACGCTGACCGCGATCCCGCTGGTCTGGCTGGGCGCGCCGGGCGGCCAGATCTGGAAGGAACGGCCCCTGCGGCTGGCCTATGAACATCGCTGCATCTTTCGCGGCTTCGTGCAACGCCAATTGGACGCGGCGGGCATCGCTTGGGAAATCGCCGTCGAAAGCCATTCCAGCCGCACGATCGAGGCGACGGTCAGCGCCGATCTGGCCGTTCACACGATGCTGGCGGGGGCAGAACCACGCCATTTTGAACGGATCGCGCATGGCGGCGCTTTGCCTGACCTGCGGGATTTTAACGTCAACCTGTACCACGCCGCCACCGACAATCCGGTGATCCGCGATCTGGCGGCGTTCATCCGCGACGGGTTTTACACGTTGCAGGCCCCGGCTATGGCGTGATCACGACCTTGCCGGTCGAGGCGCGGCTGCGCATCAGATCCAGCGCCTTTTCCGCCTGTGCCAAGGGCAGGACATGGCTGATATGCGGCTTGAGCCTGCCATCGGCCAGCCAGCCCAACAGCTCGGCCAGAGAATCGGACAACAGGTCAGGGCGGAAGTTCAGATAGCCGCCCCAATAGAACCCGATCAGGTCGATATTCTTGACCAGCAGGATATTGGCAGGCACCTGCGGGACATCGCCGCTGGCAAAGCCAATCACGACATAGCGCGCCTGCGGCCTGCACGCGCCAAGTGCTGCCTTGAACGCATCGCCCCCAACAGGATCATAAACCACATCGGCTCCGCCCAGCGCCTTGACCGCGGCCTTGATGTCCTGCGTGTCGCTGTCGATGACGTGGTCCGCACCCGCCGCCTGCGCCACCGCCAGCTTGTCCGCGCCGCGCGCCACGGCGATCACCTGCGCGCCCAGCGCCTTGCCGATTTCCACCGCCGTCAGACCCACACCGCCCGCTGCGCCCAGCACCAGCAGCGTTTCCCCCTGTTGCAGGCGCGCGCGCTGGGTCAGCGCCAGATGCGACGTGCCATAGGCGACCATGAAACCGGCCGCGATTTCGGCGCTCATCCTGTCGGGGACCGGACGGCACAGGTGCGCGGGAAAGACCCCCTGTTCTGCCATGCCACCCTGACCGCCGAAAACGGCAACGCGGGTGCCGATGGCAGGCGCGGTCACGCCGTCACCCAAGGCAGCAACGGTGCCGCAAACCTCCATCCCCAGCGTGAAGGGCGGGGTAGGTGTGTCCTGATACGATCCTTTGGCCATCAGCAGATCGGCAAAGTTCAAACCGCAGGCCGCGATATCCAGCAACACCTCGCCCGGTCCGGGCAGGGGGGCTGCGATATCGACAAGGGCAGGCGGGCTGGTAAAGGATGACACCTGAAATGCACGCATTGGACCGAATCTCTTTTGACGTTATCAATCCAAGGTGTAGCATCGCGCGACTGCGCATTGCAGCCACCCTTAGGCCGGTCTATGCACAATACCTGTACTTAAGGGTAGGATGTTAACTGCAACCGTTGCGTGTCAGAAATGAATAGTGGCATTTTCAAGGCACAGACCGAACGCTCGCATGTTCAAATTTTACGTTTTTAATCGGGCCTTTCTGACAACAAACAGACGGCCTCTTTCTGAATAGGGAAAAACAATGAAACATCCTGTCGACGTCTATGTGGGCAAGCGGATCAGGCATCGCCGCTGGATGAATGGGACGACGCAACAACAGCTTGCGGAAAATGTCGGCATCAAGTTCCAGCAGATCCAGAAATACGAAACCGGCATGAACCGCGTCAGCGCGTCGCGGCTTTGGGATATTGCGAATGTACTGGGCGTGCCGGTGTCGTTCTTTTTCGAAGGTTATGATGCACAACCTGCAGCGGAAACGCGGATCAGCGATATGCCGGGGGATATCCTGACCGACAAGGAAGCGCTGGAATTGCTGCGGTCCTATTACGCAATTCCCGAAAACCAGCGCCGCCGCCTGTTCGATCTGGCCCGCGTGCTCAGCGAAGCGGCCTAAACCAACTTGCCTGTCAACCTGTGCTGCGTTACCGCAAGGCGTCAGACACAGCGCGGGTGACAGTAAAGTGGATCAAGCAACGCAGGCCGACCTGATCCGGGTCGCCCATCTTTTGGCCGATACGGCACGCCCTGTCACGCTTGCGCATTTTCGCACCGCGTCCCTGGTGGCTGATACCAAAGCCTTTGCCCATTTCGACCCCGTGACCATCGCCGACCGCGCCGCCGAACAGGCGATGCGCGACGTTCTGGCGCGCGAACGCCCCGATGACGGCATCTTTGGTGAAGAATATGGCCAGACCCCCGGCACATCCGGGCTGACTTGGGTGCTGGACCCGATTGACGGCACCCGTGGCTATATCAGCGGCACGCCGACTTGGGGTGTGCTGATCGCTGTCGGCGCGGCCGATGGCCCTGTCTACGGCATCATCGACCAGCCCTATATCGGCGAACGCTTTGCGGGTGGTTTCGGCCAGGCAGATGTGACGGGTCCAATGGGGACCGCGCCGCTGGCCACGCGCGCGCCGCGCGGGCTGGATCAGGCGATCCTGCTGTCCACCTTTCCCGAAATCGGCACGCCTGCGCAAATGGCCGCGTTTCAGGATGTGGCGCGGCAGGTCCGGCTGACCCGCTATGGTATGGATTGCTATGGCTATGCGCTGCTGGCGGCAGGGCAGGTCGATCTGGTGATCGAGGCGGGGCTGAACGCCTATGACGTCCAAGCCCCCATCGCGGTGATCGAGGCCGCAGGCGGGATCGTCACCGATTGGTCCGGCGCGCCGGTGCATCAGGGCGGACAGGTGCTGGCCGCCGCCAATGCGGATATCCATGCCGCCGCCTTGGAAATCCTGCGCAGGCATCCCTAAGGCCGGACGCCGCCCAAGGCAGGCACCGGCCCTTTATCGCACGCCCTGCCGCACCCCCGCGATCCAGACATCGGCAATCCCGCGGTCGTCGCCCATCATGATCGTCGGGAACAGCGCGTCCCAGATGTCATCCGCCCGCGCGCTGCGCTGGGCGATCGCAGGGGTCGAGGCCAGGTCCAGCACCGTGATATCCGCCGCAGCCCCCGCGCCCAGATGCCCGATCCGGCCCGCCATATGCAGCGCCTGCGCCGATCCTTCGGTTGCCAGCCACATCAGCTGCGCGGGATGCAGCGCCGTGCCGCGCAGCTGCCCGATCTCATAGGTGGCGGCCATCACCCGCAGCATTGAAAACGACGATCCGCCGCCGGTGTCGGTGGCCAGCCCGATGGTCAGCCCCGCGCGCGCCAGCCCCATCAGATCGAACAACCCCGACCCGATAAAGGTGTTCGATGTCGGGCAATGCACGACGGCGGCACCGACCTCGGCCAGCCGTGCAATCTCGCGCGGCTCCAGATGGATCGCATGGCCATAGATGCCGCGCGCGCCCAGCAGGCCGAAAGCCTCGTATGTATCCAGATAGTCGCGGGCATCCGGAAACAGATCGCGGACCCAGGCGATTTCGGGCAATTGTTCGCTCAGATGGGTCTGCATCAGGCAGGTCGGGTGCGCGGCCCAGAGCGCGCCAAGGGCGGCCAGCTGGTCCGGCGTCGAGGTGGGCGAGAACCGTGGCGTGATCGCATAGGTCGCGCGGCCCGTCCCATGCCAGCGCGCGATCAGCGCGGCGCTGTCGTCATAGGCGCTTTGCGCCGTGTCGCGCAGATTGTCGGGCGCATTGCGGTCCATGCAGGTCTTGCCCGCGACCACGGCCATGTCGCGCGCGGCGGCAGCGGTGAAAAACGCATCCACGCTGGCGGGATGGATCGTGCAGAAACTGGTCAGCGTCGTGGTGCCATGCGCGACGGCCAGATCAATCGTGCGGGTGGCGATTTCGGCGGCATAGGCGGGGTCGGCCAAGCGCGCCTCTTGCGGGAAGGTATAGCTATTCAGCCAGTCGATCAGCTGCTTGCCCCAGCTCGCGATGATTGCGGTCTGGGGGTAATGCATATGCGCATCGACAAAGCCCGCGCTGATCAGCTTGCCTGTGTAATCCACCAGCCGCGCATCGGGATGCGCGGCACGCAACGCCGCCCCGTCACCCAGCGCCACGATCCGGCCCGCGTCGATCAGCACGCCACCAGCAGGATCATATTGCACCGCATCGGCCCAATCGCCCGACAGCGGATTGCCGGAAAACGCCAGCGTCTGGCCGAGAAGGAGATGTTTTGTCATCTGACCGGTATAGGCTGCGCAAAAGCCTGCGTAAATCGGGGAATGGCGTTGTCCCCGGGGTGGCTTTGACTATGTTGATCGCGATAACGGAGGTGGCTGATGGCGGATATCGACGACGATCTTGATGCAGGGGCCTTCGGCATCACCGACCGGACCGTGGCCGAGGTGCTGAACGCCGTGATGCAGGGCGATGCGGCGGCGATTGATGCGCTGCTCGACCCGTTGCACCCCGCCGATATCGCGCATCTGATCGAACTGATCGACAGCCGCGAACGGCGCGACCTGCTGACGCTCTGGCAAGGCGGGATCGATGGCGACATCCTGTCCGAACTTGACGAAAACCTGCGCGAAGAGATTATCCAGCAGCTGCGCCCCGACGAACTGGCCACCGCCCTGCGCGATCTGGACAGCGACGACGTGGTCGATCTGGTCGAATATCTGGACGAGGACCAGCAAGAGGCGGTGCTGGATGCGCTGGACGCCAGCGACCGTGTCGTCGTCGAACAGGCGCTGTCCTACCCCGAGGAATCGGCGGGCCGGCATATGCAATCCGAACTGGTGCGCGCCCCCGAACACTGGACCGTGGGCGAGGCGATTGATTACCTGCGCTCGGACGTGGTGCTGCCGGACCAGTTTTACCACATCATCCTTGTCGATCCGCGGCTCAAGGCCACCGGCTATGTCACGCTGGGCCGTATCCTCAGCCATGCACGCGCCACGCCCCTGCGCGATCTGACCGAGGAAACATTCCGCACATTTCACGTCGCCCAAGGTGTCGAGGAAGTGGCGCAGGCGATCAACCATTACCACCTGATCACCGCCCCCGTGGTCGATGACGACGGCCGTGTTGTCGGTGTCATCACCATCGACGACGCCATGGCCTTTCTGGAAGAAGAAGCCGAGGAAGACATCCTGCGCCTTGCCGGTGTCGGCGAGGGCAGCCTGTCGGACAATGTCTTTGAGACCACCAAACAGCGGTTTCCATGGCTGGCGGTCAACCTGTTGACGGCGATCCTGGCCTCGCTGGTGATTTCGCTGTTCGAGGAAACCATCGCTGGGCTGGTCGCCTTGGCCGTGCTGATGCCGATTGTCGCCTCGATGGGTGGCAATGCGGGCACGCAATCGCTGACCGTGGCGGTGCGCGCGCTGGCGACACGCGACCTGACGCCCTCCAACGTCTGGCGGGTGATCCGGCGCGAGGCATTGGTCGGCCTGCTGAACGGGCTGGCCTTTGCTGTGGTGATGGGCGTGGTCGGCACGGTCTGGTTCGATACGCCGATGCTGGGTGTCGTGATCGCGGTCGCAATGGTGATCAACCTGCTGGTCGCGGGGCTGGCAGGGATCGGCGTGCCGGTGGTGATGGACCGTTTCGGGATCGACCCCGCGCTGGCCTCGGGCACTTTTGTGACGACGGTCACCGATGTCGTGGGGTTTTTCGCCTTCCTCGGGCTGGCCTCGGTGATGCTGCTGTGACCGACAAATCCGCCGCCCGCAAAGCCGCCTTTGCGCGCCGCGCCGCCGCACACCGGCCCGGTGCAGCCACCGCAGGTTATCTGAGCGCCGTTCTGGCCGGCTACCGCGGCGTGCCGCTGGCGGGCTATATGGCGATGCGCAGCGAAATCGACCCGACCCCCGCCATGGCCGAGGCTGCCGCCCACGGCCCCGTCGGCGTGCCGGTCATTGTCGCCAAAGGCCAGCCTTTGCGCTTTCGGCTGTGGGAGCCCGATTGCGTGATGATCGCGGGTGATTTTGGCGCGCAGGTTCCTGCGACAGGCGATTGGATGATCCCGCAGATCCTGATCGTGCCGCTGGTGGCCTTCAGCCGCAGGGGCGGGCGGCTGGGCTATGGTGGGGGGTTCTATGACCGCACGCTGGAACAGTTGCGCGCGCGTGCTCCCGTCATGGCCGTGGGTTTTGCCTATGGCGCACAGGAAGACCCCGACCTGCCACTGGAACCCACCGATCAGCCGCTTGACCTGATCGTGACAGAACAGGGGATCATCACCCCCTGATCATCTTCCGAGCCCAAATATCCCCGCCGGAGGCCTAAAAGTTCTGCGACCCTCAGCTTTCCGAAAACGCCGCCATCACCGCGTCAGAGGCTTCGAAATTCGCGGTCACGCGCTGCACGTCATCGTCGTCTTCCAGCGTGTCCAGCAATTTCATCAGCTTGGTCAGCCCTTCGGCATCAACCTCGGTGGTCATGTTGGGCTTCCAGATCAGCTTGGTCGAGATCGATTCGCCCAAGGCCGGTTCCAGCGCACCGGATACTTCGGCCAGATCGGTGTCGGCGCAATAGATGACGTGGTTATCCTCGTCGCTTTGCACATCCTCGGCGCCCGCCTCGATCGCGGCCATCATCACGGTATCGGCATCCGCGACAGATGCAGGATAAACAATCTCGCCCATCCGGTCGAACATGAAGGCGACCGATCCGGTCTCGCCCAGATTGCCGCCGTTCTTGGTGAATGTGGACCGCACGGTCGATGCGGTGCGGTTGCGGTTGTCGGTCATCGCCTCGACGATCACGGCGATGCCGCCGGGGCCGTAACCTTCATAGCGGATTTCGTCGTAATTTTCCGCATCGCCGCCTTGCGATTTCTTGATCGCGCGGTCGATCACGTCCTTTGGGCAAGAGTTTGATTTCGCCTCTTTCACCGCAAGCCGCAGGCGCGGGTTCTTCTCGGGATCAGGGTCGCCCATCTTGGCGGCCACGGTGATTTCCTTGGCCAGCTTGGAAAACAGCTTGGAGCGCAGCTTGTCCTGCCGGCCCTTGCGGTGCTGGATATTCGCCCATTTGGAATGGCCCGCCATGGGAAACCTCTTGTCATCTCTGGTTTAAAGCTGCGTCTCTATAGGGCATGGGCCAGCCTGCTTACAAGGGCCAGATCAGCGGGATCACAAAGGATACGATGGGTGCCAGCGTGACGTTCAGCGGAATCCCGAAGCGCAGGAAATCGGTGAACTTGTAGCCGCCCGGCCCAAAGACCAGCGTATTGGTCTGATACCCGATGGGGGTTGCGAAGCTTGCGCTGGCGGCGATCATCACGGCGACGACCAAGGGGCGCGGGTCCACGCCAAGCGCTGTCGCAAGCCCGATGGCAATGGGCGTCATCACCACGGCCACGGCATTGTTGGACACCACCTCGGTCAGCAGGCTGGCCAGTGAATAGACCGCCAGCACCACCAGAAACGGCGGCAGTGCCATCATATAGGGCGAGGCCGCACCCGCGATCATTTCCACCGCACCCGAGGATTGCAGCGCCGATCCAACCCCCAGCATGGCAAAAATCAACGCCAGCAACCGGCCTTCGATGAAGGAAAACGCCTCGTCCGCGTCGATGCAGCCGGTCATCAGAACGACTGTCACCCCGATCATCGCCAGCATCAGAATGGGGGCCAGGTTCAGCGCCGCCAGCACAACGATCCCCAGCAGCACCGCAATCGCCACCGGCGCATGACCGCGCCGATAGGCGCGCTGCGACGGGGCCGACACATCGCCAAGGTTCATATCCTCGGCCAGCCGCTGGATATCGGCGGGCGCACCTTCGAGCAGCAAGGTATCGCCCACACGCACGATCATATCGTCGATCTGCTGGCTGATATTGGCGTCGCGCCGATGCACTGCCAACGGATAGACCGCATAGCGCCGCCGCAGCCGCAGCGACCCCAACCGGCGGTCGGCCATCTTGCAATTGGGGGTGATCAGCACCTCGACCGTGGTGGTTTCCACCGCCGAGACCTGATCGACGCGGCGCAATTCCTTGTTCGCCTGAAGCGACAAGAGTTCCGTCATTTCCGTGCGCAGGATCACGCGGTCACCCAGTTGCAAGGTCACATTCGCCAGATCACGGCGCAGCGACAGATCGCCCCGCACCACGTCGATCAGGCGCACGCCGTCGCGTTTGAACAATTGCACGCCATTGACCTCACGCCCGATCAGGTTGCTGTCGGGGGGAATCACGGCCTCGGAGAAAAACTTTTTCTTGGACCGGTCCGACAGCATCGTGGCCATGCTGTGCCGGTCGGGCAACAGGCGCGGGGCCATGAAATACATGTAGATGAAGGTCCAGATCACCACGACCACACCGACCGGCATGATCTCGAGTATCCCGAAAGGTTCCATCCCCGCCGCCCGCGCCACCCCGTCCACCAGCAGGTTGGTCGATGTCCCGATCAGCGTCAGCGTGCCACCGACGATGGCGGCATAACTCAGCGGGATCAACAGCTTGGAGGCGGAGACACCCAAGGACCGCGACAGCTGGATAAAGACGGGGATCATCACGACGACCAGCGGCGTGTTGTTCATGATCGCACTGGCAAAGGCGACGAAAAGCAACCCGCCACCGATGGCGCGCGCAGGGCTGATCTTGGCCTGTCGTTCGGCAAGCTTGGTCATCGCATCCAGCGATCCGGTCCGCACAAGGGCGCCGACGATGATGAACATCGCCGCAATCGTCCAAGGGGCGGGGTTGGAAAACGTATCGACCGCCGCCTGATAGGGCAGCACACCGGTGACCAGCAGGATCGACACGCCGCCCATCGCGACGACCTCGGTCGGATAGGTTTCGCGCAAGAACAGCACGAACATGCCCACAACGACGGCCAGCGTCAGCCAGGCTTGTTGGGGTTGGGTCAGGGTTAACAGATCACTCATGAACAGCAACTTTATGGATGGCAGCCTGTGTGGCAAGCCGTGGCCGTACCAGTGTCAGGCCCACGGCCATCGCCGCCAAGGCCGCCCAGACCCACAGGCTGTAGTTTTCGCGCAAAAGCAGCATCGCCCAGATCACTCCGAATCCTGTCACAAGATAGCTGATCTGTCCGGCAAAGACCGCCCCGCCGCGCCGGACCAGCCAGATATAGCCGGTATAGACCACGACATGGATACCTGCCCCCATCAGCATTGTCACATCGGCAAGAATGAAAGGGGCTGTCGGCACGCGCAACTGGTCCGTGGCCAGCGCCAGCGGCAGGGCGATCACGACGCCGATGGCGGATGCCCCGAACAGCACCTGCACCGGGTCAAGCCCGGCCGTGCCCCATTTCGCAACGATATTGCCCTCGAGCGCATAGCAGAACGGGGCGATCAGCGCCAAGGGCAGGAAGGCGACCATGGCACGCTCGGGCAGGCTCGCCTCGGGCAGCGCGATCAGGGCGACGCCGATCAGCCCCAGCGCCAGCCCTGCCATGCGCCGCCATGAAAACCGGTCATTGCCCAGCGCCAAGGCCATCGGAAAGGCGATCAGCGGAATGGTCGAGATCACGATGGACATGACCCCTGCGGGCAGATGGAATGCCGCGCGATAGCTGGTGGAATTGGGGATCAGCGTGCCCAGCGTGGCAATCATCAGCCAAAAGGCGAGCCTGCGCGGCGTGACAGGCAGCCGTCCGAGCCTGCGCCAGCGCCAGCCGCCGAGCAGCAGCGTGCCGATCAGCATCTGCCAGAAGATTATGCCAAAGGGTTCATAGCCGCCGGTGACGGTGATCTTGGTCAGCGGTTGGGTCAGCCCCCATCCCGCCCCCAAGGCCACCAGCGCCAAGGTCAGCAGCCCGTGATCGCGGGTCATGCAGGCCCGCTTGGCGCAAGTTTGCCGCCATGGCGGACCATCACGACGCGGACAGCCTTGCCGGTGCGGTCGTCGGTTTCGACGTAAAGACCCGACAGGGTTGCCTCGGCCTCCGCGGGGGTGAACCGGTCCTTGGGCATTCCGGTGATGAACCGGCGCAGGGGTTCGGCCTTGTCCATACCGATGACCGAATTGTAATCGCCGCACATGCCCGCATCGGTCTGATAGGCGGTGCCGCCCCCCAGAATCATCGCATCGCTTGTCGGCACATGGGTGTGGGTGCCGACGACGATACTGGCGCGCCCGTCGCAGAAATGGCCCAGTGCCATCTTTTCCGATGTCGCCTCGCAATGGATGTCGATCAGGCTGGCCTGCACCTGTCCGCCCATCGGATATTGCCGCAGCACGGCATCCAGCGCCGAAAACGGATCGTCGAAGGGGCGTTTCATGAACACCTGACCCAGCGCCTGCGCCACCAGCACCTTGCGCCCGTTCGTGGCATTGAACACCCGCGCGCCGACACCGGGGGCGGCCTTGGAAAAGTTCAGCGGCCGGATGATGCGCGGCTCTTGCGCGGCAAAGGCCAGCATGTCCTTTTGATCAAAAGCGTGATCGCCCAGCGTGATGACATCGGCCCCTGCATCCAGCAGCAGTTTGGCATGCGGCGCGGACAGGCCCATGCCGGATGTCGCATTCTCGCCATTGACCACGACGAAATCGAGCCGCCAGTCGGCGCGCAGGCGGGGCAGGTGGGTGGTGATCGCGGTCCGGCCTGACCGGCCCATGACATCGCCAAGGAAAAGTATCTTCATCCGCCTTTGGTAAGGGCGGATCACAGGCAGTGCCAGTGCGAAAATGTCGCTGGCATCGCGCGTTTTTTGGTGCGACCCAAGGGCATGAGTGATTTGCAGCCAGCGCGCCCTGCGCCCAACCCCGTCGCGGGTGTGCTTTGGATGGTTCTGACCGGGGTGATGTTCGTCGCGGTCACGGCCATCGTCAAACATGTGGGCGATGACGTGCCGGCCGCGCAGGCGGCGTTTTTGCGCTATGTGCTGGGGCTGGTGTTTCTGGTGCCGATGATCCGCCCGATCATGGCGGCCCGGCTGACCGCGCGGCAGATGAAGATGTTCGGGATCAGGGGCGTGGTGCATGCGCTGGCCGTGATCTTGTGGTTCTATGCCATGACCCGCATCCCCATCGCCGAGGTGACGGCGATGAATTATCTCTCGCCCGTCTATGTCTCGATCGGGGCGGCGCTGTTTTTGGGGGAAAAGCTGCCGCCGCGCCGCCTAATCGCGGTGCTGCTGGCACTGGTGGGGGCCGCTATCATCCTGCGCCCCGGTGTCAAGGTGGTGGAAAGCGGCCATATCGCGATGCTGGGCACGGCTGTTTTATTCGCGGTGGGTTATCTTTTGGCCAAGCGGCTGTCGGGCGAGGTATCGGCGGCGGTGGTCGTGGGGATGCTGTCGATCACGGTCACCATCGGGCTGGCCCCTTTTGCCTATGCGGTCTGGATCACGCCGACGATTGCACAGCTGGGCTGGCTGTTCCTTGTCGCCAGCTTCGCGACCGCAGGCCATTATACGATGACGCTGGCCTTTGCCGCAGCACCCCTGACCGTGACCCAGCCGGTGACGTTTTTGCAACTGGTCTGGGCGGTGGTGCTGGGGGCCGTGGTATTCGGCGAGGTGGTGGATGGATGGGTCGTGGTCGGTGGGCTGGTGATCATGGGATCGGTCAGTTTCATCACCTGGCGCGAGGCTGTGGCGCGCAGGCAGGTCACGCCGGTCGTGACGGCGACCAAGGTGTAGGGTGCGCCTCCGGCGCGCCTCTGGCAGGAGTATTTTTGGAAATAAGAAGTCGCAAAAGGCGGGGCGGCTGTTGTGCCTAGGACGGGGCCAGCCGTGAGATCAGCGAGCTTTGCGTGATCTGGCCGATGGGGAGGCCGTTTTCCATGACTTGCAGCGCCTGTGTGCCGATCTTTTGCAGGATCGCCTGCACCGGCGTGTCCACGTCGATCTGCAGGCCGTCCGCGCTGCCCGCGATCATCACATCGCGCGCGGTCAACACGCCCAGCGGGTTCATGTGGGCCACGAAATCCGCGACATAGCCGTTGGCGGGATTGGTGTAGATGTCGCGCGGCGTGCCGCATTGCACGATCCGCCCGCCTTCCATAATGGCGATGCGGTTGCCGATCTTGAACGCCTCGTCCAGATCGTGGCTGACGAAAATGATCGTGCGGCCGCGCTGTTTTTGCAGATCGAGCAATTCGTCCTGCAGCTTGGTCCGGATCAGCGGGTCAAGCGCGCTGAACGGTTCATCCATCAGCAGGATCGGCGCATCGGTAGCAAAGGCGCGCGCAAGGCCAACGCGCTGTTGCATTCCGCCCGACAATTCGCCGACCAGCGCATTGGCGCGCTCGGACAGACCCACCATCGCCAGTTCCTGATCGACGCGGGCCTGCAGCTTGCCCTTGTCCAGCCCTGCCAGTTCCAGCCCCAGCCCCACGTTGTCGCGCACCGTGCGCCATGGCAGCAGGCCGAATTGCTGGAACACCATCGACACCGATTTTTGCCGCAACCGCCGTAGGTCGGTGGCGCTGCAATGGGTGACGTCATAGCTGTGATCGCCGTCATTGACCCGCACCGCCCCGCGCACCACGGGGTTCAGCCCGTTGACCGCGCGCAGCAGCGTGGATTTACCCGACCCCGATAGCCCCATCAGCACAAGGATTTCGCCCTGTGCCACATTCAGCGAACAATCATGCACGCCCAGCACCTGATCGGTGCGGGTCAAGATCTCGGCCCGGTGCAGGCCTTCGTCCATCAGGGGCAGGGCGGTCTGCGGGCGCGCGCCAAAGACGATGCTGACATTGTTGAATTCAACGGCATTCATTTCTGTTTCACCCGCAACATCCGGTCGAGCATGATCGCCACAACGACGATGACGAAACCGGATTCAAAGCCCAGCGACGTATTCACCGAATTCAGCGCCCGGATCACCGGCACGCCCAGCCCGCTGGCCCCGACCAGCGCCGCGATCACCACCATCGACAGCGACAGCATGATTGTCTGGTTCAGCCCCGCCATGATCTGCGGCAGCGCCGAGGGCAGTTCGACCTTGAACAGCACTTGCCTTTTGGTCGCGCCAAAGGCCTGCGCGGCCTCGAGCAGGGCGGTGGGCGTGGAGGCCACCCCCAGATAGGTCAGCCGGATAGGGGCCGGCAGCACGAAGATCACCGTGGCGATCAGGCCGGGCACCATGCCGATGCCGAAAAACACGATGGCCGGGATCAGATAGACAAAGGTCGGCAGCGTCTGCATCAGGTCCAGCACCGGCACCATCGCGCGGTAAAGCCGCGGGCGGTGCGCGGCGGCGATCCCGATGGGCACGCCGATCCCCATGCAGACCACGCAGGCCGACAAGACCAGCGTCAGCGATTGCATGGTTTCGCGCCAGTAGCCTTGGTTGAGGATAAAGAAAAAGCCCAGCACGATCAGCAGCGTGGTTTTCCAGCTGCGCTGCAAGACCCATGTCAATGCCGCAAAAGCCGCGACCACCATAAAGGGGTTCGGTGTTTCCAGCGCCCACAGAATAGTGTCGATCAGCCATTCCAATGCCGCCGATATCCGGTCAAAGACAAAGCCCAGATTGGCGTTCAGCCAGTCAAAGACGGATTTTGCCCATGGCCCTATGGGGATTTTATTGTCGGTCAGCCAGTCCACGCTGCCTCCTTCGGCTTGGGGGTGAGGCCCGGATGGGGCCTCACCTGTCAGATCACAGACCCAGTGCTGCGGTCACGGCGGCCGTGGCGTCGCCGCCGTCACGGGTGGTGACACCGTCCAGCCAGCCCGACAGGATCTCGGGGTTGGCGCTCAGCCATGCGGTGGCGGCGGCCGCTGGTTCGGTGCCGTCATTCAGGATCGCGCCCATGATCTCGTTTTCCATGGCCAGCGTGAATTCCAGGTTCTGCAGGAACTGGCCAACATTGGGGCAGCTTTCGACATAGCCTGCACGCGTATTGGTCGCGACCGTCGCGCCACCCAGATCGGGGCCGAACCAGTCATCGCCGCCTTCAAGGTATTCCATATCGAAATTGGCGTTCATCGGATGCGGTTCCCAGCCAAGGAACACGATGGGTTCAGACCGGCTCGACGCACGGTCCACCTGCGCCAGCATCCCCTGTTCGGAACTTTCCAGCACCTCGAACTCCGACAGGCCAAAGGCGTCGGCGGCGATCATGTCGATGATCAGGCGGTTGCCGTCATTGCCGGGTTCGATCCCGTAGATGCGGTTTTCCAGCGCATCGGCATGGGCCACGATGTCATCAAAACCGTCGATGCCCAGATCGGCGGCGGCACGGTTCACGGCCAGCGTGTATTTGGCACCTGTCAGGTTGGTGCGTACGGTATCAACGGTGCCAGCCTCGCGGTATGGGGCGATATCTGCCTCCATCGTGGGCATCCAGTTACCCAAGAACACGTCGACGTCGCCTTCGGCCAGCGAGATATAGGTCACGGGCACCGACAGGATCTTGGTCTCTGTCGTATAGCCGAGCGCCTCCAGCACGACGGTCGTGGCGGCGGTGGTGGCGGTGATATCGGTCCAGCCGACATCGGAAAAGGTGACAAGATCGCATTCGGCAAAGGCGGGCATTGCGGCAACAATCGCAAGCGCCGACAGGCTTGATTTCAGTTTCATGGTGGTCTCCCTGTGGTTTTTTGTTGATTGACGAGTCAATAAAGAACGAATTAGGTGTCTGGTGCAACCGGAAAGAGGAAAACATGCCCAAGCTAGGAATGGAACCGATCCGCCGTGCTGCACTGATGCAGGCCACGATTGACGAAATCGGCGCTGTGGGCAACCTTGATGTGACGGTCAGCGCCATTGCCAAAAGGGCAGGTATGTCATCGGCGCTGGCGCATCATTACTTTGGCGGCAAGGAACAGATCTTTCTGGCGGCGATGCGCCATGTCCTGCGCGTCTATGCGGCCGAGGTGCGCGACGCCCTGCGCGCGGCCCGCGGCCCCCATGCCCGGATCGAGGCGGTGATCCGCGCGGGGTTCAGTTCCACCAATTTCCAGCCGGATGTGATTGCGGCCTGGCTGAATTTCTATGTCCTTGCCCAGACATCCGAGGATGCGAACCGCCTGTTGCACGTCTATCAGCGGCGGCTGCACAGCAATCTTGTGCATGACCTGCGCCCGCTGATCGGGGATCGCGCTGAAAATGCCGCCGTGCGGATCGCGGGGCTGATCGACGGGTCCTATTTGCGGCAGGGTCTGGCGCGCGGGCAGGTCGGCGCGTCGGATGCAACCGAACAGGTGCTGGCGCTGCTGGCCATGGAATTGAAAGAGATCGCACAATGACCAGACCCAATATCCTGATCATCATGGTTGACCAGCTCAATGGCACGCTGTTCCCCGACGGGCCGGCGGATTGGCTGCATGCGCCCAACCTCAAGGCGCTGGCGGCGCGGTCCACCCGATTCGCCAACAGCTACACAGCCTCCCCGCTCTGCGCACCGGCGCGGGCGGCCTTCATGTCGGGGCAATTGCCATCGCGCAACGGGGTCTATGACAATGCGGCCGAATTTGCCTCCTCCATCCCGACCTATGCGCATCACCTGCGGCGCGCGGGCTATCAGACCTGCCTTGCGGGCAAGATGCATTTCGTCGGCCCCGACCAGATGCACGGTTTCGAGGAACGGCTGACCACCGATATCTATCCCGCCGATTTCGGCTGGACGCCGGATTACCGCAAACCGGGCGAACGGATCGACTGGTGGTATCACAACATGGGGTCGGTCATGGGGTCCGGCGTGGCCGAGATCACCAACCAGATGGAATATGATGACGAGGTCGCCTATCATGCGACCCGAAAGCTCTATGATCTGGGGCGCGGCCATGACGCGCGGCCCTGGTGCCTGACGGTCAGTTTCACCCATCCGCATGACCCCTATGTGGCGCGGCGCAAATACTGGGATCTCTACGCGGATTGCGAACATCTGATGCCGCAGACAGGCCCGATCCCCTATGCTGATCAGGACCCGCACAGCCAGCGTATTCTGGACGCCAACGACCGCGACAATTTCAACATCACCGACGACGACATCCGCCGGTCGCGCCGCGCCTATTTCGCCAATATCAGCTATCTGGACGACAAGATCGGCGACATCCTGCAAGTGCTGGACGATACGCGCCAAGAGGCCACGATCCTCTTTGTCTCCGACCACGGCGATATGCTGGGCGAACGGGGACTGTGGTTCAAGATGTGCTTTTACGACGGATCATCCCGCGTGCCGCTGATGATCGCGAGCCCCGCGATGGAACCCGGCCTGCACAAAGTCCCCGTCAGCACCATCGACGTGACGCCGACGCTGTGTGATCTGGCAGGCGTGGACATGTCAGAGGTCATGCCATGGACCAGCGGCGAAAGCCTTGTGCCTTTGGGCCAGGGCGGCACCCGTGATGCGCCCGTCGCCATGGAATATGCCGCCGAGGCAAGCCAGGCCCCGCTGGTCAGCCTGCGTTCTGGCAAATGGAAATACAATCGCTGCACGCTCGACCCCGACCAGCTGTTCGATATGGACAGCGACCCGCAGGAACTGACCAATCTCGCGGGCGATCCCGCGTATGCGGACACCTTGGCGGACCTGCGCGCCAAGGCCGAGGCCCGCTGGGATCTTGCCCGTTTCGACGCCGATGTGCGCCAGTCACAGGCCTGCCGCTGGGTGGTCTACGAGGCTTTGCGCAACGGCAGCTATTACCCATGGGACTACCAGCCGCTGCAAAAGGCATCCGAACGCTACATGCGCAATCACATGGACCTCAACATACTCGAAGAAAACCAGCGATTTCCGCGCGGTGAATGATCATCTTCAGAGTAAAAATATCCCCGCCGGAGGCATAAAAGTCATGAATACCCAACCCACAGCCAGCCATTTCATCGATGGCAAATACGTCGAAGACACCGCCGGCGACCTGATCGAGGTGGTCTATCCCTATACCGGTCAGGTCATCGCCAAACTGCATGCCGCAACCCCTGCCATCATGGATCAAGCGCTGGAGGCCGCGCGGCGCGCGCAACAGCAATGGGCCAGCTGGACCGGGACCGAGCGTGGCCGCGTCCTGCGCCGTGCCGCCGATATCATGCGGGACCGCAATCACGACCTGTCGGTGCTGGAAACCTATGACACCGGCAAACCTTACAGCGAAACCAGTGTCGCCGATGCCACATCGGGCGCCGATGCGTTTGAATATTTCGGCGGGCTGGCGGGCAGCATCACCGGCGAATACATCCCGCTTGGCGACAATTTCGTCTATACCCGCCGCGAACCCTTGGGCGTTTGCGTCGGCATCGGCGCATGGAACTACCCCACCCAGATCGCCTGCTGGAAAGGCGCGCCGGCGCTGGCCTGCGGCAATGCTTTGGTGTTCAAACCCTCGGAAACCACCCCGCTTTGCGCGCTGAAAGTCGCAGAAATCCTGATCGAGGCGGGTGTTCCGGCGGGTGTCTATAACGTGATTCAGGGCTATGGCGCTGTCGGTGCGTCGCTCATCACCGATCCGCGCGTGGACAAGGTGTCGCTGACCGGATCTGTTGCGACAGGCCGCAAGGTCTATGCCGCCGCCGCCGAAGGCATGCGCCATGTCACGATGGAACTGGGCGGCAAGTCCCCGCTGGTCATCTTCGACGATGCCGATCTGGATGCCGCCGTGTCCGGTGCGATCCTGGGGAATTTCTATTCCTCGGGGCAGGTCTGTTCCAACGGCACGCGGGTTTTCGTGCAAAAAGGCATCAAGCCGGCGTTTCTGGCCCGCCTGACCGAACGATTGGCAGGCGTGGTGATGGGTGACCCCCAAGACCCCGCGACGAATTATGGCCCGATGGTCAGCGCCCGCCAGCGCGACATCGTCGAAGGCTTCATCGCCAAAGGCCGTGCCGAAGGCGCACGGCTGGTCACGGGCGGCACCCGCCCCGATATGGCGGGCTTTTTCCTGACGCCGACTGTCTTTGCCGATGTGACCGATGATATGACCATCGCGCGCGAGGAAATCTTTGGCCCTGTCATGTCGGTGCTGGATTTCGACACCGAAGAAGAGGCGTTGCGCCGCGCCAATGATACGCCCTACGGGCTGGCCGCTGGCGTGTTCACCGCGGACCTCGCCCGCGCGCACCGCATGGCGGCAGGGTTTCAGGCCGGCACCTGCTATATCAACACCTATAATGACGCGCCGGTCGAGGCGCCATTCGGCGGCATGAAACTGTCCGGCGTGGGGCGCGAAAACTCCAAGGCGGCCATTGAACATTATAGCCAGATCAAAAGCGTCTATGTCCGCATGGACAAATGCGAGGCACCGTTCTGATGCAGGCTGATTACGTCATCATCGGCGCGGGTTCCGCCGGTTGCGCCATCGCCTACCGTCTGGCCGAGGCGGGCAAGAATGTGCTGGTCATCGAACATGGCGGGTCGGACCGTGGGCCTTTCATCCAGATGCCTGCGGCTTTGTCTTATCCGATGAACATGAAAATGTATGATTGGGGGCTGAAATCCGACCCCGAACCGCATCTGGGCAACCGCCAGCTGGTCACGCCGCGTGGCAAGGTGATTGGCGGGTCATCCTCGATCAACGGGATGATCTATGTGCGCGGCCATGCCCGCGATTTCGACCATTGGGCCGACACAGGGGCGCAGGGCTGGGGCTATGCCGATGTGCTGCCCTATTTCAAACGGATGGAACATTGGCATGACGGCGGCCATGGCGGCGATCCGGCTTGGCGTGGCACGGACGGCCCGCTGCATGTCACCCGTGGACCGCGCAAGAACCCGCTGACCCGCGCCTTTGTCGCGGCAGGCGGGCAGGCGGGCTATCCGCTGACCGCTGATTACAACGGCGAACAGCAAGAAGGTTTCGGCCCGTTCGACGCCACGATCTACAAAGGTCACCGCTGGTCAGCCGCCAGCGCCTATCTGCGGCCTGCGCTGACGCGGCCCAATTGCACACTGACCCGCGCCTTGGCGCGACGGGTGATCATCGAAGACGGGCGCGCCGTGGGTGTCGAAGTCTCGCGCGGCAAGAAGGTCGAGGTGATCCGCGCCAATGTCGAGGTGATCATCGCCGCATCGGCGCTCAATTCGCCCAAGCTGCTGATGCTGTCGGGCATCGGCCCCGCCGCACATCTGGCCGACCATGGTATCCCCGTCGTGGCCGACCGTCCCGGCGTGGGCCAGAACCTGCAGGACCATCTGGAGCTGTATATCCAGCAGGCCGCAACCAAGCCTGTCACGCTTTTTGCCTATTGGAACCTGCGCGGCAAAGCGCGGATCGGGGCGGAATGGCTGCTCTGGAAAACCGGCCTTGGCAGTTCCAACCAGTTCGAAAGCGCGGGGTTCATCCGGTCGCGCGCCGGTGTGGATTACCCCGATATCCAGTTCCATTTCCTGCCCATCGCTGTCAGCTATGATGGCAAGACCGCCCCCGAAGGGCACGGGTTTCAGGCCCATGTCGGGCCGATGCGGTCGGCATCACGCGGACAGGTCACGCTGCGGTCGGCCGATCCGCAAGACAATCCGCGCATCCAGTTCAACTATATGTCCGACCCGCAGGATTGGGTTGATTTCAGGGCTTGCATTCGGCTGACGCGCGAGATTTTCGCCCAGCCCGCCTTTGACGACTACCGCGGCCACGAAATCCAGCCGGGTGATGCAGCACAGACCGACGCGGACCTCGACGCCTTTATCCGTGACCATGCCGAAAGCGCCTATCACCCTTGCGGGACCTGCAAGATGGGGGCCCTGGATGACCCGATGGCCGTGGTTGATCCCGAAACCCGTGTGATCGGGGTAGAGGGGTTGCGCGTCGCGGACAGTTCGATCTTTCCGCGCATCACCAATGGCAATCTGAACGCACCCTCGATCATGGTGGGCGAAAAGGCCGCCGATCATATCCTGCGCCGCCAACCGCTGCCGCCTGCCAATGACCAGCCATGGATGCATCCCGACTGGCAGCAGAGCCAAAGGTGATTTTAACGAAATCTTAACCTTCGTTAACAAAATCCATTGATCCCCGCCCCCGCCCGCCGCTAGGTCGGGGGTATGTTGAAAATATTGATCGTTCTTGGCCTTGTGTTTGCAGGTGCCGCCCATGCCAACCCCAGCGGGACGCTGCGGGTGATCGATGCGGATACGGTGGATGTCGGCGGCCTGCGGGTGCGGCTTTTCGGGCTGGATGCGCCGGAAATCGGGCAGCCCTGCGTGCTGGGCGGGCAGACCATCGACTGCGGGCGCTGGGCGGCTGATCTGGTGCGCGCGCGTTTTGGCGGGCAAGATGCGCGCTGCACAACGCGCGATGTGGACCGCTATGGCCGGCAGGTCGCGACCTGCGATGTGGGCGGCGTGGATATCGGGCAGGTGATCGTGGCCGCAGGCTGGGCCGTGGCCTATCGGCGCTATTCCATGATCTATGATCTGGATGAAAAAGCCGCCGCCGTGGCGGCACGCGGGCTCTGGGCCATGACGATGCAAGAGCCTGAAGCCTTTCGCGCGGCGCGCAATGCGGCCCCTGCCGCCCCTGATCCGGCCTGCAACATCAAGGGCAATATCTCGGGGAACGGGCGGATTTATCACCGGCCCGGCAACCGCGATTACGACCGCACGGTGATCGATGAAGGCAGCGGCGAACGCTGGTTCTGTTCCGAAGCCGACGCCCGGGCTGCAGGCTGGCGCGCCGCGCGGAATTGATCGGGATCAAGGCGCGCGGTATTCCCTGCGCCTAGTGTTGGGTCAGTCACTTTGAAAGGATGCGCCATGACCCACACCCCGCATGACCTGCACGAGGAATTTCCCGACCAGATTGATGTGCTGCATAATCTCAAGACATCCGACGCGCATTTCGCAAAGCTTTGCGACGACTATCACGACATCAACCGCGCCATCCACCGCGCCGAAACCGACGTCGAACCGACTGACGACGCGCATATGATCACGATGCGCAAGACCCGGCTGGCGCTGAAAGACGCCATCGCCGCCGCCCTGCGCGCCGCCTGATCAGGCGGCGGTGCCTTCGACGGTGTGCTGGAACCGTTCGAAAAACTGGTCGGCCATTTTCTTGGCGAAACCGCCGATGATCCGGTTGCCCAGTTGCGCCAGCTTGCCACCAACCTTGGCCGTCGCGTTATAGGTCAGTTCGGTGCCACCTTCGACAGTGGCGAGCACGACATCGGCACTGCCCTTGGCGAAACCCGCGACCCCGCCCTTGCCTTCGCCGACGATGGTATAGCTCTGGCCGGGGATCACGTTTTCCAGCGTCACCTCGCCTTTGAATGTGGCGGATACCGGCCCGACCTTTTGCTTCACGGTCGCGGCGAAGCCCTCTTCGGGCGATCCGGTTAATTCCTCGCAGCCCGGAATGCAGGCGCGCAATGTGTCAGGGTTGTTCAGATGCGCCCAGACCGCATCGATATCCGCCGCGATCACGCGGCTGCCCGATAATTCCATGATGGTCCTCCCGTTTGGGTCGATATTCGGGGGGTGGGGCCCGTTTGGCAATCCCCCTCTTTCGCATCTTCCGAGCCTAAATATCCCCCGCGGAGCGTTTGCGGCTTTGCCGCAAAAGGGGCTCCGCCCCTTGCCCCCGGAGTATTTTGGGAAATAAGAAGGTCTGGTCAGTCCAGCTGATAGGGCAACAGCCCGCGGGTGTTGGGATCGACGCGCAGGTGCCGTTCCAAGGGCGGGACCGAGCGTTGGTGGCAATTGCGCCGTTCGCAGATCCGGCAGGAAATCCCGATTGGCGCATAGGCGTCAGGTGCTGCGATATCCATGTGATCGGCATAGACGATGGCGCCAGCATGGCGCACCTCGCAGCCCAGCCCGATGGCATAGCGCCGTGTGGGCGCGTGATAGGACCCGCCCGATTTGCTGACATCACGGGCCAGGCAGAAATATCGCGCGCCGTCGGGTGTTTCGGCCAGTTGTCGCAGGAATTGCCCGGGCAATTCGAACGCCTGATGCACGTTCCACAGCGGGCAGGCACCCCCGAACCGCGCGAATTGCAAGGTCGTGGCGGAATGGCGTTTGGTGATCGTGCCGGCCTGATCGACGCGCACGAAAAAGAACGGGATGCCCTTGGCGCCTGGCCGTTGCAGGGTGGACAGCCGGTGCGCCACCTGTTCCAGCGATGCGCCGAAGCGTGCCGCGAGCAGTTCCAGATCGTGCCGATTGTCCTGCGCCGCCTGCAAAAAAGCGTGATATGGCATCAGGGCCGCACCGGCAAAGTAGTTGGCAAGCCCGACCTTGGCGATGCTGCGCGCCTCGTCGGACTGGAACCGCGCAAGGTCAAGCGTCGCGTCAAGCAAGGGCGCTTGCGTGACCAGCGCCAGTTGCAGCAGCAGCTGGAAGGTCTGCGTCGCCGGATGTGCCGCCGCCGACAGCGTCAGCTGGTTCGTCGCCGGATCGAAGGCGCGCAATGTGTCGCTCGCGGCATAGCGCAGGCCGATCCCCGCCGCGCCCAACAGGCGGGTGGCGGCCTGCGCGATGGTCTCGTCCGGCTTGCACTGGCCTGCCATCCGCTCGGCGCTGCGGTCCACGGCGTCGATGTAATTGTCGCAATAATGAAAGAAATCGCGCACTTCTTCCCACGGGCTGGGGCGCAGGCGGGCGTCTTCGCGGCCCAAAGCCTCGTCCAGCGAGGCCAGCCGTTCATGGGTCTGCCGGTAGCCCCGGTGCAGGTCCAGAAAGGCGCGGGCCAGCGCGGGCGCATTGGCTGCCACCAGCCGCAGATCGGCCAAGGCGGGGGCGCTGCCGGTGAACACCGGATCGGCCAGCGCTTCGCGCAGGTCACCGACAAGGCGCGCCTCGTCGCCCGATTGCAGTTCGGTCACGTCAAACCCGAATTCCTGCGCCAGCCCCAGTACGACCGCCGTCGAGACGGGGCGGTTGTTGTTTTCCATCTGGTTGAGATAGGGCAGCGACACGCCGAGTTTGTCGGCAAAGGCCTTTTGCGTCATCGCCAGCCGCCCGCGCAATTCGCGCAGCTTGGCCCCGGCATAGAGTTTCTGGATCGCCACGGCGCACCTTTGCAACTTTTCTGGCTATGATTAGCCGCTGCAAAGCCTGCGTCAAGCGGTCCGTTTTTCCCGCCAGACCACAAAGACCACGGAGAGGAAGGCCAGCACCGATGTCATCAGCATGATCAGCTGCAAGGGCAGGGTGCCCGAATCCACTGTCAGGATGCTGCCTGCCACTTGTGACAGCGCCGCACCGCCGCCGATCATGATCGCGCCGCCCAGCCCGCTGGCCGTGCCAGCCAGATGCGGGCGCACGGAGATCGATCCGGCCATCACATTGGGCAGGGTCAGCCCGTTGCCCAGCCCCAGAAAGGTGCAAAACCCGAAGAACACCAGCGGATGGACCAGCCCCACCAGTGTCAGCAGGACCGATATGCCAAGCCCTGCGATCGTGATGCCGGTGCCGATCAGCGCCATCTTGTTGATCCCCAGCCGGACCGAAAACCGCCCCGACAAAAAATTGCCCATCGCATAGCCGACGGCGGGTGCGCCAAGGGCGATGCCATTCCAGACCGGTGACAGGCCGAAAATCGTCGTGCCGACAAAGGACGCGCCCCCCAGCAGCGCAAAGAACGCCCCCGACGCGAAAGCCGCGCACATCACATAGCCCCAGAACCGCGGCGAACGGAACAATTCGGGATAGGATCGCACCTGCGCGCGAAAGCCCATGCCGCCTTTGGCCAAAGTCTCGCCCAGATCGACATGGACCAGCGCCAGCGTGCCGATCCCCGCCAGCACCAGAAACACGAAAGTCGCGTGCCAGTCGAACGCCTGTTCCAGCGCGCCGCCGATCATCGGGCCGACCATCGGCACCAGCGCCATGCCCATCGTTACATAGCCGATCATCGAGGCCGCCTGCGCATCCGGCACGATATCACGCACGATGGCGCGGCCTAGCACCATGCAGGTGGCGACGGCGGCTTGCAGGATGCGAAAGAACAAGAAGGCTTCGACCGTGGTGGAAAACAGCGCGCCGAGAGTGGCCAGAATGAAGATGACCAGCGATCCTATCACGATTGGCCGTCGTCCGTACCGGTCCGACAGCGGCCCGACGAATATCTGCAAGATCGCCGTTGCCGCCAGATAGCCCGACAGCGACACTTGCATCACGGCATATTCGGTGTCGAAATAAGCGGTCATCGCCGCCAGTGACGGCAGAAAGATCGACATGTTCAACGCCGAGATGCCGGTGATCAGGATCAGCGTCATGATATGGGGCGGGGTGGTCCGGTCCAGAAACCGGATGGTTGGTGATGTTGTCATTGGTCTTGATTAGGACTGGCAGGCAATGATGTCCATGCGCAAGACTGTTGATGCAGATGTGCGCGGATGAACCATCGGGCAGGTTTATTTGCAGGTTTGCATTATAGTTTATTTGCAAAATCCTTACTTTGCAAATTTTCTCAATCCTGCTTCATTCGCCCCCTGAACATGCTATGCAGGTCCAAACCAAAAGGGGAGGGGCTGGCATGGACATTCTGCAGGAACTCGAAGACCGGCGCGCCGATGCACGCCTTGGCGGTGGCGAAAAACGGATTGCGGCGCAGCACAGCAAGGGCAAGCTGACGGCGCGCGAACGGATTGATCTGCTGCTGGACGAAGGGTCATTCGAAGAATTCGACATGTTCGTCGCCCATCGCTGCACCGATTTCGGGATGGAGCAGGACCGGCCTGCGGGAGATGGTGTCGTCACCGGCTGGGGCACGATCAATGGCCGCATGGTCTATGTCTTTTCGCAGGATTTCACCGTCATGGGCGGGTCGGTGTCCGAAACCCACGGCAAGAAGATCTGCAAGATCATGGATCTGGCGATGCAGAACGGCGCGCCGGTGATCGGGATCAACGATTCCGGTGGCGCGCGGATTCAGGAAGGTGTCGCCAGCCTTGCCGCCTATGGCGAGGTGTTCCAGCGCAATATCACCGCATCGGGTGTCGTCCCGCAGATCAGCCTGATCATGGGGCCTTGTGCGGGGGGTGCGGTTTACAGCCCCGCGATGACTGACTTTATCTTTATGGTGAAGGATTCCAGCTATATGTTCGTCACCGGCCCCGATGTGGCCAAGACCGTGACCAATGAAATCGTCACCGCCGAGGAATTGGGCGGGGCCAGCACCCATACCCGCAAATCATCGGTCGCTGACGGTGCGTTCGAAAATGATGTCGAGGCTTTGGCCGAAACCCGCCGCCTGTTCGATTTCCTGCCGTTGAACAACCGCGACCAGCCGCCCGTGCGCCCGTTCTTTGACGATGTGAACCGGATCGAGGACAGCCTTGATACGTTGGTCCCCGCCAATCCGAACACGCCTTACGACATGAAGGAACTGATCCTGAAAATCGCGGATGAGGGCGATTTTTACGAGATTCAGGCCGAATTTGCCAAGAATATCCTGACAGGGTTCATCCGTCTGGAAGGGTCCACCGTGGGTGTCGTCGCCAACCAGCCGATGGTGCTTGCGGGGTGTCTGGATATCGACAGCAGCCGCAAGGCCGCGCGGTTCGTGCGGTTCTGCGATGCGTTCGAAATTCCGGTACTGACGCTGGTCGATGTGCCGGGTTTCCTGCCGGGCACGTCACAGGAATACGGCGGCGTCATCAAACATGGCGCGAAACTGCTTTATGCCTATGGCGAGGCGACGGTGCCCAAGGTGACGGTCATCACCCGCAAAGCCTATGGCGGGGCCTATGTCGTGATGGCGTCAAAGCATTTGCAGGCCGATTTCAACTATGCCTGGCCCACGTCGGAAATCGCCGTGATGGGGGCAAAGGGCGCGACCGAAATCATCCATCGTGGCAAGTCCCCCGAGGAAATCGCCGCACGCACCGCTGAATACGAGGCGCGATTTACCAATCCCTTCGTGGCCGCCGAAAAGGGGTTCATCGACGAGGTGATCATGCCCCATTCCACGCGCAAGCGAATCTGCCGCGCCTTCGCGTCGCTGCGCAACAAGAAAACCCAGATGCCGTGGAAAAAACACGACAATATTCCGCTTTGAACCAAAGGTCAGATTGATGGCGCTGCCATATATGGACAAACACCGCGGCTTTCCGGGCCGCTTGCCGGGGACGGATTTTCAATTCGTGCTGCGCCGCGCGAACAAGGACGGGGCGACGCCGCTGTCCCAGCGCATCCGCTATCCCGACCGCCGCCCTGCCGACAAACGCGCCGATGCGGGGTTCATGCAAGCCCTGTGGGAAGCCTTTGGCGAAGAGCCTTTCGTGCGCGGCAATCTGGATGCTGGCCGGCTCAGCTGGCTGTTCGGGCGCGAGGTGATCCCCGCCGAAGACCCGTTCGATCCCGCCAGTTATGAGGCGATGCTGCGGATCGACGTCAAGGTCGCGCGGCAAAGCTTTCCCGACATTCCCGGGTTGAACGAATGATCGCCCTTTTCGCGCATGTGATGAGGCAGGAAACCGCCGATTTCGCGGCGCGGATATCTGCGGGCTTTGGCGCCGCACAAACTTGCGCCATCATGGGATGTGCGGTGCCGCGGTCTGGCCTGCGCGCCTCCTTATGCTTTGACCAGATCTACCCTTCCCCTGACCGGCCTGCCTGTTCCCTTGGCGGGCCGGTTTCCCTTGAAACGGCGGGACTGGGCGGAAAACCGGCTGATATTGGATATCACACGCATAAGGGTATTGCTTTGTCAGGTATCAGCGGCGATTCTGGCGCTGTCTCCGAGAAACCGAATAAAGGCAGAACATCATGCAGAAGAAATCCATCATCCTTGCGGCCTTTGCTGCTTTCGCTTTGTCAGCCTGTCTGGAAAGCGACACCGAACGTGCCGTCGCAGGCGCGGGCGCAGGTCTGGTCGCGTCGGAATTGCTGGGCACCGACCGTGCCGGCACAATGCTTGCCGGTGCCGCCGCAGGCGTATTTTGTGACGACGTCGGCGTCTGCCGCCCCGTCCGCCGTTAATTTCGCAGCCCGCAACCGGGCTGTCAGTCACCATTGCCGCCGTCGGGGTCAGTCTCCGGCGGCGGTTTTGCGTTCTTGGGGGGACCATTGATGTTCAAGAAAATACTGATCGCCAACCGTGGCGAAATCGCCTGCCGCGTGATCAAGACCGCCCGCAAGATGGGCATCCAGACAGTCGCGATCTATTCCGACGCCGACCGCCATGCGCTGCACGTCAAGATGGCGGATGAGGCGGTCCATATCGGGCCAGCCCCCGCCAACCAATCCTATATCGTCATCGACAATGTCATGGCCGCGATCAAGGCGACAGGGGCCGAGGCCGTGCATCCCGGTTACGGTTTCCTGTCCGAGAACGCCAAGTTCGCCGAGGCGCTGGAGGCTGCGGGTGTTGCCTTCATCGGCCCGCCAAAAGGCGCGATCTTGGCGATGGGCGACAAGATCACATCCAAGAAACTGGCGCAGGAGGCCAATGTCTCGACCGTGCCGGGTTACATGGGTCTGATTGCGGACGCCGACGAGGCGGTAAAGATTTCCAATCAGGTTGGCTATCCGGTGATGATCAAGGCCAGCGCCGGTGGCGGTGGCAAGGGGATGCGCATCGCATGGAACGACCAAGAAGCCCGCGAAGGGTTTCAATCTTCCAAGAACGAAGCCGCCAACAGTTTCGGCGACGACCGGATTTTCATCGAAAAATTCGTGACCCAGCCGCGCCATATTGAAATTCAGGTGCTGGCCGACCAGCACGGCAATGCGGTCTATCTGCACGAACGCGAATGTTCGATCCAGCGCCGCAACCAGAAAGTCATCGAAGAAGCCCCCAGCCCGTTTCTGGACGAAGCCACCCGCAAGGCCATGGGCGAACAATCTGTCGCTCTGGCGCAGGCGGTGGGCTATACCAGTGCGGGCACCGTGGAATTCATCGTTGATGGCGACCGGAATTTCTATTTCCTCGAGATGAACACGCGCTTGCAGGTGGAACATCCTGTCACCGAACTGATCACCGGCATTGATCTGGTCGAACAGATGATCCGCGTGGCAGCGGGTGAAAAGTTACCCTTTGTGCAAAGTGATCTGAAAATCAACGGCTGGGCGATGGAAAGCCGCCTTTACGCCGAAGACCCCTATCGCGGGTTCCTGCCATCCATCGGGCGGCTGACGCGCTATCGCCCGCCCGTGGAAGAGGCGACACCGACCCGCGCCGTGCGCAACGACACCGGCGTGTTCGAAGGCGGCGAGATCAGCATGTTCTATGACCCGATGATCGCCAAGCTGTGTACTTGGGGCCCTGACCGTGCATCGGCTATCGCGGAAATGCGGCTGGCGCTGGATGCGTTCGAGGTCGAAGGCATCGGGCATAACCTGCCGTTTCTGGCCGCCGTCTATGACCACGAAAAATTCACATCCGGCACCATGACCACCGCCTTTATCGCCGAGGAATTCCCCGACGGGTTCAACGGCACGACCTTGCCGGATGACACCTGCCTGCAGATCGCGGCATCGGCTGCGGCCATGCACCGGGTATCCGAAATCCGGCGCGCGCGGATCAGCGGGCGGATGGGCAACCATGAACGCCATGTCGGCGAAGATTGGGTTGTCTCTATTCAGGGCGCGCATCACCGCGTCCATATCGAAGCCGACAAGAAAGGTGCCGATGTCACCATCGGGGCCAATACGATGCGGGTGACCAGCGATTGGACACCCGGCCAGCCGCTGGCGCGGCTTGATGTCGATGGCGCGCCTTTGGTGCTGAAGATCGGCAAGATTTCAGGCGGGTTCCGCGTGCGCTATCGCGGGGCTGATCTGAAGGTGCATGTACGCAGCCCGCGTCAGGCGGAACTCGCGGCGCTGATGCCCGAAAAGCTGCCGCCCGATACATCCAAAGTGCTGCTCTGTCCGATGCCCGGCCTGATCGTCAAGGTCGATGTCGCGGTGGGCGATGTGGTGCAGGAGGGTCAGGCGCTGTGTACGGTCGAGGCGATGAAGATGGAAAACATCCTGCGCGCCGAACGCAAGGGCGTGGTGGCCAAGATCAACGCCAGCGCCGGTGACAGCCTTGCCGTTGATGATGTCATCATGGCGTTCGAATGAACGCTCAGCGGATATTCTGGCCGCGCCGGTCCTCGATTTCCTGCTGGCGCAGGGGGGTGCGGTCGATGGACCCGGTCAGTTCCCGCACGCTCCAGGGTTCGGGTTTACGTTGCAGCACGCGCCCGTCCTTGTCCACCACGGTCAGCGCATATCCGCGCGGGCGCAGGTCAAGCCGGATCGCATTGCGCGCCGCGGGATCGGTATCGGTGATCAGGATCACGTCGCGTTCGACCAGCCGGTCAATCTCGGCCAACAGCAGGTCCATCTGCTGGCGGAACCTTGGGTCATTGGGCGTGTCCGCGAAAACCACGACCGCGCGGGCCAGCCATTGCAATTCGGCCAGCGTGACCTCAGCGGCATCAAAAACCTGCGTCCGGTCGGTTTCCCACCGGTCGATGACGGATTGTTCGACAGCCGCCTCGTCAGCCGACAGGCTGGTAGTGGCAACAAGCGCTGCAAGCGCGATAAAAAATAATCTTTTCATACTTACCGATATAGTCCGACCATGCCGCAAAGCTAAGTCCCAAAGGCGCAAGGACAACACCTTTTTTGCGATGGGATGTCACACAGCCAACAGGAGCCAGCGATGACCGACAAGAAAACATGGGAAAAGCTGGCCTCGGATGAATTGCGTGGCAAGCCGCTGGATGCGCTGACATGGCACACGCTGGAAGGTATTCCCGTTCAGCCGCTTTATACTGCCGAAGACACGGCAGACCTGCCGCATCTGGGCGGCATCCCCGGTCAGGCCCCCTATACGCGCGGGGTCAAGGCCACGATGTATGCGGGCCGCCCCTGGACGATCCGGCAATATGCAGGGTTTTCGACGGCCGAGGCATCCAATAATTTCTACCGCAAGGCGCTGGCCGCGGGGCAGCAGGGTGTTTCCGTCGCCTTTGATCTGGCCACGCATCGCGGCTATGACAGCGACCATCCACGGGTCGAAGGCGATGTCGGCAAGGCCGGTGTTGCCATTGATTCTGTCGAAGATATGAAAATCCTGTTCGATGGCATCCCGTTGGACAAGGTCAGCGTGTCCATGACGATGAATGGCGCGGTGATCCCGATCCTGGCCAATTTCATCGTCGCGGGCGAGGAACAGGGTCATCCGCGCAATGTGCTGTCCGGCACGATCCAGAATGATATCCTCAAGGAATTCATGGTGCGGAACACCTATGTCTATCCGCCCGAACCTTCGATGCGGATCATCGCGGATATCATCGAATATACCACCGCCGAGATGCCGAAATTCAATTCGATCAGCATCAGCGGCTATCACATGCAAGAGGCCGGCGCGAACCTTGTGCAGGAACTGGCCTATACTTTGGCCGACGGGCGCGAATATGTCCGCGCCGCCATCGCGCGCGGCATGGATGTGGATCAATTCGCGGGGCGGTTGTCGTTCTTTTTTGCCATCGGGATGAATTTCTTCATGGAGGTGGCGAAACTGCGCGCCGCACGCTTGCTGTGGTCACGGATCATGGCGGAATTCGACCCAAAAGACCCCAAATCCACCATGCTGCGCACCCATTGCCAGACATCGGGCGTGTCCTTGCAGGAGCAGGACCCCTATAACAATGTGATCCGCACCGCCTATGAGGCGATGTCGGCGGTGCTGGGTGGGACGCAATCCTTGCACACCAATGCGCTGGATGAAGCGATTGCCCTGCCGACCGAGTTTTCGGCGCGGATCGCCCGCAATACCCAGCTGATCCTGCAGGAAGAAACCGGCGTGACGAAAGTCGTCGATCCGCTGGCAGGGTCGTACTACGTCGAAAGCCTGACCCATGATCTGGCCGAAAAGGCGTGGGAATTGATCCAGGAGGTCGAGGAGATGGGCGGCATGACCAAGGCCGTCGCCTCTGGCATGCCGAAACTGCGGATCGAGGAAACAGCCGCCAAACGCCAAGCAGCCATCGACCGTGGCACCGAGGTTGTCGTCGGCGTCAACAAATACCGCAAGGATAACGAAGACCCGATCGACATCCTTGATATCGACAACGAAGCTGTGCGCCTGTCGCAGATCGCGCGGATCGAGCGCACCAAATCCGCCCGCGATGCTGCCGCCTGCGACGCGGCATTGGCTGAACTGACCCGCCGCGCGGGCGAGGGCGGCAACCTGTTGGAGGCGGCGGTGGTCGCTGCGCGCGCACGCGCCACTGTGGGGGAAATCAGCATGGCGATGGAAAAAGTGTTCGGCCGCCACCGCGCCGAGGTCAAGACTTTGGCCGGTGTCTACGGCGCTGCCTATGAAGGTGACGCCGGTTTCGCGGCGATACAAGCCAGTGTCGAGGACTTTGCCAAGGAAGACGGACGCCGCCCGCGCATGCTGGTCGTCAAGATGGGGCAGGACGGGCATGACCGTGGCGCCAAGGTCATTGCCACCGCCTTTGCCGATATCGGCTTTGACGTCGATGTCGGCCCCCTGTTCCAGACCCCCGCCGAGGCGGCACAGGATGCCATCGACAATGATGTGCATGTGATCGGGATTTCCAGTCAGGCCGCAGGCCACAAGACATTGGCCCCCAAACTGGTGCAGGCGCTGAAGGATGCGGGTGCCGATGATATCATCGTCATCTGCGGCGGCGTGATCCCGCAGCAGGATTACCAGTTTTTGTATGACAGCGGGGTCAAGGCGATCTTTGGTCCCGGCACCAATATCCCCAAGGCGGCAGAAGATATCCTGCACCTGATCCGCGCTGCGCGCGGCTGATCCGGTCCCTGCGGGGCCGGATGCCTCCGGCGGGGATATTTGGGCTCGGAAGATGAGGAAGGACCATGCTGACACTCGACCATCTTGCTGTTGTGGCGGAGGATCTGGCCACGGGGACGGCTTGGGTGGAGGCCGCACTTGGCGTCAGCATGCAGCCCGGTGGCAGGCATGTCCGGTACGGTACGCATAACACCCTGCTGGGGTTGGGCGATGATCTGTATCTGGAGGTGATCACCAAGGACCCGGGTGCCGCCCCCTATGACGGGCCGACATGGTTCGGGCTGGATGATTTTACCGGCGCGCCGCGCCTTGGTAACTGGATCTGCCAGACCGATGATCTGGACGGCCTGCTGCGCGATGCGCCCTCTGCCGTGGGGCTGCCCCGCGATCTGTCGCGCGGCGATCTGGCCTGGCGGATCACGGTGCCGGGTGATGGCAGCAAGCCTTATGACGGGGCCTATCCGACGTTGATCCAATGGGCACCGGGCACGCATCATCCGGCGCGCCGTCTGGCTGATAGTGGTTGTCGTCTGGTGGAACTGACCGTCAGCCATCCACAGGCGGATGATTTGCGCGCGATGCTGCCGCTGGCCGATGACCGGGTTCTGTTCAGGGCGGGGCCTGCGGGATTTTCCGCTGTTTTCGACACGCCACATGGCCGCCGCAGCCTCGGCTAGCTATTTTCAGCAGTGCAGATGCAGCGAAAGGTTGCAACCTGCGCGCAGGTCGGGTTCAAGGTCGGGCATCGTTTGATCAAAGGACCCTCATGTCGATCTGGACCCGCATCGGCGAGGCGCTGGCCGCATTGGTCAATGGCGAAGGCCTGCTTGCGGTCTTTGACCGCTTGCGCACGCCGCCTGACCGCTCTGTTGCCTTTACCATCGCGGTGATCGCGCTGGGGGCCAAGATGGCCAAGGCGGATGGTCGTGTCACTCGCACCGAGGTACGCGCCTTTCGCGAGGTTTTCGTCATTGCCCCCGAAGAAGAAGACAACGCCGCGCGTGTGTTCGATCTCGCGCGGCAGGATGTGGCGGGCTATGATCTCTATGCGCGCCGCATCAAGGCTATGTTTGGCGATCACGAAGGGCCGCTGTGTGATCTGCTCGAAGGGCTGTTTCATATCGCACTGGCCGATGGCAGTTATCACGCGACCGAAGACGCCTTTTTGCAAGAGGTCGCCGCGATTTTTGGTTTTGATGAACACCGGTTCCAGCGCATCCGCGCGCAATTCGTCCCCGATGCGCAGCGCGATCCCTATGCTGTGCTGGGGGTCGATCCGGATGCACCGATGGCGCGCGTCCGCGCGGCCTGGGGGCAGCTGGTCCGCGACACCCACCCCGACCGGATGATCGCGCGCGGCGTGCCGCCAGAGGCGGTCAAGCTGGCCGAACGGCGCATGGTTGCGATCAACCGCGCCTGGGAAGATATCCGCGCGCAGCGGGCCTGATCGCGCTGTCGGGCTGTGACCTTAGCCGCTGAACTTGACGGTTCCTGTGGCGTTCAGCGCATTGGCCAGGGCGTTGAACCGGACTTCTGCGACCTCGCCATAAAGCGGGCGGGCATGTTCGGTCAGGCGCAGGGTCAATGCACCCGCCTTGCGGTGCCATGTCAGCGTGCCGGGCTGTTCATCCGCCGTCAGCCAGAGCATCGCTCCAAGCCGCATCGCCTTGCCCAGAATCTCGGCTTCCTTGATCTGCTCGGGGGTCAGCATGGCGAACAGCGGGTCGAACCGGGGGCTGGCGGTCTTGCTGGAATAGCGGTTCATCAGCGCCAGCCCCAACAGCACCCGTTCGTAATGTTTCAGCCCGCCCAGATTGGCGCGGGTCGCATTGTCGAATGTGACCTCGGCGCGGTAATCGGGATGCGCGCGCCAGCTGACGTCATGCAGCAGGCAGGCGGCCTTGATGATCCGCTGGCGCTGCCAATTGGCGCGCGGGAACAGCGGCTTGACGAAATCATACAGGATGCGCCCGAAACCGGGCAGGCGGGCATCCTTGTTTTCGGCGAAACGGCAGGATTCGATCAGCGGGTCGCGTTCGCGCAGCGCGCGGGGCATCTGTTCGTACAGCATCCCTTCGCGGATGCCGTAGGACGATACTGCCACATCCTTGGGCTTGAAGGTGCGCATCAGTTCTTTCAGCACGATCGCGGCAAGCGGGACCAGCGACATCCGGCTGTCCGAGATATGGCAGCGGCCCCGCAATTCGGTCAGATCGGATTTGCGGATATATTCGGCGGTCATGCTGATCTGGCGCGATGACATGCGGTATTCATGCAGCACGGTCAAAGGATAGCTGCGCCGTTCCATGTCGATCCGCGCGATCGCCCGCCATGACCCGCCGACCAGAAACAGCCGCATGCCGGTTTCAAAGTTCATGTCCCTGTGCAGGTTCTGCATCGTGGCGCGGACATAGGCCTTGATCGCCTTTTTGCCGCCCTTGATTTCGCGCAGTTTCAGCGGGCCAAGCGCGGATGTCAGGCGCCGCCCAACCTTGCCTTCGGCCAGATCGGCCAGTTCCATCGACGACCCGCCGATGTCGCAGACCAGCCCGTAACTGCCCGGCCAGCCCAGCAACACGCCTTGGGCGGACAATCGCGCCTCTTCGCGGCCGTCGATGACCCAGAGCTTGATGCCGGTTTCGCGCAGCACCTCGTCGCGGAAATCCTGCCCGTCTGTCGCCTCGCGCACGGCGGCGGTGGCCACGGCGGTCAGCGGCGGGATGCCCATGCCCTTGGCAAGGGCGGCGAAACGGCGGATCGCGGAAATCGCGCGTTTGCGGCCTTCGGGGTTCAGATGGCCGGTCTGCGACATGCCCGCACCCAGCGCGCACATGATCTTTTCATTGTAGAAATAGGCAGGCGAACGCGCCGCCCCGTCGAACACCACCAAGCGGACAGAGTTCGATCCCACATCGACCACGCCGACCCGCGCCAGCGCCTGTGCGGCGGGATCTTCGAACAACGGGCGGCCGAAAGGCCCCCAGTCGATGCTGTCAGGCTCGGATTGCTGGTTCATACTGTCCCCGTGTGTGACGCGTGACCCGTATCGGTCAATCGTCGGTGTGGGTCAATTGCGGAACATCCGACGCCCCCGCCGACCCGCGCCCCGAAAGAGACGGATTTTCCATGAAAAAGCGGTGGCAATTAAAGGCGAATTCGCCTTCGGTCGGGGTGGCGCGGGTGAAACTGCCATCGGGTGCCATGACCCAGCTTTGCGCGACGTCAGCCATATTGGCGGCCATGATCTGGCTGACGATCTGCGCCTTGACGGTCGGGTTGCGGATATCAACCAGCGTCTCGACCCGCCGGTTCAGGTTGCGCCCCATCCAGTCGGCCGAACTGATATAGACCTTGGCCTGTTTGGATGGCAGCGCGGCACCATTGCCGAAACAGACAATGCGCGAATGTTCCAAGAACCGCCCGACGATGGATTTCACGCGGATATTGTCGGACAGACCTTTCACACCGGGGCGCAGCCCGCAGATGCCACGGATCACAAGGCTGATCTTGACCCCGGCCTGTGACGCCGCATAAAGCGCGTCGATCACATCGGGTTCGACCAGCGAATTCATCTTGGCCCAGATCATCGCGGGTTTGCCGGCGCGCGCATTCACGCCCTCGGCGGCGATTCGGTCAATCAGCGTCTGTTTGAGCGAAATGGGCGAGATCGACAGGTTTTGAAGCCCTTCAGGCTGGGCATAGCCGGACAGGTAGTTGAACACCTTGGTCGCATCGCGCCCCAGATCCTGATCGCAGGTGAAAAAGCTCAGGTCGGTATAGATCCGCGCGGTGATCGGATGGTAATTGCCGGTGCCAAAATGGGTATAGGTCACCAGCCTGTCGCCTTCGCGGCGCACCACGGTGCTGATCTTGGCGTGGGTTTTGTAATTCACAAAGCCGTAAACCACATGCGCGCCCGCCCGTTCCAGACGGCGCGACTGGCGGATATTGGCGGCCTCGTCGAAGCGGGCCTTCAACTCGACCAGCGCGGTGACGGATTTGCCGTTCTCGGCGGCCTCGCACAGGGCTGTGACGATGGGCGATTTCTGCGATGTGCGGTACAGCGTCTGCTTGATCGCCACGACATCGGGGTCATGGGCCGCCTGATTAAGAAACCGCACTACCATGTCGAAGGTTTCATAAGGATGGTGCAGCAGCATGTCCTTTTGCCGGATCGCGGCGAACATGTCGCCGTCATGGTCCTGCACCCGTTCCGGCACGCGCGGCGTGAATGTGGGCCAAAGCAGGTCGGGCCGGCTGTCCAGCACCAGTTCGCCAAGGTCGGAAATGCCGATCAGCCCGTCCACCTCGACCACCGCATCGCTGGAAACATGCAGTTCCGACATGATCAGCGTTTGCAGCGCAGGCGGCGCGTTGGCCGAAATCTTGAGCCGGACAACCTCGCCACGGCGGCGCCGTTTCAGGGCTGTTTCAAACTCGCGCACAAGGTCTTCGGCTTCTTCTTCCAGTTCCAGATCGCTGTCGCGCAGCACTTTGAACCCGCAATTACCCTTGACGTGATAGCCCGGAAACAGGCGCGGGATATGCAACAGCAGCAGTTCTTCGAGCGGCAGGAACCGGTGCCCCGTCGCACTGGGCAGCGAGATGAACCGCGCGATTTGCGCAGGGATCGGCAAGAGCGCGCGCAGGCTGCGTTTATCGGCGCTGCGTTCCAGTTGCAGCGCCAGCGCGAACCCTTCGTTGGGCAGGAACGGGAACGGATGCGCAGGATCGATGGCCAGCGGCGACAAAACCGGAAACACCTGATCAAGAAAGTAATTGTCCAGAAAATCGCGGTCGTCCTTGGTCACGTCCATCCGCGACAGAATCGCGATGCCGTTGTCTTTCATTTCCGCTTCAAGCGCGTTGAACACGACTTGCTGGCGCGTCATCAGGGCGCGCGCCTCGCGGTCGATTTCGACCAGCTGTTCGGCGGGGGTCAGCCCGTCCAGCGCAGGGGTGACATTGCCCGCGATGGACAATTCGCGCAGGCCCGCGACGCGGACGGTATAGAATTCATCCAGATTGGTCGCGGAAATCGACAAAAACCGCAGCCGTTCAAGCAGCGGGACGCGCGGATTTTCGGCCTCTTCCAGCACGCGCCAGTTAAAACCGACCCAGCTAAGTTCACGGTTCACGAAACGCGCGCTGCTGGCGATATCCGTATCAAGGGCGGTGGCGGCGGGAAAATCGCTGCTCAGGAAATTTGCTGTGTTCATACTGCCTTTTGTCCCGCGAAGGTTGCGGTTTTGTGACAATGATGCAGTGGCTAGTCGGGCTTGTCCAGCAGGCGCGCGGCAAGTCTCTGGCTGATCTTGTGGCCGGTTGCCAAGGCCATGCTGTCCAGTTCCGCCACGATGGCGGCGGCGGCGGCAAAGGAGCGTTCAATGCGCGGCGCCAGATAGGCGGCAAGGTCTGGCGGCGGCAGCAATTGGCGGTCGGCGAACAATTTCATCATCACCGCCTGCAACAGCGCGTCATCTGGGTCTGCGACCTGCACCACGGCGCTGCCCTGCATCCGGCTGGCCAGATCGGGCAGGGTGATCGGCCAATGCCCCGGCGTCTGGCGCGCGGTCAGCAGCAACAGCCCGCCATCATGGTGCAGGTGGTTGTGCAGGTGGAACATCGGCTCTTGGGCAGGGGCGGGCAGGTTGTCCATATCTTCGATCACCAGCGCCGCGGCCTTGGGCCGGAAATCGGCGGTCAAGTCGGCGGCTGCGATGATCTGCGTGGGCTGGCCGGCTGCGAATATCCGCGCAAGGTGGCTTTTGCCGCAGCCTGCCGGCCCTGTGATCACCAGTTTGCGCAATGGCCAGCGGGCGGGGTCTGTCACCATGCCAAAGGCCGTCGCATTGGCGGTCGAGACGAAAAAATCATCCGGCCCCAGCGCCACCCCGTTGGGCCAGTCGAAACTGAGCTGTTGTGCGATCATCGGTCTTTGGACTGCCCTTGATAGAGCAGGCTGTCGCGGTAGCGGCCCAATCCATAGCGGGTCAGCACCCCGATCACCGCGGCGACCGGCACGGCGACCAGCATGCCGACAAAGCCGAACAGCGACCCGAACACCGACAGCGCGAAAATCAGCCAGACAGGGTGCAGCCCGACCGATGAGCCCACCAGTTTGGGGGTCAGCACATTGCCTTCCAGAAACTGCCCCAAGGCAAAGATCGCCCCCACGATCCCGATCCGCAGCCAGTTGGTGGCATAGGTGACGGTATCGCCATCTGCGACCTCGACCGCGCCCCAGAACTGGAACAGCGCCAGTCCCAGCGCCAAGGCCCCGCCAACCAGCGCGCCGACATAAGGGATAAAGGTGATCAGCCCCGCGATAAAGCCCACGATCAGCCCGAAATTCAGCCCGGCAAGCATCAGGCCGACGGCATAATAGGTGCCAAGGATCAAACAGACCGTGCCTTGTCCGCGGATGAACGACGCCAGCGTGCGGTCAATCTCGCCACCCAGATGCCGCACGGTGGCAACGTGGTCGCGCGGCAGCAGGCTGTCGATCTTGGCAATCATATTGTCCCAGTCTAGCAGCAGATAGAAGGCCACAACCGGCACGATCACCAGCAGCACAATGATGTTCACAAGACCCATGGCCGAGCTGAGAACCCCGTTGATCAATTCGCCGCCGCGCGCCTGTATCGTCTCGCCAATGGCCTGCAATTGCTGGCGGATCGTGCTTTCGGGTTCGATCAGGTCGGGAAAGCGTGCGGTCAATCCGGCCTGCAGCCGTTCAAACAGGGCAGGGGCGGTGTCGATCAGCGCCGTGGTCTGTTTCACCAGCGTCGGGATCACCAGCAAGATCAGCAGGATGAACACCATCGCCGCGACCAAGGTGATGATACTGACCGCCAGAACCCGGCTTAGCCCTGCGCGCTGCAACCTATCGGCAACAGGGTCCAGCAGATAGGCAATGGCACCGCCCAGCACGAACGGCAGGATCACATCGCCCAGCGCCCAAAGCACAACCAGAAACACCGCCATCGCGATGCCCCAATATTTGATCTGGTCCTTAACGGGCAGGGCCATCGGTTACTCCGCTTTGATTTGCGCTGTGATGCGGCAAATGGGCCTTGCTTGCAAGGGTCCGGCGCATTTTCGGGGGCTGGCGATCACAATGCTTGCGGGGGCATGGTTGCGCGATTACACGTCGAAAAGCAATTTCCGCCTGTCACAAAGGTCACCCCATGCGCCTCAGCCGTTATTTCCTGCCCGTCCTTAAAGAAACCCCGCGCGAGGCGCAGATCGTGTCGCACCGCTATATGTTGCAGGCGGGGATGATCAAACAGGCCAGCGCGGGGATTTATTCCTGGCTGCCCTTGGGGTTCAAGGTGCTGCGCAAGATCGAAAATATCGTGCATCAAGAACAGGAACGCGCGGGCCATATCGCCATTCAGATGCCCACGATCCAATCGGCAGACCTGTGGCGCGAATCCGGCCGCTATGACGCCTATGGCGAAGAAATGCTGCGCATCAAGGACCGTGGCGGGCGCGAAATGCTGTTCACCCCCACCGCCGAGGAATTGGTGACCGACATCTTCCGCGCGCATGTGACCAGCTACAAGGACCTGCCGCTGACTTTGTATCAGATCCAGTGGAAATTCCGTGATGAGGTCCGCCCGCGTTTCGGCGTCATGCGGGGCCGCGAATTCTATATGAAGGACGGCTATAATTTTGACCTGACGAAAGAGGATGCGCTGCACGCCTATAACCGCCATTTGGTCAGCTATCTGCGCACCTATGAACGCATGGGCCTGCAAGCGATCCCGATGCGCGCGGACAGCGGCCCCATCGGTGGCGATGATACCCATGAATTTCTGGTGCTGGCCGACACCGGCGAATCGGAAGTGTTCTATGACAGCCAGATCACCGACCTGAAGTTCGGTGACCGGCAGATCGACTATAACGATCACGCCGCCTGTGCCGCCGTGCTGGACGAATTCACCAGCCGCTATGCGCGCACCGATGAAACCCATGACGAGGCCCTGTTCAACCAAATCCCCGAGGAACGTCGCCGCACCGCGCGCGGCATCGAAGTGGGCCAGATTTTCTATTTCGGCACCAAATATTCCGATGCGATGGGCGCGCTGGTCGATGATGGCAAAAGCGGCAAGGTGCCTGTGCATATGGGCAGCCACGGGATCGGCGTGTCGCGTCTGCTGGGTGCCATTATCGAGGCAAGCCACGACGACAAGGGCATCATCTGGCCCGAAGGTGTGACACCGTTCCATTGCGGTATCGTCAACCTCAAGCAAGGCGATACCGAGGCTGACGCCGCCTGTCAGGCGCTTTACGACAGCCTGACCGCCTTGGGGCTGGAACCGCTATATGACGACCGCGACGAACGGGCGGGTGCCAAATTCGGCACGATGGATATGATCGGCCTGCCTTGGCGGATCACGGTCGGGCCGCGCGGCCTCAAGAACGGTGTCGTCGAACTGACCAGCCGCCGCACCGGCGACAGCGAGGAATTGCCGCCAGCGGATGCCATTGCGCGGATCGCCGCGATTTATCAGGGGATTGCCTAAGCCATACACAGGTTGGTGGGGCGCTGGATCAGCCCGACGTCCATGCTTCTGCTCGTTGCGTTCAAAAGTAGTAGGTTATGATGGAATCAATTTTTATACTGATTTCGGTCGCCTTGGCGATCTGGATCATCTGGCAACTTTTCGTCATCGTGGGTGACATGGCCGAAACGCGCGGGCAAGATCGGTTTCTTTGGCAAGCCGCTGCGGTGTTTATCAATCCAATTTCAGCAATGTTGCTATTATGGATCTTTTGTCGCGTAAAGCCGGGATGGCACAACCGATAGGGCCATATCGACGGCACTAGTCACGCGCGCCGCAGACCGCTAGAACACCGCCATGACCACAACACGCCCCTTTGCAAAATTCGAATGGATGATCGCCTGGCGCTACATCCGTGCCAAACGCGCCGAAGGCGGCGTCAGCGTCATGACATGGATCAGCCTGATCGGCGTCACGCTGGCCGTCTTTGCCCTGATCGCCACGCTGGCCGTGCGGTCGGGCTTTCGCGCCGAATTCATCGACACGATCGTGGGCGCCAATGCCCATGTCACCGTGCTGCGCCCGCGCGAGGTGATCGCGGATTACGCCGATATGTCAGACCGGATCATGGCCATACCGGGTGTGCAAAGCGTCGCACCTTTGGTGCGCGGGCAGGCGATGGCGGGGGCCTTTGGCCAGATCGCCTTGGCAGATATCTACGGCATCCATCTGGATGATCTCAAAGCGTCCGAGGCTATCGTGGACAGCGAACGCACCATCGGCAATATCGACGACCTGCCGAACGGAATAGCACTTGGCTCCGCCTTGGCGGCGAACCTGGGCCTTGGGCTAGGCGACCGGATCGAGATCACGACACGGTCAGGCGCGGCCACGCCGATGGGGCAATCGACGCGGCGCAATGCGTTCGATGTGGTCTATATCTTTTCAACAGGCCGCTACCAGATTGACGAGGTGCGCGCCTATCTGCCGTTCGAGGTGGCGCAGACCATCTTCAACCGCGACGGTGTGGCCGATGAGCTGGATGTGCGGCTGGACGATATCAACCAGTCCGAGGCTTTGAAACAGGATATCGCCAATGCCGCTGGCCCCGATATCTGGGCCTATAGCTGGCAGGACCGCGTGGGCCGGTTCCTGCGCGCGCTGACGATCGAGGATAATGTGATGTTCATCATCCTGTCCATTCTGGTGCTGGTCGCGTCGATGAACATCATCAGCGGGTTGATCATGCTGGTGAAAAACAAGGGCCGCGATGTGGGCATCCTGCGCACGATGGGCCTGACCGAAGGGTCGATCCTGCGTATCTTTTTCATCTGCGGGGCGGGGATCGGGACCATCGGGACGGCGCTGGGCGTGATTCTGGGCTGTCTGTTCGCGATCTATATCGACCAGATTTTCAGTCTGGTGAACTATGTCGCCGGTGGCGGCGTCTGGGACCCGTCGATCCGGGGTATCTACAACGTGCCGGCCGAATTGCATTTGTCCGATGTGCTGAAGGCCGTGTCGCTGTCGTTGGGTCTGTCGTGGATCATCACGATCTTTCCCGCCCGCCGTGCCGCGCGGATGAATCCGGTCGAGGCGCTGCGCTATGAATGACATCCTGTCGCTGCATGACCTGCGCAAGACCTATAACGCAGGCAAACCCAACGAGGTGCGCGTGCTGCAAGGCGTCGACCTGACGGTCGGGGCGGGCGAGATCGTGGCGCTTGTTGCCCCGTCAGGGGCAGGCAAATCGACCTTGCTGCATATCGCGGGGCTGCTGGATACGCCCGACAGCGGCACGGTCAGTATCGCAGGCACAGATATGACGCGCCTGTCGGATCGCAAGCGCACCGGCGTGCGGCGGGGGCAGGTCGGGTTCATCTATCAGTTCCACCACCTGCTGCCCGAATTTTCGGCGCTGGAAAATATCGTGCTGCCGCAGCTGGCCAATGGTGTCACGGATCGGGCCGCCCATGCGCGCGCGATGGCCTTGCTGTGCCGCGTGGGCATCGCAGAGCGTGCGGCGCACCGGCCTGCGGCCTTGTCGGGGGGCGAACAGCAGCGCGTGGCCTTCTGCCGGGCGCTGGCCAATGAACCGGCACTGTTGCTGGCGGATGAACCGACCGGCAATCTGGACCCCGAGACATCCAACCGCGTGTTTGAAACCCTGATCGGGCTGGTGCGCGATACGGGGCTGGCGGCGGTGATTGCGACGCATAACCTTGAGTTGGCCGCGCGCATGGACCGGCAGCTGCGGCTGGACGCGGGCGTTCTGGTCGCGCTTTAGACCTTTTGGGTCAGCACCACACCCGCGGCCATCAGCGCGATCCCCGCAGCACGGGTGCCGGTCAGTGGCGTGACCTGTGCGGCAAACAGGCCGAAATGATCGATGGCCGCGGCCGAGATCAACTGCCCCAGTAGCACGAAAAACACCGCATTGCCGACCCCGATCACCGGCGCGATCCATGTGATCGACAGGATGTAAAAGGCAACCAGCGTGCCTGCAAGGAACAGGTATTTGGGCGCCGATGCCAGCCGTGCCGCCGCCTGTGGCTGGGTCAGCAAGGCCGCGATCAGCGCCACGCCAAAGGCCACCACGAACAGGACCGTCGCCGCCATCGCCGGTGACCCGATCTGCCGGCCCAAACCCGCGTTCAACGCCGCAAGCACCGGAATCCCAAGGCCCGCGACCAGCATGATCAGCGCATAATGGAACATGGTGGGCCTTTCGGGTGTCATGGTGCGTATTGATCTGGAGCATGGCCTGCCGCGCGCGACTTTGCTAGTCTGGTCAGGAATAAGGAGGCAAATCATGCGGATATTTATATTTGGCGCGTTTCTGGCGCTTGCGGCTTGTGTGGACGAGCAGCCGGTCGACGGGCGCAGCGTCTATCTGGACAATTGCGCCGCCTGCCACGGCGTTGACGGAACCGGCAACGGACCGATGGCGCGCGATCTGGGTGTCACAGCGCCCGATCTGACGCAGATTTCGGCGCGCAATGGCGGCAGTTTCCCGCGCGATGCGGTGATGAGCACGATCGACGGCTATCAGGCGGGCCAGCATCTGTCAGGGGCGATGCCCGAATTTGGCGCAGGCGATCTGGGCGATACGGTGATCGTGGAAAACGACGGGCTGGGCACGCCGGTGCCGTGGAAATTGTTGGTGCTGACGGATTATCTGGAAAGCCTGCAACGGTGATTTGGGGGGCGGGGTGAACCCCGCCCTACGGGATCTGGTCCAGCAGGGCCGTGGCCATCGGCGTGGTCGGCACCATGCCCGCAATCTCGAGGATCAGCTTGCGCCGGATGGCATCGGTGAATGCGGGGCCGTCCATCGCGGGCATGACAAAGGCGTTCGGGCCGCCGATGATGTTCTGTTCATAGAGATTGACCAGCCCGCTGTTGCTGCGGAAATCGTCGTTGCGCAGGATCGGCAGCGCGTTGATCGTGTTGCCCGCCGCGACGACCTGATCACGGCGAGGAAGAGTGCGATGATCAGGTGGCGCATGGGGGGATGATAGGGCGGGATTGACGCAAGGGTAGGGTGCGCATTTTGCGCACATGTAACGGGGCAAGTGGGGTGCGCAGGATGCGCACCCTACAGGTCCAATTCCTCCACGAACTTTGCGTTCTCCTGGATATACTGGAACCGCAATTCCGGTTTTTTTCCCATCAGGCGCTCGACCAGATCGGCGGTGTCGCCGGGGATTTCATCATGCACGGTCACGCGGATCAGTTTGCGGGTGGCGGGGTCCATCGTGGTTTCCTTGAGGTCTTTCGCGTCCATCTCGCCCAGACCCTTGAAGCGCTGCACGTCGATCTTGCCTTTGCCGCCAAGGCCCTTGGCCATCATCTTTTCCTTTTCGGCATCGTCGGCCACATAGATGCGCCGCGCGCCCTGGGTCAGCCGGTAGAGCGGCGGGCAGGCCAGATAAAGATGCCCGTGGTCGATCAGCGGGCGCATCTGGGTGAAAAAGAACGTCATCAGCAATGATGCGATATGCGCGCCATCCACATCGGCATCGGTCATGATGATGATCTTTTCATAACGCAGGTCATCGACGTTGAACTTGGTCCCCATGCCGACGCCCAAGGCTTCGCAGAGGTCGTTGATTTCCTGATTGGTCGTCAGCTTGTTCGATGCCGCGCCCAGCACGTTCAAAATCTTGCCTTTCAGCGGCAACAGCGCCTGATTGACGCGGTTGCGCGCACCCTTGCCGGACCCGCCGGCCGAATCCCCCTCGACGATGAACAGTTCCGTGCCTTTGCGGTCCTTGGATGTGCAATCAGTCAGCTTGCCGGGCAGGCGCAGTTTCTTGGTCGCGGATTTGCGGGCGGTTTCCTTTTCCTGACGGCGCTTGAGCCGTTCCTCGGCGCGCAGCACCAGAAAATCAAGGATCGCGCCCGCCGATTTGGTATCTGCCGCCAGCCAGTTGTCGAAATGGTCGCGCACAGCCCCTTCGGTCATACGCGCGGCGATTTCCGATGACAGCCGGTCCTTGGTCTGGCCCACGAAAGCCGGTTCGCGGATGAAGCATGACACCAGCGCACAGCCGCCCGACATCAGGTCTTCACGCGTGATCAGCGCGGCCTTTTTGTTATTGGCCAATTCGCCGTAACCCTTGATGCCCTTCAGGATCGCGTTCCAGAAGCCCGCGACATGGGTGCCGCCTTCAGGCGTGGGGACCGTGTTGCAATAGGATTGCAGAAAACCGTCGCGCACGGGTGTCCAGTTGATCGCCCATTCCACCTTGCCGGGTTCGTTGAACTTGTCGGCGAAATCGACGCTGCCTGCAAAGGGTTTATCGGCATAGGTCGCGGATTTGCCCAATGTTTCCTTAAGGTAATCGGCCAGACCACCGGGGAAGTGGAATGTCGCCTCCAGCGGGGTTTCACCATCGTTGATTTCGGTTTTCCAGCGGATTTCGACGCCGGAAAACAGATAGGCCTTGGACTGGATCGATTTATAAAGCCGCGCAGGTTTGAACCGCTGTGGCCCGAAAATCTGTTCATCCGCGTGGAATGTGACCGTCGTGCCGCGCCGGTTTTGCGTTGGTCCCAGTTTCTGGATCGGCCCCAAAGGCAGGCCGCGTGAAAACCGCTGTTCGAACAATTCCTTGTTCCGCGCGACCTGCACCACCATCGAATCCGACAATGCGTTGACCACGGATGCACCGACCCCGTGCAGACCGCCCGATGTTTGATAGGCTTTGCCCGAAAACTTGCCGCCTGCGTGCAGGGTGCACAGGATCACCTCGAGCGCGGATTTGTCTGGGAATTTGGGGTGTGGATCGACGGGAATCCCGCGCCCGTTGTCGCGCACCGTGACGGAATGATCGGCGTGCAATTCCACCTCGATCCGGTTGGCATGGCCTGCAACAGCCTCGTCCATCGAGTTATCAAGAACCTCGGCCACCAGATGGTGCAAGGCGCGTTCATCGGTGCCGCCAATATACATGCCGGGGCGTTTGCGGACAGGCTCCAACCCTTCCAGCACCTCGATGCTGGAGGCGTTGTAATCATCGGGTCCTGTCGTGGACAAAAGGTCGTCGGCCATTGGCTGCTCTTTTCTTGTGGTTTGCGCCTTTATGGCAGAGGGGGGGCGTCCATGAAAGACCCCGCAGATGGGGTTTGTCTTGCCCTTGGCGCTGTGGCAGGTTCGCTCGAACGGGGGGCGCGATGACCAACACTCTGACGACGATCAAGGCATTGCCTGACTGGCGCTATTTGTTGGCAGAATTCTATGAGCTCTACCGCGCGATCCCCGCGGGCGGCAGTGACCGCATCCGCAGCCATCAACGCCAGGTGCGCGAGGCGATCAACCGCGTGATCAAGGCGCATGCGCCTGTGCAATTGCAGACCGCCGCGCAGAAACCTGTCACAGCGCATCTGCGCCGCGCGCTGGATCAAGGGCGGTCGGGCATCATGGCCTCGACCATCCGTGCGCTGGATACGGTGCGTTCCGATCTGTCCTGGCAATATGGCTATGAAAAGGTGCCGCCTGCGCTGGCCGATTCCTATGCCTATGCCGAGATTGCGGGGCCAAACGGGCCGGTCGTCACGTCAGAGATTATTCTGGGCGTGGTCTTGTTCGCGCCCGGATGCACCTATCCCGCGCATGCGCATCAGGGGATCACCGAAAGCTATGTCTGCCTGTCGGGGGCCGTGTCGGAAAACCATCAGGGCGTTTATGTGCCCGGCTCGATGATCTTTAACCCGCCTGACCATTTGCACCGGATCACCGTGGGCGACCGCGAACCGGCGTTGCTGGCCTATGCATGGCTGGGCAAGGCGGATGATCTGGCGGGGCAAAAGATGGTCTTTTCCCGTCCGCGCAAATAGGCTGACGCGAACAGACATGTGAAAGGATCACCCATGCGCATTTTCTTTACCGGCGGCAGCGGCAAGGCGGGCAAGCACGCGATCAGGCATCTGCAGGCGCAGGGGCATACGGTCGTCAATATCGACCTTGTGCCATCGGGTCTGGACGTGTCCGAATTGCTGGTCGATCTGACCGATGCGGGGCAGGTGATCGGGGCCATGTCGCAATACACCGATTTCCATGAACTTGAGACCGGCACCGGCGTGCCGCGTTTCGATGCTGTCGTGCATTTCGCCGCCGTGCCGCGCGTGATGATCGGCACCGATGCGGAATGTTTCCGGATCAACACCCAATCCACCTATAATGTGATCGAGGCTGCGGTGAAACTGGGCGTGCCCAAGGTGATCTTTGCCAGTTCGGAAACCACCTATGGAATCTGTTTCGCCCATGGCGAGGTCAAGCCGGATTATGTGCCGGTGGACGAAGATCACCCCACCGTGCCGCATGACAGCTATGCCATGTCCAAGGTCTGCAACGAGGCGACGGCGCGCAGCTTTCAGGCGCGCTCTGGCATAGATATTTACGGATTGCGCATTAATAATGTCATAGAACCACATGAATATGCGACAAACTTTCCTGCCTTCATCGCCGATGCTGCAACCCGCCGCCGCAACATTTTTGCCTATATCGACGCGCGCGATCTGGGGCATATGGTCGATTGCTGTCTGAAAACCGACGGGCTGGGCTATCAGGTGTTCAACGTGTCCAATGATGATCTGTCCGTCGGCATCACCGCGCGTCAGGTGATCGACCGGTTTTACCAAGGGGTCGCACAGCGCGGCACTTTGTCGGAAAACGAAACAATGTATAGCAATGCCAAGGCCAAGCGCATGGTCGGTTTCGCCCCGCAGCATTCATGGCGCGATGTTCTGGGCTAGGGGCTGACCGGCCCCGCCTGCCGCCTGTGATGATAGGGCTGGTTTGCGACAGGGCCGGATCACGCCCAAGTGTGGCCTGCGCCCCCACAGCATGATTGCGGCATGGCGCGCCCTGCGCTAGCAAGAACCATGTTGCGCAAATTGTCCCTGATCCCGCTTTTGTTGCCTGCACCCGCGCTGGCGCATCCGCATGTGTTTGTGCAGGTGGAAATGGCCGTGGTGTTTGATGCGCAGGGGGGCGTCGGCGTGCGGCTGGACTGGGTCTACGACGCGTATTTTTCGATGCTGGTCACGGCCGATCTGGGCATCGACATGGACGGTGATCTGCAACTGACGCCCGAGGAACAAGCGCTGTTGGACACGCAGATCGCCGCATGGCCCGCCGATTTCGATGGCGATCTGGAGGTGGTGCAGGGCGATACTGTCCTGCCGCTGGCCCCCAAACGCGCCCATGCGATGGTCTATCAGGACGGGATCATGCGTGAAACCCATCTGCGCCCATTGGCACAGCTTGCCGACCGCGCCGCACCGCTGACGATCCTGCCCTATGATCCGACCTACTACATCGCTTATTCGATCGCCGGTCCCGTCACCGTCGAAGGTCGCGACGATTGCAGGGTCGAGATCATCCCCGCCAATCTGGACGCCGCCTATTCGCTGGTTGAGGAACTGCTTTATGGTCGTCCTGCCAGCGATGTCGGCTCCGATGAGGATTTCCCCGAAGTCGGCCGGTCCTTTGCCGATACCGTGGTGGTGACATGCGCCGGCTTGTTGTAATCCTGCTGGCGCTGATCGGCATGGCGGCGCTGTGGCTTTGGGGCTTTGGCGGCGCGGACCAGATCGCGCGGCAGGCCGCGGCCAGCCAGATGCAGGTCCAGAATGCGATGGCGGGCGCCTTGCGCGCCTTGCAGCAGGGCGACAGGGCGGCGGTGCTGATGCTGTGGGGGCTGTGTTTTGCTTACGGCTTTGTTCATGCCGCGGGGCCGGGGCATGGCAAGCTGGTGATCGGTGGTTACGGGATCGGCGCGCGGGTGCCGGTGGGGCGACTGGCGGGGCTGGCGCTGGCGTCGTCGCTGGCGCAGGCGGCGACGGCGGTGCTGCTGGTTTACGGCGCTGTCTGGGTTTTGGGCTGGGGCCGTGCACAGATGACTGGGCTGGCCGATGATGTGCTGGAACCTGTCAGCTATGCGCTGATCGCGGGGGTCGGGCTGTGGCTGGTGCTGCGCGGCGCGCGCCATCTGCGCGGGTTGCGCAAGCCTGTCCACGCGCATGACACCGTCTGCGTCAGTTGCGGGCACGCCCATGGCCCCAGCGTGGAACAGGCGGCCGAGGTCCGGTCATGGCGCGATGCCACAGCCATCATCGCCGCCATCGCAGTGCGCCCCTGCACGGGGGCTGTGTTTCTGCTGATCCTGACATGGCGGTTCGGGCTGGACTGGGCGGGGATCATCGGCGCCTTTGTCATGGGGCTGGGCACGGCCAGTATCACGGTGCTGGTGGCCTTTGCCGCTGTTGGTTTGCGCGAAACTGCGCTGCAACTGGTCAGCAACCGCGGCACCGCGCGGATGATGGCCAGCGCCGAGATCGCCGCCGGTGCGCTGGTCATGCTGCTCGCCTTGCAGTTGGTGCAGCGCAGCATCTGATTGCGCTTTACGACCCATGGCTTCGCGCCTAATGCTGGCGCAATGCAACAGATCGCCACCACATATCCCGAACATGCGCGCGCGATCTGGAAGCTGGGCATCCCCCTGATCCTGAGCAATATGGCGCAATTCGCGATCCATATGACCGATACGCTGATGCTGGGCTGGTATGATGTCACGGCATTGGCGGCGGCGACGATTGCGACATCGTTGTTTTTCGTCGTGTTCATCGTGGGGGCCGGTTTCGCGCAGGCGATCACGCCCCTGGTGGCGGCGGCGAATGAACAGAATGACCAGGTGCAGGTCCGGCGCGTCACGCGCATGGGGCTATGGCTGTCGATCCTCTATGGTGTGATCGTGATGCTGCCCTTTTTCTGGGCCGAGGATATACTGATCGCCATTGGCCAAGCGCCCATCGTCGCGGCCGAGGCGCATTTGTATCTGCAAATCGTGATCTGGGGGATGATCCCGACATTGCTGGTGATGGCGCTGAAATCCTTTCTGGTGGCGCTGGAACATACCGCCTTTATTCTTTGGGCCACGGTCGGGACAGCGGTGCTGAACGGGCTTGTGAATTATGCGCTGATTTTCGGCAATTGGGGCGCGCCGGAATTGGGGATCGAAGGGGCGGCCATCGCTTCGGTCTTGGTGAACCTGCTCACTGTGGCGCTGCTGGTGGGCTATATCCTGCGCAAGCTGCCGCGCTATGAATTGTTCCGCAATTTCCACCGCCCTGACAGCGAAATCATGCGCCGCGTGTTCCTGTTGGGCTGGCCCATCGGGCTGACATCTTTGGCCGAAGGCGGGTTGTTCAGTGCCTCGGCCGTGATGATGGGCTGGATCGGGCCGATTGAACTGGCCGCCCATGGCATCGCGATCCAATTGGCCAGCCTGACCTTCATGGTGCATATCGGTTTTTCGCAGGCGGCGACGGTACGCGCGGGCCGCGCGCTGGGCCGGCGTGACGAACAGGGGCTGCGGCGCGGCGGGATCACCGCCATCGGGCTGTCGGCCATTTATGCGGCGGTGACCTCGGCGATTTTTCTGCTGATCCCCGGCCTGTTGGTCTCCATATTCATCGACCCCGCAGAGCCTGAACGGCTACGGCTCATCCAAGTCGGTATCACGCTCGTGATGATCGCGGGGCTGTTCCAGCTGGTCGACGGGTTGCAGGTCGTCGTGCTGGGCCTGTTGCGCGGGGTGCAGGATACCACGGTGCCGATGGTGATGGCGGCCTTCAGCTATTGGGGGGTCGGTCTGCCGGCCAGCTATCTGTTGGCGTTTCACTGGGGCTTTGGTGGTGTCGGCATCTGGCTGGGGCTGGTGCTGGGGCTGCTGGTGGCGGCGATCCTGCTGATGTGGCGGTTCTGGGGACGGTCGGTGCGGATCACCCCCGCGCGGGGCTAGACCTGCTGGTCCAGATCGCGCAGCCGCAGGCGCGGGTGGCGAAACAGCCCGACGTCATCGAGCCTGCGCAGATACGGAAACAGTGCCAAATACTGCGCCAGCACCGCACCGCGCAGCCCAAGACTGAAGGCGGTGCCGGGATGCAGGCTTTCGACGCCGATCCCGTTGACCATCAGCGTTTCATGCGCGGCAAAGCCCAGCTGATAGACATCGACCGGTGCCGCAGGGCGCAAGGCGATGAACTGGTTGCCATCCACGAAATCCTGGGCCGGAATATAGGCCGCCGGTTTGCCGGTCAGTTTCGCCACAGCGCTGGTCGCGTGATACAGCCGTGCTGCAGGCCCCAGCACCAGATCCTGCAAGGGCCGCCCGATCCCCAGCGCATCGGCGGTGATCCGCGTCAGGCTGTGCCGCGCGGGCCGCGTATCGGACGGCGTGATCGTCATCATGCCGCGCCACAACAGCGGCGCAAAGCTGCCGTCGATCAGCCGCAGGCTGTCGCCCGGCAACAGGTCTTCGACCGCGACGGGGCCGTTGCGGGTTTGCAGGATCGTGCCGCGCCCCAAGGCGGCGAAAGCATCCTCGAAGGCAGGGGTGGCAGGGGCCATGATGCTGGTCTCGATGATGCGGCCAGCTGCGAGGCAGGTAATGGTATATTTGCGCAGCATCCGGCTGTTGCCGGCCTTGGTGGCCAGAGCCGATGTCGCCCGCGCCCATGATATGGCAGTTGCTGTCATTGCCCGCGGTTGTCCATGGCGATCCTCGTGTTGCAGGCCCGTGTGGCGGAAGATGTCCGGGCAATATGCGCTATCAAACTGGCAGGACTTTGGCGGCGACTTGCGGGGCTGCAAGAAAAAAGCCTTGGCGCCTGAAACCGATACTGCGTTGAAACAAGGTGTTTTCGCGCAGCCGCGCGCATGGGCTGTCGCCTTGCCATGCCGCCGTCCCGCTGTCGCCCTATTGCTGCCCCGATTACAGCCGGATCGCGGCGATCAGACGGCCGTAATCGGCCTCTTGCAGATGCACGCTGCGCCGGTAGCTGAAAAAGCGCGCCGGATCGGCATAGGTGCAATGGCGCGTCCAATGCGCCTGACCGATGCCGCAAGCGCGCAACCGCATCAGCCCGAACCCCGGCAGATCGAACTGGAACCGCCCCTGCACACCCGCGGCAAAGAACCTGTCATAGCCCGGATCGACAGCGACGAAACGGTCGCGGAAATCGCTGCCCACCTCGTAATTGCGCTGGCTGATCGCGGGGCCGATCACGGCTGCGATATTGCGGCGGGTGGCCCCCAGCTGTTCCATCGCGCGCACGGTCTGTTCCAGAACACCGGCCAGCGCGCCTTTCCAGCCTGCATGGGCGGCACCGATCACGCCTGCCTGATCATCGCAGAACAGCACGGGCTGGCAATCGGCGGTCAGCACCGACAGTGCGATCCCCTTGGTGCGCGTGACCAGCGCATCGGCCTTTTGCACCAGCGGGCCTGCGGTGGTGACCGTGACCACGTCGGCGGAATGCACCTGATGCACGCCGACCAGCCTGTCGGCGGTCAGATCGAGCGCACCTGCCACGCGGTCACGGTTGATCGCCACGATATCGGATTGGTCCGAGCTGCCGAAACCGCAATTCAACCCTGCAAAGACCCCGGACGACGCACCACCCCTGCGGGTAAAGAACCCGTGACGGGCGGTGCCAAGTGCGCTGTCGGTAATGATTTCAAGCGTCATGGGTCCAGTCCGGCTGGGGGCATGGCAGTCGCAGGGTAGAGCGCCATCACTTTGAACAGGTCACCCATTTCGGCAGGGTGGGTCAAGCGCCGATGTGCGGCGATATGCGCATCCAGCGCCTGCCCCGTCAACCCTGCGGCGAGTTTTCGCGCCCGCGCCGTGATGCCCAGCCGTTCCAGAAACACGCCCTGCGGCGTCAGGCGGCTGTGGCGCGCTGGGGCGGCATGGGCGGCGATGGCTGCGAAATCGACATGGGCGGTCAGATCGGCCGTGCCCGGTGCGGACAGCGGGTCTGTGGGCGCGTGACCCGCCAGCGCCTGCAACGTATCCCCCAGCGATTGCCAATCGCCGTAATCAATGATCAGCGCGGCACCGCCATGTGCCGCGATAAGGCTGGCGATGGCCGCAACAATGCCGGGCAGGGCAGGGCAATGTTCCACCAGATCACCGTCCTGCGTGTCGTCCAGACGCGGCGTCAGCAGCGCCAAGGGTGCGGCATCCGACAGCCCAAAGCACAAGCTGTCGTCCTGCGCGCCGACCATCCTTTCGCGCCAGCCTGCACCTGCGCGCACGAATTGCCGGATCGGCAGGGCATCAAAGAATTCATTGGCGACCAGCAGCAGTGGCGCATCGGGCAGCGTGTCGATCCGGTCATGCCATGTGGCTTGCGGCACGCGCTCTGCCTGCATCGCGCGCAGATGCGGCGATGTTTCCACGAAATGCACCGTCACAGCGGCATGAAATCCCGGCACGGCGGCGGTGGCGCGCAGGATATCGGCCATCAGCGTGCCGCGGCCGGGGCCAAGCTCGGCCAAGGTCACAGGGTCAGGCGCGCCTTGGTCCAGCCAGACCTGCGCCAGCGACAGCCCGATCAGTTCGCCAAACATCTGGCTGATCTCGGGGGCGGTGGTGAAATCGCCCGCCGCGCCAAACGGGTCGCGCGTGGCGTAATAGCCGTGGACCGGATGCATGAGCGCATCGGCCATAAAGCTTGCAATACTGATCGGCCCGTCACGCGCGATCCGGGCCAGCAGCAGATCGGCCAGCGGGGTCATCTGCGGCGCAGGGTCGCCAGCACGACGACAAGTCCGGTCGCAATCATCGGCAGCGTCAGCACCTGCCCCATGGTCAGCCCGTAATCACCAAATTGCACAGCCCAACCCAGAGGATTGCCAAGGCTGACGAATTGCGCATCAGGCTGGCGGACGAATTCGACAATGAACCGCGACATCCCGTAGCCTGCGAAAAAGAGGCCCGACAGCAGCCAGGGTTTTTTCAACCCGCCGAACCGGAACGCCAGCAGCAACAAGACAGCGCCCAGCACCAATCCTTCGAGCCCCGCCTCGTATAGCTGTGACGGGTGGCGCACGCAGGGCGCTGTTGCAGTGGCACAGGATTGCGCGGCATCGCCGGGAAAGATCACGCCCCAAGGCACATCCGTTGGGCGACCCCAAAGCTCGGCATTGATGAAATTGGCGATCCGCACCAGCAGGATGGCAGGGGTTGCCGCCACCGCGATGATATCGGCCAGATCGGGCAGCGGCACGCTCTGGCGGCGGCTGAACAGCCAGACCGCAATCACAACACCGGCAAAGCCGCCGTGAAATGACAGCCCGCCTTCCCAGATGCGGATGATGCTGACCGGATCGGCAAGAAACGCGGCAGGTTGATAGAAAAACACATAGCCCAGCCGCCCGCCGCCGATCACGCCCAGCACGATATAGGTCAGCAGATCCTCGAGCCGCGCGGGGTCCATCGGCGCGCCGTTGCGCCACAGATGCGGCCGGCGCAACGCGGCTTTGATCAGCATCCAGCCCAGCGCGATGCCGACGATATAGCCCATGGCGTACCAGCGCAGGGCCAGCGTCATGCCGAACAGGTCGATGCTGAAAATCTCTGGCGAGATATCGGGAAACGGAATTGCTGCGAACATGCCGCAGTCGTGATGCGTGGTTGCGACGATGTCAAGCGGGCGGGCGGCTTGTCTGCGGCGCGGCTTGGCCCCATATAGGCCTGAACAGGATTGGAGAGCGCCATGCAAAACCGTAACAAGATTTTCGACGATCTGAGCCAGTTGATGACCAATGCCATGGGTGTCGCCCAAGGCGCGCGGGACGAGGCGCAGACGGCGATGAAATCCATGATGGACCGCTGGCTGGCCGACCGCGATTTCGTGACCCGCGAAGAATTCGACGCCGTGCGCGCCATGGCCCAGAAAGCCCGCGAAGAAAACGAGGCTTTGTCAGCGCGGATCGCCGCATTGGAAGCCAAAAAAGCAAAGTGACCGGCGGCACGGCGCAAGGCCAGTCTGGCTTTCGCTTTGCATCTTGGGTCTATGAGTCACACGCTGTGATTGACGCTATTGCTGGCCGTGGCGCGGGCGGAGGATGGCGCAGCCCCCGCCGCACAGATGGTTAAAATTCTGACAGATAGGCGACCAGAATATCCAGCGCCGCCTGTAGATCGCCTTTGTCGACCATTTCGGTCACGGTGTGGATATAGCGGGTGCCAACCACGATCCCGACCGCGCGCGCGCCTGCGGCGGCCTGCTGCGCTGCGGCCCCGTCCTGGCCGCCCGCGGCCAGCATGGTGCGCTGATAGGGGATCTTTTTGCGGATCGCCAAAGCCTCGATCTGCGCGACCAATGCCTTGTCGGCGATGAACGACGAATCGCGCACATGCAGCCCGAACCCCGCGCCTTGGGTGGTGGTGGCGTCCTTTTCGGGGATGCCGGGCGTGTCGCAGGCCAGCGTCACATCAATCCCCAGCCCGATATCGGGCTTGATCGCATAGGCCGCCGTGCGCGCACCGCGCAATCCGACCTCTTCCTGACAGGTAAAGGCGACGTGGATTTCCGCGCCGCGCCCTTTTTTCGCCAGTTTGCGGATCGCCTCGATCCCCAGCCAACAGGCGATGCGGTTGTCCAGCGCCTTGGATACGACCTTGTTGCCCATCTCGATGAAAGGTTCGTCCATCACCACGAAATCGCCGATCTTGACCTTGTCGCAGGCGGCCTTGCCCATCCCCAGATCGACAAAGAATTCGGTGACTTCGGGCACCTTTTTGCGGTCTTCGGCGGAGGAGATGTGGATCGGCTTGCCGCCGGGGTTCATCACGCCCTTGAAATCGCCCTGATCGGTGCAAACCAGCACGCGGCGTGAAAACAGGTTGCGCGGATCAAACCCGCCGACCGGTTGCAGATACAAAAAACCGTCCTTGCTGATATGGCTGACCAGAAAGCCGATTTCATCCATATGACATAGCAGCATGATGCGCGGCGCGTCTTTTTTCTTGGCGTCGCGGCGGCAGAGCAACGACCCCATCGGGTCGGTTGTCACCGCGTCGAACATCCCCTTGATCTCGGATGTGATCAGATCGCGCACGCGGTGTTCATGACCCGGCACACCGTGTGTTTCGCAAAGTCGTTTCAGCAGGTCGAGATTCATGGGGCAGGCTCCTTTGTTGATTGCAATCTGTGCGGTGCTGCGGCGGTTGGCAATCGTGCCGCGTGAAATATTCGTGACGGCAGGGTTATCCCCAAGAAACTGCTTTACAGGTGGCCGATCCTGCCACACGATATGTTGTAGGGGTTAAACGTGAACTCTACCGCCCCTAGAGCAGGCAGCTAGCGCTAGGGGCATGTCACAGTCCCCGCGCCAACACAGTGAGGCCAAGCATATGGCATTGTCCGAACATTACTTTGAAGCCGATGATCTGCATCCGATCGATCTGGTCGAACATATCGCCGAACACCATGACTGGGAATTCGACCGTATCCACGACGACCAGATCGCCATGGCCGTCGAAGGCCAGTGGCGCACCTATTCGATCACTCTCGCCTGGTCGGCCTATGACGAAACCCTGCGTCTGATCTGCACCTTCGAGATGGAACCCCCCGCCGCGCGCAAACCCGCCCTTTACGAGGCGCTGAACGCGATCAACGACCGGCTGTGGGCCGGATCGCTGACATGGTGGGACAAACAGAACCTGATGGTGTACCGCTACGGTCTGGTGCTGGCGGGCGATCAGGTCGCAGGCCCCGACCAGATCGACACGATGATCGGGGCGGCAGTCAATGCCTGCGAACAATATTATCCCGCGATCCAGCTGGTGACATGGGCGGAAAAGACCCCCAAACAGGCGCTGGAAGTCGCCATCGCCGGCGCCTACGGCCGCGCCTGAAAATTTCGCCAAGGTGGGTTTTCCTTCGCCTTGGCGTGGCGTAACCTGTTGGAATTCCGACAAGAGGTGCCGCCGATGAATATGAACGAAGTTGCCGTGCGTGGTCTGGTCTTGCTGGGCTGCGGCAAGATGGGGTCGGCGATGCTGGCGGGCTGGCTGCGCAACGGGCTGCCTGCTACGTCAGTCTGGGTGATCGACCCGCATCCGTCGGACTGGTTGAAACAACAGGGCGTCCATATCGGCGGCACCCTGCCCGAAAGCCCCGCCATCGCCGTGATCGCGGTCAAGCCGCAGATGATGATGACCGCCTTGCCCGATGTGAAATCGTTTGGCACGGGCAAGACCCTGATCATTTCCATCGCCGCAGGCACGCCGATTGCCACGTTCGAAGCCGCCTTTGGCGAAGACACCCCCATCATCCGCGCCATGCCCAACACGCCCGCCGCCATTGGCCGGGGCATCACCGCGCTGATCGGCAATGCCAAGACGACGGAGGCCGATCTTGATCTGGCCGAGGCGCTGCTCTGGGCCGTGGGCCAGACCGTGCGTCTGGAAGACGAATCCCAGATGGACGCGGTGACCGCCCTGTCAGGCTCCGGCCCCGCCTATGTCTTTCACATGATCGAGGCGCTTGCCGCCGCCGGTGTCGCCCAAGGGCTGACCCCGCAAATGGCGATGGATCTGGCCAAGGCCACCGTGGGCGGCGCGGGCGAATTGGCCGAAACCGCCGATGAAGACCCCGCGCAATTGCGGATCAACGTCACATCGCCCAATGGCACCACGCAGGCCGCACTTGACGTGCTGATGGACAAGGACAAGGGCCTAACCGACCTGATGCGCCGCGCTGTCGCCGCCGCCGCCAACCGCGCGCGGGAACTGGCCAATGAGTGAGATCAGCTTTGACGATTTCCTCAAGGTCGATGTGCGCGTCGGCACCGTGACCCGCGCCGAAGCTTTCCCCGAAGCGCGCAAGCCCGCGATCAAGCTCTGGATCGATTTCGGTCCTGAGATTGGCGAGAAAAAGACATCCGCCCAGATCACGGTGCATTATGCCCCCGAGATGCTGGTCGGAAAACAGGTGCTGGCGGTGGTGAATTTTCCGCCCCGCCAGATCGGTAAATTCATGTCCGAGGTGCTGGTGCTGGGCATGCCCGATGCGGATGGCGCGGTCGTGCTGGTCGGACCTGACCAAGATGTGCCTTTGGGGGGGCGTTTGCATTGAAAAAACTTCTGATCACACGGGCCTTGCCAGAGGCAACACTTGCCGCCGCCCGCGCGCGGTTTGACGTGACCCTGCGCACCGAAACCACTGGCCTGACCGTGGCCGAGGCTGCCGCCGCCCTGCGCGATTACGACGCGATCCTGCCGACCTTGGGCGATGGCTTTGCCGCTGCGGCATTCACCGGCGCTATCCGCTGCGGTGTGCTGGCCAATTTCGGGGTGGGCTATAACCATATCGATGTGGCCGCCGCCCGTGCCGCCGGTGTCTGTGTGTCCAACACACCCGACGCCGTGACCGATGCGACCGCCGATATCGGCATGACGCTGATCCTGTCCGCCTGCCGCCGCGCGGGCGAAGGCGAAAGGCTGGTACGCGCAGGCAAATGGACCGGCTGGCAGCCGACACAGATGCTGGGCACCCATGTCACCGGCAAGACCGTAGGCATCGTCGGCATGGGCCGGATCGGACAAGCCGTCGCACGGCGCTGTCTTTACGGCTTTGACATGCCGGTTTTGTATTTCAACCGTTCGCCTAAGATGGTGGACATGCCCGCGCGTCAGGTGGACAGCCTGCATGATCTGATGGGGCAGGCCGATATCATCGTCGTCACCGTACCGGGGGGCGGCAGCAATACCGGCCTGATCGACGCGGCCGCCTTGGCCGCGATGAAACCGACCGGCATTTTCGTCAATATCGCGCGCGGCGATGTGGTGGACGAAGACGCGCTGATCGCCGCCTTGCAAAAGCGCCAGATCGCGGGGGCAGGGCTGGATGTCTTTGCCAAGGAACCCATTGTGCCTGACGCGCTGCGCGCGCTGGAAAACGTGGTGATCCTGCCGCATCTGGGCACCGCTGCCTTGGAAGTCCGCGAGGCGATGGGCCAGATGGCGCTGGACAATATCATCGCATGGGACGAAGGGCGCGCGCTGCCGCAGGGCCTCACGTCATAACGCCCTCACCTCCGCCAACACTATCACGCAATGCGCCCACCCTTTTGCACCGAAAAGGCATGTTCGCTTTGTCCGAAATACTCCCGCGCGGCGCGCAGCGCGCGCCCGCTTTTGGCGGAACACGCGCTTTGCGCGCTAGTGCAGGCTTTCACAAAAACCGACGATACGTTTGCACGCCTCCTGCAGCGCCGCATCTGATGTGGCATAGCTGACGCGGAAATTGGGCGACAGGCCAAAGGCCGCGCCGAATACGACCGCCACGCCGGTTTCTTCCAGCAGGGCCGCGGCAAAGGTTTCGTCATTGTCGATCAGCACACCAGCGGCGCTGGTCTTGCCGATACAGCCCGCGATGGAGGGATAGACATAGAACGCGCCTTCGGGGCGCGGGCAGACCACGCCGGGGGCCTGGTTCAGCATATCGACCACCAGATCGCGGCGGCGTTCGAACAGCGCGTTATTGGGGGCCAGAAAATCCTGCGTGCCGTTCAAGGCCTCGACCGCGGCATATTGGCTGACCGAACAGGGGTTGGATGTGGATTGCGACTGCACCTTGCGCATCGCCTTGATCAGCATTTCCGGCCCCGCCGCATAGCCGATCCGCCAGCCGGTCATCGCATAGGCTTTGGACACGCCATTGACCGTCAATGTGCGGTCATAAAGGCGCGGTTCGACCTGCGCGGGCGTGCAGAATTTGAAATTTCCGTAAGCCAGATGTTCGTACATGTCGTCCGTCATGATCCAGACATGCGGATGGCGCAGCAGCACATCGGTCAGGGCTTTCAGTTCATCCCACGAATAACCGGCCCCCGTGGGGTTGGACGGCGAATTGAACAGGAACCACTTGGTCGCGGGCGTGATCGCGGCCTCCAGCTGGTCGGCGGTGATCTTGAACGCGGCCTCCAGCGTGGCCTCGATCGTGACGGGTGTGCCGCCTGCCAGCAGCACCATATCAGGGTAGCTGACCCAATAGGGGGCGGGGATGATTACCTCGTCACCCGCATTCAGCGTCGCCATAAAGGCGTTATAAAGCACCTGCTTGCCACCTGTGCCGACAGTGACCTGCGCGGGGTCATAGGTTAGCGCATTGTCGCGCTTGAACTTGGCGCAGATCGCCTGTTTCAATTCGGGGATGCCGTCAACGGCGGTATATTTCGTGCGGCCTGCGGCAATGGCGGCCACGGCGGCGGCCTTGATATTGTCGGGCGTGTCGAAATCCGGCTCTCCGGCGCCAAGGCCGATGATGTCGCGCCCCGCTGCTTTCAATTCGGCCGCTTTGGTGGTGACGGCGATGGTGGGCGAGGGTTTGACGCGATCAAGCGTCGCAGACAGAAAAGCCATGGGGATGTCCGGTGGTCAAATTGCACTATCCGTGACATAAGACGAGGCGAGCAAGCTTAGCAAGAACCAAGGAGTCCCGCGTGACCGAAACAGACAGCGATTGGTACAGCCCCGAGGCCGCCACCTTTGGCGACAGGCTGGCAGGCGCGCGCGAAGCCGCGGGGCTGAGCCAGAAAGACCTTGCCAAGTCGCTGGGCGTCAAATTCGCAACCCTTGTTTCTTGGGAAAATGACATGGGCGAACCGCGCGCCAACCGGCTGCAGATGCTGGCAGGGATGCTGGGCGTATCGCTGGGCTGGTTGATGACCGGGCTGGGTGACGGGCTGGCCGCACCCGATGACGCGACCGAAATCCCCGCCGATGTCGCGGCCCTGATGCAAGAGATGCGTCGCCTGCGCGCGCAGATGGTGCAGACGCTTGACAAGATGGGGCAGGTGGAAAAACAGCTTCAGACAGCAATGCGCAGGACATTATGACAGAAACCATCGAACACACCCGCAAACGGTTGCACATGCGGTCCATGCGGCGCGGGATCAAGGAAATGGACCTGATCCTGTCGGCCTTTGCTGCCGGCCATCTGGCGGATATGGATGATGCGGAACTGGCGCTTTATGATGCGCTATTGTCCGAAAACGACCATGATCTGTATGGTTGGGTCGGCGGGCAATTCGCGGTGCCTGATGTCTATGCCGACATGATCGCGCGGATTGCGGCAGGCGCGCAGGGGGTCACGCGCCCCGCGGCGGCGCATTAACTTTATATTGTTTTGTTTGCCTTAGACCCTCTGCAGAACAGCAGACGGAGCGGCGGGATGAGCGTTCACACCAATCTGGGAAAGCAGGATAAATCCGGCTTGACGGACGCGCGCAGCGCAACCTTCATGGCATCCTATCTGGATGTCCTGACCTTGGTCGAACGTTTGCACCGGTTGCTGCTGGACGTGATCAAGGATGAATTCGAACGGGTCGGCATTCTTGAAATCAACGCGGTGCAGGCGCTGTTATTGTTCAACATCGCCGAAAACGAGGTGACGGCAGGCGAATTGAAATCACGCGGCTATTACCAGGGCTCGAACGTGTCTTATAATCTCAAGAAACTGGTCGAACTTGGCTATATGCACCACCAGCGCAGCGAAATTGACCGCCGGTCGGTGCGGGTGCGCCTGACCGAAAAAGGGCGCAATGTGCGGCTGATCGTGGCGAAACTGTTTGCCACCCATGCCGATGGCCTATTGGACCGGCAGGTGCTGGATCATGCCGGTCTTGACGAAATTTCATCCGCGCTCCGCCGGGTTGAACGGTATTGGAGCGACCAGATCCGCTATATCTATTGACCGGACCTGACCGGTGCCGGCCTTACCAATGGCCGGTATTGCCCATGCTGGCCCAAGGCTCAGCCGGCGGCAGGTTGTCGCCTTCCTGCAGCAATTCGATGGAAATATTGTCGGGCGACCGCACAAAGGCCATATGGCCGTCGCGGGGCGGGCGGTTGATCGTCACGCCATTGTCCATCAGATGCTGGCACAGCGCATAGATATCGCTGGTGCGATAGGCCAGATGCCCGAAATGGCGGCTGTCCGACGGCAAGCCGTCATCGCCGTCCCAATTATAGGTCAGCTCGACGGGGCATTCCTCTTGTCCCGGCGGCGCCATGAACACGAGCGAAAACCGCCCCTTGTCATTGTCGATGCGCCGCGTCTCGCGCAGGCCAAGCAGGGCGTAAAACGCCATCGACGCTTCAAGGTCTTTCACGCGCACCATCGTGTGCAGGTAGGTCAGGGTCATTGTTGCAATCCTTCTGTCATCTTCGCGCCAGCCTAACGCGGCTGGACAGCGGGCGAAACAACCGAACCGATCACAAAGCCGATAAGTGCCGCAGCCGCGCGCAGGATAACCACCAGCCACAGGGCTAATGCGTTGATTTCAAGTCAATTTTGTCAGTGATTTCACCATGGCAGTCCCTAGGGGAATCGAACCCCTCTTTCCAGGTTGAAAACCTGGCGTCCTAACCGATAGACGAAGGGACCGCACTTGGTGTCGCGCTTTTAGGCAAAGCCCGCAGCGCGCGCAAGGGGGAATTTGCGGTTTTTTCCGAACCCGCGTCAATGCGCGGGGGCGGCGTCTTCCAGGCGCAATTGCACCGATTGGCGGCCTTGCCAGACATTGACTTCGATCCGTCCGGCCAGGTGGAACCGGGTGCCGTTATGGTGCAACAGCGCAGGCCCCAAAGGCTCCTCCATCGCCCCGAAACAGATCGCATCGATTCGCGCGCCCAGCCCGTCGCCAAAGCTGATCTTGAGATGGGTTTCGCCCACCTGCTTGGCGAAAAGAATCTGGCAATCGGGAAAGGCAAAACGCGGCGCAGGCGCGCCCGCCCCGAACGGCCCCGCATCATCCAGCAACGTCACCAGATCGACCGTTGCCGCCCCCGGCATCAGGATACCGTCCAACCGCAGATCGGCAGGCCCCAGCGCGCTGGCCCCCTGTTTGTCCAGCAATTCTGCCAGCCGCGCCATCGCCGGTTCCAGCCTGTCCTGCGCGACACTCAGCCCCGCCGCCATCTTGTGCCCGCCCCCTTTCAGCAGCAGCCCTTCGCTGGCCAGCCGCTGGATCGCAGCCCCCAGATCGATGCCCGATACCGACCGGCCCGACCCTTTGCCGACCCCATCCTCGAACCCGATCACGATGGCGGGGCGGTTGGTGGCCTCTTTCAGCCGGGCCGCGACGATGCCGACGACGCCCGGATGCCAGCCTTCGCCCGCCGCCCAGACCAGCGGACCATCCGTGCCGCGCGCCAGCGCCTGTGCGATGGCCACATCACGCACCGCCTGTTCCACGGCGCGCCGGTCGGTGTTCAGCTGGTCCAGCATATCCGCCAGATCGTGCGCCTCTGCCGGATCATCGGTGGCCAGCAATCGCGCGCCCAGATCGGCCTTGCCGATCCGCCCGCCCGCATTGACCCGCGGCCCGAGCAAGAACCCCAGATGATAGGATGTCGGCGCCGCATCCAGCCCCGCCACATCCGCCAGCGCCGTCAGGCCCACGCGCGCACGGCGCGCCATCACCGCCAGCCCCTGCCGCACAAAGGCGCGGTTCACCCCGATCAGGGGGGCGACATCGGCGACAGTGGCCAGCGCCACAAGATCGAGCATCGCCATCAGGTCCGGCCCCGCCGTGCCCGTCAGGCGCAATTGCCGGTTCGCCTCGACCAGCATCAGGAATACAACGCCCGCGGCACAGAGATGCGCCAGATCGCCGCTTTCGTCCTGCCGGTTGGGGTTCACGACAGCATGGGCCGCAGGCAGGGTTTCACCCCCCAGATGATGGTCCAGCACGATCACATCCGCGCCCACCGCCGCGGTAATCGGGCCATGCGACAGGGTCCCGCAATCGACGCAGATGATCAGGTCATGCGCCGCAGCCAATTCTGCCATAGCCGTTTCATTGGGGCCGTAGCCCTCATCGATGCGGTCAGGGATATACAGCGTCGCGCGCAATCCCCGCTGCCGCAGCCAGACGATCAAAAGCGCGGCCGACGCCCCGCCATCCACGTCATAATCGGCAAAAATCGCGATCCGCTCGCGCCCTGCCGCGGCCCGCAAGAACCGCATGGCCGCCTTTTCCATGTCACGCAAACTGCGTGGATCAGGCAGCAGATCGCGCAGGGTCGGCGCCAGGAACAGCGCCGCCTCGGGCGAGGGCACGCCGCGCCGCGCAAGGGTCCGGCACAGCGCGGGCGGCAGCTTGGTCGCCTGCACCATCGCCTCGGCAGCGCGGTCCTCCAGTACCGAAGGGCCGACCCAACGGCGACCGGTCAAGGACGCAGCCACCCCCAGAAACGCATGATCTTGTGGTTTGCTCATGCGTCCATACTATCAGCGCCGTGGCCGCCACGCCACGCCCTGACTTCTTATTTCCCAAAATACTCCCGCCGGAGGCGGCGCGCCAGCGCCTCAGCGCAAGACCTGCCTCAGCGCACAGGATTGCGATAGATCATCCGCCGCACCGATCCGGTTTTGGACCGCATCAGGATCGTCTCGGCGGTGACAAAACCGACCTCGCGCTTGATCCCCGGCACCAGAGATCCATCCGTGACTCCGGTCGCGGCAAAGATCACATCGCCAGTCACAAGGTCGTCGCGGGTATAGACGCGGTCGAAATTGGTGATACCGGCCTTGGTCGCGCGCGCGCGCTCGTCATCATTGCGGAACAACAGCCGGCCAAAAATCTGCCCGCCCATGCATTTCAGCGCGGCTGCGGCCAGCACCCCTTCGGGCGCGCCGCCGGACCCCATATACATGTCGATGCCGGTGATATCGGGTTCCGCGCAATGCATCACACCGGCCACATCACCATCAGTGATCAGTCGGATCGCGGCACCCGTGCTGCGGATTTCGGCAATCATGTCTTCGTGGCGCGGGCGTTCCAGCACGCAGACGGTGATGTCCTTTGTCGAACAGCCCCTGGCCGCCGCCAGCGCCGAGACCCGTTCGGCAGGCGACATATCCAGCGTCACGACACCGGTGCGAAACCCCGGCCCGATCGCCAGCTTGTCCATATAGACATCCGGCGCATGCAGCATCGACCCGCGCGGGCCCATTGCGATGACGGCCAAAGCATTGGGCATGTCCTTGGCGGTCAGCGTGGTGCCTTCCAGCGGGTCAAGCGCGATATCCACGCCCGGCCCATTGCCGGTGCCGACCTCTTCGCCGATGAACAGCATCGGGGCTTCGTCGCGTTCACCTTCGCCGATCACCACGACACCGGCGATATCGAGCTTGTTGAGCTGATTGCGCATCGCATCCACCGCCGCCTGATCGGCGGCCTTTTCATCGCCGCGCCCGATCAGGGACGCGCAGGCGATGGCGGCCGCTTCAGAGACGCGGGCCAGACCCAGCGACAGGTTGCGGTCGTTGAAATCGGCGGGGCTGGGCATATGGGTATTCCTTCGGGATGTTCGCCCCACGGTAAACCCTGCTTGGGCCACAGTCGCAAGGCTGTTTGCGCTAAACCGCCTCGATCCGGATCGCAACAGGATCGCCGGACACCACGCCGGTGTCCTTGAACGCGGCCAAAGCCTCGTCCAAGGCGGTGCGGGTCGTCTTATGCGTCACGATCAACACCGGGGCCGTGGGTGCGGCATGGCCATATTGGCGCATCCGGTCGATGGAAATGCCTGCATCGCCCAAGGCGCGCGCGACCTTGGCCAAAGCACCGGGTTTATCCAGCAATTGCAGCCGCAGATAATAGGGAGCTGGTATCGCCGCCAATGCGGGGCGCGCACGCCGCAGGCTGGTCGCGGGCTGGCCAAAGGTCGAAATGCGCAGACCGCGCGCAATATCCATCACATCGCCCATCACGGCGCTGGCGGTCGGGCCTTCGCCTGCACCGGGGCCACGCAGCACGATCTGGCCCACGGAATCACCTTCCAGCACGATCATATTGGTGCCGCCCTGCAACTGGCCAAGCGGTGATGTGTCCGGCACCAGACAAGGCGACATCCGCTGTTCCAGCCCGCGCCCAGTCATCTGCGCGACACCCAAAAGCTTGATCTTGAACCCCATATCGGCGGCTTGGCGGATATCTTCGATACTGATGGCACCGATCCCTTCCAGCTGCACGGCGTCGAAATCGACCTGCGTGCCGAATGCGATGGCCGATAACAGCGCGAGCTTATGCCCCGCATCGATCCCGCCCACGTCGAGTTCGGGGTCGGCTTCCAGATAGCCAAGGGCGTTGGCCTCGTCGAAAACCTCCTGATAGGTCAGCCCCGCGCTTTCCATCCGCGTCAGGATGTAATTGCAGCTGCCGTTCATCACGCCCATGATGCGGGTGATGTCATTGGCGGCCAGCCCTTCGGTCAGCGCCTTGACGACGGGGATGCCGCCTGCGACCGCCGCCTCGAACCGGATCACGCGGCCTGCGGCTTCGGCGGCTTCGGCGATGGCCTGGCCATGCACGGCCAGCAGCGCCTTGTTGGCGGATACGACATCCTTGCCTGCGGCAATCGCGGCTTCGGTCGCGTGTTTGGCGGGGCCGTCATGGCCGCCCATCACCTCGATGAACACATCTACATCTTCGCGGCGGGCAAGCGCCACGGGATCATCTTCCCATGCATAGGCGGACAGATCGACACCGCGATCCTTGTCGCGGCTGCGCGCGGATACCGCGCTGATCGTGATCGCGCGCCCGGCGCGTGCCTGCAACAAGTCGGCATGTTTCTGCACGATCCGCACGACGCCCACGCCAACGGTGCCCAGTCCCGCAATGCCGAGCCTTAAGGGGTGTGTCATGCTGTCAAATCCATATCTGTCGCGGTTGCCCTGCGGTGTAGCGAATAGACATGGCTACTGCAACGCGTCCGGATCAATCGCGCGCAGCGCCGCCGCACGGCGTTGCAACGCGGCCAGCCGGTCGTCCATGCCATCCGTTTCGTCCGTGACCGGTGCGGGCTGATCCGCCAGCGGGGCCAGACGCGGGTAAGGGGCAATGCGCGCTGCCTCGGACACCGTGCCATCCAAGGCGGGAATATCCGCGCAGGCGGCAAGGATCAGCAAAAAGGGCAGGGTGTGGCGCATGTGGCAGACAATAGACAGGTGGGGGACGTCGCGGCAAGTCGGGCTTTTCATTTGAACGGCTGTTCAGTTAGATGGGGACCATGGCGCGCAAACAAGGATCCCATTCCGATATCACCGGCCCACGGGTGCAGGACACGGCCTTGCGGCTGATCGCGCGGCATGGCTATGCGGCCGTGTCGATGCGCCAGATCGCGGCAGAGGTCGGGGTGCAGGCGGGAGCGCTGTATAATTACACCCCTGATAAACAGAGCCTGCTGTTCGACCTGATGCGCGCGCATATGCAAGATGTGCTGGATGCGCTGGCCGCCGCCGACCTACAGGGTGATCCGCCTGCGCGGCTCGACGGGTTCACGCGGTTTCACATCCGGTTCCACCTGCCGCGGTCGGATCAGGTGTTCGTGTCCTATATGGAATTGCGCAACCTTGCGCCTGAAAACTTTGCCATTCTGGAATCCATGCGCCGCGACTATGAAACTGCGCTTGAAGACATCCTGCGCGACGGGGTGGCGGCGGGGGTCTTTGCCGTGCCTGACACGCGGATCGCGACGATGGCGATCATTGCCATGTTGACCGGGCTGAGCCATTGGTACCGCGAAGGTGGCAGGCTGGGCATGGATGCGATCGAAGAAATCTATTGCAACCTTGTCCAGAAATCCGTCCGGCGCTGACGCGAAAGGCTATCCATGTTTCATCCCGATCACACCGGCGGTTATCCCACCGTCCATGCCTCTGAGGGGCGGCGCTATTTTGCCTGTGCGGTGATCTATGGCTTGGGTGGATTGTTGATCTATACGGCGATGGCTTATCCGCCAGAGCCGGTCTGGCTGATCTTTCTGTTGGGTTTCGGGGCGGCGATGCTGTGGCTGGGGGAAATGATGCGCCGCGCCACGCGGCTGGGTATCGTGCTGACCGAGACCGAGCTGCGCGACACCGACGGCAAGGTTCTGGCGCGGATCGACGATATCGCGCTGGTGGATCGGGGTGCGCTGGCGATGAAACCCGCTAATGGCTTTACGCTGGTGCTGCGCAAACGCCAGCCACCTGGTTGGTCGCCCGGCATGTGGTGGCGGATCGGCAAACGCGTGGGCATTGGCGGTGTCACCGCGGCTGGTCCGGCCAAGTTCATGGCCGAACAGATCGACCTGCGGATCAAGGCGCGCAGCGGCTGATCAGCAAATCTCGTCGCCATTTGTGGGGATCGACGGTGTCGGGTCAAAGCAGATCGCTGGCACGAACCGTGGCGATATGACCGTGAAGGTCGTCATCTCGACCGGACCCAGAGTGTTGTTCGTGAAGGGCGCGATGCCTAGCGAAAACGGCGCGCGATAGGCGGCGCTCGTTTCAACAAGAAGCGACGTCACCCCATCCGCCAGCAGCGGCAGGCGGTCTGTCATCAAGGCAAGATCGGCATCCGTCAGCGCCTGACCCATACCGCGACTTTCGGACCAGCGCAGCACATAGCGGTTCGCGGCGGCGTCCCACGCATAGGATGTGACACGCAGGGCGGGGGCGGGGTCGAATTCGACCAAAGTGCCCAGCAACGCCTGCGCCGCATCAATATAGCCCGCACCGATGGCAACAGGCGCGCTGGCTTCGCGGCTGACCATATCCGCGATGGTCAGGCCCGCGCGCGCGCTGCGTGTTTCCGCGCGGAAGGCGTCGAAATAAACGATCGTGGACAACAGCGCCCAAGTGATGATCGGGGTGACCAGCACCAGTTCAATGGCGGCTGATCCATCCTCGTTGTCGCGAAAGCGTCGCATCAGATCGGTGATGCGGGTCATGGTGTGTTCCGGAACGGTTCAACGACAAAAGCCGTGGTCGAGACCAGCGCATAAGACCCGCCCGCCGCGCTGTTTGCATTGGCGTCAACAATGGTGCGGCCCAAAAGGCTGGTCGGCAGCACCGGATCAAGCCGGATACAGGCGCGCAGAAAGATCAATTCGTTATTGCCGCCATTGGTGAATTCAACGACGGGCTGAACTTCGGCGCCGCGATCAATGCACTGCACCGTATCTGGCACATCGACCCAGTTGCGCAGGTCACGGCGGATCATTTCCAGCTGCAACTGGTTTTCGCAATCCGGCAACAGCCGGGCCGCGTCGCAGATATTGGTGCGCAGGCTGGCGCGGGTCGGGTTCGGGATCGCCCCGATGCGCACATCACGCACGACGACATCCACCGCCCGTTCCAGCGCGAAATGGCGCAGCGAAATCATCCCGCTTTCATAGGTCATCAGAAAGAATGTCATGAACACCGGAAAGATGATCACGAATTCAACCGTGACCACACCATCCTCATTGGCGTGAAACCGGCGCAAGAGATCGCGCAAACGCAAGGCGGACGTCACAGGTTCAACCTCAGGTCAGTGATCCGTTCGGCAATACCGGCAAAGACGTCGATCAGCTCGGTACCGCTGGTGCGGAAAAACATGGATGGATCTGAGGCGCAGTCCCGCATCTGTCGGTCCGCGGCGCTGTTCGGCTGCACCTCGAATGCGACGGTATAGACGTCCACACTGCGCGCGGGCTGGTTGGCCAGTGTGCAAATCGCCTCGAACCTGCCGACGTTGGTGGCGGCATCGACAAATTGGCCACGGTTATCCCTGCCATTGATGGACCGCGAGATGATGTAGTCGATGTCCCTTTCCTGCTGCGCAATGCGCGGTCTTTCCTGTTGCGTGATGTCGCCATCGGTCATCAGAACGATGATCTTTTTGGTTTCGGGATCATCCCATGCGGCAGGACGGTCGGCGAATTGGGGCGGGACAAGCCCCCTGCCGGGGTGGCTGAGATGCATGAAAGCGGGTTGGCTGGACGGGTCGAGCGTCGCAAGCGCGTATTTCATCGCATAATGCGTGCCGGTGCCGTCATGCATCCGCAGGCCATTGATGAAAGACCGGGCCTGCGCAGGCGTGGCCATGGCATATTGGATTGATGACCCATCCTGCGGGCACCAGCCCCAATCCATCACCGATCTGGCGATATCCCAGACCTGGAAATGCGGCACTTGGGCCCGTCCGGCCCCCGGCAAACCGGTGCTGGACCAGTCGGTGCCGACCATTTCCACACAAGAGGACACCTGTGGAAAGAAATAATCGTCCTCGGTCCCCAGAATGCCATCATCACCCGCCAGCAACGTATCGGGATAGCGCACGCCGCCCATGAAGGCGAACATCTCTGGCCCCGGGTTTGTCGCGCCCGCATAGGGGATGATGGTCAAGGACACGGTGCCGCCATTGGCGGGGTCAAGTACTTCTTCGGCGAATGCGATCGCCGCGGCCTGCATGTTGGCAAAGCGGTTGCTAAAACGCATCGAGCCTGAAATATCCAACACCAGCGAAATTTCGACCTTGCCGACGCCTTCGGTCGCACTTGACCGCGCGGGGGCTGTCAAACGGTCCATGCCGGCCAGCCGCAGGTAGAACGTGTTCACGTCAAGTTCGGACCGCACCGTCACGGTGCGCGAATTGCCGTTGTCCACCACGACAGGCGCGCCGACCAACGCATCGGCAAAGCCTGCTTTGGCAAAGTAATCTTCGACAATATCGCGCGAATCAAGCGTCTGGTTCAAACTGGCCGCTGCCAGGACGGCGCGGTCCGACACCGATTGCAGCGTTGCGCGCCGCGCCTCAAAGCGCATGAAATCAACCGCCATACCGCCAAGGATCAACATGGTCACCAGCAGCAGGATCGTCAGGATGATGATGCTGCCATCCTCGTTTCGACCGAAGCTGCGCAGATATCCGATGCGCCAGTCTGGGTTGTGTGCCTTGCCTGTGAAATGCGGCTTTGGATCTGGCATTATGAATCCTTGCAGAAGGCGATTTTCATCGCGCCCTGGTCATGAAAGCGTTCATGTTGTGTTTATCACAAGCGACCGGTTGTCGTGACAAGAATATCAGAATTTTGTTAATGAAATGCGTGATTTAGAATGGTTAACGCGACATTGCGGCGAAATTGCGGGGACTGTTTAGTCAGGGGAAACAAACGCCCGCAGCCGATTGACCGGACAAGGCGGAGGCTGGCGGGTGAATCGGCTCTTTTTTCAAAATCGCCGCTTTTATCACCCAGAATTAGCGAATCGTCCCTATGCTGGCCGCGGGCCGTAACGCCCCCGAACAGACCCGGCACCGCGCCGGGCAAGGAAGGAAAGTCAATGAACGCCCACGATCCCGTGCAGGAACCCAGTTTCCGCGAATCCGTTGATCTGATGTTCAACCGTGCCGTCGCCCTGATGGACCTCAGCCCCGGGCTGGAAGAAAAGATCAGGGTCTGCAACGCAACCTATACGGTGCGTTTCGGTGTGCGCCTGCGTGGCGCGCTGCATACATTCACCGGCTATCGGTCGGTCCATTCGGAACATATGGAACCGGTCAAGGGTGGCATCCGCTATGCGATCAACGTCCATCAGGACGAGGTAGAGGCTTTGGCCGCGCTGATGACCTATAAATGCGCGCTGGTCGAGGCGCCTTTTGGCGGGTCAAAGGGCGGTTTGCGGATCAATCCCGCCGATTGGAACGAACATGAGCTGGAACTGATCACCCGCCGTTTCGCCTATGAATTGATCAAGCGCGACCTGATCAACCCTGCCCAGAACGTGCCTGCGCCCGATATGGGTACGGGCGAACGGGAAATGGCCTGGATCGCGGATCAGTACCGGCGGATGAATACCACCGATATCAACGCTGCGGCCTGTGTCACGGGCAAGCCCACCAATGCAGGCGGTATCGCCGGCCGGGTCGAGGCGACGGGGCGCGGCGTGCAATACGCCCTGCGCGAATTTTTCCGGTACCCCGAGGATGTGGCCAAGGCGAACCTGACCGGTAGCCTTGATGGCAAGCGCGTGATCGTGCAGGGCCTTGGCAACGTGGGGTATCACGCGGCCAAATTCCTGTCCGAAGAAGATGGCGCGCTGATCACCACGATCATCGAACGCGACGGGGCGCTGCATGACGAAGCGGGGCTGAATGTCGAAACCGTCCGCGCCTGGATTACCAAGAATGGCGGTCTGGCCAATTACCCCCATGCCAAATTCATCCCCGACGGGGCCAGTATGCTGGAGGCTGACTGCGACATCCTGATCCCTGCCGCATTGGAGGCGGTGATCAATCTGTCCAACGCAGACCGCATCAGGGCCCCCCTGATCATCGAGGCCGCGAATGGCCCGGTGACTGCGGGTGCCGATGAAGTCCTGCGCGACAAGGGCTGTGTGATCATCCCCGACATGTATGCCAATGCGGGCGGCGTGACGGTGTCCTATTTCGAATGGGTCAAGAACCTGTCGCATATCCGGTTTGGCCGGATGCAGCGCCGCCAGGAAGAATCGCGCCACCAGCTGGTCGTGGACGAATTGGAACGGCTGTCGGCGGACAAGGGCCTTGGCTGGACCCTGTCGCCCGATTTCAAGGACAGATATCTGCGCGGTGCGGATGAATTGGAACTGGTGCGTTCGGGGCTCGATGACACGATGCGCGCGGCTTATCAGGCGATGCGCGCGGTCTGGCACGGGCGCGACGATGTGCATGACCTGCGCACGGCGGCCTATTTGGTGTCGATCCGCAAGGTCGCGGACAGCTATCGCGCCAAGGGGCTGTAGGGGCTGAAACGTAAGGTGGATCATGATCCACCTTACACCCGCATTTGCCCTTTCGGTCTGCCGCCAATCGGCTAGAGTTGGCCCGCAGGGCAAGGGGCAGGGCATGGGATATTCGGGGTTCGGCATCATCAAGCAAGGGTTGTTCGGCCAGAAAGGCTGGAAACCGCTGTGGCGCGACCCCGCGCCAAAACCGCGCTATGACGCGATCATCATCGGCGGTGGCGGACATGGGTTGGCCACGGCCTATTACCTTGCCCGCGAACACGGGCTGACCAATATCGCCGTGCTGGAAAAAGGCCATATCGGCGGCGGCAATATCGGGCGTAACACCACCATCGTGCGCGCCAATTATTTCCTGCCGGGCAATCAGGAGTTCTATTCGCATTCGCTCAAGCTGTGGGAGCGGATGGAACAGGATCTCAATTACAACGTGATGCATTCGCAGCGCGGGCTGATCAACCTGTTCCATTCCGACGGCCAGCGCGATGCCTTCGTGCGGCGCGGCAATGCGATGATCAACCAGGGCGATGATGCGATCCTGCTGGACCGCGACGGCGTTCGCAGCCATCTGCCCTATCTCGATTTCGACAATGCCCGTTTCCCGATCTATGGCGCCCTGTACCATCCGCGCGGCGGCACGGCACGCCATGACGCGGTGGCCTGGGGCTATGCGCGCGGTGCCGACCAGCGCGGCGTCGATCTGATCCAGAATTGCGAAGTCACCGGCATCGATATCGAGAACGGCGTTGTCACCGGCGTGCAGACCACGCGCGGCGCGATCAGGGCGCGCAAGGTCGGCATCGTCACCGCAGGCCGGTCAGGGCAGGTCGCGGCGATGGCGGGGATGCGGCTGCCGATCGAAAGCCATGTGTTGCAGGCCTTTGTCACCGAGGGGCTGAAACCCTTGATCGACCATGTCGTCAGTTTCGGCATGGGCCATTTCTATATCAGCCAGTCCGACAAGGGCGGGTTGGTCTTTGGCGGCGATCTGGATTTCTACGCCTCTTACGCCGCGCGCGGCAATCTGCCGATGGCCGAACATGTGATGGAGGCCGCGATGACCCTGATGCCGATGATCGGCAAGGCCCGTGTGCTGCGATCCTGGGGCGGGATCATGGACATGACCCCCGACGGCAGCCCGATCATCGACACAACGCCGACCAAGGGTTTGTTCATTGACTGCGGCTGGTGCTATGGCGGGTTCAAGGCTGTGCCCGCCTCGGGCTTTGCCTTTGCGCATCTGATGGCAACCGGCCAACCCCATGCCACGGCTGCGAAATTCCGGCTGGATCGGTTCCGCACCGGCGTGGGGTTGATGGACGAAGAAGGCACCGGTTCGCAGCATAACCTGCATTGAGCGCAGGATATGAGTATTTTGAAGAAATGAGAATGAAGGCGGATCATGCGGATTAACTGCCCCCATTGCGGCCAACGCGACCGGCGCGAGTTTTATTATATGGGCGATGCCGTAGCTATCACCCGCCCCGCACCCGATGCGGGGCCTGACGCCTGGGACGATTACCTGCACAACCGCGACAACCCTGCCGGCGAGACCCGCGATCTGTGGTATCACGAGGCTGGCTGTGGCGCATGGATCGTCGTGGCGCGCAACACGCTGACCCATGCGGTTCATGGCGCGACGCTTGCGCAAAAGGCCGCATCATGAGGCTGCGGAACCCTGGCCAGACCGTGACCTTTACCTTTGACGGCAAACCCGTGCAGGGCGTGCCGGGCGAACCGGTCGCTGCCGCGCTGCTGGCCAGCGGGATCAGGCTGATGGGCCGGTCATTCAAATATCACCGCCCGCGCGGCGTGCTGACTGCGGGGTCAGAGGAGCCCAATGCGCTGGTCACGGTCGGGCGCGGTGCCGCACAGGACCCGAACCGGCGTGCGACCATGGTCGAAGTGTCCGAGGGGCTGGAGGTCTTCAGCCAGAACGCCTGGCCCAGCCTGCGCCATGATGCGCTGGCGGTGAATGACCTTTTGCCCCCGTTTCTGGGGGCGGGGTTTTATTACAAGACCTTCATGTGGCCCGCGTCATTCTGGGAAAGGCTCTATGAGCCGGTGATCCGCCGCGCGGCGGGCCTTGGGCGCTTGAGTGGCGAGGCGAATGCAGAGCGTTACGAAAAGGCCTTTGCCTTTTGCGATCTGCTGGTGATCGGGGCGGGGCCTGCGGGGCTGATGGCGGCACTGACCGCTGGGCGAGCGGGCGTCGATGTGATCCTTGCCGATGAGGACAGCGCCATGGGCGGCCGTCTGCTGCGCGAGGTCGAGGATGTGGACGGCAGGCCCGCCGCCCTGTGGGTTGCGGATGTGCTGGTGCAACTGCGCGCGCTGCCCAATGTGCGCCTGATGCCGCGCACGACCGTGACCGGTGCCTATGACCAAGGCAGCTATGGCGCGCTGGAGCGCATCACGGGGCCGGATGCGCCGGTTGAGTGTTTCTGGCGGATCGTGGCCAAGCGGTCGGTGCTTTGCGCGGGTGCGCTGGAACGCCCTATCGCGTTTCCTGACAATGACCGGCCCGGCATCATGCTGGCGGGGGCGGTGCGGGCCTATGTCACCCGCTGGGGTGTCGCACCCGGCCGGTCGGTCACGGTCTTTGGCAACAACGATGACGCCCATCGCACCGCGCGCGATCTGGCGGCGGCGGGGATCAAGATCGCAGGGCTGATCGATGCCCGCGCTGATCTGGCCATCAGCGCCGATTATCCGGTGTTCACGGGCGGCAGCGTCACGGCAACGACCGGCAGGCTTGGCCTGACCAGCATCACTGTCACCCATCAGGGCGGCACGCGGGTGATCCAGACAGATTGCCTTGCCGTGTCGGGCGGCTGGAACCCTTCGGTGCATCTGACCTGTCACATGAACGGACGGCCCCAGTGGCGTGAAGATATCGCAGCCTTTGTGCCAAGCCCTGACGCGATCCCCGGCATGGCGGTGGCAGGGGCTTGTCACGGTGTCTTTGACACCGCAGGTTGCCTGCGCGAGGGGGCCGAGGTGGCCGCAGAGATCGCCCGTAGCCTCGGATTTACACCCGAGGTGACGCTGCCCATGGCCGAGGCCCGCGCCTATGCGATTGCGCCGCTGTGGGAGGTACCCGGAAAGGGGCGCAAATGGGTCGATTTCCAGAATGATGTGACGACCAAGGACATCGCGCTGTCGGCACAGGAAAACATGCGCAGCGTTGAACATATGAAACGCTATACCACCCAAGGCATGGCGCCCGATCAAGGCAAATCCTCGAACGTGCTGGCGCTTGCTGTGCTGGCCGATCTGACCGGGCGCGGCATCCCCGAAACGGGGACCACGACCTTCCGCCCGCCTTTCGTGCCGGTCAGTATCGCCGCGATGGGCGCAGGCGGGCAGGGTAAGGGGTTCGCGCCCAGCCGCCTGATGACCTCGCATCACGCGAGTGTCGCGGCCCGCGCGCCGATGATCGAGGCGGGGCTGTGGTATCGCCCCAGCTATTTCCCGCTGGAAGCCGAGATCAGCTGGCGGCAGTCCTGCGACCGCGAGGTCGGCTATGTGCGCAATGCGGTCGGCATCTGCGACGTGTCGAGCTTGGGCAAGATCGACGTGCAGGGGCCTGATGCGGCAGCACTTTTGGATTTTGTCTATACCAACCGCATGTCCACGCTGAAGGTGGGCCGCGTGCGGTATGGGCTGATGCTGCGCGAGGACGGTTTCGTCATGGATGACGGCACGGCCGCGCGTCTGGCACCGGATCATTTCGTCATCACCACGACGACGGCTGCGGCAGGGCAGGTGATGCGCCATCTGGAATTCGCGGGGCAGGTGCTGCGCCCCGATCTGGATGCGCGCATCGTATCGGTCACGGATCACTGGGCGCAGTTTGCCGTTGCCGGACCCCGCGCACAGGTGCTGCTGAACACCGTGCTGGATGACCAGATCAGCAATGACGACTGGCCTTTCATGGCCTGTGGTGTGGTGGGCGTGGGCGGTGTGGCGGGGCGGATGTTCCGGATCTCGTTTTCGGGCGAAACCGCCTATGAAATCGCGGTGCCAGCCCGTTACGGCGAAAGCCTGTTCCGGCAATTGGTCGCACAGGCGCGCACCTTGGGCGGTGGCCCTTACGGGATGGAGGCGCTGAATGTCCTGCGCATCGAAAAGGGCCTGTTGACCCATGCCGAATTGCACGGCCGCACCACGGCATTCGATCTGGGGCTGGCGGGGATGGTCAGCACCGCGAAAGATTGCATCGGGCAAGCCGCATCCCGGCGTCCCGGTCTGCTGGACCCTGCCCGCGAACGGCTGGTCGGTCTGCGCGCGGTCGAGGAGGGGCGCCGTCTGACCGCGGGCGCGCATCTGTTTGCCAAAGACGCCAAGGCCGTGACCGCCAATGATCAGGGCTATGTCACCTCGGCCTGTTATTCGCCGACGCTCGATTTTTATCTGGGGCTTGGGTTTTTGAAAAACGGCCCCGAACGGTATGGCGAGGTGATCCGCATGGTCGATCATTTGCGCGGTGTGGATACATTGGCCGAGGTCTGCCATCCGGTATTCTTCGACCCCGAAGGAGGACGCGCCCGTGGCTAGATTGATCGCACTTGGCGCCTTTGGCGATCTGTTGCCGTTGCAGCTGGGCGATGTGACCTGCACCGAGGTCATGCGCGAGACGCTGTTTTGCCTTGCCCCCTATCGCGGCCAGCACAAGGCGGTGGCGGCGGCGATCAAATCGCAGCTTGGCCTGAGCCTGCCTGCCGTCGGGCGGCGGACCATTGCGGGCGATGTGATCTGCCAATGGATCGGCCATGATGCGTGGATCGTCAGCGCGCCTGTCATGCTGGACGGGCTGGCGGCGGTCACGGATCAATCCGACGGTTATGCCGCGCTGGAGATCGCGGGGGCAGGGGGCGAGGCGGTGCTGGCGCGGCTGGTGCCTTTGGACCTGCGCGGTTCCACGTTCAAGACCAACCACACCGCCCGCAGCCTGCTGGGCCATTTGCCGGTCAGCATCACCCGCACCGGTGCGCAGGTGTTCGAGGTGATGGTGATGCGATCAATGGCGGCGTCATTGGTGCATGATCTGCAAGGGGCCATGACGGGGCTGGCGGCGCGCGGATCGGCCTGACGCTGCGCGTCTGACCGAGGCCTCCGGCGGGGATATTTTTGCTCGGAAGATGCAAAGGCCTTTTCGGTCGATAGCAGCCCTTGGAAAGCAGGGGCAAAAGGCGGATACTGCGCGCATGAGCCTACCACCTGGATTTTTGGACGAATTACGCAACCGGCTGTCGCTTGGACAGGTTGTCGGGCGCAAGGTCATGTGGGACGCCCGCAAATCCAACCCCGGCAAGGGCGATCTTTGGGCGCCATGCCCGTTTCATCAAGAGAAAAGCGCCAGTTTCCACGTCGATGATCGCAAAGGGTATTATTATTGCTTTGGCTGTCATGCCAAGGGTGACGCGATTTCATTCGTGCGCGAGACCGAGAATGTCGATTTCATGGAGGCGGTGAAGATTCTGGCGGGCGAGGCCGGAATGCCGATGCCCGAACGCGACCCGGCCGCCCAGCAAAAGGCCGATCTGCGCGGCCAGCTGGTCGAGGTGATGGAAAAGGTCATCAAGTGGCATCGGTTGCAATTGCTGACAGCGCCGGCGGCCGAGGCGCGCGATTATCTGGCACGGCGCGGCCTGAGCGCGCAGGCGCAGGCGCGGTGGGATATCGGCTTTGCACCTGCGCAGGGCGGGGCGCTGGCGCATCTGACCGCACAGGGCGTGGATGCCAAGCTGGTGATCGCCGCGGGCATCGCCGCTGAAAGCGACCGAGGTGGTGCGCCTTATGACCGGTTTCGGGGCAGGATCATCTTTCCGATCCGTGATGCGCGAGGCCGCGCCATCGGGATGGGGGGGCGCGCGATGGACCCCAATGCGCCTGCGAAATATTACAATTCCCCCGAAACGCCGCTGTTCGACAAGGGCCGCAGCCTGTTCAACCATGGCCCTGCGCGTGAGGCTGCGGGCAAGGGCAAGCCCTTGGTCGTGGCCGAAGGCTATATGGATGTGATCGCGCTGGCAGAGGCGGGGTTTACCGCGACGGTGGCCCCCCTGGGCACCGCGATCACCGAGGATCAATTGCGCCTGCTCTGGCGGATCGCCCCCGAGCCGATCATCGCGCTGGATGGTGATACCGCCGGTCTGCGCGCCGCGATGCGCCTGATCGATGTTGCGCTGCCGCTGCTGGAGGCGGGGCAAAGCTTGCGGTTTGCGCTGATGCCGCCGGGGCTGGACCCTGATGATGTGATCAAGACGCAAGGCGCGGGCGCGATGCAAAAACTGCTCGATGCGGCGATCCCGATGGTGCAGCTGCTCTGGCAGCGCGAGACCGAAGGCAAGAATTTCGACAGCCCCGAACGCAAGGCCGCGTTGGACAAGGCGCTGCGCGACAAGATCAAGCTGATCGCCGATCCATCGATTCGCAGCCATTATGGCGAGGCGATCAAAGAGATGCGCTGGGCCTTGTTCAGCACCCGCCGTCCCGCCGCGCCCAGGGCCCAAGGCGGGACATGGTCGCGCAATGCCGATCCATGGAAACGCGCGATCAGCCCCGTGGCCACGGCGCGCAATTCCATGCTGGGGGCGGGGGCCGTCAGCCAGGAACATCTGCGCGAGGCGGTGATACTAGCCACGATGATCGTTGCCCCCGGTGTGGCGGTGGAATTCGGTGATGCGCTCGAACGTATTGATTGCCGCGATCCGGCGCATCGTGACCTGCAGGCGGCGATCCTGCGCCATCTTGGACATGCCGATCTGGAAACTGCTATTTCGGCCGATCTGGGGGCAGATGCCCTTGAAAAGCTGCTGACGCAAAGCCATGTCGCAATCAGCCCCGCCGTGCGCCGCAAAGGGCAGGCCGAAGTCGCGCGCCTGTGTCTGGCCGAGGAATTTGCGAAACTGACCGCCCGCCGCGGCCATGCCCGCGAGATCGAGGATGCGGTCGAAGACCTTGGTGGGCTGGCCGATGAGGGGCTGACATGGCGGCTGGCGCAGGCCAGTGCAGCGGTAGACAAGGCCGGTCGCGGCGATAACGAGGACCGCGCCGAATATGCGGTTGGCCCCAACGGGGCGCGAATGAAGAAGGACGAGCGCAGTGCATTGGACCAATTGCTCGACCAGATCAATTTTGCCAAGGGACAGGACCGGCCTAGGTCATGACATGGCAACAGAACTGAAAAACACGCGGTCGACTGCTTGCGGTTCACGCCGATGCAGGGTTGATTCGGGAATGACCGAATCAGCCGAATCACCCTGGCTGCGTAACGACGACTTGGAAGGGTCCCTTTGATGGCTGCGAAAGATACCGATGATCGCAAGGACAACGACCAGGATGGGGATATCAGTCTTGATATGAGCCAGGCCGCGGTCAAGCGGATGATCGCGGATGCCCGCGAACGCGGCTATATTACATATGACCAGCTGAACGCCGTTCTGCCGCCCGAACAGGTGTCGTCCGACCAGATCGAGGACGTGATGTCGATGCTGTCCGAAATGGGCATCCAGGTCACCGAGGAAGAAGAATCAGAAGAAAGCGATGATGGCGCCGGCGGCACCGACATTGCCACCGTATCCGGGTCGCGCGATGTGACCATCGGCGGGGCCGAGGCGGAAAAGCTGGATCGCACCGATGACCCCGTCCGCATGTATCTGCGCGAAATGGGGTCGGTTGAACTGCTGTCGCGCGAAGGCGAGATCGCCATCGCCAAGCGGATCGAGGCTGGCCGCAACACGATGATTCTGGGCCTGTGCGAAAGCCCGCTGACCTTTCAGGCGATCACCATCTGGCGCGACGAATTGCTGTCAGAGGACATTCTGCTGCGCGACGTGATCGACCTTGAAACCACCTTTGGCAACCAATTGGGCGAGGAGGGCGAGGTTGAAACCGTCGTCACCGCCGCCTCTGTGTCCGACAGCAAGGAGGATGGCGGCAGCGAATTGGATGCTGACGGCAACCCGATCAGCAAGGACGATGACGACGACGACGACGATCAGGCCAATATGTCGCTGGCCGCGATGGAGGCCGCGCTGAAACCGCGCGTGCTGGAAACGCTGGAAATCATCGCGCGCGGCTTTGCCGATCTGTCCGATATGCAGGACGCGCGGATGTCCGCGACCTTGAACGAGGATTCGTCGTTTTCGGTCAAAGAGGAAGAACGCTATCAGACGCTGCGCTCTGAAATCGTGGTGCTGGTCAATTCGCTGCACCTGCACAACAACCGGATCGAGGCGCTGATCGACCAGTTGTATGGCATCAACCGCCGGATCATGTCGATCGACAGCGCGATGGTGAAACTGGCCGATCAGGCCCGTATCAACCGACGCGAATTCATCGACGAATATCGCGGGCGCGAACTGGACCCGAACTGGCTGGAACAGATGGCCGCCAAATCGGGCCGAGGCTGGCAGGCCCTGGTCGAGAAATCGACCGACAAGATCGAAGAATTGCGCAACGACATGGCGCAGGTCGGCCAATATGTCGGCGTTGATATCACCGAATTCCGCCGTATCGTCCAACAGGTCCAGAAGGGCGAAAAAGAAGCGCGGCAAGCCAAGAAAGAAATGGTCGAGGCGAACCTGCGTCTGGTCATTTCCATCGCCAAGAAATACACCAACCGCGGCCTGCAATTCCTTGATCTTATTCAAGAAGGCAATATCGGCCTGATGAAGGCCGTCGACAAATTCGAATACCGCCGTGGCTATAAATTCAGCACCTATGCGACATGGTGGATCCGGCAGGCGATCACGCGGTCCATCGCGGATCAGGCCCGCACGATCCGGATTCCGGTGCATATGATTGAGACGATCAACAAACTGGTCCGCACCGGCCGCCAGATGCTGCATGAAATCGGCCGCGAACCCACGCCAGAGGAATTGGCCGAAAAGCTGCAAATGCCTCTGGAAAAGGTCCGCAAGGTGATGAAGATCGCCAAGGAACCGATTTCATTGGAAACGCCCATCGGCGACGAGGAAGACAGCCAGCTTGGCGATTTCATCGAAGACAAGAACGCGATCCTACCGCTGGACAGCGCCATTCAGGAAAACCTGAAGGAAACCACGACTCGCGTGCTGGCATCCCTGACGCCGCGCGAAGAACGTGTGCTGCGGATGCGGTTCGGGATCGGGATGAACACGGACCACACGCTGGAAGAGGTCGGTCAGCAATTCAGCGTCACCCGCGAACGCATCCGCCAGATCGAGGCCAAGGCGCTGCGGAAGTTGAAGCACCCGAGCCGGAGCAGGAAACTGCGGAGTTTCCTGGATCAGTGATGCGCGTTCTCGGCGTCCTCTCGGTCATGATCGGCTGGGCGGGCGCCGCCGGGGCGGCTTGCCTGCCCGATGAGCAAACTTTCATGGCCTGCACGATTGCGGGCAACGGGAAAAGTCTGCGTGTCTGTTTTGACGCAGACATGGTCCATTACCGCTTTGGCGCGCCGGATCAGCCCCCGGAGCTGACGCTGTCCAGCCCCGTGGCCGAGGTCGACTATACCCCCTGGCCCGGCATCGGGCGGGCGATCTGGGAATCCGTGCATTTTCCGAATGCAGGCTATGTCTACGAGGTTTTCGCCGGTTTTGACCGCATGATACAAGAAGACGACCCCGAAGATCCCGGCTTTGGTGGTGTCCATGTTCTGCGTGACGATCAGGTCATCGCCGAACTGCGCTGCAGCCCCGACAGTCTTGATTTCACATGGGGCGATGGGCTGTTTCTGGCGAAAGAGGCGGCAGGCATGACCTATGACATGTCTACGCAGACATGGGGGGCACGACCGCAGAATAACCACATCTCGCGGTCTAAAATCCCCTCTACCCAAAACCAAGGCGTGTTCTTATAGTGGCTGTGGATAACTGGGGGTCTGCCCCCAACACATAGACCCAAAGGACCCCAGATGCGTTGCCCCTTTTGCGGAAATGTCGATACCCAGGTCAAGGATTCCCGTCCAGCCGAGGACCATGTGGCGATCCGGCGCAGGCGGTTCTGTCCGGCCTGTGGCGGGCGGTTCACCACCTATGAACGCGTGCAGCTGCGTGATCTGGTGGTGATCAAATCCAATGGGCGGCGCGAGGATTTCGACCGCCAGAAGCTGGAACGCTCGATCCGGATCGCGCTGCAAAAACGCCCTGTTGAACCCGAACGCATGGACCAGATGATCAGCGGCATCGTGCGCCGGCTGGAAAGTCTGGGGGATACCGATATTCCGTCCGGCACGATTGGCGAGATCGTGATGGAAAGCCTCGCGCGGATCGATACGGTGGCCTATGTACGCTTTGCCAGTGTTTACAAGAATTTTCAGGCGGCGGATGATTTCGATAAATTCGTCAGCGAATTGCGCCCGCAAGCAGCCAAAGAAGACGAGTGACCGACGCCCGCTACATGGCCTTGGCGCTGCAACTGGGGCGGCGCGGGATGGGCCGTGTCTGGCCCAATCCGGCTGTGGGCTGCGTGATCGTTCAGTATGGCCGCATTGTCGGGCGCGGCTGGACGCAGGATGGCGGACGGCCGCATGCCGAAACTGTCGCCTTGGCGCAGGCGGGCGAGTATGCGCGCGGGGCCACGGTCTATGTCACGCTGGAACCCTGTGCGCATCATGGCAAGACCCCGCCTTGCGCCGAGGCGCTGATTGCCGCTGGCGTGGCGCGTGTGGTGATCGCCGTGGGTGATCCCGATCCGCGCGTGGCCGGTCGCGGTATCGCGATGCTGGAACAGGCGGGGATCGTCGTGGAAACGGGGTTGCTGGCAGATCAGGCCCGCGCGGATCATGCAGGATTCTTGTCGCGGATCACGGCGGGGCGGCCTTTTGTGACGCTCAAGCTCGCTGGCACGCTGGATGGCCGGATCGCCACGGCCAGCGGCGAAAGCCAGTGGATCACCGGGCCAGAGGCCCGCCGCGCGGTGCATATGATGCGCGCGCGCCATGATGCGGTGATGGTGGGTGCAGGAACCCTGCGTGCGGATGATCCGGCGCTGAGCGTGCGCGGTCTTGGCATCACCCGCCAGCCTGTGCGCGTGGTCGTCTCGCGCGCGGTCAAGCTGCCGCTGACCAGCCAACTGGCGCAGACCGCGCGCCAATCGCCGGTCTGGATCTGCCACGGGGCGGAGGCGGATATGGCCGATTGGCTGGCGCTGGGTGCCGTCAGTCTGCCCTGTGCAGTGCGTGCAGGACAGGTCGAACCCGAGACGATGATGCAGGCGCTGGCAAGCGCAGGGATCACGCGGCTGTTTTGCGAAGGCGGCGGGATGTTGGCTGCCTCATTGCTGGGCGCAGGGCTGGTCGATGATCTGGTGGTGATGACCGCGGGCTGCGCCATCGGCGCCGAAGGCACGCCTGCGCTGGCCGCGATGGGCATTGGCCGTCTGGCGGATGCGCCGCGCTTTGCCTTGCATGATCTGGCGCGTCTGGGCGATGATGTCATGACGCATTGGCGGCGGGTCTAGGGTTGCACGGGGCGCTGCCCCGTACCCCGGAGTATTTTTGGAAATAAGAAGTTAACGCCACAAGGGCGCGAAGCTTGCGAAGAGGCCCTGCAGTTTCGCTGTGGCGCGGTTGAGGCGCGTGGCGGGCGGGATATCGCCATGGCTGAGCCTGTCCACGATCACCTCGACCGGGCAGGGCAGGCTGCTGACCGGATCTCGGTAGCGCGGATAGGCGATCAGCGTGGCATGGACGAGGGCGGTCAGGTCGACCGCGACGTTGCGCCGTGCAAGCGGCAGCGCGCGGTCATCGGTCAGCCCCCAGCCGGCATAGAACGGCATCCCCAGACAGGTGACGGGGCGGTCGTGCAAGAGCGCCTCGAACCCCAGAAGCGAGGTCATGGTCCAGATGCTGTCGCAGGCGTTGATGGCGGCGATCGGGTCGGCATCGTCCAGCACCAAATCGGCCCAGTCGTGCGCATCGGGCAGATGGCCGGGCCGCAGTTTTGCGCGCACGTCGGGGTGCGGTTTGTAGATGATCACGGCGGCGGGGTTGGCCGCGCGCACCGCTTGCAGCAGGTCGGCGTTGCTGCGCACTGCGCCTGCGCCGCGCCGGATGCTGGCGTCGTCCTCGACCTGCCCCGGCACAAGGATGCGCCGCCCTTTGGGCAGCTCGGGCAGGAGTTTGCCCTGCAGGTTGTATTTTGACAGGCCCGCCGCCCTTATCCGTGTGATCAGCGCCGCTGCGCGGTCGCGGGCGGCGGGGGGCAGTGTGGCTGATCCGGCGATCAGCGCCTCGAGCCTGCTGGGGCGGGTTGCGTCGTAATAGATGCCCAGATCGTCCAGCACCAAGGACAAGGGCGCCACCAGATCGGCGCCCAGCCCGCGCGAGCGCAGGAAACCATCCTCGACCAGCACTGCGTCGCGTGCATCCGTGCTGGCCCAGCGCATCAGGCGGTGGTTGGATTGTGCGGCCTGCGGTGCCGCCTTGGCCCCGCGCGCGAAGCGGACCTGCGCGTATTGGCCGAAGAACTGCTGCAAGGGTCTGCGTTTCCACAGCCGCATGTCGGCCGCGACCCAGCCTTGTTGGTCGTCACGCCAGGCGCGGGTCAGCGCGGACAGGGCGGCTGTCGCTTCCTCGAAGCTGCACAGACGGTCGTGATAGGGGTCGTACCATGTTGGATAGAGGATCATCGCACCGGCGAAAAGCTGCGCCCGCGTCAGGCGGCGTTGGCGGCGCGGCAACGGCTTGCGGTCATCGCTGAGCCCCCAGCCTGCATAGAAAGGCTGGCCGAAGACCACGGGTTTGTGGCCTGCTAAAATCGCCTCGAACCCCAGTTGCGATGTGACGGTATAGACCGCGATCGCCCCCGCCAGCAGCGCCCAGGGCGAGACGGGGGCAGCACACAGGCTGATCCTGTCGCTGGTATCGGCGGCGGTGAAATAGCCTGCCTTGTCGCCTGCGATTGCTTCAGGATGGGTCTTGATCACGATCCTTTGCCCGGGATGTTCGGTTTGGGCGTAAAACAGCATTTCGCGGAATGTGTTGCTGTCGGCACCGCTTGCGGTGATGGACGCATCCTTGCGGGTCTGGTCGATGACCAGCACATAGCCGGCATCGGGCACGGGCGTGGCGGGATCGAAACAGCTGTATTTCGACAGATGATCCGCCTGCAAGGCGCTGATCCCCGCCTTGGCGCGGTTCAGCAGGACGGTATCGTCCAGCGGATCATGCGCAAGTATCAGTTCCAGATCGGACGGCACGGTCGGGTCGAAATGCACGCCGCGCCGGTCGATGTTCAACCCGATGGGCAGGTCACCGGACCGTCCGGGCCGGACCGAGCGTAGAAAACTGTCCTCGACCCGGATCAGGCCCGCGCCTTTGTGCCGCGCCACGGCCTCGCCGCGTGGCGCGGTGGGGCTATGGCCCCAGACGCCGACATTGTCGTGGGGTCCGGGCGTGCCAAGCCGGATGTCGAAGCCTGCCAGCGTCAGGATGCGCCGGATGCGGGGCTGGGTCAGGAAACCGCCCGAATAGACATAAAGGTTCTGGCGGTTTTCATCCGGCATTGCGGCAGGTTAGGCCACGCGCTGTATCTTGGCCAGCGCGGCGGTGTGCAGATCGCGCGCCTGATCATCACCGTGCCGCGCGGCATAGGGACCCGCATCCGCCAGCATCATCGGGGCCAGAAGCCGGATCAGGTTGCGTCGGCCCTTGGCGGAATAAAACCCGCCGGGTACCTGACTGGTTTGCAGCAAAAAGTGCCGGAAATCGCGATAGGCTTGGGTGTCGGGGGGGCGTGGGGCTGCGAAAAAGGCGGGCAGCGGTTGGTCGGACACGAATTGCGGCTTGTCATAGACCGCGGCGCCGAAAATCCGCAACGGGATCCCGCGCCACAGCACCTGCTGGCCCGCGGTGGAATTGACCGTCACGGCCGAAAGTGCGGTATCGAGCAATCGCGCCAGCTTGCCACCGGGCACGAAATGCACGCGATGCGCGATGCCCTGCGCCGCTGCCGCCTGCCGGATCAGGCGGTGCAGCGGTTTGCGCCCGTTTTCCAGCGGATGCGTCTTGAACACAAGGTGATGGCCCGCCGGTGCGCCTTTGGCGAAACCGGTGATGACCACCTCGATAAAGCTGTCCATGTCGCGGAACGGTGAATGGATCTGAAAGCTCGAATCATGCTCCAGTTGCAGCAGTGCCAGGTGATAGGGATAGCCGCCCGCCTTGATCCGCAAGGTGGCCAGCCCGCGCAGCAGCGCCAGAACCGGCATCATCAGCAGACGGGCTGTATAAAGCTGCGCTTCGGTGCGCACCGGCAGGGCGCGGTGCGGGCGGAATTGCGGATAGCGCGCGTTTCGGAACATCACGAACCAATGATAAAGCGCGCCGTAAAAGATATGCTGGCGCATGTCGCCCCAATGGGACGGCGGCGTCGGCTGGTCTTGCCCCGGCTGGGCCAGATGCGCGCGCATGTCAGCGATGCTGAGGCTGCGCAATGGCGAATGCCCGTTGCTGCCGCCGCGTTCATAGGTGACCCAATAGGGGCGCAGATAGCCTTCTTCAAAGACATGGATGCGCAAACCGGCGGCGCGGCCTTGGCGTACCGCCTCGGCATGGATCGGGCGGGTGTCGCCGTAAAGGACGATATCGGTGATCTGTTTGTCGCGCAGGATGCGGGCCAATGCGCTGGGCCATGCGTCAGGGCTGTCGCGAAACGGCAGATATCCGGTGCTGCGCCACCAGAAAGCCGCATCGCCCGCGTTGAACCCGACGCGCCAGACATCGGCCCCCGATTTGCGCAAGGCCGCCGCGATCTGGCGAAAGAACGGGCCATGCGGCCCTTGCAGGAAAAGGAAACGGCGTTGGGAACTCATAACACTGAACTGACTGAGCAAACTGAACGCCAGCTTAACACGGCAATTCTGGCGGTAATGCGGCAAGCCGCCTGCTTGCCTGCACGGCTGCAAGCCGCTAGGTCAGGGGCAAGCGGAAAGGAAAGCGCATGTTCACAGGAATTGTCACCGATATCGGGCGGGTGCTGGCCCTGGACCAGCAGGGCGATCTGCGCGCGCGGATCGGCACTGGCTATGACGTGGCGGGGATCGACATCGGGGCGTCGATTGCCTGTAACGGGGTCTGCCTGACAGTGATCGCGCTGGGCCGTGATCCGCAGAACTGGTTCGACGTGCAGATTTCGGCGGAAACCGTGGGGGCCACCAATGTCAGCGGCTGGGCGGTGGGCAAAAGGCTGAACCTGGAACGCGCGCTGAAGGTGGGCGACGAATTGGGCGGGCATATCGTGTCGGGCCATGTCGATGGCGTGGCCGAGGTGGTGGCGATGCGCGATGAAGGCGACAGCACGCGGGTCACCTTCCGCGCGCCAGAGGCGCTGGCGCGGTTCATCGCGCCCAAGGGGTCGGTGGCGCTGGATGGCACATCGCTGACGGTGAACGAGGTTGCGGGCCGCGATTTCGGGATCAATTTCATCCCCCATACCAAGACCGCCACGACTTGGGGCGATGTTGCGGTGGGCGATCTGATCAATATCGAGATCGACACGATGGCGCGGTATGTCGCGCGGTTGCAGGATTACGCCTGATGGCGCAGCCCTGCCGGGCTGTGGCGTTTTTGGCGTAAGGTGGGTCAAGACCCACCCTACGACCTGCGCCCCTTTTCAAACCGTGGATGCTGGGCTATCTGGCAGGCAACCAAGCTGCGGGGTCGCATATGTCCATCACTTTCGAAACACCGGGTCCGGTTGAACAGGACTGGTCCGACGCGATCAGCAAGATCGAGGATATCATCGACGACGCCCGCAATGGCCGGATGTTCATCCTTGTCGATCACGAGGACCGCGAGAACGAAGGCGATCTGGTGATCCCCGCGCAGATGGCCACACCTGACGCGATCAATTTCATGGCCAAGCATGGGCGCGGGCTGATCTGTCTGTCGCTGCCGGGGGCCCGCATCGATGCGCTGGGCCTGCCCTTGATGGCGTCCAACAATTCCTCGCGCCATGAAACCGCCTTTACCGTAAGCATCGAAGCCCGCGAAGGCGTCAGCACCGGCATTTCCGCCGCCGACCGTGCGCGCACCGTCTCGGTCGCGATTGACGCAGCCAAGGGGGCGGCCGATATTGCCACGCCGGGCCATGTGTTCCCGCTGCGCGCGCGCGACGGCGGTGTGCTTGTCCGTGCCGGCCATACCGAGGCCGCTGTCGATATCAGCCGTCTGGCGGGGCTGAACCCGTCGGGCGTGATCTGCGAGATCATGAAAGAAGACGGCGAAATGGCGCGTCTGCCCGATCTGGTCGCCTTTGCGCAATTACACGGGCTGAAGATCGGCACGATCAGCGATCTGATCGCCTATCGCCGCCGCCACGACAATCTGGTCGTGCTGCGCGACAGCCAGACCATCACATCCGAATTCGGCGGTGACTGGGAGATGCGGATTTTCGTCGATGAAACCCAAGGGGCCGAACATATCGCGCTGATCAAGGGCGATATCACCACGCCCGAGCCCGTGCTGGTGCGGATGCATGCGCTGGACCCGATGCTGGATGTTGTCGGTGTCGGCCCCAAGGGGCGGCGCAATGAATTCGGCGATGCGATGCAGTTGATCGCCGATGAAGGGCGCGGCGCATTGGTGCTGCTGCGCGACCTGCATATGAAACTGGACCCGAGCGAAGAAGCATCGCCACATACGCTGCGGCAATACGGGCTGGGCGCACAGATCCTGTCGGCGCTGGGCCTGCATGACATCACGCTGCTGACCAATTCACCCAAGCCGCGGGTCGTGGGCCTTGATGCTTACGGTCTCGAAATCGTCGGCACGCGCAAAATTTCGGAGATTGGCTGATGGCCGGACCCACACATCATATCCTGCCCTTGCCGGATTTCGACAAGCCGGTGAAGATCCTGATCGCCGCCTCGCCCTATTACAAGGATATCAGCGATCACCAGATCGCAGGCGCCTTGGCCGAGATTGCAAAGGCCGGTGCCAGCCATGAAATCGTGCATGTCCCCGGCGCGCTGGAAATCCCCACCGCCATCGGCATTGCCGCGCGGATGGGCGATTTTGACGGATATGTTGCCCTTGGTTGCGTGATCCGGGGCGAGACGACGCATTATGACACCGTCTGCAACGACAGCAGCCGGGCGCTGCAATTGTTGGGTCTGCAGGGGCTGTGCATCGGCAACGGCATCCTGACGGTGGAAAACTATGCGCAGGCGGTCGTGCGTGCGGATGCAGCACAGATGAACAAAGGCGGCGGGGCGGCAGCGGCAGCGTTGCATCTGGTGGCTTTGGCGCGCAAATGGGGCCGCGCTGAAAAAGGCGTGGGCTTTACCCGCGACATCCTGATGACAGGTCATACAACCGCATGACGATTTCCAACAACCAGCGCCGCAAGATGAAATCCGCCGCACGGCTTTATGCCGTGCAGGCCCTGTTCCAGATGGAGGCCACCGGCCAGACCGTCGAAGGCATCGTGCGCGAATTCGAAGACCACCGTTTCGGCGAGGTGATCGACGATGTCGAACTGGTCGAAGGCGATGTCGATACCTTCCGCCGGATGATGGACCGCGCTGTCGATCTGCAGGCCAGTATCGACCAGATGACTGATCGCGCATTGGTGGCCAAATGGCCGATCGCGCGGATCGACCCGACATGGCGCGCGTTGTTCCGCGCGGCGGGGGCAGAGCTTTTGGACAAGGACACGCCGCCCAAGGTCGTGATCAGCGAATTCGTCGCCGTGGCCGAGGCGTTTTCCCATGACGGCAAGGAACCGAAATTCGTCAATGCCGTGCTGGACCATATGGCCCGTCAGGCGCAGCCAGAGGCGTTCTGAGCCTGCCCCGCGACAAGCGGGCTGGGGGTTTTGATCAATATTTACGCTTTTGCCGCACCCAGACCATTATGGTCCGGATGCAGCGGGGTCTGTCGCGGGTGGTCACGCTTGGGGGTAATGCCACAGGCGATACATGATCAATGGCGGCAGGATCTGCGGTCAAGGTGACCGGTCATAATCCTGCCCGCGCTGGGTCCGGCTTATACGTTAGGTTCTTCACCCTCGCCTTCTTCTGGGAGTGGTCTGACATCGCCCAGCGCGCCGGCGCGCACGCTTTGCTCTTTCAGCCAACCCGCCGAGACGCCGAAATCGAAATTGCCGTCAAACCCCAGATCGAGGCCGATATAGGTGTCATCATACAGATGTGCCGCACCGATGGTGGCGCGCCAGGACTGGCTGGTCAGCATGTAATCCAGACCGATGGAGGCCACGTTGCTGTCACGCTCGTTGTCCGAAAACACGCGGACACCGACACCCGTATCGACCCTTTGCTGGCCATAGCTGATCGACAGGCCAAACCCGATGGTCGGGTCCGCCTGCACCGGTGCCGCGGCGATGATCAGCGCGGCACAGGCCGCGCCTGTCAATGTGGTGTAGCGCGACAGATATTTGGCTCGTCTTTGCATCATACTCGTCCCTTGTTTCACTGGTGAACTGCAATGGCGCCGGGCCATCGCATCAGCGCCCGAGATGATTTTGAATTCTGGCTATTCTGCGGCTGATAACCGGCTTTAATGTGAATCAAGGGTTAAGATCAGCGCAGCAGCCGCTCGGGCGCACGGCAGGTGCAGACGCCGGGGCCGTTGGCGGGAATGCGTGCCCGCGACAAAGCGATACCTTGTATTCCTTGGCCCATGGCTTAGCTCTTGATCATAGGGGGCGATGACATGACACATGACGATGAGCCGGACCTGATGCGGCTATACCTGCGCCACTGCGTGGTGGGCTTCGTGATTGCCGCAGGATTTGTCGCGCTGTTGCTGTGGCATGACGTGGCGCGGCTTGGAAGCCTTGTCGCCAATTCCGATATCGGCTGGCTGGCCGTCTTTCTGCTGTGGTTCTTTCACGGCACCGTTTTCGGCAGCGTGCAATTCGCCATTTCGATCATGCTGAACGCGCAGGATGATGATGACGATGACCAATCGGGCGGGCAATTGATCCCGATCCGCGTGACCGCCGGGTCGCGGCGCGGGCGTTAGGCGACGGGCACCACATCTGCCGTAGCGGTAGCTAATCCCGAGGACCTGTTTTTACAGGTGGGCGCCAGGTAGACTGACCAGGGCCAGAACAGAGCCAGCTCCCTCGGAGTTGCTTAAGGCCACTGGATTTGTACCGATGGTATACATGCAGCGCAGAAACCCGTCTGAAAAACAGTTAGGGCGCAACGCTGGGTTCCACAAGTGGGCTGATCTTATTCTTCGATATCGCCGCGCAGCAACCAGCCATTGCGGCCCACCATCGACGCAGGCGCATAGGCCAGCAAGACCCGTTCGGCCAGACCGATGATCACCAGCGCCATGCAGATGTCGAAAAAGGTGATACTGGCAATCGCAGACATGTCCGCCCTACTTTCGTGACGGGAACATATGTCGCAGTAAAACCTGACCAAATCATAAAGATGGCGGGTTGTCGGACGCAGAAATCCGGCGCGCCACCATGCTGTTGCACCGCCCCCGATTGCAATTTGTTCACTTATTGTTCAGTATCGCACCATGTCCTCTGGTTTCGTATCCCCCGCCTTGCTGCCCTGCCAGACTCTGGCCCGTGGGGTGTGCCGCCATCTGCGCGGCCATGATTTCGTCAGCGTCGAAGAATTGGCGCCGACACCGGGGCTGCGCGTCGATGTCATGGCGCTGGGGCCGAAAGGCGAAATCTGGGTGATCGAATGCAAATCCAGCCGCGCCGATTTCCAGACCGACCGCAAATGGCAGGGCTATCTGGACTGGTGCGACCGGTTTTTCTGGGCGGTAGATGCCGCTTTTCCGCTGGAATTGCTGCCCGATGACACGGGCCTGATCATCGCCGACAGCTATGACGCCGAAATTCTGCGGATGGGGCCGGACCGGCCTTTGCCCCCCGCTCGGCGCAAGATGCTGACGCAGAAATTCGCACGCCATGCCGCGATCCGCGCGCAGATGGCACGTGATCCGGGCTATATCAGCGCTTTTTGACGGCGCGCGCGGCCTGTGCTGCGGCGCGGATCTCGTCGGCGATTTCTTCGGCTTCCTCGGGTTCGAAATCCATCGGAATCTCTGTGTCGCCGGCCTCGATGAAGATGCGTACCATGCCCAGTTCGGTCGGCCCGATCTGCATATTGGCCTCGATATCGCGTTCGCTGTTGATACCCATGATCTGTTCCTTGCTGTCTTTCGCCTGCCTACAGCGCCGCGCAATCGCTTGGCAAGGGCCGCGCGCGAAAAGCCGCGACTAGCCCTTGCAATCACGTGGTCATGCCGCTAAATCCGGCGCCAGTGCCGCCTTAGCTCAGTTGGTTAGAGCGCTTGATTGTGGATCAAGAGGTCGCTGGTTCGAGACCAGCAGGTGGTACCACCCCCTTTTCAGGCCGCAGATGATGACGGAGAACCAGATGGGGCCGACCCTGATCACATTCACGATTGCCGCCAACCCGCCGCCGCGGCTGGACAAGGCTTTGGGCCGCGACGTACCGGATGATGCCGCCCTCAGCCGGTCGCGTCTGGCGCGGCTGATCGCGGATGGGGCTGTCGCCATCGACGGGCAGGTGGTCACCGACCCGCGGTTCCGCATCAGCGAGGGCGCGCAGGTTGCCGTTACGGTCGAGGAAGCCGTCGAGAGCCATATCGGGGCAGAGGATATCACGCTTGACGTCGTGTTCGAGGATGAGGATCTGATCGTCATAAACAAACCCGCCGGCATGGTCGTGCATCCAGCCCCCGGCACACCCGAAGGCACACTGGTCAACGCGCTGATCCACCATTGCGGCGACAGCCTGTCAGGTGTCGGGGGCCTCAAACGCCCCGGCATCGTGCACCGGATCGACAAGGACACATCCGGCCTGCTGGTTGTCGCGAAATCCGACCGCGCGCATCACCATCTGGCCGACCAGTTCGCCGACCATACGGTCGAGCGCCGCTATATCGCGATCTGTTATGGCGTCCCCGAAGCAAACGATCCGCGCCTGCGCGGCATCAAAGGCACCAGTTTCGAACCCGGCAACATCCTGAAGATCCAGACCCAGCTGGGGCGGCATCGCACTGACAGGCAGCGGCAGGCGGTGTCGTTTACCGCCGGACGCCATGCCGTGACGCGCACGCGAATCCTGGACCCTCTGGGCATGCCGCCGGTTGCGGCACTGATCGAATGCTGGCTGGAGACCGGACGCACCCACCAGATTCGCGTGCATCTGGCCCATTGCGGTCATGCGCTGATCGGTGACCCGACCTATGGCAGCCGGCGCAAGATGTCGCCCAAGGCATTGGGTGAGGCAGGCGTCGCCGCTGTCGCCGCATTTCCGCGTCAGGCGCTGCATGCGGCGACCTTGGGTTTCGTGCATCCGGTGACCGAAGAATTCCTCGAATTCGAGGCCCCTTTGCCTGCCGATATGCAGGCCCTGCTGGCCGCAATGGGTGCTGCGGTCTGAAATACCGCATCCCATGTGCGTGAGCGCACCGAAAGGTCACTCGTAAAACTGAACCGAATGGTTCATATTGCGTTGACCATAAGTAAAGACCGACACTTGAAAACGGCCGCAGTGCGACCATATCCATGTTAAGCCTTTATACATAACGGAGGGCACGACAGTGAGCGACTATAAAAATCTACCAGCACCGACACCGGAAGGCGGCCTGAACCGCTATATGCAGGAAATCCGCAAGTTCCCGATGCTGGAACCCGAAGAAGAATACATGCTGGCCAAACGCTGGGTGGACCACGAAGACACAGAAGCCGCGCATAAGATGGTCACATCGCACCTGCGTCTGGCTGCCAAGATCGCGATGGGTTATCGCGGCTACGGCCTGCCGCAGGCCGAGGTGATCTCGGAGGCGAACGTGGGCCTGATGCAGGCGGTCAAACGGTTCGACCCCGAAAAGGGCTTTCGCCTGGCAACCTATGCGATGTGGTGGATCCGCGCCTCGATCCAGGAATATATCCTGCGGTCCTGGTCGCTGGTGAAAATGGGCACGACATCGGCGCAGAAAAAACTGTTCTTCAACCTGCGCAAGGCGAAAAATCGCATCGGCGCGCTGGAAGAAGGCGATTTGCGCCCCGAGAACGTCAAACAGATCGCCAATGATCTGGGCGTGACCGAGGACGAGGTGATTTCGATGAACCGGCGCCTGTCTGGGGGCGATGCCTCGCTGAACGCGCAGATCGGCTCGGACGGCGAAGGATCGATGCAATGGCAGGACTGGCTCGAAGACGACAGCGCCAATACCGCTGCCGATTACGAAGAACATGACGAACTCGACGCGCGCCGCGCCCTGCTGGCCGAAGCCATGACCGTGCTGAACGCGCGTGAAAAGGACATTCTGGTGCAGCGCCGTCTGGCCGAAGAAACTGTCACCCTCGAAGATCTCAGCGCGCGCTATGACGTCAGCCGCGAACGGATCCGCCAGATCGAGGTGCGGGCCTTCGAAAAACTGCAAACGCGCATGACGCAGCTGGCGCGCGAAAAAGGCATGCTGGAAAGCGCCTGAGCTTTCCCGCGACCCGTCGTCCTTATGATCCCCGTCGGAGCCTCCGGCGGGGATATTTTTTTCTCTGAAGATGGGAAAGGGGCGTGGCGGCGGCCGGATGATAGCGCTACCATTCCCAAAAGGGAGATGACCATGACACCAATCCGCTGGGGCATCCTGGGTGCCGCCGAATTCGCCCGCCGTTTCATGGGCCCCGCCATCCATGCCGCCAAAGGGGCCGAGCTTTACGCGCTGGCCACATCCAGCCCCGCCAAGGCGGCAGGTTTTTCCGACTTCGCCCCCGGTATCAGGGTGCATGACAGCTATGACGCGCTCTTGGCCGATCCGGCGGTGGATGCGGTCTACATCCCGCTGCCCAACCATCTGCATGTGGACTGGTCGCTCAAGGCGCTGGCGGCGGGCAAACCGGTGCTGTGCGAAAAACCCATGGGGCTGGCGGCGGCGGATTATGACCGTCTGATCGCCGCGCGCGATGCGGCGGGGCTGCTCGCGGCAGAGGCATTCATGATCGTGCATCACCCCCAATTCACCCGCGCGCGCGACCTCTACCAGCAAGGGGCCATCGGCAAGCTGGTGCATGTCGATGCGACCTTTACCTATAACAACGCGGATGATGTGACCAATATCCGCAACCGGCCCGAAACCGCAGGCGGCGCACTGCGCGATATCGGGGTTTACACCTTCGGGGCGGCCCGGTTCGTGACAGGACAGGAACCCGATGCCATCACCCATGCCGATCTGCGGCTGGAAAATGATGTCGATGTCTTCGCGCAGGTCGCCGCGCGTTTTCCCGACTTCACCTATTCCGCCATTGTCTCGATGCGGATGCATCCGCGCCAGCAGATCACCTTTCACGGTGACAAGGGTATTCTGCGCCTGACCTGCCCGTTCAACGCCAATGTCTTCGACATGGCGCAACTGACGCTGGAAACTGACGGGACCAGCACAATCAGCGAACGCTGGCCCGGCGTGAACCAGTATATTCTGCAAGTCGAAAACTTCGGCCAGACGCTGCGCAGCGCCGCCGCCTATCCTTGCCCGCTGGAATTCTCACGCGGCACGCAGGCGATGATGGACATGGTCTTTGCGGCGGGCGCGCGGCGCTGACCACGCGCCACCCAACTTCTTATTTCCAAAAATACTCCCCCGCCGGAGGCGCTGGCACTACAGCGCCTCCAACTCGTCGATCATGCTTTCGATCAGCGCCAGGCCCTTGTCCCAGAAGGCAGGGTCCGACGCATCCAGCCCGAACGGCGCCAGCAGCTCCTTATGGTGCTTTGACCCGCCCGCGCGCAGCATCGCGAAATATTTGTCGCGGAAGTCGGCGTCGCCTTCTTCGAACACGGCATAAAGCGCGTTCACCAGCCCGTCGCCGAAGGCATAGGCATAGACGTAGAACGGCGAATGCACGAAATGCGGGATATAGGCCCAGAAGGTTTCGTACCCATCCGCGAAATCGAAGACCGGCCCAAGGCTTTCGGCCTGCACCGACATCCACAGCGCATTGATGTCATCGGGTGTCAATTCACCTGTCGCGCGGGCCGCATGCAGCTTGCATTCGAAATCATAGAACGCGATCTGGCGCACCACGGTGTTGATCATATCCTCGACCTTGCCAGCCAGCAGCACCTTGCGGTCCTGCGGCGTCTTGGCATTGTCCAAAAGCTGCCGGAATGTCAGCATCTCGCCAAAAACCGATGCCGTTTCGGCCAGCGTCAGCGGGGTGGATGACAGCAATTCGCCCTGTTCGGCGGCCAGTACCTGATGCACGCCGTGGCCCAGTTCATGCGCCAGCGTCATCACATCGCGCGGTTTGCCAAGGTAGTTCAGCATCACATAAGGATGCACCGGCGTCACCGTGGGATGCGCAAAGGCACCAGGCGCCTTGCCGGGTTTGGTGGCCGCATCGATCCAGCCTTTGTCGAAAAACCGGCCCGCGATTTCGGCCATGCGCGGATCGAAACCGGCATAGGCGGTCATCACGGTGTCGCGGGCCTCAATCCAGCCGATCACGCGGGTCTGGTCCATCGGCAAAGGGGCGTTGCGGTCCCAGACCTGCATCCTGTCCAGCCCCAGCCATTTCGCTTTCAGCGCGTAATAGCGGTGCGACAGGCGCGGATAGGCCGCAACGACGGCGTTGCGCAGGGCCTCGACCACTTCGGGTTCGACATGGTTGGCCAGATGGCGCGCGGCCTGCGGGCTGGGCATCTTGCGCCAGCGGTCGTGGATTTCCTTTTCCTTGGCCAGCGTGTTGTGGACACGGGCAAAGATCTTGATGTTCTCGCGGAACACCGCCGTCAGCGCATGGGTCGCAGCCTCGCGCTTGGCGCGGTCGGGGTCGGTCAAAAGGTTCAGCGTGCCTTCAAGGCCCAGCACATCGCCATCCACGACAAATTCCAGCCCCGCCATGGTTTCATCGAACAGCCGGTTCCACGCAGCAGCCCCGACGGTCGACTGGTCATGCAGGAATTTTTCCAGCTCGTCGGATAATTGATGCGGCTTCATCGCGCGCATCCGGTCGAACACGGGTTTATAGCGCGCCAAATCGGCATTGGCCGCCAGAAGGCCCGCCAGATGGTCGTCGTCCAGCCGGTTGAACTCCAGCCCGTAGAATACGAGCGGCGTGGTGAAACGCGTGATCTTGTCCTGACAATCCGCCATGAACTTGGCACGGTCGCTGTCGGTGGTGATCTGGTAATAGCGCAGGCCCGCAAATGACATGATCCGCCCTGCAATCACGTCGATCTGTTCATAGCGCTGGACCGCGCGCAGCAGCCCTGCCGCATCCAGCGATGCCAGCTTGCCTTCGTAATCGGCGGCAAAGGCCGCGCATTCGGTTTCCAGCCATGCCATGTCACGGGTGATCTCTGGGCTGTCGGAGCTGGGGTAAAGGTCGGTCAGGTCCCATTCGGGCAGATCGCCAAAAGCGTTCTTGCCAGAGGTATTGGCATCATAGACAGGGTTCTGCATGGCGCGGCTTTCATTGCTGTTTGACCCATTACTTAGGGTGTCGCAGTCGCACAGGGAACCCTGTCAGCCGTAAAGCCGCAGCATTTCGCGCAGATCATCGAGCGTATTGGCCTCGGCCACGGGTTTGTCCTGCCGCCAGCGCAGCATCCGCGGAAACCGGAGCGCAACACCTGACTTGTGCCGCGGGCTTGCGTTGATACCTTCAAAGGCGATTTCGAACACATGCACGGGCGGTACCTGCCGGACGGGGCCGAATTTCTGGAGCGTGTTCTTGCGCACCCAGGCGGTGATCTGGCGGAATTCGGCATCGGTCAGGCCGGAATAGGCTTTGGTGAAGGGCACCAATCCGTCCCCGTCGCGCACCGCGAATGTGTAATCGGTGAACAGGTTCGCCCGCCGCCCGCTGCCCGATTGCGCATAGATCATCACCGCATCGATGGTCAGCGGATCGACTTTCCATTTCCACCAATCGCCTTTCTTGCGCCCTGCCAGATAGGGGCTGTCGTGGCGTTTGAGCATCAGCCCTTCGGCCCCCACATCCCGCGACTGGCTGCGTGCAGTCGCCAGATCGTCCCACGTGCCAAACGTCACCTGCGGTGATAACCGCAGGGGCGCGCGGGTGGACACCCGCGCAACGAGCCCTGCCAAGGCCGCGCGTCTGTCTGCAAAGGGCAAGGCGCGTATGTCGCGCCCGTCCTGTTCCAAAAGGTCATAGGCCATCAGGATCACGGGGGCTTCGGCCAGCAGTTTGCGCGGCACTGTTTTCCGCCCGATGCGTTTTTGCAAGGCGGCAAAAGGCAGGGGGGCATCACCCGCAAAGGCCAGCACCTCGCCATCGATCACGGTGCCATCGGGCAATGCATCGCAAAGCTGGGCGAGTTCGGGAAAGCGGTCGGTCATCAGGTCTTCGCCGCGCGACCACAGGTAATGCGTGCCGCCACGCAGGATGAACTGCCCACGGATGCCGTCCCATTTGCGTTCCGCCGACCAATCGGCGGGCGGGCCAAGGGTGGCCAGATCTTCCAAGCCGTAAGCCAGATAGAACGGATAGGGGCGGGAGGCGTCGGTGCCCGGATCATCCGCCTCGATCAGGCTGGCCCATGTGACATTGTCGGGCGTCCAGTTGCCCATCAGTTTATGGGTCAGCTCCGGTTCCGGCTGGCCTGTCGCCTGTGCCAGCGCGCGGGTCATCAGTTTCGCGCTGACCCCGATGCGCAAACCGCCCGTCAAGAGCTTGGTAAACAGGAACCGTTCCGCAGGTGGCAGCCGGTCCCATGCGGCGATGATGCCGGCCTTGCGCGCGTCGTCATCCTGCATGCCCAAGGCGCGCAGATGCATGATCCAGTCGGTCAGGCTTTCGTCGCTGGTCGCACACGGCGCTGGCAGAACGAGCGCGATGGTTTCGGCCAGATCGCCGACGATGCTATAGCTTTCCTCGAACAGCCAGTCGGGCAGGCCCGCCACCTCTGCCGCCCAGAGGCGCAATCTGGAGGCCATGATCACCCGTTTCGGTCTGCGCCCGGTGAACAGGGCGGTGGTCCAGAGCTTGTCGCTGTCCGGGGCCGTGCGGAAATAATCGGCCAGCGCCGTGACCTTGACGCTGGTCTTGGTGCTTTCGTCGAGTTGCGCGAACAGGGCGGCAAAGGCTTTCATGCCGCATCCTCGCCGCTGTCGAACCCTTCGCCCTGGTAATCGGTGCTGACGGTATGGGCGTCATGGCCCTGATCGCGCAGCCATTGCTGAAAGGCTGTGGTGTAGCCATGAGTGACAAAGATTTTCTCTGCCCCCGTCGCGGTGATCGCCGCGTTCAGCCCGGCCCAATCGGCATGGTCCGATACGATGAACCCCCGGTCCGCCGCCCGCCTGCGCCGCACGCCGCGCAGCGCCATCCAGCCGCTGGCAAAGGCGGTCGAGGACGGCCCGAACCTGCGCGCCCAAGGCGTGCCAAGCGCGCTTGGCGTGGCCAGCACCAAAGCGCCGGGGTGGGTTTTGCCGGTCATGGCGGCATCGACGCGGGTGGTGGCGGGCAGCGCGATGCCGATGCCGCGCAGCACCTCATTGGTGTTTTCCACCGCCCCATGCGTCAGGATCGGCCCGATATCGGGGTCAAGCAGGCGCAAGAGCCTTTGCGCCTTGCCCAAGGCGTAGGCCCCAAGGATCGCGGTCTTGCCTGCGGCGGCACTTTCGGCCCACCAACGGTTGATCTGGCCCTGCAGTACATCCTGCGGGGTCCAGTTGAAAACCGGCAGCCCGAAGGTGCATTCGCTGATGAACGCATGGCAGGGGACGGGGGCGAAAGGTTCCGACAGCCCGTCATCCACGGTCTTGTAATCGCCCGAGACGACCCAGACCTGCCCTTTGACCGCCACCCTGATCTGCGCCGATCCCGGCACATGGCCTGCGGGGTGGAACGAGACGGTCGCATCCCCGATCTGCTGCGCGGTTTCATAGGGGATGGTCTGGACATTGATATCGCCCAGCCGGTGCCGCATCACGGCGGCGGTGCTGGGGGTCGCGAGATAGCTGTCCATCCCCCAGCGCGCGTGATCGCTATGCGCATGGGTGATCAGCGCCCGTGGCACGGGGCGCCAAGGGTCGATGTAGAAATCGCCCGCGGGGCAATAGATTCCGCGGTCGGTGAAGGTCAGCACATCCGCCATTGTGCATAGATAGGGTTTGTGACCGGTCTGCCAATGGCGGGCCTGCGTGGCGGATGAGAGACCTGAGCCTCCGGCGGGAGTATTTTGGGAAATAAGAAGATGGGGATTGTGCCGTCAGCGGTGCGCGTCGAAATGGGCGATGGTTTTGGCGGTGACGCTGTCGCGCATTTCGGGCCTGTCCATCAGCATTTCGTGCAAGCCGCCTTTGATTTCATGCAGCACGCCGCCCGGCCAGCGCGCCATGCGGGTACGGATTGCGGCAGGGTCCACGATGGATTCCCCGCTGCCCAGAAAGGTGATGCAGGGCGTGGCGGGCGAAGGCAGGCGCGCGAGGGCGCGCATTTCGTGCAGCGATCTGTTCAGCCAGCGCAGGGTCGGCCCGCCGAGGCTGAGGGCGGGATGCGCCGCGATCTGGCCGCGCAAGGCGGCGTAGATTTCGGGATCATCGGTCAGCATATTCCCCGCGAAGGGCTGGATCAAAGGATAGCTAGTGGCGGATTGGCCGGGGACCAGTCTTTCGTCGAATTTGAGTGACAGGCTGAGTGTTGACAGGCTCCATGCGAATGACCGCGTTGCGCGCGGCATCTGGATGCCCCACATCGGCGCGGAAAACATCACCGCCTTGACATCCAGCCCGTTCATTAGTGATCGCAGGCCGATGCAGCCCCCCATGGAATGGGCGATCAGGAAATAGGGGCGTGGCAGGTCAAGTGCTGCGGCATGGGAAAGCAGAGCCGCCACATCGTGCTGATACTCTGCGAAATCGCCGATATGGCCGAGGTTCGGATCGCTGATCAGCCGGTCCGACAGCCCCTGGCCACGCCAGTCCACCGCCAGCACGCTATAGCCTGCCGTTGTCAGCGCCTGTGCCGTGATCCCGTATTTTTCGATATATTCGGTGCGGCCGGGAAAGATCAGCACGGTGCCTTTGGTGCCATCGACTGGCCAGTGACCGGCCCGGATCCGCCTTTTGTCGCTGGTGGTCAGCCAATGTGCGGCCCCGCCCGCCGGGCCGTTTGCGATATCATCGAAAAACGGGGCCGCGGGTGCCATCAGCCAAGCACGCTGGTCAGTTTCATCGCGACGCCCATGTCGCCATCCACGCTGAGCTTGCCGGTCATGAAGGCAGTTGTCGGGTTCAATTCATCATCAAGGATCGCCTTGAACACATCCGCACTGGCGGTCAGGGTCACATCGGCGTCGTCATCGGCGGCGCGTGCGCCGGTCTGGTCGATGATGATGGTGCCTTCGTCTTCGATGACGAATTTGGCACTGCCGTCGAATCCTGCGCCGCCCATCTTGGCGTTCAGCTGGGTGACGGCTTCGTTGATGACATCGCTCATGATTTTGATCCTTTCGTGATGAATTGCGGTGGCATGGCTCTGGTGTCCGCCGCGTGATGCGCTACATTGATGTGTATGATGGCAGATCGTCTTGGCTTCAAATGTGTCGTTGCGGCAGTTGTGCTGGCCCTTGGCGTTTCGCTGCCCGTGGTCGCACAAACTGACCGGCTGGACCAGCTTTTCGCGGAATTGTCGCAGAGTGATGAAGACGGGTCGTTCAGGATCGAACAGCAGATCATCGCGGAATGGGGCAAGAGCGGGTCGGCGTCTATCGATCTGTTGTTGCGGCGCGGGCAGGATGCGCTGGATGATGGCGCCCCCGATGTCGCGCTTGATCATTTTTCGGCGCTGGTCGATCATGCCCCCGAATTCGCCGAAGGCTATTTCCTGCGCGCCACGTCGTTTTATCTGCTTGATGAAATAGGCCCCGCCATGGCCGACCTTGAAGAGGTGCTGACCCGCAATCCGCGCCATTTCGAGGCGATGCGCGGGCTGGCGGTGATGATGGAAGAAACCGGCCGCCCCGAAGCGGCACTTGAACTTTACGACATGATCCTTCAGATCGTGCCATATTCCGTGCAGACCCGCGAAGACCGCGCGCGTTTGCACCAACAGCTGGACGGCCAGGCGATCTGACCGCCTGGCCCTGACGGGGACGAAAATGCAAGGTTCCCGGATCACGGCCGTTCTCGGGCCGACCAATACCGGCAAGACCCATTACGCGATCCAGCGGATGCTGTCCTACCGCACCGGCGTGATCGGCCTGCCTTTGCGTCTGCTTGCGCGCGAGGTTTATGACCGCATCGTCGCGATCAAGGGGCCGGGGGTCGTGGCTTTGGTCACTGGCGAGGAACGGATCGTGCCGCCGCGCGCCGCCTATTGGGTTTGCACGGTCGAGGCGATGCCCGATGGCATGGGTTGCGATTTTCTTGCCGTTGATGAAATCCAGCTTTGCGCCGATCCTGAACGTGGCCATGTGTTCACCGACCGGCTGCTGCATGCGCGCGGCTTGCATGAAACCCTGTTTCTGGGGGCTGAAACCATGCGCGGCGCGATTGCGGCCCTTGTGCCCGGCGTGCAATTCATGGTCCGCGACCGCATGTCCGAACTGACCTATACCGGATCGAAAAAGATCAGCCGGATGCCCGCACGGTCCGCCATCGTGGGCTTTTCGGTCGATAACGTCTATGCCATCGCCGAATTGTTGCGCCGCACCAAGGGGGGCGCCGCTGTCGTCATGGGCGCGCTGTCGCCCCGCACCCGCAATGCGCAGGTCGAGATGTACCAGAACGGCGATGTTGATTTTCTGGTGGCCACCGATGCCATCGGGATGGGGCTGAACCTTGATATCAGCCATGTCGCGTTTTCATCCCTGACCAAATATGATGGCCGCCGGATGCGCCATCTGGAACCGCAGGAGCTGGCGCAGATTGCGGGCCGCGCGGGGCGGCATATCGAGAACGGCACGTTCGGGGTGACGGGCGAAGCCCCGCCGCTGGACGACGCCGTGGCTGAGGCGATCTGCAACCACCAGTTCCGCCCTGTCGCCAAATTGCAATGGCGCAACAGCCGGTTGCAGTTCGGATCGGTCAAGCGGTTGGTCGGATCATTGGAGGACCGCACCGACAATCCGTGGCTGACCCGCGTGCGCGAAAGCGACGATCTGGCCGCGCTGAAAACCTTGGCGCTGGATGCAGAGGTCGCGGCGCGCGCCACTGACGGACCATCGGTGAAACTGCTGTGGGATGTCTGCCGCATCCCCGATTTCCGCGGTATTTCGGCGGGCGAACATGCCGGATTGCTGACGCAGATTTATAATGATCTGCACCAGCTTGGGCATGTGTCAGCCAATTGGTTTGCCTTGCAGGTCCGCCGGATTGACCGCACCGACGGAGACATTGATACTTTGTCCAAACGGCTGGCCTATATCCGCACCTGGACCTATGTGGCCCAACGCAAAGGTTGGCTTGTTGACGATTCTCATTGGCGCGATGAAACCCGCGCTGTAGAAGACCGGTTATCGGATGCGCTGCATGGCGCATTGACGCAAAGATTTGTGGACCGGCGGACCAGCATCCTGCTTCGCCGGCTCAAACAAAAGGAGAGCCTGTTGGCCGAGGTGAATGAAAAAGGCGAAGTGACCGTCGAGGGCGAATTTGTCGGTCGTCTGGAAGGGTTCCGTTTCCGCATGGACAAGGCGGGCAGCCCCGACGAGGCGAAAACCTTGCGGCAGGCGTCCCAGCAGGCGATTGCGCCGCATCTGCATCTGCGCGCGGACCGGTTCTATAACGCGCCTGATACCGAGATTGATTTCACCGAACAGGGTGGCCTCATGTGGGGCGATCAGGCTGTGGGCAAGCTGGTGGCAGGGTCCGACCCGCTGAAACCCGGTGTGGCTGTTTTCGTCGATGACGAGGCAGGCCCCGATGTGACGGCCAAGGTCCAGCGCCGGTTGCAGCATTTCATCGACCGCAAGATCGCGGCGGGGTTTGAACCTCTGCTGGCGCTGAAAAATGACGACACGCTGACAGGGACCGCCAAGGGCTTTGCCTACCGGATGGCTGAACATTTCGGCATCATCCCGCGCGGCGATATCGCTGACGAGGTCAAGGCACTGGATCAGGACGCGCGGTCTGCCCTGCGCAAACATGGCCTGCGCTTTGGTCAGTTCACGATTTTCCAGCCCCTGCTGCTGAAACCCGCGCCCACCCGCCTGCGCCTTGTGCTGTGGTCGCTGGCCCGCGATCTGCAGGAATTCCCGCAAAGCCCGCCTCCCGGTCTGGTGACGGTGCCTGCCGCAAAGGATGCCGTGCCCGGCTATTACGCGATGGCCGGTTACCGCGCGGCGGGCGACCGCGCGATCCGGATCGACATGCTGGAACGGCTGGCCGATATGCTGCGCGACAAGGACAGCCGGGCTGGGTTCGAGGCGAACCCCGACATGCTGTCGATCACCGGCATGACGCTGGACCAGTTCGCCGATCTGATGGCCGGATTGGGCTATAAGGCCGAAAAGGCCGAACGGGCCAAGGTCAAGCCAGCGCGCGCCGATGTGGCGGGCGAAGTAGCTGTCGAGAGTGCTGTTGAAACACCGGATCAACCCGACGACGCAGCGACGTCACCGGCAGAAGTGCCTGACGCCACGCCGCAGGAAATGCCGGCTGGCGCAGCCGTCGAAACCCCCGACGCGCCCGAGATGGAGGTGTTCTATACCTTCACATGGGGCGGACGGGCTGTGCGCCCGGCACGCCCCACGGGTGGCGACCGCCCGCGCGGCAATCCAAAACCCAAGGGCAAGCCCAAAGGCAAACCGGCAGCACAGGCGACCAAGCCTGACAGCTATCAGGCCAAGCCGCGCTATGAAAAACCGATTGATCCCGATAATCCGTTTGCCGCTGCTTTGGCGGGGTTCAAAAAGGATTGACCGACGCGCCTCGGCCCACGATCCGGCTGGACAAATGGCTCTGGCATGCGCGGTTTTTCAAATCGCGCAGCCTTGCCGCCGGTGTCGTGACAGGGGGCAAGGTGCGGGTGGGTGGCAATCCTGTCAGCAAACCCGCCCGCGCCGTGGGACCGGGCGATGTGCTGACCTTCGTGCAGGCCGATGTCGCGCGGGTGATCCGCATCCTTGATTGCGGCACGCGGCGTGGCCCCGCGCCCGAGGCACAGGCGCTTTACGAGGATCTGACACCGGTGACGGAGCCTGCCCCCCAGAGCCCCGGCAGCGACCGCAAGGGGCGGCCCACCAAAAAGGACCGGCGGGATATGATGACGCAGCGTGGGATGGATGACCCTTTCACGCTTGAATGACCGCGCGATCCGATTTAGCAAACCGGCAAAGAATTACGGATGACCCCATGACCTATATCGTCAATGACAATTGTATCGCCTGCAAATACACCGACTGCGTCGAGGTATGTCCGGTGGATTGTTTCTACGAGGGCGAGAACATGCTGGTGATCCACCCCGATGAATGTATCGATTGCGGCGTCTGCGAACCCGAATGCCCGGCCGATGCGATCCGCCCCGATACTGAACCCGACATGGAAAAATGGGTCGAGTTCAACCGCAAATATTCGGAAATGTGGCCGGTCATAATCACCAAGAAAGACCCGCTGCCCAGCGCCGAAGAGATGGATGGCAAGCCCGGCAAGCTGGACCTGTTTTCCGAGGCTCCCGGCGAAGGCGGCTAAGCCAAACGCCTGATTTCAAATGCGTTTGGCATCATGCGCGCGGACGCTTCCGAAGGGTGCGTTTTTGTGGTATGATTCCCGCAATGACGCGAATGATGTGATCCCGCCCATACGTCTGAACCCGCCGGTGACGCTTGTTGCCGACGGTTTTTTGTCGCGTGACCTGCCGGATTGCCATGAAAGGACAATCATGACCAAGAAGAAAAGCGAATTTAGCCCCGACCAGTTTGTCGTCTATCCGGCGCATGGCGTGGGCAAGATCGTCTCTGTCGAAACGCAGGAAGTGGCCGGGTTCGAGCTGGAAATGTTCGTGATCGCCTTTGAAAAGGACAAGATGACCCTGCGCGTGCCGACGCACAAGGCAACCGATGTGGGCATGCGCGCGCTGGCGACGCCCGATGTGGTGAACCATGCGCTGAAAACCCTGCGCGGCAAGGCCAAGGTCAAAAAGGCCATGTGGTCCCGCCGTGCGCAGGAATACGAGCAAAAGATCAATTCCGGCGACCTGATCGCCATAGCCGAAGTCGTGCGCGACCTGCACCGTCAGGACGACCAGCGCGAGCAAAGCTATTCCGAGCGTCAGCTTTACGAGGCCGCGCTTGAACGCCTGACCCGCGAATTCGCCGCCGTTGCAGGCGATGACGAGAATGCGGCCGCCGCACAGATCGGGTCTGTGCTGGTGGGGCGTGCGGCTTAAGTGTCTGTGAAATGAGGAAAAAGCCGCGCCAGAGAGCGCGGCTTTTTGCGTTTCACAACGCGCGCCAGCCGATATCCGACCGGTAAAACCCGCCGGACCAGTCCACGCCTTGCGCCATCGCATAGGCCTGTTCATGCGCCTCGGCCAGTGATGCACCGCGGGCGGTGATGTTCAGCACCCGCCCGCCATGCGCCTGATACTGGCCCTCGACCCGTTTTGTCCCTGCGTGGAATACCATGTGGAAACTGTCGGCAGGCTGGCTGTCCAGCCCGCCGATCACGCTGCCCTTGGCGTAATCGCCCGGATAGCCGTTGGCGGCCATCACGATGGTTAGCGCATGGTCATCGGCCCAGTTCACGCTGATCTCGTGCAGGCGCTGCTCGGCGCAGGCTTGCAGCAGGTCCAGCACCTGACCGCCAAGGCGCATCATCAGCACCTGACATTCGGGGTCGCCGAAGCGCACGTTATATTCCACCAGCCGTGGCTGGCCATTCTGGATCATCAGCCCGCAGAACAGCACGCCTTGGAACGGGGTGCCGCGGCGCGCCATTTCATCCATTGTGGGCTGGATGATCTCGTGCAGCGCCTTTTGCGTAACCTCATCGGTCATCACGGGGGCGGGCGAATAGGCACCCATGCCGCCCGTGTTTGGCCCTTGGTCGCCGTCGAAGGCGCGTTTGTGGTCTTGTGCGGTGCCGACGGGCAGGATGGTTTTACCATCGCAAAGCACAAAGAACGATGCCTCTTCGCCTTCCATGAATTCCTCGATCACGACGGCGGTGCCCGCGGGGCCGAAACTGCCGTCGAACATGTGATCAAGGGCCGCCAGTGCCTCGTCCACTGTCATCGCGACAGTGACACCCTTGCCAGCGGCCAGACCGTCAGCCTTGATCACGATGGGCGCGCCTTGCGCCTGCACATAGGCGCGCGCGGGGGCGGCTTCGGTGAAACGGGCATAGCCGGCAGTGGGCGCGCCTGCCGCATCGCAGATTGCCTTGGTAAAGGATTTCGATGCCTCCAGTTGGGCGGCGGCCTGCGACGGGCCAAAGACCAGCGTGCCGGTGCGGCGCAGCCGGTCTGCGACACCGGCTGCCAGCGGGCCTTCGGGGCCGATGATGACGAAATCAATGGTGTTTTCTTCGACGAAATTGGCCACCGCATCGCCATCAAGGATATTGAGATCGGCACAATCCGCGATCTGCGCTATCCCTGCATTGCCGGGCGCTACGATCAGCCGGTCGCATTTGGGGTTCTGCTTGATCGCCCAGGCCAGACTATGTTCGCGCCCGCCGCTGCCCAGAATAAGGATGTTCATGGCCGTCTCTCCGCCTTTGGAAACTTGGGGCGGTCTTAGTCAGGGACGGGGCAGATCACAAGGCCGGGCTTGGCCTTTGGCTGGTGCCGCTTTAGGGTGCGACCCAAAGCGCACAGGATCACCCCGATGATGGATTTGTTCGAAGACGGCCCCGCTGACAAAAGCGCCGACAACACCCCCGAATTTTCCGTCTCCGAGATTTCGGGCGCGGTCAAAAAGACCATCGAAGGCGGCTTTGCCCATATCCGCGTGCGCGGCGAATTGGGCCGCATCTCGCGCCCGTCCTCGGGGCATATCTATCTGGATCTGAAAGATGACCGGTCGGTGCTGTCGGGCATCATCTGGAAAGGCCGCGCCACCGCCCTGACCCACCGGCCAGAGGAGGGGATGGAGGTCATCGCCACCGGCAAGCTGACCACCTTTCCAGGCCAGTCGAAATACCAGATGATCATCGAAGATATCCAGCCCGCCGGTGCCGGTGCCTTGATGGCAATGCTGGAAAAACGCCGCGTGATGCTGGCGGGCGAAGGATTGTTTGATGCGGCGCGCAAGAAACCGCTGCCCTATCTGCCCGAGATCATCGGCGTGGTCACATCGCCATCGGGGGCCGTGATCCGCGACATCCTGCACCGGCTGCGCGACCGTTTCCCGCGCAAGGTGCTGGTCTGGCCGGTCGCCGTGCAAGGCCAGAAATGCGCCGCCGAGGTCGCCGCCGCCATCGACGGGTTCAACCGCCTGACGCCGGGCGGTGCCTTGCCGCGCCCCGATCTGATTATCGTGGCGCGTGGCGGTGGATCGCTGGAGGATCTTTGGGGGTTCAACGAGGAAATCGTCGTGCGCGCGGCCGCCGCATCCGACATTCCGCTGATTTCCGCCGTGGGCCATGAAACCGACACCACGCTGATCGATTTTGCTGCCGATATGCGCGCGCCCACGCCGACGGCGGCGGCGGAACTGGCCGTGCCGGTGCGGATCGAGCTTTTGGCCTTTGTGGACCAGCAAGGCGCGCGGCTGGTGCGCGCTTTGTCCAACGGCGTGCAGACCCGCCGCCAGCGGCTGCGCGATCTGGCGCGCGCCTTGCCGCAGGTGGACACGCTGGTGGATGGCCCCCGCCAGCGGCTGGATTACCTGTCCGACCGCCTACCTGCGGCCCTGCGGCAGGCAGCGGCGCAAAAGCGGCTGCAACTGAGCGATGCCGCCCTGCGCCCCGCGATCCTGCAACGCCGACTGGCCGAAGATGGCAGGCGGCTGGCGGCATTGGCGGACCGGCTCGCCCCCGCCTTGCAGCGCCGCAGTCGCGATGCGGCGCTGACGCTGGACCGGGCAGGGCGCGGATTGCGCCCGGATCTGGTGCAGGCACGGCTGGACCGGCAGGCCGAACGGCTGGGCAGCGTGCTTGCGCGCCTGTCAGACCGCGCGACGCGCCAACAGGCGGAACGGACAGCAAGGCTGGCCGCGCTGGACCGGCTGCGCGAAACCTTGGGCTATATGGAAACGCTCAAACGCGGCTATGCGGTGGTGCGGACGGGCGATGTGCTGGTCACCGATACAGTGGCTGCCGCCAAGGCCGATCATCTGGAAATCCAGTTCGCCGATGGCCGGATCACAGTTGGATCACGACGATAGGTCGTTGCAGATCAGCGGTTCATTGGCATCGGTTTCATAGATCACGGTGCCATCGGGGACATTGATGAAGTCGGCTCGCATCATACCATCCTGCAGATAGGTGGCCCAGCATTTCGGTTCGGGGTCGTCGTCATAAAGAAAGCAGATGTCGCCTTTGCTTTCATACCAGACCCCGTACATGCAGGTCCCGTCAAAGGCCGACCACATCACGCGGCGGCCGGTCAGATAGGCCTCGATCCCGTAGGCGGGGTTGGTGTCGGTGCGAAAGGTGATCGTGCGGCCGGTGACATGGGCGTCGAATTGGTCGCCTGTCATTCTGTCCTGTGCTGTGGCGGGTGTGGCCAGCAGCAAAAGCAAGCAAACATTGCGCAGCGCGCCAGCTGCCGACCAATGTATCCGTGATCGGCATCCATGCAGATGATCTTGGCGCAGGGCTGGGGGCGCGAGGCGGGTCATATGCGTTGATTAGCACGGCGGCCGCGCGCGATGAAGCGAAACCGCAAGGCTGGGTGCTTTGGCCCTTGGGGCGTCGCTTTTGCGTGGTTTGCGCGGCAGGCGCGGGCTATGCTGCGCCAAAAGCGGGGAATGCGGGCATGGCCAAGGACAACCAAGACGGCATCTGGAAATCCGGCAAAGGCAAAGGGCGACATACCACCAAGGGGCGCCAGTTGGATGATGGCGCCTTGGCGGATATCCTTGCGCTGCTGGGCGACCGGCCGCGCCGCCGCGATCTGCTGATCGAATTCCTGCATCTGGTGCAGGATGCCTATGGCCATCTGTCCGCCGCCCATCTGCGGGCACTGGCCGAGGAAATGCGCCTGTCACAGGCCGAGGTCTACGAGGTCGCCACCTTTTACGCCCATTTCGACGTGGTCAAGGAAGGCGAAACACCGCCCCCCGCCCTGACGATCCGGGTTTGCGACAGCCTGTCCTGCGAACTGGCCGGTGCGCAGGCGCTGAAAGCCGCGCTGCAAGACGGGCTTGACCCCGCGCAGGTCCGTGTGCTGCGCGCGCCTTGCATGGGGCGCTGCGATACCGCGCCTGTGCTGGAAATCGGGCATAACCATATCGACCATGCCACCCCAGCAAAGGTGCAGGCGGCGATTGCGGCGCATGACACCCATGCGCATCTGCCCGATTATCAGACATTGGCGTCCTATTGCGCCGATGGCGGCTATGCCGTGCTGGAACGCTTGCGCGCGGATGGCGACTGGCAGGCGGTGCAGGACAAGGTGCTGGCCTCTGGCCTGCGCGGATTGGGCGGTGCGGGCTTTCCGTCGGGGCGCAAATGGGGTTTCGTGCGCGCCCATGCCGGTCCCCGCTATCTGGCCGTGAACGGGGATGAAGGCGAACCCGGCACGTTCAAGGACCGCTATTACCTGGAACGCACGCCGCATGTGTTTCTCGAAGGGATGCTGATCGCCGCCTGGGCCATCAAGGCGCAGACCTGTTTCATCTATATGCGCGATGAATATCCCGCCGTGCTGGACATCCTGCGCCGCGAGATTGCGGCACTGGAACAGGCGGGGATTGTCGCCCCCGGTTTCATCGACCTGCGGCGGGGCGCGGGCGCCTATATCTGCGGCGAGGAATCCGCGATGATCGAAAGCATCGAAGGCAAGCGTGGCATCCCCCGCCACCGCCCGCCTTTCGTGGCCGAGGTCGGCATTTTTGGCCGCCCGACGCTGGTGCATAATGTCGAAACCCTGCTTTGGGTGGCGCGGGTCTGCCGCGAGGGGCCGGATATCCTGAGCAGCGTGGAAAAGAACGGGCGCAAGGGGCTGCGGTCCTATTCCGTATCGGGGCGGGTGGCGCAGCCGGGCATGTATGTCCTGCCTGCGGGATCGACGATCACCGATGTGATCGCCGCGGCGGGCGGCATGGCGGCGGGCCATGTGTTCAAGGCCTATCAGCCGGGCGGGCCGTCCTCGGGGCTGTTGCCTGCGACGATGGATGACATCCCGCTGGATTTCGACACGTTGCAGCCGCATGACACGTTCATTGGATCAGCCGCCGTTGTCGTGCTGTCGCAGCAGGACCGTGCGCGCGACGCCGCGCTGACCATGCTGCGGTTTTTCGAGGATGAAAGCTGCGGGCAATGCACGCCCTGCCGTGTCGGGTGCCAGAAAGCGGTGCAGCTGATGCAGGCCCCGCAATGGGACCGTGCCTTGCTGGGCGATCTGTGTACCGCGATGGCGGATGCATCGATCTGCGGGCTGGGGCAGGCGGCTCCCAATCCGATCCGGCTGGTGATGCGCCATTTCAGCGACGAGATCTGAGGCTGCCTGCGGCTTTGCCGCAGTTGCGGCGCTCCGCGCGGGGATATTTATGCTCGGAAGATGGGGGCGCGTGGTCTTTTCAATTCCGGGCGGAATGGCTAGGTCTTTGCGCAGAAGTCATGAAAGGCTGTTCCGATGGCGTTCTTCAGCAAGCTCAAAGAGAGGATGTTCAAATCCTCGGCCAAGATCGACGCGGGGTTGGATGCGATTGTTGCAGAGCCTGCGGCGAAACCCGGCCTGATCGGGCGGCTGTTTGCAGAGACGGATGTCCAGCGCCGCAGCCTTGATGATGCCATGCTCGAAGAGCTGGAAGACCTGCTGATCGCCGCCGATATGGGGGTCGAGACCGCGCAGCGCGTGATCGCCAATATCGCCGAAGGGCATCTGGGCAAGCGTGTCTCGGTCGAGGAAGTCAAGCGCCTGCTGATGGCCGAGGTGGTGCGGATCATGGAGCCTGTGGCGCGCCCTTTGCCGATCTATGCCAAGACGCCGCAGGTCGTGCTGGTCGTCGGCGTCAACGGATCGGGCAAGACGACGACCATCGGCAAGCTGGCCAGCCAGTTCCGCGCGGCGGGCAAGAACGTCGTGATCGCGGCGGGCGATACGTTTCGTGCCGCCGCAGTTGAGCAATTGCAGGTCTGGGGGCAGCGCGCGGGCGTGCCGGTGCTGACAGCGCCCGAAGGGTCGGACCCGGCCAGCCTGGCCTATGACGCGATGACCAAGGCGCAGGCGGATGGCGCCGATCTGTTGATGATCGACACCGCCGGGCGGCTGCAAAACCGTGCTGATTTGATGGAAGAGCTGTCCAAGATTGTCCGCGTGATCCGCAAGAAAGACCCGGATGCGCCCCATAACGTGCTGTTGGTGCTGGATGCGACGACCGGGCAGAACGCGGTGCAGCAGGTCAAGGTGTTTCAGGAACTGGCCGCCGTGTCGGGGCTGGTGATGACCAAGCTGGATGGCACGGCCAAGGGCGGTGTGCTGGTGTCGCTGGCCGACAGGTTTGGCCTGCCGATCCATGCCATCGGCGTGGGCGAACAGATCGACGATCTGGCACCCTTCGACCCCGAGGAATTCGCCGCAGCCCTTGTCGGTCTGGACCTTTAGGCCGCGTTGGACAACCTTGCTGCCTATCTGATCGCCGTTGCTGGCACGCCCGAGGGCGCGCGGCTGGCCACGATGCTTGCGCTGGTGTCGGCGCTGGCCCATGCGGTGTTCGGGGCTTTGCAGAAAGGCCGGCACGACCCGTGGCTGACGCGGGGCGCGATTGATTTCTGGCTGGTGGTGTTTTCGGCCCCTGTCGCGCTGTTTGTCGTGCCTTGGCCAAATGCGCCCACGGCGCTGATCCTTATGGGGGCGGTCGGCATCCATTTCGCCTATAAGGTCGCGATGGCGCGCGCCTATGAAAAAGCGGCCTTTACCGTGGTTTACCCTGTGGTGCGCGGCACCGGGCCGCTGGTCACGGTGATCGCGGCATCGGTGTTTTTCGGGGAACATTTCACGGGAATGCAATGGGTCGGTGTGGGGTTCCTGTCGGGGGGTATCCTGCTTTTGGCGCTGCGCAATCTGCGCGAGGAACGGCTTGACCCCGCCGCGCTGCGCGCAGGGCTGGCCTGGGCGCTGGTGGGCGGGTTGCTGGTCGCGGTCTATACGACCTATGACGCATTTGGCATCCGGCAGGCACCGGACCCTTTCACCTTTCTGGCGTGGTTTTTCTTTGTCACGGCGCTGGATTTCCCGCTGCTTGCCTTGCGCCGCTACAGGCGGATGGCGGCGCCACCGGTGCTGGCCCCGCTGATGTGGCGCGGGGTGATCGGCGCGCTGGTGGCCTGGGTCAGTTTCGGGGGCGTGATGCTGGCCACCATGGTCGGCAAGGTCGGCGAGGCGGCGGTCCTGCGCGAGACATCCACCGTTTTTGCCGCCTTGATCGGCTGGTTCATCCTGCGCGAAAAGGTAGGACCGCGCCGGTTGATCCTGATGACATTGGTTGCCTTGGGCGCTGTGATCGTGGAAATGGGAGGCTGAAGGAGATACGCATGACCAAAACCATCAACCCGATCCTGAAACAGGTGCTGGAACTGGGGCCGACGCTTGCGTTTTTCCTGATCTATCTGCGGATCAAGGATGAGACTTATACTTTTGCGGGCACCGATTATTCGGGGTTCATCGTCGCCGCGCTGGTTTTCGTGCCGATCCTGCTGGTGGCGATGGCGATCCTGTGGGTGCTGACCGGCAAGTTGAGCCGCATGCAGGTGTTCACGGCCTTCATGGTGATCTTTTTCGGCGGGTTGACGGCTTATTTCAATGACGAGCGTTTTTTCAAAATGAAAACCACCATCGTTTACGGCGCGATGGCAGCGCTTTTGGGCATCGGGCTGTTACGCGGGCAAAGCTATCTGCAATTCGTGATGGAAGAATTCCTGCCGATGCAGCGCGCCGGCTGGATGATTTTCACCAAACGGCTTGCCTTCATCTTTGCCGTGCTGGCCGTTGCCAATGAAATCATCTGGCGCACCCAATCGACCGAAACCTGGGTCAAGCTGGAAACATTCGCCTTTCCGGTCGTGCTGTTCCTGTTCTTGTGGGTCCAGATCATCGGCTTGCAGAAATACCTGATCGAAGACCCGCAGCAATCGCGTGACTGATGCCCCCATTGACGCGGGCGATGCTGCGGCTTATGCCCGATCCCGTGGTGATTTGTTTCCGGATTGCAGGCCACGTTAAACATTCTGCTAAAAAGGGTGCGGGATTTTCAACCCCGATACCTTTGCCGGTGTCGGGGTTTTTTGATGCGCCACGCGCGCGAGGGCAGATGATGAGTGACTGGAACAAACGCACCAAGGCGGTGCATCACGGCATCCGGCGCAGCCAGTATGGCGAGGTTAGCGAAGCCATCTTTATGACGCAGGGTTTCGTCTATGACAGCGCCGAAGCTGCCGAGGCGCGGTTCATCAAGGCGGGTCCGGATGAATTCATCTATGCCCGCTATGGCAATCCGACCGTCGCCATGTTCGAAGACCGCATCGCCGCATTGGAAGGCACCGAGGATGGCTTTGCCACCGCGTCCGGCATGGCGGCTGTGCATGGCGCGCTTGCCGCGATGCTCAAGGCCGGTGATCACGTTGTCTCGGCGCGCGCGCTGTTCGGATCATGCCTGTATATCCTGCAAGAGGTGCTGACCCGTTTCGGGGTGCAGGTGACATTCGTTGACGGCACTGATCTGGCCGCATGGCAGGCGGCGATCCGGCCCGATACCAAGGTTGTGTTTTTCGAAAGCATTTCCAACCCCACGCTGGAAGTCGTCGATATCAAGGCGGTTGCCGATCTGGCCCATGCCCATGGCGCGACGGTGATCGTGGATAACGTGTTTTCGACGCCGGTATTTTCGGATGCGGTGGCGTTGGGCGCGGATGTGATCATCTATTCCGCGACCAAACATATCGACGGGCAGGGGCGGGCCTTGGGCGGGGTGATCCTTGGGACGCGCGATTTCATCCGCGGCACGGTCGAACCTTTTATGAAACATACTGGCGGGTCGATGTCGCCGTTCACCGCATGGCTGATGCTCAAGGGGCTGGAAACCATGGATTTGCGCGTGCGCGCACAGGCGGCCAGCGCGCAGCATATCGCGCAGGCACTGGTGGCGGATGGCACGCTGCGGGTGATCTATCCGGGTCTGCCCGATCATCCGCAACATGCGCTGACACTGGCGCAGATGGGGTCGGGCGGCACCGTGATGGCGATTGATGCAGGCAGCAAGGATGCGGCATTTGCGCTGCTCAACCGTTTGGAAATATTCACGATTTCCAACAATTTGGGTGATGCAAAATCAATCGTCACCCATCCTGCGACGACAACGCATCAGCGGCTGGATGCGGCGACCAAGCTGGAACTGGGAATCACGCCGGGGTTGATCCGTTGCAGCATCGGTCTGGAAGATGCTGATGATCTGTTGGCCGATCTGCGCGCGGCAATCGGGTAATACCGCGAACAAAGCTGGCATAGTGCGGGCATTTCCGGCAGGCTTGCGGTGCGACCCACCGCCGGGACGGGCGTGGCTTTTTGCGGCAAAGGTGATGTCGGAATGTCTGACCTTCGTGCCGATTTGTTACAATTCTGCCGCAGCATGTCTGGACATGCGCCGCAGCCGCGCCATCTTCGCAAGGCGGAAGCACCACAAGAGGGTCTTGATATGAATATCCACGCACGCGACATGGATCGCCAGCCCACGCGGTCCGATGCCGAGGCCGCACTTGCGCTGTTGCGCCGCTGGGCCGGTGATGTGACCCCCGAAGAAGTGGCGACGCTTGACCCTTTGGTGTCGCGTCTCATCCCCGGACAGGAAGTGTCGAACTACCCCGCCCTTGCCCGCGCCTACCCCGAGGATTTCGCGGTGGACGAGGCCTATAAGGCGTCGATGCCCGATCTGCAGAACGGGCCGTCCAGCCTGATCCGTGGTGCCAAGCAGCAGATCCAGCATGTCGGGATTTCCAACTTTCGCCTGCCCATAAGGTTCCGCACCCGCGACAATGGCGATCTGACGCTGGAAACATCGGTGACCGGCACCGTGTCGCTGGAGGCGGAAAAGAAAGGCATCAACATGTCCCGCATCATGCGGACATTTTACAAACATGCCGAGGAAACATTCAGCTTTGAAGTGATTGAACGCGCGCTGGATGCCTATAAATCCGATCTGGACAGCTTTGATGCGCGTATCCAGATGCGGTTCAGCTTTCCGATGAAGGTGCAAAGCCTGCGTTCGGGGCTGGAAGGGTATCAATATTATAACATCGCGCTGGAACTGGTCGAAAGTGCCGGTGTGCGCAAAAAGATCGTGCATCTGGATTATGTTTACTCATCCACCTGTCCCTGTTCGCTGGAATTGTCCGAACATGCCCGCCAGTTCCGCGGGCAATTGGCGACACCGCATTCGCAACGGTCTGTCGCACGGATTTCGGTGCTGGTCGAAGACGGGCCGATTCTGTGGTTCGAAGATCTGATCGAACGGGCCCGTGCCGCCGTGCCGACCGAAACCCAGGTGATGGTCAAGCGCGAGGATGAGCAAGCCTTTGCCGAGCTGAACGCCGCCAATCCGATTTTTGTCGAAGATGCAGCGCGTCTGTTCACCGAACAATTGCAGCTGGAACCGCGCGTGTCCGATTTCCGCGTGATCGCCAGCCATCAGGAAAGCCTGCACAGCCATGACGCCGTGTCGGTCCTGACCGAGGGGGCGACTTTTGCCACCGAAAGCCTTGACCCGCGATTGTTCGCCTCGCTGTTTCACGTTGGTTAACGCGCGTAGGGTGGGTCTTGACCCACCTTACAACCAGCCCTTGAAGCCCCCCGCGCCCGCGCATAGTGTCGGGCGAATTGATGAAGTCGGACATCCGTCCAGCAAAGAGGCATGAACATGCAAGATCCCGTACAAACCTATATGAACCTTGTTCCCATGGTCGTGGAACAGACCGCGCGTGGCGAACGTGCCTATGACATCTTTTCGCGCCTGCTGAAGGAACGGATCATCTTTCTGAACGGCCCTGTGCATGACGGGATGAGCCAGCTGGTCGTCGCCCAATTGCTGCATCTGGAATCGGAAAACCCGAAAAAAGAGATCAGCATGTATATCAATAGCCCCGGTGGCGTGGTGACATCCGGCCTGTCGATCTATGACACGATGCAATATATCAAACCCAAGGTCAGCACGCTGGTCATCGGGCAGGCCGCGTCCATGGGGTCGCTGTTGTTGACCGCAGGCCACCCCGGCATGCGGTTTTCGCTGCCCAACAGCCGCGTCATGGTGCATCAGCCATCGGGTGGCTATCAGGGGCAGGCGACGGATATCATGATCCATGCCGCCGAGACCCAGAAGCTCAAGACACGGTTGAACGAAATCTATGTCAAACACACCGGCCAGCCGCTGAAAAAGGTCGAAACCGCCCTCGAGCGTGACAATTTCATGTCCCCCGAAGAGGCCAAAGAGTGGGGCCTGATCGACGAGATCGTGGTCAACCGCGAAAAATCATCCGAGTGATCTTACGTCATTCACCACAGTGAAAAAGTGACCCTGAAACTGGTCATTTTGACATTGTAGACCTTGGCGGGCTGTCCTAGTGTCAATGCAGGGCAGCCCGTTGATGTTTTACGGGCCACAGGCCGAGAGGGTTGATATGGCGACGACGACCGGAAATGACAGCAAGAACACGCTTTACTGCAGCTTTTGCGGCAAAAGCCAGCATGAGGTCCGCAAGCTGATCGCCGGTCCGACCGTGTTCATCTGCGATGAATGTGTCGAACTCTGCATGGATATCATCCGCGAGGAAACCAAGGCATCCGGCCTGAAATCCGGCGAAGGCGTGCCAACACCCTCCGACATCTGCGCTGTTCTTGACGATTATGTGATCGGGCAGGTCCATGCCAAACGTGTGCTGTCCGTGGCCGTGCATAACCATTACAAGCGCCTGAACCATGCCGACAAATCCGATATCGAGCTGGCGAAATCCAATATCATGCTGATCGGGCCGACCGGATGTGGCAAGACATTGCTGGCGCAAACGCTGGCGCGCATCCTTGACGTGCCTTTCACAATGGCTGATGCCACCACCCTGACCGAGGCCGGTTATGTCGGTGAAGACGTCGAAAACATCATCCTGAAATTGTTGCAGGCTTCTGAATATAACGTAGAACGCGCGCAGCGCGGCATCGTCTATATCGACGAGGTCGACAAGATTACCCGCAAATCCGACAACCCCAGCATCACCCGCGATGTGTCGGGCGAAGGCGTGCAGCAGGCCCTCTTGAAGATCATGGAAGGCACCGTGGCTTCCGTGCCGCCGCAGGGCGGGCGCAAGCATCCGCAGCAGGAATTCCTGCAGGTGGACACGACCAATATCCTGTTCATCTGTGGCGGGGCCTTTGCCGGGCTGGACAAGATCATCGCGCGGCGCAGCAAAGGCTCCGGCATGGGCTTTGGGGCTGACGTCAAGGACGTGGACGAACGCGGCATCGGCGAGGTGTTTCAGGATCTCGAACCCGAGGATCTGCTGAAATTCGGCCTGATCCCCGAATTCGTGGGCCGTTTGCCGGTGATCGCCACGCTGACCGATCTGGACGAAGACGCGCTGATCACCATTCTGACCAAGCCCAAGAACGCCTTGGTCAAGCAATACCAGCGCCTGTTTGAGCTGGAAAACACCAAGCTGACCTTTACCGATGATGCGCTGACCGCCATCGCCAAACGCGCGATCAAGCGCAAGACCGGCGCGCGGGGGTTGCGCTCGATCATGGAAGGCATCCTGCTCGATACGATGTTCGACCTGCCCGGCATGGACACCGTGACCGAGGTTGTCGTGAACGAAGAGGCGGTGACATCCGACGTGCAGCCTTTGATGATCCATGACGACGTGAAGAAAAAAGAATCCGCGACGGCAGGCTGATGCCGCATCGTTGGTGGCCCCCAGTCATGGGGAGCCTCCGGCGGGGATATTTTCTTCTCGGAAGATATGGACGCCCTGCGCAGGCTGGACCTTTTGAGCACAATAGGGCATGAGAGCCGCAGTTTACCGGAGACGCAGCATGGGCCTTGGTCATTCAATCAAACGCATTTTCACATGGTGGGACGGTCAGACCTATGGCACCCAGTTGTGGACTTCGCGCAAAGGGTTGCGGGTCGGGACTGATGCGCAGGGCAATATCTATTACCACAACGCCGACGACAGCCGCCGCTGGGTGATCTATAACGGCGAAATCGAAGGGTCGCGGGTCAGCCCCGAATGGCATGGCTGGCTGCATCACACATGGGATGAACCCCCGACCGAGGCACCTTTGCCCCGCAAGTCATGGGAAAAGCCGCATCAGCCGAACCTGACCGGCACAATGGCGGCCTATGCGCCCGCAGGGTCGATCCGCCGGGTGACCCCCGCTGCGCGCAAGGATTACGACGCCTGGACCCCCGAATAGGGCGATGATGCGGCTGTCAGCCATAATGGCCTGCCTGCTGCTGGCCGCCACCGCGCCCGCGCAAGAGATGCTGTCCGGCATCGGCGCTGAGATCCGCATTCTGGACAAGCTGACCGGCGCTGTCACCGATTTGAAGGTGTCAAACGGGCACACTGACGGTGTCGGCGCTTTGTCGGTCACGCTGGGCGATTGCCGGTATCCGGCCGATAATGTCGCCAGCGAAGGCTATGCCGCGCTGGTGGTCCATTACCGCGCTGACGTGACGCCGATCTTTGCGGGCTGGATGCTGGCGTCGTCACCGGCGCTGAACGCGCTGGACCATCCGCGTTATGATGTCTGGGTTCTGCGCTGTATCACGTCGCTGGACGCTGGCACCGCGTCCGAGAATCGGGCGGATTGACCGACCGCCCCTGCCAGCATCCTGTGATATTGCGCGCGGGTGATTTCCACAGCACCAAGGCTGGCCAGATGCGGCGTCAGGAATTGTGTGTCAAACAGGGTAAAGCCACCACTGCGCAAGTTATGCAGCAGATAGGCCAGCGCGACCTTTGACGCATCGGTGGCGCGGCTGAACATGCTTTCCCCGAAAAACGCAGCCCCGATGCGGATGCCATAGACGCCGCCGACCAGCTGCGCATCTTGCCAGACCTCGACCGCATGGGCATGGCCCTGGTCGTGAAGCGTGATCGACAGGTTCCGGATACCGGGGTTGATCCAGGTTTCGGGCCGGTCGGCGCAGCCATCGACGACATCGGCAAAGGCGGTGTCGAAACTGACCCGGAATGCACCCCGCCGGATGGTGCGCGCCAAGCTGTGACTGATGTGGAACCGGTCCAGCAGGAAAATACCCCGCCGGCGTGGATCGACCCAGAAAACGTCCGGGTCGTCGCGGCTTTCGGACATGGGGAACACCCCCAGACGATAGGCTTGCAAGACAAGCGCGGGCGTCAGGGGAAGATCCGCGTCTTTCACGTCAGGACAGGTGTGTTTCCAGCCAATGTTCCAGCCAGTGGATATTGTAATCCCCCGACTGCACCGCGGGTTCTGCCAGCAGCGCATGGAACAATGGGATGGTCGTGTCCACACCATCGACGATCAATTCGCCCAGGGCGCGCCCCAGACGGGCCAGCGCCTCTGGCCGGTCGCGGCCATGCACGATCAGCTTGCCGATCAGGCTGTCGTAATAGGGCGGAATGCGGTAGCCGTCATAAAGCGCGCTATCCATCCGCACGCCCAAGCCGCCGGGCGCGTGATATTGCGTGATCGTGCCGGGGCAGGGCGCGAAATTGGGCAGCTTTTCGGCATTGATCCGCACCTCGATGGCATGGCCATTGATGCGCAGATCGTCCTGCGTGAACGACATCGGCAGGCCAGAGGCGACGCGCAGCTGTTCGCGCACCAGATCGACACCAAAAATCGCCTCGGTCACGGGATGTTCGACCTGCAGACGTGTGTTCATCTCGATAAAGAAGAATTCGTCATTCTCGAACAGGAATTCGATGGTGCCCGCGCCGCTATAATTGATCGCGGCTACGGCATCCGCGCAAACCTTGCCGATACGCGCACGCAGTTCGGGGGTGATGACGGGGCCGGGGGCTTCCTCGAACACCTTCTGGTGGCGGCGTTGCAGCGAACAATCCCGCTCGCCCAGATGCACGGCATTGCCTTTGCCATCGCCGAACACCTGAATTTCGATGTGGCGCGGCGTGGTCAGGTATTTTTCGATATAGACCTCGTCATTGCCAAAAGCGGCCTTGGCTTCGGCGCGGGCGGCATGGAACGCCTGTTCCATATCATCCGCGGTCAAGGCCACCTTCATCCCGCGTCCGCCACCACCTGCGGTGGCTTTGATGATCACAGGATAGCCGACTTCAAGCCCGATGCGCTGCGCGTCCTTCAGCGTGGGCACGCCGCCATCCGATCCGGGCACGCAGGGCACGCCAAGCGCCTTCATCGTGTCCTTGGCGCTGATCTTGTCGCCCATGATGCGGATATGTTCGGCGGTGGGGCCGATAAAGGTCAGCCCGTGGTCTTCGACCGCTTGGACAAAGGCCGCGTTTTCCGACAAAAAGCCATAGCCCGGGTGGATCGCCTGCGCGCCGGTGATTTCACAGGCCGAGATGATCGCGGGAAACGACAGATAGCTTTGCGCCGATGACGGGGGGCCGATGCAGATCGCCTCGTCGGCCATGCGCACATGCATCGCGTCGCTGTCGGCGGTGGAATGGACGGCAACGGATTTCACGCCCATTTCGCGGCAGGCGCGCACGACCCGCAGGGCGATTTCGCCGCGGTTCGCAATCAGGATTTTTTCAAACATCGCAGCCTCTATTCGATGATGACAAGAGGTGCGCCATATTCGACCGCGCCGCCATCTTCGACCAGAATGCGCCGGACCGTGCCAGCGCGGGGGGCGGGGATATGGTTCATCGTTTTCATCGCTTCGATGATCAGGATCGTATCGCCTTCGCGCACGGTCTGGCCGATGGTCACGAAGGGGGCGGCGGTTGGTTCGGGGGCCATATAGACCGTGCCGACCATCGGGGATGTCACGGCACCCGGATGGCTGGCGGGGTCGGCATTGGCGCTGGCGGCGGGGGCCGCTGCGGCAGGTGTGGGCGTCGCTGCTGCTGCGGCAGGGGCGCTGGCCTGCACCATGGTTTGCGTGTGGCGGCTGACGCGCACGTTCAGGCTGTCGTTTTCGCCGTAATCCCGCTTGACCTGCAATTCCGTCAGGTCGTTCTGGCGCAGCAGTTCGGCCAGCGCCTGGATAAAGCTGACATCGCTATCGTGGGAGGTTTTATTGCTCATCTGTTCCTCGGCCCGTTGCCCATCGTTCGTGACCCGCTTGGTGCGGGCTTTTCACATCCTGCCCGCTTATAGGGTAAGCGGGCCATGGTGGGAAGCGGCAGAGGCGCAAAATGCGCAACCTAGCGTCAGCGACTTACAATTTCTGCGGGCGGTCTTGCGTGGATGGTTGAGCCATGATGTCATCTTCGGGCTTGTCCGCAGGCAACATCGGTACCCCATAGGGGCGCAGGATTCGGTCATCGGGCAGGATTTCGGCAGGGTCTTCGGCAAAACTGCTGTCAAGCCGCGCAGCGACCGCCTGTGCCACGAAGGGGCGTTCCGGTGGCAGCGTGGCTGATCCCTGTGCCGACCTGACCGGTGCAACCAAGGTATCAGGCAACTGCCGCGGTTGCGCGGCATAGGGCATTGCGGCAGGTGCTGTCGGCGTCAGATGTAAAGACGGGTCCATGGCGTTCATCCATTAATGGAATGCTATAGGTTGCAGAATCTGCTTTGAACCTTGCCAAAGCGTTAACAGGGCCGGATCCAGTATCTTGCATTTGAACGAATGCCGCAGTCAAAGTTGTCATTGGGTCTGGCGCGCGCAGTAAATCTTGTAAAAGAAACCCTGACGTTCCAGATTGCCCCTGCGACAGCCTGACAGGACCAGATGACCATAGAACGCATGACCGGCACACGGATCCGCGAAAAACGGGTGGATATTGGTCTGCGGCAGGCCAGTTTGGCGCAGGCCGTGGGGATTTCGCCGTCCTATCTGAACCTGATCGAACATAACCGTCGCCGGATCGGGGGCAAGTTGCTGACCGATCTGGCGCGCGCGCTGGGGGTCGATCCGTCCAGCCTTGCGGATGGCGCGGACCGCGATCTGCTGGACCAGCTGCACAGCGCCGCGACCCTTGCCGGTGACATGGCCGAGATCGCGCGCGCCGAAGAACTGGTCGCCCGCTTTCCGGGCTGGGCCGGGCTGATCGCGCTGCAGGCGCGCCGAATGGCGGTGCTGGACGAACGCGTCGGCGCCTTGACCGACCGCATGGCGCATGACCCGTTTCTGGCGACCGCCCTGCATGACGTGATTTCGGCGGTCACCGCGATCCGGTCAACAGCGGCGATCCTTGTCAGCCAGGAACAGATCGACGCCGACTGGCAGCGCCGGTTTCACGAAAATATCCATACCGACAGCCTGCGTCTTGGCAAAAGCAGCGAAGCGCTGGTCGCCTATCTGGACGCACCTGCCGATGCCGCCCAATCGCCGGACACACCGATGGGGCAGGTCGATGCCTTTCTTGCGCAGAACGGCTATCACCTGCCGATGATCGAGGCGGAAACGGCCACATCCGACGATGTCGTCGCGCTTTCGGGGCTGACCGGTGTGGCGGCGGCCCTGCTGGCGGGGATCTGCCGGCAATATACCGCAGATGCGCGCGCTTTGCCGATGGCTGCTTTCGCGCAGGCGGCGCAGGCGTGCCATTATGATCCCGCCCAGCTGGCCAGGCAATGCGACGTTGATTTCGCCACGGTCCTGCGGCGGCTGCCCTGCCTGCCGCCCGGCGCGGGCCATCCGCCGATGGGGCTGGCGGTTTGCGATGCTGCGGGGGCTTTGCTCTATCTCAAACCGGTGCCGGGTTTTGCGATGCCTGCGACCGGCGGGGCTTGCCCGCTTTGGCCGCTGTTCGCAGCACTCAGCCGCCCCAGCCAGCCATTGCGCGCCGAGGCGGTCCTGCCCGGACCGGCGGCACCGCGCCTGCTGTGCTATGCCATTGCGGTGCCGCTGGCGGTGCATCACTTCGATCTGCCCCCCGTGTTGCGCAGCACGATGCTGGTGATGCCCGATATGGCCCAAGGCAGTGCGGCCCCGGTCCCTGTGGGCATTGCCTGCCGCATCTGTCCGCGCGCAGATTGCCCCAGCCGCCGCGAACCCGCGATCATCGGGACGGCAACTGCGCTTTGACAGGCGGCACCGAAAGGATAATAGTCAACCCAAGGGGAGCCCGCGCGCCAGCGCGGCGCATGAAGGGGAGGCGGTGAGATGGGCAAGCGCGTCCTTCTGATCGAGGATGAACCGAATATCATCGAGGCGATCGGGTTCATCCTGTCGCGCGACGGCTGGACCGTGCATACCCATCAGGACGGCCAGACCGCGATGGCCAAGGTGCTGGCCCTGCCGCCGGATATGATCATCCTTGACGTGATGCTGCCCGGGCGCAGCGGGTTCGAGATTCTGCGCGAATTGCGCAGCACCGATGTGACCAAGGATATCCCCGTCATGATGCTGACCGCGCGCGGTCAGGACAAGGACCGCGATCTTGCGCTGCGGCTGGGGGCGAACCATTTCATGACCAAACCGTTTTCCAACAGCGATGTGCGCGATTATGTCCGCGCCATGATGGACCCATGAAACCGCCCGCCAAACCGCCCGCTAAACCGCCGGTGTTTCTGGAACGGGCCAGTTACCGGCAACGCCGGCTGGGCGATGCGGCGCGGTTTCTGCCGGTGCTGGGGGCGGTTTTATGGGTCATCCCGCTGCTCTGGGCGAGTGATGGTCCAGAGACACCGTCGAAATCCGGCATGGTCAGCTATATTTTCGTGATCTGGCTGGTCCTGATCGGGCTTGCGGCGGTGCTGTCGCGGCTGTTGCCTGATACCGACCAATCATCTGACGACATGCGGCGGTAATGGTTTCCTTCAATATCCTGATCCTTGTCGCGCTCAGCTATGTCGCCGCGCTGTTCTGGGTGGCGTTTCTGGCCGAACGGCAGGCGGCGGCGGGCAAGGCGAACTGGCTGCGCTCGCCGGTGATCTATACGCTGTCACTGAGCATCTATTGCACGGCCTGGACGTTTTACGGCGCGGTCGGCTATGCCGCGCGGTCGGGGCTGGAATTCGTGACGATCTATCTGGGTCCGACGCTGGTGATGGTGGGATGGTGGTGGATATTGCGACGGCTGGTGCGGATCGGGCGGGCGCAACGGATCACGTCCATCGCTGACCTGATCTCGTCGCGCTTTGGCAAATCGCGCCGGTTGGGGGCGATTGTCACCGTGATCGCGGTTGTCGCCGCCACGCCCTATATCGCGCTGCAAATCCAGTCGGTCACTTTGTCGCTGGCGGTGTTCGCGCAAAACGAAGGTGCGGCCTGGGGTGATGGCGATTTCGCGCGCGCCGCGATGTGGTTCGCGGGGGGGCTGGCGGTTTTCACCATCCTGTTCGGTACCCGCAATCTGGATGCCAATGAACGCCATCCCGGCATCGTCACCGCCATTGCGGTCGAGGCGGTGGTCAAGCTGTTCGCCCTCATCGCGGTCGGCGTTTTCGTGGTCTGGGGGCTGGGCGGCGGGCCGGTGCAGATGATGGCGCGGATCGACGCCACAGAGCTTGCGCTGTGGGAACAGGACACGCACCGCTGGTTCGGGCTGATCTTTGTGTCGGCTGCGGCGTTCATCTGCCTGCCGCGGATGTTTCAGGTCATGGTCGTGGAAAACGATGACGAATCCCAGCTGCGCTTTGCCAGCTGGGCCTTTCCTGCCTATCTGCTGGCGATGAGCCTGTTTGTCGTGCCGATCGCGGTTGTCGGGCTGGACCTGATGCCCGCAGGCAGCAACCCTGATCTGTTCGTCCTGACCATTCCTTTAAGTCAGGGCGCCAACGGATTGGCAATGCTGTCTTTTCTGGGTGGCTTTTCATCTGCCACATCCATGGTGATCGTGGCGACCATCGCGCTGGCCACGATGGTATCGAACCATATCGTGGTGCCTTTTTGGTTCGCCTTGCAGGGCGATCAGCGCGGGGCGATGTCGGGCGATGTGCGCCAGCTGACGCTGCTGGCGCGGCGGCTGTCCATCGCGGGTGTTCTGGCGCTGGGCTTTGTCTATTACCGGCTGTCGGGCGGGGGCACGGCCTTGGCAGCCATCGGGCTGATCTCTTTTGTGGGGTCGGTGCAGGTGCTGCCTGCGCTGATCGGCGGCATTTTCTGGCGCGGCGCGACGCGGCCTGCGGCGGCGGCCGGTCTGCTGACGGGGCTGGTGGTCTGGCTTTGGACGATGTTTTTGCCCAGCTTTGGCCCCGGTGCCGTGATCCCGGCAGCGGTATTCGCCGCTGGCCCGTTCGGGATCGGCTGGCTGCGCCCCGAGGCGCTGTTCGGGATCGGCGGAATCGACCCATTGGTGCATGGTATCCTGTGGTCGATCCTGCTGAACAGCGCGGCGTTCATCGGGGTGTCGCTGGTCACCTTTCCATCGCCGCTGGAACGGCTGCAAGGCGCGCAATTCGTCAATATCTTTGAACATGCCACCGGCGCGCGCACATGGTCGCGCCCGGTTGCCGATGCAGAAGACCTGCTTTTGATGTCGCAACGCATCATCGGCCAGACCGAGGCGCAGCGCATTTTTGCGCGCGAGGCCACGCGCCAGGGCATCCCCGGGCAATTGCCCAAGGCCACGCCGGATTTTGTCGCGCGGCTGGAACGCGAATTGGGCGGGTCTGTCGGGGCCGCAACCGCCCATGCGATGATCGGCCAGTTGACGGGCGGCAGCGGTGTATCGGTCGAAGACCTGATCGCCGTGGCTGACGAGGCGGCGCAAATCCTTGAATATTCCAACCGGCTCGAGGCGAAGTCCGCCGAACAAGAGGCGACGGCGCGCGCCCTGCGCGATGCCAATGCCAAGCTGACGGCGCTGTCGATCCAGAAAGACGCATTTCTCAGCCAGATCAGCCATGAATTGCGCACGCCGATGACCTCTATACGGTCGTTTTCGGAGATCCTGCGCGATGATGATTTAACCGGCGAGGATCGCAACCGCTATGCCGGGATCATTCTGGACGAATCGATCCGGCTGTCGCGGCTGCTGGATGATCTGCTGGATTTGTCGGTGCTGGAAAACGGACAGGTCGTGCTGCGTCCGCAGACCGGGCGGCTGTCGGCGCTGCTGGACCGCGCGATCGCGGCGGCGGGTCTGCATGAAAGCAACCTGACGATCCTGCGTGACCGCGAGGCCGAGGATATCGAGATCACCGCCGATCTGGACCGGCTGGTGCAGGTGTTCATCAACCTGATCTCGAATGCTGCGAAATATTGCGATGCGAAAAGACCCGCCCTGACGATTCGTGTCAGCCGCGCCAAGGGCCAGCACCGGATCGATTTTCTGGACAATGGCATCGGGATTGCCGCCCAGAACCAGGAACTGATCTTTGAGAAATTTTCCCGCCTTGCCGACGAATCCAAGGCGGGGGGTGCGGGCCTTGGCCTTGCCATCTGCCGCGAGATCATGCACCGCCTGCAAGGCGATATCACCTATCTGCGCGGCACATCCGGCACGGCGTTCCGCGTGACCTTGCCCGTGATGTCCGCGCCGGTTGTGTCTTAGCGGAAAAGTAATCACTGCCGGATTAGTCTGACGTCAGACCCAAGGCAGGCGCATGACTGACAGCTCACATATCTCCATTCTGCGACGGATGGCGGGGCAGGCCGTTGACACGCCCCCCGTCAGCCCGCTGACCACGTCGCGCGCGGTGCGGCTGGCGCTGGTCAAGGCGGCCAGCGATGCGGGCGGGCTGGTGGTACGGGTGGCCAGCACGGCAGATGATGTCGGGCGGCTGGATGATTTGCTGGGCGGGCTGGACCCGGGGCTGATGCTGGTCGGGCTGGACCGGCGGGGCGCTTTGGCGGGCTTTGTCGCGGTGGATATGCAATTGCGCGCCGCCATGGTCGAGGTGCAGACGACAGGCCGGTTGCTGGACCAGCCCGCCGATGACCGGCCTGCGACCGGCGCGGACAAGGCGCTGTGCGATCCTTTGCTGGTGGCGTTCCTGTCCGCCTTGTCCCCCGCGGTGATTGGCACCGCCTATGAAGGCTGGGTCGATGATGTGACCGTTGGTGGCAGGCTGGCCGACAGCCGGTTGGCCGGTTTGCTGCTGGAGGATGGCGACTACCGTGTGCTGCGGATGAATGTCGAACTTGGCAGTGGCGACCGGCAGGGCGAGGTGATGTTGGTCCTGCCGGTACAGGCCGCACCCGTGGTGCCAGAAGAGCCAGCGCCAGTAATGGATTGGGATACCGCGTTCAGCGCGGCGGTGCAGGATGCGCCTGCGATGCTGACCGCGCGGTTGCACCAGTTCAAGATGCCGCTGGGGCGCGCGCAGGCTTTGCAGGTGGGGCAGGTGGTGCCGCTGCCCGGTTGCACTGTCAATTCGGTGCGGCTGATCGCCCCCGATGGCCGCTGCGTGGCGCAGGCCAAGCTGGGCCAATCAGCCGGACACCGCGCCGTGCGGATCGAACTGGCCCCCGGCCCGGAAATGGATGATCTGGTCAGCACCGGCGTATCACTGCCAGAGGTTACTTTTTCCTTTGACGCCGCCGAAGAAGGCGAGATTTTGGAGGGCGTTTAGACCGGTTTGCGTTTTTTCATCAGATAAATATCATCACGCACTGCATTGAAATTAAAATAAAAACACATGATATTTGCATTAAAATAGATCAGGGCGCGACGCCGGATCACCCTGCGTCACGCCCTGATCTTGGCAATTTGGCAGATGGGGTCTTACCCCTTGGCCAGCATATCCAGCTGCCCGCGCATCCCGCCAAGGTCATAGCCTGCCTGCGCGGTGGCCTGAATGATCGCATCGGTCGGCATCTTGCCTGCTTGTCCCAGCGACCAGACGATCGAGGACCGTGTGCCTGACGCGCAATAGGCCAGCACCGGACCTGATGACGCATCAGCCGCCGCCATCTGGCTGTCAACCATGCCCATGTTCAGCCCCTGATGGGTTACGGGGTTGAGGGTGAAGGTGATCCCCGCCGCCTCGGCTGCGGCGCGGATGGTGTCTGCCTGATGCGTGGGTGGCACTTCGGCATCGGGCCGGTTGCAGATGATCGTGGTGAAACCGGCCGCGGCGATTGCGGCGATATCGGCCACATCAATCTGGGGCGAAACCGCGTAATCGGGGGTGATGTGTCGGATATCCATGATCGTCCTCTTAAGTTGCTGGCAAGGCGCGGTCGAAACGGACCCGCAGCCCCGGTGTCAGCATCATACCTGCCAGCATTGCTGCCAGAAAGACAAGACCACCTGTCCCGCCATAGCTGAGCGAGGCGAGTGCCGGGCCGGGGCATAGCCCTGCCAGACCCCAGCCTGCGCCGAACAGGGTGGACCCGATCACCAGGTTGCGCCCGATCCGTGGTTCGGGTGGCGCGGGAAAGGCGGCTGCCAGCACAGGCTTGCGCCCGATGGTGAACCGCCATGCGATGGCCATCGGAATGATCGCGCCGCCCATCACAAAGGCCAGCGTCGGGTCCCAATCGCCGAACACATCCAGCCAGCCCTGCACCTTGGTGGTATCGGTCATGCCCGAAATCAGCAGGCCCAGCCCGAACAGGCCGCCTGTCAGAAAAGAAACAACAGCGCGCATCAGATCACCCCCAGCACATGTTTGAACAGGACCATCGTCAGACCGCCTGCGCCGATATAAAACGCGGTTGACACAATCCCCCGCAGCGACAGCCGCGAAATCCCGCAGACCCCGTGGCCAGAGGTGCAGCCATTGGCCAGCCGCGTGCCGATGCCCACCAGAAGGCCCGCCGCGACAATGATGATCCAGTTGCCGGTCAGGTTCGTTTCCGACCCGCCGATCGCCAGCGCCGCGATGGCCGGTACGGTCACCAGCCCCACGATCAGCGCCGCGCGTTCCTGCCAGTCACTGCGCCCGCTGCCATCGACCAGCCCGCCGATAATACCCGACGCACCCATGATGCGCCCGTTCACCAGCAGGAACAAAGCCCCCGCCATCCCTATCAACCCGCCGCCGATCAGGCCCATGATCCAGTCTTGTTGCATTGTCTTTCCTTATGTTTTCGTGATCAAAGCTGGTTGATAGGCACTTTGAAATAGCGCGCGCCGTTGTCTTCGGGTTCGGGCAGGTTGCCCGCGCGCATGTTGGTTTGCAGCGATGGCAGGATCAGCCGTGGCATGCCCAGCTGTGCATCGCGCGTGGTGCGCATCGACACGAAATCTTCCAGCGGTTTGCCGGCACCCACATGGATGTTCATCGCCTTTTGTTCGCCCACGGTGGTTTCCCATGCGAATTCATCGCGGCCGGGGGCCTTGTAATCATGGCCCACGAAAATCCGCGTCTCATCGGGCAGGGCCAGAATTTTCTGGATCGACACATAAAGATCCTCGGCCGAACCGCCGGGGAAATCGCAGCGCGCAGTGCCGAAATCGGGCATGAACAGCGTATCACCGACAAAGGCCGCATCCCCGATCACATAGGTCAGGCAGGCGGGGGTGTGGCCGGGCGTGTGCAGCACATCCGCGCGCAGCTGGCCGATGTGGAACGTGTCACCTTCATTGAACAGCGCATCAAACTGCGATCCGTCGCGCTGGAAAGCGGTCCCTTCGTTAAAGATCTTGCCGAATGTGTTCTGCACGACGGTGATATTGGACCCGATCCCGATCTTGCCGCCCAGATGCTGTTGCAGATAGGGGGCGGCGGACAGATGGTCTGCATGCACATGGCTTTCGAGGATCCAGGCGACATTCAGCCCCTGCTCTTTGACCCAGGCGATGATCGCATCGGCCGATGTCGTATCGGTGCGGCCTGCGGCGGGATCGTAATCCAGCACGCTGTCAACAATCGCGCAAGTGTTGCCCTGTGGTTCGCGCACCACGTAGGAAATCGTGTTGGTGGCTTCATCGAAGAAGGCTTTGACTTCAGGTTTCATGTTGATTCTCCTTTACGGACATAGAATAAGGGTTTCCGAAAACATTTCAATGTTGAAATGTGTAAAAGATGCCTGTAGGGTGACGATATGAGTCAAGCAACCGATTTCCAACTGGACCCGATGGACGCCGCAGCGAACGAAGCGGCAGACCTGCTCAAGGCGTTATCCAACCCGGGGCGCCTGCGCATTTTATGCGCATTGGTGCCGGGTGAAATGGCGGTGGGCGATCTGGAAACCGCCCTTGGCGCCAGCCAGTCCTATGTGTCCGGCCAGTTGCTGCGCCTGCGCAACGAAGGTCTGGTGTCCTGCACGCGTGACGGGCGCAGCATCCGCTATCAACTGGCGGACCCGCGCGTGCGCCCGCTGCTGGAACGCATCTACGAGATTTTCTGCCCCGCAGTATAATGCGCAAGCTCCGCGCGGGCGACCTGTCTGCGATGTACCGCGTCGGGGCCGTCCGCCAGCCGCAGGGTGCGCAGATGGGTCCATTGCCGCGCCAGCGGTGTATCCTGCGACACGCCTGCAGCCCCGAACATCTGCACCGCCATATCGGTGATCTTCAGCGCGACAGCGGGGGCCACGACCTTGATCTGGCTGATCCACGGGGCGGCGGCGCGTTTGTCGCCCTGATCCATCATCCACGCAGCCTTGAGGCATAGCAGCCGCGCCTGTTCGATTTCCATCCGAGCGGTGGCGATCAGGTCGTAATTTTCGCCCAGTTCAGCCAAAGGTTTGCCAAAAGCCGCGCGGCTGACCGAGCGTTCGCACATCAGCGCCAGCGCCTTTTCCGCCTGTCCGATCGCGCGCATGCAATGATGGATACGCCCTGGGCCAAGCCGGCCTTGCGCGATTTCAAACCCGCGCCCTTCACCCAAGAGCAGATGATCAGCAGGCACGCGGACATTGTCATAGCGGAAATGCATATGGCCGTGCGGCGCGTCGTCGTGGCCGTAAACCTCCATCGCGCGCAATTTTACGATGCCGGGTGTGTCGGCAGGCACCACGATCATGGAATGGCGTTGATGCTTGGGCGCGTCATTGCTGGTGCGGACCATGACGATATGCACCGCACAACGCGGATCACCGGCACCAGTGGCCCACCATTTCTGGCCGTTCAGCACATAATCATCGCCGTCCCGCACACAGGTCATGGCGATATTGGTGGCGTCCGAGCTTGCCACATCGGGTTCGGTCATCAGATAGGCCGACCGGATGTCGCCCGCCATCAGGGGTTTCAGCCAGCGGGTTTTCATTGCATCCGTGCCGTAGCGCGCGAAAACCTCCATATTGCCGGTGTCGGGCGCGTTGCAGTTGAACACTTCGGCGGCCAGATGGCTTTTGCCCATCTCCTCGGCCAGATAGGCATATTCGACGGTGTTCAGGCTCGGGCCATCGCGGAACGTGTCCCAGAAATTCCACAACCCGCGGTCGCGCGCGCGGGCCTTCAACCCTTCGAGAATCTCGGTCTGGCGCGGGGTGAATTGCCAGCGGTCGCCGATATCGACCTGCGACAGAAATTCGGCATCAAGCGGCGCGATTTCATCCGCGATCATCGCCTTGACGGCGGCAAGCACGGGTTTGAGCCGCGCGGTCTGTCCAAGGTCCATGGTGATCCTCCCTGCGTCATGGTGCATCGCAGGCGGGCAGTGTCAATCAACGGCTTGCGCTACTTGGCGTCACATGGCCCTATTGCGGGATGATTGAGGCGGCAAAAGATCTGGGCATGACCCTTGCCACGCTGGATGGCACCCTGTCGGGGGCGGTGCCGGGGTTTGCGGGCGCGCAAAAGGTCAGCAAATTTGGCACTGGCCAGTCCAATCCGACCTATCTGATCACCGCTGCCAGCGGACGCTATGTGCTGCGCAGCAAACCGCCCGGGGACCTGCTGCCCTCTGCCCATGCGGTTGATCGTGAATTCCGCGTGATGCAGGCACTGGCGGGCAGTGGCGTACCGGTGCCGCGCGTGCTTCATCTGGCCGATGCGGTCACATCGCCCAGCGGACGCGCGTTTTTTGTGATGGAATATCTGGACGGGCGCATTTTCTGGGACCCTGCCTTGCCCGAGGTGGCACAGGACGCGCGGGCCGCGATCTATGACGCGATGAACGCGGCCCTAGTGGCCATGCATGATGTCGATACCGCCGCTGTGGGTCTGTCGGATTTCGGCAAGCCCGGTAATTATTTTGCCCGCCAGCTGGACCGCTGGGGGCGGCAATATCTGGCCAGTGTCGCCGCACCGACGCCTGATATGGCGCGGATCATGGCATGGCTGGAACAGGCAATGCCGCCCGATGACGGGCAGGTGGCGCTGGTGCATGGCGACTGGCGGCTGGACAACATGATCTTTGCGCCCGATGGGCCGGAAATCTTGGGCGTGCTGGATTGGGAATTATCCACGCTGGGCCACCCTTTGGCCGATCTTGCCTATCAATGCATGCAATGGCGGTTGCCCAATGACGGGCGGATGCGGGGCTTGGGCGGGATTGACCGCGCGGCCCACGGCCTGCCGACCGAGGCAGAATATGTCGCGGCCTATTGTGCGCGGCGCGGGCTGCCCATGATCGACAATTGGGCGTTCTATCTGGTGTTTGCGTTCTTTCGGCTGGCCGCGATCCTTGCGGGGGTTGGCGCACGGGCCGACAGCGGCAATGCGTCCAACCCCGATCAGGCGCGCGCTTACGGCCAGGCGGTGCCGGTTCTTGCCACGCTGGCCTTGCAGGTGACCCGTGACGGGCCTTAGCCCAGCATGATCCCGACGGCGACCGTCATCAGACCCAGCACCGACACGAACAAGGCCCCCAGATTGACCGGCAGCACCTTGGCCAGACGGGCGCGCATATCCGCATCCGACAGGTTTGCCCGTTTGGCGCGCGTGACCATGACCACGCTATAGCCGATCCCGATCAGGCCGATGACCGACATGGCCGCACCGATCCAGACAACGATTTCCATCAAGCACCTCTTTTGTTCGGCTTGCCCTAGCGCGGGGGCGGGTGCGGCGCAAGGGTTGCGGGTCCACAGGCCAGCGGCTAGGAAACGGCAACCCCGCGAGGAGAGCGCCATGACCGATTCAATCATCGACACCACATCCAATGTTGCCGCCGAAGAGCTGCGCCAGTTCATCGAACGGTTCGAACGGCTGGAAGCCGAGAAAAAAGACATCGCCGATGCCCAGAAAGAGGTGATGGCCGAAGCCAAAGGGCGCGGTTACGACACCAAGGTCCTGCGCAAGATCATCGCTATCCGCAAGCGTGACGCCAATGATCTGGCCGAAGAAGAAGCGGTGATGGATCTTTACATGTCCGCGCTGGGCATGTCCTGACCGGTCACCGGAATGGCAACACCAGATCAACCCCAGGCATCGCGTCGATCACCGCAAGGTCGCGTTCATAAAGCACTGTAAGATGGTCCACGCTGGCGGTGTCCAGTTCGGGCAGGTCGATGTCCTGTTCGACCACGTCAGGGCGCGCATGTTCGGCCCAGATCGCGGCGATCATGTCGTGCCGGTCTGCGTCACTGTCAAACCGCGCCTTGGCAAGACTGTCCGACAGGATCGCCATCCCTTCGGCGTCCAGCACGGCAGCCAGCAGGTCGGTGCCGCCGGTGACCGGGCTTTGCGCGTCGATCCCTGACAGGCGGCGGATCAGCTGTTCCCAGATCAGCGGCGAATCCTCGTTGCACCAGACCGTCAGCGGCGTATCGGGCGCGGCTTGCTTGATGCGGCGGATCACGTCTGACCAGCGGATGTCCTCTGGTTCCAGCAGGCCAAGATTCGCGTCAATGCTGGTCTGTTCGATCCGGCGCAGCGTGTCCTGTAGGAAACCCGCCGGATTGCGGATACCCAGAAACAGGCTGATCTCGTCATCGGGGAACAGGCGGTGCAGGCCGCGGGTCTTGGTTTCTGCCTGCTGGTAGAATACGCCATGTTCATAAATTCGCTGCGGTACGCAAAGAAAGTTCTCGTTGCTCAGGACCAATCGTCGCAGATCCTCGGTATCGGTAATGGTATCGAGCAGAATATCGCGCGTGTCAGGGTGCAGGTCATTGCCGGCCAGCCCCTGGATCGCCTCGCGGATCAGGCTGCGGTATTTGCCGGGGCCGGGCACGGCAATGCCCTGCTGCGACAATATTTGGGCATTCTTGAGAACCGATTTCAGCAAACGGTCCTCGTCGGTGCAATGCGCGCCGATATGAAAAGCAATCTGCATAGGCGGTCCCCAGATTTTTGTCCTGCTTTACAGTATCAGGCGCATTCTGGACAGCCAAACCGGTTTCGACTAAGCCGGTTTCATGTCCGATCAAATAAGTCAGATTTCCTTGCCCCGTCCAAAACGACGCCGGATCGACCCTTGGTCGGTCGGGGCCTTGGTGATTGCCGCCATGGTGATGATGCCGATCCTTGCGGTGGTCTGGTTCGCGTTGACACCCACCGAGAATATCTGGCCGCATCTGATCAGCACGACGCTGCCGCGCTATCTGTCCAATACCTTCGTGTTGATGCTCAGCGTGGGGGCGATCACCGCTGTCGTGGGCACAGGCACGGCATGGCTGGTGGTGATGTACCGCTTTCCGGGGCGCGCGGTGCTGCAATGGACCTTGCTGATGCCCTTGGCGGTACCGGCCTATGTGGGCGCCTATGCGCTGGTCGATTTTCTGGAATATGCAGGGCCCGTGCAGACCGCGCTGCGCGACGCCTTTGGCTGGACCAGCCCGCGGGATTACTGGTTCCCCGCGATCCGCACCCGCGAGGCGGCCATCGTGGTGTTGAGCGCGGCGCTTTATCCTTATGTCTATCTGCTGGCCCGCGCGGCGTTTCGTGAACAATCGGGCGCGGCCTTCGAGGTGGCGCGCGCGTTGGGGGCAGGGGCTTGGGGCCGGTTCCTGCGGGTGGGCCTGCCGCTGGCGCGCCCCGCCATCGCGGCCGCTGTCGCCATCGTGATGATGGAAACCGTCAATGATTACGGCACGGTGGATTATTTCGCGGTGCAGACCCTGACGACAGGCATCTTTTCGGTCTGGTTGCAGGCGGGCAATCTGGGCGGTGCGGCGCAGTTGGCCAGCACGATGCTGGCGGTGATCGTGATTCTGGTGCTGGCCGAAAAGCTCAGCCGTCGCAAGATCCGGTTTTTTGGGTCGGCCCGTGGCGCGCGCCCTGTCGCACCGGAACCATTGGCGGGCTGGCAGGCGTGGACCGCCACAATGCTGTGCCTGTTGCCTGTGCTGATGGGCTTCGTGCTGCCGCTGTCGGTGATCACGAGCCATGTGCTGAACGCCGATATGTGGCTGGCCCCGGGGCTGCGCCGCGCGGTCCTGCATACGGTCACGGTTGGCGGGATCGCAGCGGTGCTGACCGTCGTGGGCGGGGTGTTCATGGTTTACGGCGTGCGGATGTCACGGCACCGGCTGCCCGCGCTGCTGATGCCGGTGACGGCCATCGGCTATGCCGCACCCGGTGCGGTTCTGGGGCTGGGAATCCTGGTACCGCTGGCCGCCTTTGACAACCGGCTGGCCGATGGGATCGTTGCCGCAGGGTTCAGCGACCCCGGCCTGATATTCACCGGATCGGCGGCGGCCCTTGTGCTGGCCTATGTCGTGCGGTTCTTTGCCATTGCCCAAGGGGCGGCTGATGCTGCCTTGGGGCGGGTGTCGCCCAGCCTGCCGATGGCGGCCCGGTCACTGGGGCGGACGGCAGGCGGGACGCTGCGTGCCGTGCATCTGCCGCTGGTGCGCGCCTCGCTTGGGTCGGCGCTGCTGCTGGTGTTTGTCGATATCGTCAAGGAACTGCCCGCAACCTTGCTGTTGCGGCCTTTCAACTATGAAACGCTGGCCACACGGGTCCACGCCAAAGCGGTGTTGGAGAACCTGTCAGAGGCCGCACCCGCCGCGCTGATGATCACGCTGGTCGGGCTGGCCGCGGTGATCCTGCTGGCGCGCGCCAACCGTTAAATCGACCGCGCGCAGATTTTGCAAAATTCCGCCAGATCGGCATTGCCAGAGTGTATTTCACCCTGCTATACGCCCGCCACCGGGGATGCCCCGCACCAGTGCCCCTATAGCTCAGCTGGTAGAGCAACTGATTTGTAATCAGTAGGTCCGCGGTTCGAGTCCGTGTGGGGGCACCAGATCACTCTCTGATCATCCTTTTTTTCAACGATACAAGGCCATTAGCTCTTCCCGAAGGACACATTTCGGGGCACATTGAGGGCACACAGGATGGTTATGACGGTGAAGCTGAAGCACGTTGATAAGACAGACTCAGGGGGCTGGCGGTATCGCCGCCGTGTTCCGACTCCCCTTGTTGACGTGATCGGTCGGGTCTGGTTCCGCCATCATTTTGAGGCCAAATCATTGGACGCCCTCGTTCGGGAATATCCCAAAGCGGAGGCAGCCTTTGGAAAGTTGGTGAAGGAGGCCAAGGACAGCCTGTCCGCTGTCGAGACTCAGTCCCCCCGTGAAGCGTGGTTCGCTGCAAAGCTGGAAGCTGATGCCATGTCTGCTGGGGTCATTGGTCTTGAGAATGATGAAGACGATTATGACCAGCGTGAGGTGGTCGCTGAAAGCCTGCGGGGAGTGGCAGGCAAAGCCTTGACTATCACGGCCCTGATGGACCCTGAGAGGCCAGCCCCCGAACACACCCTGCAGGACGCCCGAAACATCTACCTCAAAGAGCGGTTGGGCGATGATGGCGCGGGGCGGAAGCGATTGGACAGGGTGTTCAAACGGGTAGAGGAGTCGCTGGGCGATCTGACCAAGCTGCCGTTATCGGGTCTCAAACGGGAGCATGCGCGCAAGGTGCGTGATCACATGTTGCAGTCCGGTAAGAAAGGCGGCGGCACATTGTCCCCCGCAACGGTGGAGCGAGAGCTAAACCAAGTCACCGCCGTTATTTCGTTGGCGCTGCGGGAGTTCGATCTTGCAGGGCAGGTGGCAAACCCGTTCGAGAAACTGTCTGTTGGGACTGCAGGCAAGGAGGCATTGCAGAACGAGAGCGACAAGCGCGACCCTCTGCCCGCTGATGTGATCAAGTCCATGCGGGATAGGCTATCCAGCGGTGCTGTCCGGTTGCCTGAGATCGGGCTAATATGGCGGGTGTTGGAGGGCACGGGCTGTCGCATGTCCGAGGTGACGGGTCTTCTTGTTGATGATGTGGACGTGAAAAGCGATCTGCCGCACATCCGTATCCAGTGGAATGAGGACAGGCGGTTGAAGACCCAAGTTTCGATCCGTTCGGTGCCACTGGTGGGCGATGCTCTGGCGGCTGCCAAGGAGGCCCTTGAGTTACCCCGAGAGGGCAGGGCACTGTTCCCTCGTTACAGTGGCAAGCGTGGCGGTGATGGGGCCTCCCAAGTCCTGATGAAGCACCTCCGCACGATCACCAAGAACCCCCGCCACACCAACCACTCCTTGCGCCACAATATGAAGGATTGGCTGGTGACAGCGGATGTGCCCGAACTGGTCCAGAACCTTCTCCTTGGGCACACCCTAGGGGGCGAGGGAAACACGGCCTACGGGGGCGATAGGGCCAAGCTGGTGGTGACTACAAAGGCCTTGAAGAAGGCGCTGGGCTTGGTTCCTGAAGGCGCGTGAAGACCCCTCACAGTGCGAACCCTAGGGTGTGCCTTGAGGGTCGCCTTGAAGGGGTCGGGGTTGGCTGCTGCCCACATGGCTGCGGCGCGGTCATTGGGGCATACCTCGAATTGCAACTTGCAATCCGCAACCCAGCGGCTGAACCGGACATCGTCCCCCTTTGGGAACAGCTTCCGCCCCTCGTTCAGGGCAGCCCCATATTGGAGCCACCCCGAGATCGTCTTGTCTTCCCCCTCAGCCACCATCAGGAGGCCTTGACGGGTCAGGCGCGGGACACCTTAAGGAACCCGCCTTTGACTGCCTGTTCATAGGTCAACTGACCCACACCGGGCAGAGCCACCAGCAAAGACCCAGCATACCCTTTCGTGTAGGTCACACCGGAAACGTCTAACGCGTCTGTCACGGCGTCAGGGTCGAAGCGATAGAGGGAGGCGGTGAAGTCGGCGGCCAAGTCCTCAAAGCCTTTCGTGCTGTTGCTTGTCATCAAGGACCGGATAGCCTCGGTCACTCGGTGCTGATTTTCGCTGTCAGAGTTGATGAAGTCCGAGAACACGTCCTCATCATGAACCCCGAGTGTCGCCAGCTTGGCGGTGACAGCGCTATACATACCAGACTGGGCGGTGGTTACCTGATCAAGTAAGACAGCAGGGTCCATGCCCGTCTGCTGCGCCATCCGGCTGATAACCTTGGTATCAACCTCACCATCGCGCAACACACTGTTCAAGGCTGCAAACATAGTGCTGGGGTCAACCTTGCTGTTGAGATCGGCCAGCAGCGCCTCGGTGTTATCATCAGCCTTGAAGCCTGACGCTGCAGCTTCTTCAGCGGTGCCCCCATCGGACAACGGGATGCCGCCCTTGGGTTGCGCTTTCTGTGGCCCCATCTGTTGCCCGAGGTCTGTGGCAACGTAAGTGCTGCTGATGCCATATGCCCCGTTATCGACAGTCTGCCGACGGATGAAGCCTTCACGTTCCGCAACGGCCACTGTGGTCCGCATCCCGCCGATCTCAATCGTGTCTGTGGGCTGGATCGAACGGCTGACGATGGGTGACCCCGTGGGGCTGCATGCGGTGGACATTAGGTCGCCCTCTCGGGTGAACCCTGTTGCGGCCTCGAATGATTGGCCACCATCGCGTTTGACGACCATGCCGCCTTCGCTGGTGAAATTGACCTCGACACCACCGCGACCGATTTCGATTTGAGGTTCGCGGTTCCGAGGTTCGGGCTGGGCGTCGGTCGTGAATGCGCCGCTGGAGAAGCTGTCGGTGAATGAATTATATTCCATTGGTGTGGTTCCTTGGATGATGATGATGTGAAGGGGTGGATAGAGGCAAGCGGGGGGCTTGTGGTTGATCATAGCCATGAGCTGAGGCGGGATTACCCAGCCCCTCCCAGTGCCGATGAGGGCAGTCTCAGCTGGCCTGCTGGTGGATGTGTTTGGGCAGCCTGTCTACGAAGCTTCGAAGACCCGGCGTTGCCCTGTAACGGCTACGAAGAACGCGTGTCAGGCCAGCGCGGGTTACGCAAAATGCCAGAGCTTTCCACGGCCATTTGCTATGCCCTGCCTTGTCACGGCGCTGGACAATCCACTGAAGGTTACCCTTGCAGCGAATAATCCGCATAGGCTCTTGGGGGAATGTGAATATCACAGCGCCATATTCGTCAGCGGTCTCACCGTGGGATGGGTCAAGATCGGCGGTGCCGTTGCTGTCATCAAGCATTTGAGCGGGCCTTTTGTGGATTGAATGCCTCTTGGTCAGCTAGGGCTGAAAGACCCGCAGCCATAAGGGCGGCAGCAGCTTCAGCATTCGACAACGGCAAGCCAGTGCTTTCGAGGTGACGTTCCCGCAGGGTGTGCAGAATGATGATGACTTCAGGCCGGACCAGCAGGGTGTTCCATTCATCCTTCCAAGTGCCCCGCTTGGTGCGTGTGCGCTGGGCTTCGAAGGCACTTGTGTGGGTTGTCAGTTCGGCCACCGTAAAGACGCGTTCGGCTTCCACGCGGAGTGCGCGCCGATAAACATTGCGGGCACGGATGCTGCGCACCTGTGCATCTTCCAGCGGCGGGAAGAATGGGGCTTTGATCTTGAGTTTCTGAAACATGATATGGGTTCCTTGGGGAATGTGTGAAGTTGCGCGCTGAGGTCGCGCCATCGTCAGGGCCAGCAGTGGGGCGCTGGGGCAGCTGGCGGTTTGATGATGCTAAGTTGTGGGATAACTATCGGATGGAAAAACCACTGATAGCGAACACCCTAGGGGACGGCGGCGTCAGTCATCACAGGGCTGACCCCCAAGGCAACGGCGGGGGACACCAAAGGAACCAGCAAAGGTGCCCCCCGTTTCGTCACATCATCCAACGGATTGCCCGAGGTCATCCGCGCATGTCTGACCGATGATCATCATCAAGGCGATCAGCCATTTCACAGGCAACCAGTGAGGTTGGCGTTAAGCAACCACTTCACTTACCCCCTAGAGGTTTGGTCTCTGATGATGATGGAGGTCTGACAGACACTTCACACCCACTCTGGTCATACCCTAAGGGACACTTAAGGTGACACTTATGGGGTATACCATAGGGCATAGTTGTGGGGTAACTCCAAGCCATTGCTTTTGCTGACGAAATTCGCTGTTTCTGTGGCCTGCCCAAATTCTGGCATTTCGTGAGCTGGTGATTGAGGGTATATCCTCGGGAGCTGAATATACCTTCAGGGGCGCTGTGTGGTGCCGTAGAGGCTGCCTGAGGGTATTTGTAGGGGTGTGGTGCTTGTGGGGCATAGTGCGACTCCCGCAGCCTCCTGTTGAGCGCTGGGGGATTCTGGGGTTACGATCTTGCGGATGGCTGGCAGGACCGTGCCTGTGACCCATGACTTGAAGGCTTGCGCCTCAGGCTTCCGGCTCTGCATGACGAGGTCGTAGAGGCCCGCCTCGGTTACGATCTTGTTCAGGCGACCCTTGGTGCCTGGGATGCGGAAGTCCTGAACATGATTTGAACTCATGTTTGAGGTGGCTTTAACTTGCGCTGTCTGGCTAAGGCCAAGCGCCATGGTTACATCAGCCGCAATGAACCAAGGGGTGTTGTCGATCTCGATCACGCGGATGTTTGCGCCGTTGAAGTCGAAGGTGGACGCAGGGGATTGTTCCGCAGCGGTCTCCCCTCACTTGTGTAAGATACAACTGAGCGTATTAGCCCAGCCGCTCCAAGACCCTTTTCACCTGCGATGCCTGCCAGTGTCCCCCTCGGGCTGTTGCTACGCCTGACGTGTTCAAGGCCTCAGCGATCTCCCTCAGGGTTGCCCCCTGTGCCCTTAGCGGCTGCACCGTCAGGGCCACCTTATCGGCTCTGGCCTTGGCATTGGCCTGAATGGCCTTGTTCCGCTCCTCGGTCTTGGGGCGAAGGCCCCCCAGCTTGGACCCTCTGGCCTTGGCCTCCACCAGTGCTGCCTTGGTCCGCAGGGAGATGAAGTCCCGCTCTTGTTCTGCCAGCATGGCATACAGGTGCAGTTCGATCTTGGAGGCCATCGGGATGGAGGCGACACGGAAGGTCAACTTGGGGTCTTCCATCAGGGTGGCGATGAACGACACCTTGCGGGACAGTCGGTCCAGCTTGGCAACCAACAACGTGGCACCTGTTTTGCGGCACAGATCGACAGCAGCGGTAAGGGCGGGGCGGCTGTTGTCGGCACCGGACAGCACGTCTTCAAACTCTCCGATGATCTCGAAAGGGGTCTCAGCATATGTGGCCAAGAAAAGGTCAATATCACGCTGCTGGGCCAATAGTCCAAGCCCAGAGTTCCCCTGTTCCTTGGTGCTGACGCGGCGGTAGAGGACGAACTGTTGCATGGCCTGACTCACTGTTTGGGGGGCTGTTATCGCCTTGTGAGTCAGGCTGTTGCAAATATCAAGGAACGTTGTGGATGTTACAAGTCAGCAATCTTGCGGTGGTTGGCGAAGGTCACGCTGATGAGGGGCATATCGACGATCACCTTCCCAGTGTCTTCTCAGGTGGTCCTAAGGGTGTGCTTGACGGTTTCGCGCTGGGCGCATTGTTCGAAGTGACCAAGGCGAACGGGCAAGTGGGACATTAGGCAGGCACCTGCTGAGGTTGAGCGCGCCGATCAGGTGTACAGCTTTCATGAGTCGTAACCGAAACCTGCGTTAATTCACGGCTTTTGCTGCATTAATTGAGAATTTCCGTAGGTGAATATGAGTGTCGTGCGGAAGGTTTTGACGGGGGTGGCAAGGGGGGGCGCGGGGACCGCTATATATATCTCTGGGCCTCACATCTTTGCGGTGAAATGATTTGGCGTTTGGGGATGAGCGCGATAGCTATCAAATCATTAATCTTGGACAGGGTGATGTAAATGTGGAAGTCAAAGTCGCGGCAGATGCTGCTAGGTGGGTCTATCGTAATTCTTGGAACCGGAGTCGCAGGATCGACTATAAGCGGAACGAAGGAACTTACACGGGAAGTTCACCTCGCCATTCCACATTCAGAGGCCCAACCCAATATCCAGATGCGGCAGCAATTCGCTTCTGCAATCCTAGCGTATTGGATTGACTTCGACACCCGCGTCCCAAGGCTTTCACCGTCAGAGAAAGAGTGGATTGCCAATGAATTTAGCGGCTCGGGTGATCGTCTGGAGCGAGTAATCAACTCAAGAGAATATGCGTTGGATCGTCTTACCAGCCACACCGACCAATGTATTGAAACTGCTCAGATGGTGTTGGGAACGTTTGAGGTTGAGCTTCGTCGTGAACTTGAAATGTATTACTGGTTACAAATGGTAAACTGCTATGATGGTAGCAATGACGTCCAGATTTACTTGCGGCAGGCGGGTATACCATTCAACGACGAGGCTGGTGAACATGTGCAAGTATCTGCAGCGATTTCAATTATTCAGGATGCAATAGTCAATAAGGCGGCGACTATGGCAATGGCCGAAGTGATGGATTGGGTCGTAACCCCCAAATAAGATTGACCATATTTCGTTTAGGTCGCAAAGCGATCAAGCCTGCACTTGCATCGGGGACAAATTAACGAGCCATCGCTTGCGCATAAGGTCGATTGTGGCCGCATCAACCCCATTGGACTTGGCCACGGTCGGAACAGTGATGCGCTTAACCAGAAGGCGAACAAGACGTCAAGCTGCATCTATCCGCTCGTTCTTGGTCAAAGGTAGGCTTTCCTGCGAGTTGGCCCTCACAGCAGCCAGCATGTCCTCTGTCGAGATAGACTGAACATCGACGCATTTATCGCAGCACGGTGTCCTTTGGCGGTGACGTAGGCGGCAAACCTGTAGTGTCCGTCCAGAAAAACGAGGCATCCGGTCGCTTAGCCTTCGGCATTTACCTCCTGCCAGACCAGAACGGGATTGAGATCGTCAACTTGGCGATGACGTCGCGCTGGCGTTCCAACATGATCTCAGGCTCGAACTCGGCCACGCATCCGAGGAAGGTAAGCATAAGCTTTCCGGTAGGGGGCGAGGTATCGATTCCCATTGCCAGGATACGAAGGGACACGCCCTTGGCCTCCAACTGTGCGAGAATTTCCACCAGATGCGCCACTGAACGGGCATGGCGGTCGAGCTTGGTGACGACCAGAGTGTCACCGTCACGGGCGAACCTCAGGACTACGCAAGGGCTTCTCGCTAGACGGCATCCACGGACGAAACTTGCTCCTCAAAGATGCGTTCGCATCTGGCGGCGTGAAGGTAGCGGGTTTGGGCTTCAAGCCACGCCTTTTGGTCGAGGGTCGAGGTTCTGGCATATCCGATCGGCATTGGGTGTATCTACTAATTGTCTCACTAGGCCTGAGACCTGAGACGCTGAATCGTGTCAAACTATCAAGAAGATTTCTGTGAAACACTTCCACCTCTTCCCTAAAGCGACCGAAGAAGGCGTGGGCTGTGAGACACGCACTACCGTCTCAATCTCGGTGGAGTGCAGACCCCCGAGGGTCAAGGGGGGGGAAGCGTTCCGCCTTAACCGATCAGTCAGGGCCTTAAATTTTTCTGCTAAATTTAACCGCGATGCCATTATCTGAAATTCTCGCGGCTACCGACGACGGCGGTATCGCAGCCGAAACCGCGTCGCGGCCCTTAACTCTTGCAGCTTGCGCTCAAAAAGCTTCCTGTGCACCTCCTGCCAATCAAAAATACCGGCTTTGTTGTTTCCGACCGCGACCAAGGTGGCGCTGTTCAAAGCAAAGAAAACAGCGCTTCCATCAAATCGTCCCGGAAGAAGGCAGATTAGGTGGTCTTTATCTGCGCTATCAGTGAACCCGTTGAAGTCGAAGAGCACAGGGACCGCGCAGTTTAGCCACCGCCTTGGTAGAATACCGGCAGGGTTTAGATGGGTTTGGACAATGCCTTCTTGCAGAGAGCGCCAGTTGGGCAAGTGCTCATCTATCCGTGGAACGTCTGTTTTAAGCCGGGTGCAGTCCACCACCCAAAGCATATTTTGATAGAAGCTTTCTCGAGAAGTGCGCTCGACGGGATCAATTGCGGAGTGTTGAAATTCCATGACAAGCCCCTGAGGTGTCCTGACGTCTGCAATATGAAGTTCGCCGGTTTCATTTGAGCGCAGTGGGACCTCTTGCCACGATAAGGCGAAGCGGTTCTTCCACGCCCTATGCCACCTCGTTTCTGTCTCCCACCAAGGGTCACATGTCAAACGCCCCTTGTGCGCCCAATGCCAAACCCTTTGCGTGCCACATTTGGCAGTCACTTCCTCCCCACAACCGGGGCAGTGGCCTTTTAGCTTTGGCTGAGGTTCTTGGCGCTCAGCCCCAACAATCGCAAACTTCACGCTTTGACCCTTCAAGGTAAACTGGCAATGAGATCATGAAATATTATCGCCACTCAAGATCTTGTCCGGTGATGGACCTTAATAGTTCATACAACTCAACACGGTTAGAACTTGCTGACGCTGAATAGAGCAACTTATCAAAGTTGATTAATAGCGCAGAATTTCGCCTAGGATTAAGTAGAATACAGTCTGACCAAACTTCAACTTCACCTTCAATCGATGACGCATACTTCAATAGCCAATACATTAAAATCTGACGAAAATCTCCCGATACAAAATTCCGGTCTGTATGTTTGACCTCAATCAATGTGCTTCCGAGTGAGAAGTCAGCAGTGCCCGACGCAATCCACCCTAGCCCCGGAATGGGGGGGCTAATCTCTAGCTCTACTTCTGGGTCACGTTGTTGCATACTGCGAAGCATTGCGACGAGGTTCTGTGCTGCGTGCTCCGCGACCTGTTTATCGAATTCGTCTATCTTGGCTGGGACCTTGGCATCATAGTGCCTACTCTGCCGTCTTGCGGCCAGTCGTAGACATTGATCCCAGTCAGCATCGGCATTCTCGGAAAGAAGCGCTTCAGCGCGGGCGGTAGCTAACTCGAACAGCATTGCCTTTTGAAGGTTACTTTGTCCGATCAATTCATTTGGAACGGCGATCAACCCCTCAAAACTGATTGCGGTTCGGTTGAAATGTGCAACGAGTCCGCCACTCAGGCGAGGAAACAAAACGTCAAGGACTCCCGGTATATCCCGCGCAACAGTCCTAGGGTCTCGGAATGGAAGTCGGCTAAGCGCCATTTTCAGCCCACTCCGCGAAACAGCTTGCAAATGTTGATTCCTTGCTTGCCTCAAATCCTAAACGCCATGCTTGGTCCAACGAACGACGAAGCTGATCCCGCGCTTTGCCGCCGTCGTCGCCAAATTCCCCTGCGGCCACCCAAAGCATCCGTTGTTCATCGGGGCTCAGGTTCTGCCATTGATTTCTCAATCGAATGAAGCTCGCCCTGTCTGGCCATTGACGCCAACAGTCAATACAAGCGCGCCTGACGGTAGGGGATGTGCTAGTATCGAACACCCTCCTTACATATGCTCCTCGGGCGTCTGTGCGTGCAAAACGAATGGCACGAAGATAGTGTAAATTGTTAGCTTCCGGCATTAGGAGATGGGGCGCGGATGTTGGCACTTGATCGAGAAGATCATCTATCTGCTGAAAAACCGCTTCAAAACTTTCGTTCGCCCGAACAGAATAAACCCCACGCATTATTTTTGACCACGAAGCGCGAAAAGAGTCCAAGTTTTTTGGGTCCAATAGTGTCGCACAAAGTTGCGCCGCAACTAATGGTTCCTGAAATTTCAACGCGCGGCCAACCTGCGCTAAGACGAAGCCATCAGGTTGAGATTTTTCTTTCTCGAGGTCTAACAAAAACTGTACGTCTATATCCTCAAATGATTTCTTAAGTTGCTCATATTCTGCACTGGCTTCGTCCGAGTAAGGGTCAAAGTGCAAATCAAGCTCTCTGAGAGCTACGCTTGCATCTTCACCGTCACCCAGTTGTGCAGCGACGTAGTCCGAATAGTGCTTTGCGCTCAGAATAGTTGTTTTGGTTCTATTTAGTGACAAGCCGTAGTCGGCAAGAGCATGAGAAAGGACGGATAGCGCATTGTATGCGTCTTGTTGCGACGTACAGATGAGCGTGAAGTCGTCAACATAGCGGTGCCAAACGATACCTGCATCTGAAAGCGACCTGTCGATTGGCGTCATCATCACCTCTGCCAAGATGCGTGCACACTGCCCCCCGACAGGCAGACCAAATGAGCGGCCCGAAGCAAGCTTGCTCAAAATGCGGTCAATCTGTACAGGTACGGTTGAATTAGCATCGCCGAGATCACGGATAACATTTTCAAGGCGGTGATGGTAGATATGTTCATAGAAGCTCGAAATGTCAGTTTGAACTACTACACACCCGGCAACGCTTAGTGTTTTTTCTGTAAGGGTGGCCTCCTTGTATGTTCGCCAAGATCGAGTTCGATCAAAGTATGAGGGTGCCTCTCCACCAAGGCGATAGGAATGTGCTCTGGAACTGCGATTAGCTTCATTCGCCTCAGCAATGGCTATGCCCAATCCGTTTAAGTAGAGGTTCCAGAATGGATGGATTTTCGTCGTGATCCTAAAGCCATGAGAGCCTGACGGCGTTAGAAGGCGTTCAGCACGAATGGTTAATTCGTTTACATATGCTGCCGCATTTTTTTGATTTCTTGCGTTGATGGCTTCGAACAGGTTAAAGCAAATAACTGAAAAATCTTCTGCTCTATCTCGAATAAATCCAGCCTCAATGTCATAAGGTAGAGTATCGTTTTCACCGCTTTTTCCAATTTCTAGTGCGGCGCGCAGAAAGTGTTCTCGAGAAACAAGCAATAAATACACTCCTTCAAAGGGTCGCTAGTCATACTGACAGAGAGGGCTGTTCTGTCGCCAAACATTGATGGACCTTAGATCAAAAGTCCAGCCAAGCGCGCAGTTTCTTGAAAGCATTGGATCGAGCTTCATTCGACGTAGTGGTTACAGCAGCAGGGAGCATCTGGGGCGGCTGAAATTTGGGAGCCGTTTTCTTGCTACTAGTTCACATCAAGGTTCTACACCAAGCTTGACGGCGCGCAAATTTATATATATTATAAATCAAAGGCTTATGATAAAAATCGTCGAATTTAATCCTTTCTCACAGCACCATCCTTCTTTATTTAATCTCTAAGGGTAGTGATCAGCGAGACGCAACGGGCGCTCGGTGGATGTCCGCATACGTAAGCGAAGACTTGTATAACCTCCCCGGTGTCCGATAACTCCCACAGCGTAAATCGGGCGGTCCGTGCGTGTTGTGCAAGAGTGCAACGCAGGTCTCCAGCGCTCATCATTTAAATACGGATTGCTACCGCGTCAGTGCTTCCAAAAACGGCGTAAGGTGCAGTTAAGGACGCTTCCGCCACAAGTTGATATGCCCCGTGGCGGACACGTTTACTTGCCGTTAGAGGCAGAGGAACAGATTGAAATTCTCATAGGTGTTCGGGTTTGTGCGAGTTGAAGCGTATTCTGCCCGATTTCTTCCGCCTGTCTGACAGATTCGAGTAGCTTCGGCTTGCGCTGCCGGTAATGCTGCTTCCCTTGTCTGAAATGACGAGGTTACAACAGTGACGCTATCGCCGTTATAATCAGAAACTATTGGAGGCATGTCACATGCCGTGAGTGTTACTATGCCTGCGAAAGCGATCAGGGTTTTCTTCATTTTGTATCCTACTTATCAAGTTTACTTGTTGTCGGTGTGGCACTTGAAACACCTAGATGAGGCTGAAATGTGAAGAAATTGAGCCCTCGGTTGCCTACAATTTTCTCGAGTTCCCGGCTCTACTACGGTCGATCAGGTCACAGTTGCGGCGCGGTGCGCAGCCTGCGGCAATCGTGGGCAGGGTCCTCATACTGGGATCATGTTGAGGCAGCAGTGCGCAGGGACCCCGCGATGTACCTCTGGGCCAGACATTTTTGTGGTGAAACAATTCGGGTTCTGGTTTGCTGGCCAAGACAGTTGTGATGGACAGGATATGGCGAGAACGGTGAAGTCGGTCCATCGACTAGTCTGGTCTAATGCAGAGCAAACAACAATTGACTGTGTGGTGAAGTTCGCAGAGTGGCGAACTGAGCTGCCATTTACGGCTTCACCTTTCGACCCCGAGGCTCATGGAAGAGAACTTTTTGGTCGACTGATCAACGGTGAGTATGGGCCTATCGGTCCATTCACGCCACGCCCTAGTTCTGACGAAGCGGACGCAATACTCACACACGACGCCAAGGCTGACTGGTCTGCAAAGTGGCCCGAGCTGGAGATGTTTCTTCAAGAGGCGAACGCAGAGAATGCGCGGGGGACTATGCGTGGCATAGGGCTGGTGTGGGGTATCATGCTGGATGACATGCTTGTTCGATTGATGAAGGGGCAGGGCGCGTCGTCCATTCCCTCAGGTTTCAAAGACAAGATAAAATTGGCGGCTCAGGAAGATATCATTACCGCCGAAGAACGTGATGCCCTTAACGCAATTAGACATATTCGGGACAGGTGCGCTCATGAGTGGGACCTGAGCTTTTCAAATCGAAAGGTCGAAGCGGTCTACCAGCACCTCAATTCTCTGAGAAAGATGTTTGTGAGCGAATTGAAAGAAACCAAGGACTTAGAGGACCTGATGAAATTGGTCTACTCATCGGCTTGCAGTTCTTTGATTATCGGCTTCACAAGCAGACTTTGAGAATGTCCCTTGCCTTAGGGGCACATTTCAGGCACCTTCAAGGACACATTTGGGAACGGCATATCTGCTAAGTATCTGAAAATTAAGGTATTCCAGTCGGTTTGATCTGCTCCCTCTTCCCGTGTGGGGGCACCATAAAATCAAGCACTTAGCGGTTTCAGAGTGGGAAGTGTGGTCAAGTGTGATCAGATGTTCTCGGACGGTTCGATTTTCCCTGCCGCAGCTTGACCACATTATTCGCCGATGCCGACCGGCCCCGATCATAGCCGCTGGTCGTGGTCAGGGCCCGGTGCTGGGCCGCATCGCGCAACGCATATGGGTTTGCGCCCAACAGCTTTGCCCCCAGCGCGCGTGTCCATCGCCGTCAGTTCGTCGGGCAGGCCAAGGTGCTTGCGGTTGCGTTTAAGCCTTTGTCCCGCAGCCGGTTCACATATTGGCGCAAACGGAACAGCCCGTGGATATCATAGCCAAGAAGGTCCGTCTCGACCGTTAGACTGGAAAAGCCTTGGCGTCCGCTTCGGGGACGCCAAGGCTGATGAACGCGCGGATGGCAAAGTCGGCGATGGTTTCGGCAGGAATGGCGCCTATCCGTTATTCGCCCCCGGCAGAGACCCGTTCCTTGTGCCAGAACACGAACCGGCGCTGCACCCAGGAGACAAAGGCGAACAACCCCAGACCAATTACCGACAGATACAGGATCAGCGAAAAGACGCGTGGCGTGTTCAACTGGCTGGCGGCGGTGCGGATGAGTTCGCCAAAACCTTTGCCACCACCAAGGAATTCGCCGGTGATCGCGCCGGCCATCACGCCCACCGAGCCGATTTTCAGACCGGTAAAGATTTGGGGCAGTGCCATAGGCAATTTCATCTTCAGCAGCGTCTGCCAACGGGATGCGCCCATGGTTTTGAACAGGTTGCGGCTGTTGGAATCGGCGGCATGCAGGCCCGCTGCCGTGCCGACAATGATCGGAAAAGTGGCGATAAAGGCAGCAAGTGCCACCTTGCTTTCAATCCCGAATCCCAGCCAGGCTACAAAAAGCGGGGCAAAGGCAACCTTTGGCATGGTGTCTATCGCCACGAGGTAGGGCATGATTGCCCTTTCCCCAAAGGCGGTTTCACCCACAATGACCCCAAGACCAAAGCCGATCGCAATGGCCAGGATAAAGCCATAGAACACCTCTTTGAGGGTGATCCAAAGCGCGGGCAGCATATAGCCGCCGGTCCCAAGGTTCTTGCCGACAAAGATCAGGTCGTTGAAGGTTTCAAGCGGTGTCGGCAGAATGATCGGGCTGACCAGTCCAAAGCGGGTCACAAAATCCCACAGCGCAATGAATATGACGAAGACGAACAGCATCTGAACGGCCCGTGGGACGCGGTCTACCCAGCTTGTCTGTTCGCTCCAGACGGTGTCATCGGATGAGGATGGCGACACATCGGCAATACGTTCTAGTCCGTTCATTTAAAGGCCTCCTTGTCCAGCGACCCACGGATATGTTCGACCAGATCACCAAACTTTGGCGTGGTCATCATATCGAGCGTCCGCGGGCGTGGCAGATCAATTGGCACCACCTCGGCGATACGGCCGGGGCGGGGTTTCATCACATAAACCACGTCAGACAGAATGACGGCTTCTTGAATGGAATGTGTGACCAGGAAAGCAGTCGCATTGCGTGATGAACAGATACGCTGCAATTCCATATTCATGAAATCACGGGTCAATTCGTCCAGCGCGCTGAAAGGTTCGTCCAACAGCAAAACGGCAGGTTCGGTGATCAGCATCCGGCAGATTGACGCACGCTGGGCCATACCGCCCGACAATTCGGACGGATAGGTGTTTTCGAACCCTTTCAGACCCACCAGTTCCAAAAGCTCTCTGGCTTGCACCTGGGCGGCTTTGGCGGCGGCCTTGCCGTCGCGGATTTCAATGGGCAGCACAATGTTTTCCAGTGTGGTCCGCCATGGAAACAGCACGGCCTGCTGAAACATCATGCCAATGTCGCGGCGGGGGCCGGTGACGGGGCGGTCTTGTAATGCAACCCGCCCCGTGGATGGCGGGATCAAGCCCGACATGATTTTCAATAGTGTAGACTTGCCGCAGCCTGACGATCCAATGACAGACGAAAAGCTGCCCTTGGTCAGCGTCATATTGACCCCTTCCAAGGCTTTGATCGCGTTGCGGGCATAGGTCTTGCCCACATTGCGAAGCTGATAGACAGGCTCGCCCGCGGGCGCAGTCTGGTCGATCATTGCTGCGGCAGCCTGCATCAGTTCGCGCTCCCGTTGACTTTCAGGGTAAAGTCGTTGGTATAGGCTGCCGTCAGATCGGGCAGCGGGCCGGCCATATCGCCACCGGCGATCTGGGTTTCCTGCCATTCTTCCCACACTTCTGGCGGCTGATAGCCAAGACCATTGCTCATATCGACCGGAATGGTCTTGTCGCGCACCGCATCAAACAAGGCCGCGGCAAAGGCCACGTCTTCGCTTTCCTGCGGGTTGCCCGCAGCAAGATGCGCCAACACCGTTTCGCGGTTCGCATCATCAAGGGCAAAAACATGGCCCCGATAGATGGCGCGCACGAATTTTTCGACCAGGTCCGGATTGCTGCGGATCAGATCGCCCGATGTGACAAATCCGTTTCCGAAAAAGCGGGCGAATTCAGCTGGCGTGATTTCGCGCACGGCCTGACCACGCTGGTTCAGAATGGCCGCATCCGCGGTGGATGCCGAATAGGCCGCAATCGCGCCTTGCTGGAACGCCGCCACAGCCGGACCACCATCGCCCACGGTCAGAAAGGTGTAATCAGTGCCATCGGTCAGGCCGGAACCGGACATCACGTTGCGGGCAAAGCCGACTTCGGCGCCATCGGCGGTGCCGGTGCCGATTACTTGGCCAGCAAGGTCGGCCGGAGTTTGCACAGGGCTATCCTGCGGTACCACGACGCCAAAGTTCGACTTGGCTGCAAAGTTATAGATAAAGACCATGTCCACACCACGCTCGCGCGCGGCCAGAACCGGGCCAGGGCCGGGGCGGCCGAATTGCGCCTGACCCGACGACAGCGCCTGAAGCACCGCGCCAGAACCGTTGATCGCCTCGACGGTGACGTCCAGACCTTCTTCGGCAAAATAGCCTTCGCCGATGGCCACAAAGACGTTGAAAGAGTTGATGGACGACGGGCTGGGCTGCACGAAGGTGACCTTGGTCATGTCTTGCGCCCATGCCGGACCGGCAAGCGCCAGTGCCACCGTGCTTGCAAAAATGGTATTGAAATTGCGTCTCTTGATCATGTTTTTATCCTCCCAGGATGCTTATTCGTTCTGTAGGTCGCGTCCGGTTCTGACGACCGGTGCGCAAGTGTCAGACGCTGCGAACCGGGTTCGCCAAACGTCCGATTCCATCAATTTCGCAGACAACCTCATCCCCGTTTTTCAGGAAAGTCGGCGGCACCATGGCATAGCCAACCCCCGAAGGCGTGCCGGTGGCCAGAATGTCACCCGGCTCTAGCGTCAAACCCTCTGACAAAGACGCAACCAGCGTAGGTATGTCAAAAATCATCTGCGCTGTGTTGCTGGACTGGCGCAATTCGCCATTGACCAGCGTGCGCAAGCCGGCGTTCTGAGGATCGCTGAATTCATCCGCTGTCACCACCACCGGCCCCATGGGGCATGACCCGTCCAAGCCTTTGCCTTTGAAATACTGCCCGCCATGGCGGCGCTGCACATCGCGCGCGGTAACGTCGTTCAGGATCGTATAGCCCCAGATATGGTCATAGGCGCGGTCCTTTGGGATGTCGCGGCCCGCAGTGCCGATGATCAGGGCCAGTTCTACCTCATAGTCGATCTGTGACGAAACAGCGGGAAAAATCGGAACCACGGCCCCGTGCCCGATCACCGCGGTGCAGGGTTTTGTGAAATAGACTGGCACTTCGGTCACGGCGACAGTGGTGTTTTGCGCCCGCGCGCCTTCGGCGATATGCTCTGCGTAATTGCGGCCGACACAAAATACATTCTTTCGTGGCCGGGGCAGTGGCGCCAGCAAGCTGGGGGCGGTGATTGCCAAACCTGCCAATGCGGCATCATTTGCATCCGCACGCGCAAGAACCCCGCGCAGGGTGGACAATGCGCGATCCCCGCCTTCGATCACGGCCTGAAGGCTGCCATCTGTCAGCGCCGTATCGGTGACGCCACAGGCAAGACAGGCGGCGGCCACGGGCAAAAACCGTGCATCAGCCATCTGGACCGCGCAGGCAGGGCCAGTGGGCAGAGAGATCGTGGCAAATCGCATGAAAAGAGGCTTTCTTTGTCAGTTTATGGGGCAGTGCAAAAGGTAAAGGTCTGTCACAATATTATCTGGCCATTCAGGCAGATTTGGTTTTGCTGTCAGGAATGGATCGCAGCGGATTCGCATCACAATTGTCTTACGCTAGCTACGTTTTTGCCATATGCATAGAAAGTTGGCATAACCAATACGGAGATTGGTCAAACATGGAGCAATCTGGCGCGATCCTGCTGGCCGAGCAGATCAAGGATTATATTTCGGCCGAACGTTTCAATCATAATGACCGCTTGCCACCCGAGCGTGTCCTGGCAGATCGGTTTTGCGTCACCCGCGGAGAATTGCGTAAAGCCTTGGCGGAATTGGAAAAGGACGGCCTGATCTGGCGCCATGTCGGACGCGGCACATTCATCGGCGCGCGTCCGGTGCTAAATTTGGCGGATGTGGCCTATTTGGGTGAATTGGCCAGCCCCGCGCAGGTGATTGCAGCGCGTCTGGTCATCGAGCCAGAGCTGGCGCGGCTGGCGGCCGTCTATGGCACGCGGGCTGATCATGCGGAAATCCAGTCTTGCAACCGGCGCTGCCGGGCGGCCTCTGACTGGCGCAGCTACGAGGCTTGGGACAACAACCTGCATTACGCGGTCGCAAAGGCCACGCATAACAAGCTTTTGTTCTATCTTTTCGACATTTTGAACGTTGTGCGGCGATCGACGGTATGGGGTCAGCCGCGTACCAGCCGCAAACCCCCCGATGATCACAGCAGTTTTGCCGAACATGAGGCGATCTGCGCGGCCATACTGGCCCGCGACGGGGCGCTGGCGTCACAGCGGATGCGCGAGCATCTGGCATCGGTGCGCGACCGGGTGCTGCCAACCCTTTCGGGCTGACAGCGCATTGGTTCAGACCAAAGTCAGATCACGGTGACTTTCAGGTCACCCACGCCTGCGACATGACATTCCATGACGTCACCACGAACCACGGCACCAACCCCCGAAGGTGTGCCGGTCATGATCACGTCGCCCGCTGCAAGTTCAAAGAAATCAGACAGATAGGAAATCATTTCCGGCACTTTCCAGATCATCTGGTTCAAGTCGCCGGTCTGCTTTGATGTGCCATTGACCTTGAGCTGAACTAATCCGGCAGCCGGGTGGCCCACGTCCGATGTCGGGCGCAAGGCGCTGACAGGGGCCGAATCTTCAAAGGCTTTGCCAATTTCCCACGGACGGCCCATTTCCTTGGCCATGCCTTGCAAATCGCGCCGGGTCATATCCAATCCGACGCCATAACCAAACACATGGTCCAACGCGCTGTCCAACGGGATATTTTTGCCACCCGATTTCAACGCGACGATCATTTCGATCTCGTGATGTACGTCGCTGGTCTGCTCGGGGTAGGGAAAGCTGTCACCAATGGTCAAGTTATTGGGATTCTTTTGGAAAAAGAATGGTGGTTCGCGGTCCGGATCATGGCCCATTTCAATGGCATGGGCGGCATAATTGCGCCCGATGCAATATACCCTGCGGACCGGGAAAAGCGCATCCGACCCTTCGATTGGCAGTGTCACCACGGGTGACGGGCTGAATGCGTAGTTTGACATGGGCCGGCTTCTCCTGTTCAAATTCGGGTCTTCATCCCAGATTGCAGCATCTAAATCAATCATGATCATTCTGGACGGGCCAAACCAATTTTGCTATTGGATAGCGATGCCCAATGATCCTTCCTTGCCGCGCGACATCATCCCTCCGACGACGGCGGCCGGATCGGGTGTTTCCGGCAATGCCGCACTTGCCCAGCTGCGCGCCTATATTGCCGACCGCGCGTTCCAGCCGGGCGAACGCCTGCCACCCGAACGGATGCTTTGCGTCGATCTGGGGCTGAACCGGGCCGAGCTGCGGCGCGCGCTTTTGGTGTTGGAACAGGAAAACCGGCTATGGCGTCATGTCGGCAAAGGCACCTTCCTGACCGACGTGGACCCCGCATCAGCGCCGCCCGATGCGATTGGCCAACTGGCCCAGCAGGTCAGTCCCGCCGATGTCTTGCGCGCGCGCGCCGCGCTGGAACCTGCCATCGCACGCGAAGCGGCGGTCCATGCATCGGCTGTCGCCATTGCCCGTCTGCGGTCAAATATCGAACGTGCGGCACAGGCCGCGACATGGCGCGAATACGAAGCCTTGGACAATGATTTTCACCGGCTGATCGCGGAAAGCAGCGGTTCATCCACTTTGGTTGCGCTGTTTGATCAGCTGAACATGCTGCGGCGCATGGTGTCCTGGGGCCGGGTGGTGCGCAATGGCACCCGCCCCCCTGCCGACCATCGCAGCTTTGCCGAACACGCCCGAATCGTCGATGAAATCGCCGGTCGCAACGCCGAATCTGCGCAAAATGCGATGCGCGCGCATCTGCGGTCGGTTGAAAACCGGCTGTTGGGATAGACTGCTATGGTAGTATCTTGGCTATTGTGTACATTCGCATACAAATTTTGACTCACATCCGCGCCGAAGTCTGCTAACGCAAAGCATCCTCTTTCCGACCACAACAAGACAGGTTCATGACATGGCTGACACCGTCCCCGACATCATCTTCACCAAAGTTGACGAAGCACCCCAGATTGCATCGGCATCGCTTTTGCCGATCATCCGCAGCTTTGCCGCCGCTGCTGGCGTCACGGTCGGTACCAAGGACATCTCGTTGGCAGGCCGGATCATTGCGGCCTTTCCCGAACGGCTGACCCCGGCGCAGCGTCAGCCCGACGATCTGGCCGAGCTTGGCGCCTTGGTAAAGACGCCCACGGCCAATGTGATCAAGCTGCCCAATATCTCTGCCTCGGTGCCGCAGCTGACGGGCGCGATCAAGGAATTGCAAAATCAGGGCTATGATATTCCCGACTATCCCGAAAATCCGCAGACCGCCGACGAAAAGGCCGCGCGTGCGCGGTTCGACGCGATCAAGGGGTCAGCTGTCAATCCGGTTCTGCGTGAAGGCAACTCGGACCGCCGCGCAGCGATTGCGGTCAAGAATTATGCCAAATCCAACCCCCATACGATGGGTGTTTGGGCGGCTGACAGCAAGACCTGCGTCAGCACCATGACCTCGGGCGATTTCCGGTCCAACGAAACATCGGCCACGCTGACGGCGGCGCAGGCCGGGGGCGCGCGGATCGAACATGTGACGACCGATGGCACGGTGCATGTTCTGAAGGATAAACTGTCCTATCCCGCAGGCACCGTGGTTGATGCGACCTTCATGTCAGCGGCTGCGCTGGATGCGTTTCTGGCCGAACAGATCGCCGCGTCAAAGCAGATGGGCGTGCTGTTTTCGATCCATCTGAAGGCCACGATGATGAAAGTGTCTGACCCGATCATCTTTGGTCATGCGGTGCGCCAGTTTCTGAAACCTGTGTTCGACACCCATGGTCCGGCATTGGCGGCGGCAGGGATCGACCCGAATTCAGGTCTGGGCGCAATGCTGGACCGGGTGGCAGACATGCCCAACGGCGCGGCGATTGCAGATCAGATCCATGCGGTGATCGCAGACCGTGCGCCGATGTATATGGTCAATTCCGACCGGGGGATCAGCAACCTGCATGTGCCTTCGGATGTCATCATCGACGCGTCGATCCCCGCGCTGATCCGCGCGGGCGGCAAGGGCTATGGCCCTGATGGCAAGGCCGCCGACGCCAATTGCGTGATCCCCGACAGTTCTTATGCCGCCGTCTATGAGGAAACGATTGCATATTTCAAAGCCACCGGCGCGCTGGACCCAACCACTGCTGGCACGGTGCAGAACGTGGGCCTGATGGCGCAAAAGGCCGAAGAATACGGCTCGCACCCGACCACGTTTCTGATCCCGTTGGATGGGGTGGTGCGCATGGTTCTGGACAATGGCGATGTGCTGCACCAGCACAGCGTGCAGGCAGGTGACATCTGGCGCGCGGCATCGACCCGTCAGGCGGCGATTGAAGACTGGGTCAAGCTGGCGATTGCGCGCCAAAAGGCCGAAGGCTGTCAGGCGATCTTTTGGCTGGACGCAACGCGCGCGCATGATGCGCAGCTGATCGCCTATGTCGCACCACTGCTTGCCGCGGCCGGTGTGGCAGACAAGTTTCAGATCCTTGCCCCGCGTGAGGCGACACGGCTGTCGCTGGAAACCATCCGTCAGGGAAAAACCTCGATCGCGGTCACAGGAAATGTGCTGCGCGACTATCTGACCGACCTGTTCCCGATCCTCGAACTGGGGACCAGCGCCAAGATGCTGTCAATCGTCAAATTGATGAATGGCGGCGGGTTGTTTGAAACCGGCGCGGGCGGGTCTGCACCAAAACATGTGCAACAATTGGTCGAGGAAAACCACCTGCGCTGGGACAGCCTGGGCGAATTCTGCGCGCTGGGCGAAAGCCTGAAGTTTCTGGCCGAGGCCACGGGCAACACCAAGGCAGCTGTCCTTGGGGATGCCGTCGATGTCGCCACACAGGGGGTTTTGGACCACAACCATTCGCCGCAATTCAAGGTGGGCCAGAAAGACAACCGTGACAGCCATTTCTATTTTGCGCTGTATTGGGCGCAGGCTTTGGCGGCACAGACCGCAGATGCCGCTTTGGCCGCGCATTTTGCGACCGTCGCAGCGGCGCTGGTCGAGAATGAGGCCACAATCGTCGCCGAACTGGCGGCAGGGCAGGGCACCAGCGTGGATCTGGGCGGCTACTATCACACCGACCCAGCCAAGACCGAAGCTGTGATGCGCCCATCGGCCACTTTTGCGCGGATCATTGGCTGATCAACGCGGATCGAAAGGGCCTGTCATGGGCCCTTTCGACCGGCCGCTTGCATGCGCGAGACCGAAACACCAGCCGCGCCGCAAACTCGCAGCCCTTGGCTGTAAATCATCCCTGTCCTTCGCACAGAGCCCTGCCTGACACGAAAACCTGATCCAAACAGAAACGGTGCAGGTCCATTCCATTACATGCGATACAGCCTCGACAGGTCAGCGCAGCATGGCCAGCAGGGCCTGTGACGGCTCTGAGGTGACAGCCAGCCCTTGGGCGCGCTGAAAGGCCGCGATGGCGCGGGTGGTGTTGGCGCCGATCACGCCGTCCGCCCCTTGGGTGTCGTACCCCCGCCGCGTCAGGCCGGTCTGCAAGGCGATACGGTCCGGTTTGGTCAACCCGAAACGGTCGGGTGGGAACGGCATCTGCAAGGGTGCGCCACCGGCGATGCGGTCGGCCAGATGGCCCACGCCGATCGCATAGGCATCGGAATTGTTATAGCGTTTGATCACGCGGAAATTGGCGGTGGTGGTAAACCGTGGCCCGCCCGGTTGCGGCTCCAGCGCGCCGTTCGGGTCCTCGCGCCCCCAGCCGGTGCCGGTCTGCCAGCCGCTGCGCGCCAGATAATTGGCGGCGCTGGCCAGCGCGTCGGACGGATCATCTGACCAGATGTCGCGCCGCCCGTCGCCGGTGAAATCCACCGCGAATTGCGCGAAAGTCGTGGGGATGAACTGGGTATGGCCCATCGCACCGGCCCATGATCCGGTCATCCGCGCGGGGCTGATGTCGCCCGCTTGCAGGATGCGCAGGGCTTCGAGCGTCTGCGCCTCGAAAAACGCGCCGCGCCGGCCCTCATAGGCGAGGGTCGATGTGGCCGCGATCACCGGAATGTCGCCCTGACGTTCGCCGTAAAAGCTTTCCAGCCCCCAGATCGCGGTCACGATATAGCGGTTGACGCCATAGCGCGCCTCGATCGCGGTCAGCACCGGCGCATGGCGGGCATAGGCGGCGCGGCCCTTGGCGATCCTTTCGTCCGAGGCCGCGATGGCGAGGTAGTCTTCGAGGCTGCGCCGGAATTCGGTTTGGTTGCGGTCGCGCGTTACCACGCCGGGCAGAAAGCCCGCGTTGCGAAAGCCCGCATCAAAGGTGGCGGGTGATATGCCCTGCGCCACAGCACGCCCGCGAAACCCCGCCACCCAAGCGTCATAGCCTGCATCGCGCTGTGGTCGCAGATCGGGTGGTGTGGTGCCGGCGGCGGGCCGGCCCGTGGTCATCGTGCTGTGCCGCGTTGTGGCACATCCCGCCAGCAGGCTTGCGCCCAGCCCCGCGATGATGAAACGTCTGTGGGTGGTCATGTCCTGCGCTCGCTTTCATTTTCTTTTGGCCATTCTAGTGGCTTATGACCTTGGCACAATCCAGCCATGGTCGGGCAAGCGGAGCTTTGCCGTGATGATCACGCGGTTTTGTCAGTGGCGCTGAGCGTCTCGCAGAGCTGATCTGTCCCGCCTTGAGTATTTATGGAAAAGAGAAGATGTCAGGCGCGCCAGAACGGCCAGATCCGCCCAAAGACGCCGTCGCGCAGGACCAGCGCGTGGTGCAGCGCCGCCCCGATATGCAGCGCCAGCACCGCAAGCAGAATGAACCGGCCATAGAAATGCGCTGATTTGGCGATATCGGCCAAGCCCTCGTTGCGCGCCAGCAAAGGGTGCAGGCCGATGGCCCCCAGCCCCTCGATCGGGAAGCCGCCCAGCGTGACGCGCAGATAGCCGGTGATCGCCATGAAAAAGACCATGATATACAACAGGATATGCGTCGCCCCCGCAGCCCTTTTCTGCCAGCCGGGCATATGGGCGGGCAGGGGGGCGGGCGGATGCATCATGCGATAGGCCAGACGCGCCAGCATCAACAGCAGGATCACCACGCCAAGGTTCTTGTGCAGGATGAACAGGGTATTTTGCGTGGCCCGGTCCAGCCCGTCCGACACCATGATCCCGCCCAGGGGCAGCATCGTGATGATGGCGATGGCCAGACCCCAGTGCAGCATGCGTGCGGGGATGCGATAGCCCTGTGGCATGTGAGACTCCTTTGGTTCATCAAAGGCGGGTCGCGTCTTTGTGTCAACCGCGCAGCGGATCGGCGTTGACTTGGTCAGGGCGGTGCTATGTCTGGGGGCATGGCTGTGACACTTGCAGATCGCGCGCATAAAGGCCGTAAGGCACCCGACCCGCTGTTGGCGCGGTTCGCTATTTTGGCGGGTGCGGACCTGTGGCTGCTGGCTGCGGTGGTATACGGGCTTTTCACCTCGGATGATCGCGCCTTTTGGACCGGTGGCGCGCTGGCGCTGGTGCTGTATCTGGGGCTGAACGGGTTTTTGCTGGCGGGCCTGATCCGGCATTACCCGCATGCGCGGCTGGGCCTGTGCAACCTGGTCACGCATTTCCGCGCGACGCTGACCGCCGGTCTGGCCGCCGTTGTGCCGCACGCGCCTGCGCTGGCTGCTGAGCCGCGGCTGGCCTGGAGCGTTGTGAGCATCGCCGCCATCGCCTTGGCCTGTGACGGGATCGACGGCTGGGCGGCACGCCGGTCGGGGCTGGCAAGCCGGTTTGGCGCGCGTTTCGACATGGAGGTCGATTCCCTGCTGGCGCTGATCCTGGCGCTGATCGTCTGGCAGACCGGCAAGGTCGGGGACTGGGTCTTGTTGCTGGGGATGATGCGCTATCTGTTTGTTCTGGCGACATGGTGTCTGCCCTGGCTGAACCATCCGACACCGCCGCGGTTCAGCGGCAAGCTGGTCTGTGTGATCCAGATCGCCGTGCTGATCGCGCTGGTGGCGCCCGTCCTGTCGGGGGTCGCGGCGCTGTGGCTGGCGGCGCTGGCGCTGGCGCTGGTGATTTGGTCCTTCGGCGTTGATATCCGGTACCTTTGGCAGATGCGCGCCGCATGCGCCTGATCCGGCGCATCGCGGGGCTGGCGCTGGCCACGGCCCTGTTGCATCTGGTGCTGATCCAGCCGAACCATCCGAACGCGATGACATGGGGGGCGTTGCTGCTGTTCCCGCTGGAATTGCCGGTTATCCTGTGCGCGCTGCTGGCATGGCCGGGGCGGGCGCGGATGTTGCGCGCGGCGCTGGTCGGGGTGCTGAGCCTGATCGTCATCCTCAAGACCGCGGACTATGCGAATTTCGTGGCTTACAATCGCGTCTTCAACCCTGCGACCGATATGGGGTTGATCCGCGCGGCCTATGAACTGGGGACAGGTGCCTTGGGGCCGGTCACGGGCAATCTGGTGGCCTTCGGCGCGGCGCTGGTGCCTTTTGTGCTGGCTGGCACGCTTTGGTGGGCGACGGGGCGCTGGGTGCGGTTGCAGCCGCCTGCCCGCTGGGCGCTGGTCTGGCGCGGGGGATTTGGCCTGCTGGCCGTGCTGGCCGGCGTGGTCATGCTGGGCCAGATCGGTGCCGCCAAAGGGCAATGGGCGCTGCCCGTCAAACCGCCGGGGGCCGCGTTTTCCGCGCGGCTGGCCTATGATCGTGTGGGCCTTTACCGCGCAACGCAGGCGGAACTTGCGGCCTTTGTCGCCGCCGCCGACAGCGATGCCCTGGCCAGTGCCAGCCCGCTGTTCGACCGCCTGGCGGGCCGCGATGTCGTGTTCATCTTCATCGAAAGCTATGGCCGCGCGAGTTTCGACAACCCGCTGTATAGCCCGACCCACAGCGCGACCCTGCGCGCCGCCGAGGCAGAGCTGGCGCAGATCGACGGGATCGCCATGCGTTCAGGCTGGATGACCGCGCCGATCACCGGCGGGCAAAGCTGGTTGGCGCATACATCCATCGCCTCGGGGCTTTGGATCAGCGACCAGATCCGCTATCGCGCGCTGCTGGCCAGTCCGCGCAAGACGCTGTTCCAGCTGGCAGGCGAGGCGGGCTATCACACCGCGACCGTGGTGCCTGCGATCAGCCGCGACTGGCCCGAAGGCGCGCGCATCGGGTTCGAGACGATCCTGGCCAAGGGTGATCTGGGCTATCGGGGGTTGCCGTTCAACTGGGTAACGATGCCCGACCAATTCACGCTGGCGGCCTATGACCGGCTGCTGGCGCAGGCCCCGCGCGACGGGCGGCCCCTGTTCGCGGAAATATCGCTGATATCGTCGCATGCGCCCTGGGTGCCGGTGCCCGAGCTGATTGACTGGGAGGATGTGGGCGACGGCACTGTGTTCAACGAGATCGCTCAATCGGACGATCCGCCCGATGTGGTCTGGCGCGACCGTGACCGCGTGCGCGACCAGTATCGCCGCGCGGTGGATTACGCGTTGCAGACCAGCCTGTCCTATGTCGCGCGGCAGGGGGCGGATATGCCGTTGTTTATCATCCTGGGGGATCATCAGGCGGCGGGTTTCGTGTCGGGCAGTGCCAGTTTTGACGTGCCGGTCCATGTGATCGGCCCGGCCCAGACCGTGGCGATGATCGACACATGGGGCTGGACACCGGGGCTGTTGCCCGATGCCGCGCTGCCGGCATGGGGGATGGATCTGTTCCGCGACAGGTTTTTGCGGGCCTATTCGACGGGGGACCATCGGTGATGAACAGGGTGGTCGGATCACGATAGGCTTGGCGGGCGCCCTGTTTTTGGCTCAGAAAAGGGGCTTGTTAGCGGGATGATTTCTGCTGCATGCGATGAGGCTACTGTAAATAAAGCGGCTTCATAGCGCACTATTTATTCAAGCGGGCTCTGCGTCTTGCCCGTGCATTTAGTCGAATATGATTCAACTCGCTTAGAATTGTCATCAACTTGGATTTATTTTTCTTGTGAGTATCCATATCGTGATCTTCGGTCCAGACCTTTCCGTCGCGCGGAATTGACATGTGCTCAATGGCTAAATCCACAGAACCGCCATTGGCAATAAACACAGATTTCCAAGGCAGGATACCAATATTTAGTGGATTGTCTCTTATAAGCTCAACCTTGATAAAGGGCAGGCCCTGCAATACCAAGTGATGCCAGTATGTGTGTGTGACGTTCACATTTCTGTAACTTTCTGGTGTTGCTTTGTAAAAGATATCCTTCATTGGGAACAATATGCGCGTTGAAAGTTTGAACTCACTCTTTACTTTCGAAAGCAGATTTAACTCATGTTCTTTAATGACATCACATTTGTTTGCAAGAAATGGCAGGTTGCAGATAAACTCTCTGAATGCGTCGCTTTGCAAAGTTTTCCCTTGAAGAATCAGAAAATATGATTGTGCATGATGCTGATGATTGTAGGATTCTGTCGCAGCAATAAAATTCTCTGTGCACTCATTGCATTTTTTCAGGAACATGGGCAATAGGTTAGGTAATAGAAACACACTATCATTGACAAGAAATATGCGGTTCGCCTGATGCCAGTCGGAAAGATGATTCAGGCAACTGGTCCATGACCCAAAGTCATAACCGTTATTCTTTCTCAAGATGACGGAAGTGTTGATATTGATGTTATCAATATCCACTTTGTTTGTTGGATTTTCCGTTGCCAAACAAAGGATGACATCGATTCCATTGTTTTGAAGTTCATTTATATAATTTGCAGTTACGTCGGATATTTTATTTGACTCCGTATAGGCGGCAAATATACATATATCCTTCCCTTTTATCGGTTTTGGTTGGCGAAGGGTGATAGTATAGTCAAAGTTTTTTTCAGCAATCTTGCTGCTGGAATGCAAATAAGATAGCCGTTGATGTTCCCGCTTTGCAAGTTCTATAAAAAATGCAGGCTCGCCAGAAAATTGTGCGCCTAGATCAATCTCCTTTTGCATCACCTCTATGGATCCAGAGATTAGTCGCAGTTGATCTGCATCGGATTGACCACGTTTGCCTTCGATAAGGCTGGCGTAAAGCAAGGCGCAACCGGTCCAAGACGGGACATGGCTATTATCGAGTTTTTTGCGATCTCGTGACCGTTCAACAAAAGGTGTTATATCGGTTATATCCAGATTGAACCCTGTTTTTGCCACTTTCTTGAAACGGTCATAAAACCAGTCGGCTCTGTCAACCTTTCCAAGGTTATAAGCATCCTTCATACCACGATATAATGCACCACTTGCGACATGATGATCATCATTCGCCGATAATACTCTCAGGTAATCCAGATATAAGTCCCATTCCGAAAATTTTATCTCGATATTTGGCAAGATCTTTTGGGAGGCCCAAGCAAATAGCCTATGACCAGAATCATAGACTTTGACATGGTCAAATCCGGCGCGTGTCAGCAGGTCGGACAAGGCGTTCTTTGATGACACAAAATAGTGAAACCCAGGAGATAAGGTCGCAACGACAACATGCTTGTCACTTGTGGGTTTCAGTATGGCTGAACTTGGTGTTTTCAGTATGAGTATCCCATCATCAGCCAGACCCGCGGAAATTATCATTGATAAACGCAAAGGGATCTTCAACATGCTCGATGACTTCGCTGCTATATACATAGTCAAATCGACGGTCTTTGATCGCTTCTGCATTGGTATAATATTCAGAAACAACGGTTATACCAAGTTTTTCGACGCCGATACGGCCATAAGCGCTCATTTCCAAGCCGACGGCCTCGCCGCGGCCCATCGTTTGCCAGAAATGCGGAATATAGCCGAAACCGCATCCGATATCCAAGAGACTGCCTTTTGGGTCGGATTTCAACGCAAAGATCGGCTCTAGCATTGCTGATATTCCAGCGCCGTTCTGAACATAGTTATACCAGTAATCTTGCGCGAATTCGTGAGTATCATAGCCATCAACAGGATCTTCGTCAGTATAATATGCTGTATCACATTGCCGACATAAACTCATATGCAGGTCTTTATGATTGTATGAATCGCTTTCTACTTCAAGTAGTGCAAAGCTGTCATTGGTTCCACACATTGGACATGGCTTTGATCCAACTGCTGCGTCGTTTCTTCCGAAATGAACTTTTACCATTTTCTTGCTTTCTTTGCTGGGTCATGATGTCCGGATGTTGGCTGTCATGATGAACTGCGTTGCAAGGTTGCGATAATTTTATCGCAGCTGTTTCTTAGGGTCCCGTTTCACCTTTACTCAAAAAGGTTTTCTTTGATGCGGGCTGTGTCTGGTGTTCGTGCTTTGCAAGCCCGCGCAAATAGGCCCCGTAATCATTCTTGGCATAGGTTGCGGCGGCCTTGGCCAGGGTGGCGCTGTCGATCCAGCCCTGGGCATGGGCGATTTCCTCGGGGCAGCCGACTTGCAGGCCCTGGCGCTGTTCCAGCGTGCGCACGAAATTGCCCGCATCCAGCAGGCTGGCATGGGTGCCGGTGTCCAGCCAGGCATAGCCGCGGCCCATGCGTTGGACCGACAGCGTCCCCTGCGCCAGATAGATGTCCAGCAGCGAGGTGATTTCCAGCTCGCCCCGCGCGGATGGCGTGACGCTGCGCGCCTTGGCGGGGGCGGTGCCGTCAAGGAAGTAAAGCCCCGTCACCGCATAATTCGACGCAGGTACCTTGGGCTTTTCGATGATCGATACCGCCTTGCCCGCCGCATCGAACCCCACCACGCCATAGCGTTCCGGATCGCTGACCTGATAGCCAAAGACCGTTCCGCCCGTGGTCTGCGCCGCCGCATCGCGCAGCAGATCAACCAGCCCGTGGCCGAAAAAGATGTTGTCGCCCAGCACCATGGCCGATGGCGCACCGGCCAGAAAATCCTCGGCCAGCAGATAGGCCTGCGCCAGCCCGTCGGGCGAGGCTTGCACGATATAGGTGAACGCCAGCCCCCATTGGCTGCCATCCCCCATCATGCGCTGGAATTGGTCCTGATCCTGCGGCGTGGTGATGATCGCGATCTCGCGGATACCTGCCAGCATCAAGGCGCTCAGCGGGTAATAGATCATCGGTTTGTCATAGACCGGCAGCAGCTGTTTCGACACGGCCATGGTGATCGGATAGAGCCGCGTGCCGGAACCGCCCGCCAGAATAATCCCTTTGCGTTGGGTCATTGTCGCTCTCCTTGCAGGGATTGCAGCACATGGCGCAGGCTGCCTTGCCAGTCGGGCCGCGCGATGGCGTAATCGCGTGCCAAAGCGCTGCAATCCAGCCGCGAATTGGCAGGGCGCGCGGCGGGGCTGGGATAGGCGCTGGTGGGAATATCCTGCACCGCGCAATCGATGCCCGCATGGGCAAAGATCGCGCGGGCGAAATCGGCCCAGCTGACATCGGGGCTGCCGCTGAAATGATAGGTGCCGCTGATCCCGCGTCCCGTGTGAAAGGCGCGCGAGATGCTGATCAGCGCTGCGGCGATATCATCTGCGGCGGTCGGCCCGCCATGCTGGTCGGCGACCACGTTGATCTCGGGCCGCGTCGCGCCAAGGCGCAGCATGGTTTTCACAAAATTCGCACCATCGGGCGAAAACACCCAAGACGTGCGCAGGATCACATGGGTGCCAGCGGCGGCGCGCACGCCCGCCTCGCCCGCCAGTTTTGTCTGGCCGTAAACGCCCAAAGGACCGGTCAGGTCATCCACCTGCCACGGGGTGCTGCCGCTGCCATCGAACACATAATCGGTCGAGATGTGCAAAAACGGGATCTGGCGCGCGGCACAGGCCCGCGCCATGGCGGCGGGGGCTGTGGTATTGACCGCATGGGCCAGATCCGCTTCGGCCTCGGCGCGGTCTACGGCGGTATAGGCGGCGGCATTGATGACGATATCCGCATCCGTATGCGCGATGATCGCCGCGCAAGCGGCGGCATTGGTCAGATCGGCTTGGTCGCGGCCAAGACAGGTCAGGGCCATGTCATCGCCTGCCGCGCGGGCCAAGGCGCGCGCCACCTGACCTGTGCGGCCAAAGACCAGCACCCGCATCATGCCTTGGTCCCCAGCCGCGTGCCGACACCTTGACGGGCCTGCAACGGGCGCCACCAGCTTTCGTTCGCCAGATACCACTGCACGGTCAGGCGCAGCCCCTGATCAATCGTCACGCTGGGCCGCCAGCCCAATTCGTTGCGCATCCGGCGCGGATCAATCGCATAGCGCGCATCATGGCCGGGCCGGTCGGGAACAAAGCTGATCTGATCGCCGTAAGACCCCGCCGCTTTGGGGCGCAGATCATCCAGAATGGCGCAAAGCATCTGCACAAGCTCCAGATTGCTGCGTTCGTTCTCGCCGCCGATATTATAGCTGCGGCCCAATGCGCCTTTGGCTATCACCTGCAACAGCGCATCGGCATGGTCTTCGACATAAAGCCAGTCGCGCACATTTGACCCGTCGCCATAGATCGGCAGGGGCTTGCCCGCCAGCGCGTTCAGAATGATCACCGGCACCAGCTTTTCGGGGAAATGATAGGGGCCGTAATTGTTGGAACAATTGGTCAGCACCACGGGCAGGCCATAGGTCTCATGCCAGGCGCGCACCAGATGGTCGCTGCCCGCCTTGGAGGCCGCATAGGGCGATCGCGGGTCATAGGCGGTTGTTTCGGTGAATTTGACGGCAGGGTCCGCTGGCAACGACCCGAACACCTCGTCGGTCGAGATATGGTGAAACCGGAAATCCGCAGGCTTGCCCTGCGCTGTCCAATAGGCGCGCGCGGCCTCCAGCATGTTGAATGTGCCGGTGATATTGGTGGCGATGAAATCGGCCGGCCCGTCGATGGACCGGTCCACATGGCTTTCGGCGGCCAGATGCATCACCGCATCCGGGCGATGGGCGGCAAAAATCCGGTCCAGCGCCGCGCGGTCGCGGATATCGGCCTGTTCAAAGGCATAATCGGGGTGGTCGGCCACGCTGGCGACATTGTCCAGACAGGCGGCATAGGTCAGCGCATCCAGATTGACCACGCTATGGCCGCGCGCGATGGCCAGCCGTACAACGGCTGATCCGATAAATCCCGCACCACCTGTGATCAGCAACTTCATCGGCTAACCCTCAAAGACGAACGGGGTATCAAGATCGCGCAGAAAGGGCGCTGTGGCGTCCTTGTCCGACAGGATCGGCGCAGCCCCCGCAGGCAGGCCCCAGTCAATCCCGATATCGGGATCATCGAACCGGACCGCGCCATCACAGGCAGGCGCGTAATAATCCGTGCATTTATAGATGATTTCAGTATCTGGGGCGCGGGTGATGAACCCGTGCAGGAAACCGGCGGGGATCAACATCTGGCGTCCGTTTTGATCCGACAATTCCGCGCCCAGCCAGTGCCCATAGGTTGGGGAGCCGCGCCGGATATCAACCACGACATCAAACAGACAGCCCCTGCCGCAGCGCACCAATTTGGCCTGCGCATGGGGGGGCGATTGGAAATGCAACCCGCGTATCGTGCCAATCTGCGCCGAGAGCGAATGGTTATCCTGCACGAAATCCAGCGTGATGCCCTGCGCCGCAAGCGTTTTGCGGTTCCAGCTTTCCGAAAAGAACCCGCGCGCGTCGCCAAAGCGGGCAGGAGTCAATATCATGACTCCGGAGAGCTTCGTTGCCGTGATCTGCACTGATGTCTCTTTCAATCACTTGTCAGCACGCGCCACGACGCAAAGCTCTGACAGACTGCGATCATCAGCGGTGCAAATGTTCCGTGGCGGTTTCTTGCGTAATCCGGGGGGATTGTGCGAAATACTGCGCTGGGGATTTTTTGGGAAAACTAATCGACAAATTTCCACTATTTATGGGGTTACCTTTAAACCTCCCTTTCCCGTGCAGCAAGCAATAAAATCAATGAAATACAGGAATTGCGATCTGCAATGCCATGCAGATCGCGCGCCAGATCATTGGCAATGCAGCAGATTTACGGTTGCTGATCGGTCAGCCGGATCAGCAGGCCAGACCCAGCGCCTCTAACCTTGCGACGGTCTGAGGCAGGCGGTGCAGGTCACGGCGTACCTCCAGCGTCAGCCGGGGGGTGTCGGGCAGCGCGGCCAGCGCTGCAAAGACCGGCGCCCATGCGATCCGCCCCTCGCCCGGATGCCAGTGACGGTCGGCATAGCCGTCAACATCCTGCAGATGGACATGGGCCAGATATCCGGCGGCGGCGGCGATATAATCGACCACATGCGGCGCGTCATAGCGTCCGTGGCAGATATCCGCATGTCCGGTATCAATCGAGACCATCAGGTTGGGATGCGCGATCTGGCGCACCAGATCGACCCGCGCAAAAGGGTCGGTGTCGTCGCAGTTTTCCAGCACCAGCGTGCAGCCCATATCCGCCGCGCGCGCCAGCACGGGGGCCAGGCATGTGGCGGTGCAATCCATCAGGCCGGGATAGACTTCGGTGTAATTTGCCCGGTTCAGCTGGTGCCAATGATTGAAAGGGCTGTGGATGACCATCAGGTCCGCGCCAAGAGCGCCAGCCACATCAAGCCCTTGGAACATCCGCTTTTGCACGATGGCGCGCACCTCTGTATCGGAGGTGGCAATGTCCAGCCCGTAAAACGGCCCGTGGATCGCCCGCTTGCCGCCATGCCCGTCAAGCACGCCCTGCCATGCGCCGATTAGCGCGGCATGGTCGCGTTCCAGCACGCCGATTTCGCAGAAATCCTGTATCTCGATCGCGCGTCCGGGCCCGCAGACCCAGTCGCGGATCGGCGGATAGGTGTCCAGCGTGACGGCAGTGCCAAGCAGGGGAAGTGTCATGTGATGTCCTTTCATGTGATACGGGCGCGCATCCGGCTTTGACGCATGGGTAGACAGCAAACGCCCTGCAGCCAGACCCGCACCGGCCATCGCCCATGCGGGTGTCGCCGCGCTGTGCTGTCATCTGCTAACGCGGCTCTATTACGCGGTGATGACATCCGACCGGATGGATCGGATGTTGGATTGTCATTTCCCCGTCATGTTTGGCCGTTAGCCCGCGACCAGTAGGCGACGCGTTTGCATGCGCGCAGAATCAACCCTTGGGAGATAATCAAGATGACAAAGACCATGACTTTGATGTCAGCGGCGCTTGCCAGCGCGATGCTGACTGGCGGCGCGCAGGCGCAATCCAGCGAATTGGTGATGTATTGCTCGGTCGGCGAGGAATGGTGCCGCGTCACCGCCGAGGCGTTCCAGCGCGAAACCGGCATCAACGTGCTGATGACCCGCCGGTCATCGGGCGAAACCTATGCCCAGATCGCGGCAGAGGCCCAGCAGCCGCGTGGCGATATCTGGTGGGGCGGCACCGGCGATCCGCATCTGCAGGCCGCACAGGAAGGTCTGACCGCCGAATACCGGTCACCCATGCTGGCGGAACTGCAGGATTGGGCCGTGCAACAGGCCGAAACATCGGGCTATCGCACGGTGGGCATCTATGCCGGTGCGCTGGGCTTTGGGTACAACAGCAATCTGGTGACCGGCGATGCGCCTGCATGCTGGGCCGATCTGCTTGATCCGCGCTTTGACGATGATGTGCAGGTCGCCAATCCGAACTCGTCCGGCACTGCTTACACCTTGCTTGCGACACTGGTGCAAATTCTGGGCGAGGATGAGGCATTCGCCTATCTGACCAGCCTGCACCAGAACATCAGCCAGTACACGCAATCGGGCTCTGCGCCTATTCAGGCCGCAGCTGCAGGCGAAACTGCTGTGGGCATCGTGTTCATGCATGACGCTGTGGCGCAGACCGTCGATGGCGCGCCGATCGTCACCGTCGCCCCTTGCGAGGGAACAGGTTATGAAATCGGCTCGATGTCGATCATCGCCAATGGCCCGAACCCCGATGCCGCACAGGCGTTTTACGACTGGGCGCTGACCGCTGCCGCACAGGAACTGGGTGCCACAGCGCGCAGTTTTCAGGTGCCATCGAATACCGCTGCTGCGACCCCGCCCGAAGCGCCTGATCTGGCCAGCATCAAGCTGATCGATTACGATTTCGCCACCTACGGGTCCAGCGAAGAGCGGACACGCTTGTTGCAGCGCTGGGATGCCGAGATCGGATCCCTGCCGCAGTGATCGCCACCGCGCATAAAACACAAAGGCGGGCCGGTGTGATCTGGCTCGCCTTTCTGGCGTTTGCGGCCATTGGCTTGCCTTGGTATAAAACAGCCGGTTTTGCCGACGGGATCGGCAATTCAGCCGTCATGCTGGGGTTGGCGGGGCAAAGCTGGCTTTTGGGTGTACCGCTGCTGGTGGCGGTGATGATCGCGCTGGCATCCGTGCGGCGGCAATGGCTGCAGGGGCCTGCGGCCTTGGGACTGATCTTGGCCGCGCTGTTGTTGTTTTTGGCGCAGGCTTTTGCAATCGGCCTGCGTGGGCCGTCATTTACCGCAATCAGCGCGATCTTTCCGGCAGCCGAACTGGGCCAGCGTGGTCTGGGGTATGGCGGTTATATCACCGCTGCGGCACTGCTGGCCTTGCTGTCCGATGCGCTGGCCGCGCGTGGGTTTTGTCGGGGCGAACGTTTTGCCGCGGGCGCTGTTGTGACGGTCACGGCACTTTTGCTGGTTTTTGTGTTCTTTCCGATTGTCAAACTGGGGCTTGCCGCCTTCCAGCCCGTGGCGGACGAAAGCGTGCTGATGGCCTTTGCCACACGGCTGACCGCATCCGATCTGTGGGGGTTGGGCTGTCTGAACGGGGCAGGCACGCGCTGCGGCGTGGTGATCAACACGCTGGTGCTGGGGCTGCTGGCGGCGTTTTTGTCCACCCTGCTGGGGCTGGCCTTGGCCATGCTGGTGGCGCGGTCCGGTTTTCGGTTCAAACGCGCCTTGCGCGCGATTGCGATCCTGCCGATCATCACGCCGCCGTTTGTGGTTGGCGTGGCGATCATTGTGCTGTTCGGGCGGTCGGGCATCCTGACGCAATTCGGCGCAGAGCTGTTCGGCATTCCGCCCACCCGCTGGGTTTACGGGTTGCCGGGTATTTTGATGGCGCAGGTGCTGGCCTTTGCGCCGGTCACATTCCTTGTGCTGCTTGGCACGTTGGAGGCGATCAATCCCACGCTGGAAGAAGCGTCCACCACGCTGGGCGCCAAGCCCGCGACCACATTCCGAACAGTGACATGGCCATTGTTGCGTCCGGGTCTGGCGGCGGCATTCCTGCTGGCCTTTATCGAAAGCCTGTCCGATTTCGGCAATCCGCTGGTGCTGGGTGGCGGCTACGAGGTGCTGTCGACCAAGATCTATTTCGCCGTGGTGGGCGCGCGGCACGATATGTCGAATGCGGCGACATTGGCGATGTTGCTGCTGGCGCTGACGCTGGTCGCGTTCTGGCTGCAGATGCGCTGGCTTGGCCGCAAAAGCTATGTCACTGTCACCGGCAAATCGGATGCCGGTGTCGCGGCACCCTTGCCGCGCGCGGTGCAGATTGCCGTGTTGGCGGTGGTGCTGCCGTGGGTGATTTTCACGCTGGGGATTTATGCAATCGTCGTGGGTGGCGGCTTTGTCACCAATATCAGCCGGATGGACCTGACGCCGACCTTTGCGCATCTGTGGACCGCATTTTCTTTCGAGATTTCGTCGCAAGGGCTGGCGCTGTACGGGTCGGCATGGAATTCGATGATCACCACGCTTTGGGTCTCGGGGCTGGCTGCACCGCTGACGACGCTGGTGGGCATCATTGCCGCATGGCTGGTGGCGCGGCAGGATTTTTTTGGCAAACGCGCCTTTGAATTCGGCACCATGCTGTCATTCGCGATCCCCGGCACGGTTGTCGGTGTCGCCTATGTGGTCGCCTTCAACGTGCCACCGGTGGATATTACCGGAACGCTGGCGATCCTTGTGATCGCTTTCGTGTTCCGCAACATGTCGGTGGGGATGCGGGCAGGGCTGGCCGCACTGGCGCAAATTGACCGCAGCATGGAAGAAGCCAGCCAGACCATGGGCGCGGGCGGCTTTGCCACGTTGCGGCGGGTTGTGCTGCCGTTGATCCGGCCGGCGATCTTTACCGCGCTGGTCTATGCCTTTGTGACGGCGATGACAGCGGTATCGGCCGTGATTTTCCTTGTCACTGCGCGCTATAATATGGCGACTGCCTATATCATGGGGCGGGTCGAGAACGGTGAATATGCGCTGGCGACTGCCTATTCGGCGGTCCTGATGATCGTGATGGTGATCTGCGTGGTCGCGATCCAAGCGCTGGTCGGGCAGCGGCGGGTTGCGCGCCGCGCCGATCCGGCAGGTGATGCGCCGCATGGCGTGGCGGCGGAATGACAAGATGAAAGACACAGATATGACCCAGACCACCGATATCGCGATCCGGTTTACCGGCGTGGTCAAACGCTTTGGCGATGCGGTGGCGGTGGACGGTATCGATCTGGCGATCCGCAAAGGTGAACTGGTGACCTTGCTCGGCCCGTCCGGTTGCGGCAAAACCACGACCTTGCGGCTGATTGCGGGCCTTGATCTTCCCAGCGCCGGACAAGTGCTGATCGCAGGCCGCGATGTCAGCCGCGAACCTGCATCGGGCCGCAATGTCGGCATGGTGTTTCAATCCTACGCCTTGTTCCCGCATATGAGCGTGCTTGACAACGTGGCCTACGGGCCGGTGATCCGCGGGGTGCGCAAGCGTGATGCGCATGACCGCGCCCGCGCGATCCTTGACCAGATCGGGCTAGCGGGGTTGCAGGACCGGCTGCCCTCTGAACTGTCCGGCGGCCAGCAACAGCGCGTGGCCGTCGCCCGTGCCATCGTGCAGCAACCCGATGTGATCCTGTTTGACGAACCTTTGTCGAATGTCGATGCCAAGCTGCGCCGCCGTGTGCGCGCCGAAATCCGCGCGCTGCAACAGGATTTCGGCCTGACCGCCGTCTATGTCACCCATGATCAGGAAGAGGCGCTGGCCGTGTCCGACCGCATCGTCGTGATGGAAAAAGGCCGCATCGCCCAGATCGGCACGCCCGAGGATCTGTACGAACGCCCCGCGTCGGGTTTTATCGCCGATTTCATCGGTGACGCGAACCTGATCAACGGGGTTGTCACAGCGGGTCGGTTTCGTGTTGCGGATTTTGACCTTGCTGTCGGCGGACCGGACGGTGCCGCGACAGTGTCGGTCCGGCCCGAACGGATCGCGCTGGTGCCGGATGGTGCGGCGCGGATCGGCTCTGCCACCTATCTTGGCAGCCGGATCGAATATGTGGTGATCAGCGGGGCAGGCGAATTGCTGGTGTCGCGCCCGATCACCGAACCCCGCCTGGCACCCGGTCAGCCTGTGGCCATCACGATTGACCCCAGCGGCCTGACGCGCGTTATCTGAGGAAACACCATGCCCGACCCGATCACCACCCGCCACGACCTTGCCTGCGCCATCGCGCGACAGGGTGGCGCGCTTGCGCTGCAATACTTCAACGCCCGCGATACGCTGGTGATCGAGGCAAAGGCAAACCCGCAAGACGTAGTCAGCCGTGCCGACCGCGAGGTCGAGGATCTGATCCGCGCGGCGATCCTGACAGCGTGCCCCGATGATGCCATCCTTGGCGAAGAAGGTGCCGCCACCGCAGGCTCCAGCGGCTATACATGGGTGATCGACCCGATCGACGGGACGATGCCTTTTGTGTCGGGCATCCCGCAATGGTGCGTGGCGATTGCGCTGGTCCACGACAACCGCACGGTTGCGGCGGCCACGTTTGCACCGGCGATGGATATCCTGTTTTCGGCGCAGCGGGGCAGGGGGGCTTTTGCCAATGATACCCCGTGCCGCATCCCCGCGGCACTGGACCTGACCGGTGCCATGACAGCAATCGGGGCCAGCCACCGAATCCCGCAAGCGGTGATCACCGCGACCATCGGCAATCTGGTCGCCAAAGGCGGGATGTTCTATCGCAACGGATCCGGTGCGCTGATGCTGGCACAGGTCGCCTGCGGGCAACTGGCGGGCTATCTGGAACACCACATGAATGCATGGGATTGTCTGGGCGGTCTGCTGATGATCACCGAAGCCGGTGGTCATGTGCTGGAACCCGACATGCAGGCGATGCTGGCCACCGGCGGTCCGGTGCTTGGCGCGGCGCCAAAGGCTTATGACACCCTGCACAAGATCGCGCATTTCAACCTGATGGATTGATTGCGCCCGCGCGGGGCCAATCAGCTCCGCGTCAGGATCGCATGTTGCGCATAGGTGCCGTGCAGATCGCGCATCTGCAACGTCAGGCTATGCTTTGTCGCCATATCCGACAGCACCTTGGGCAGGCTGTGGCGCGGCGTGACATGAAACCGCGCCAGCCAGCCATTCAGCACGCGCCTTGCGATGGGGGGCAGGCGGTGTTGCTGCCCGAAATCGACCAGATGCAGACGGCCCTTCGGGGCCAGCTGGTCCAGTGCGTGGTCCAGTGCGCCTTGCCAATCGGGGATCATCGACAGGCTGTAGGAAAAGATGATGGTGTCGAATTGCGCGACCCCGAAGGCCGCCTGCGGATCGAAATCGCAGGCATCACCTTGGGCAAGCATGGCGCGCGCGCCAAGTTTCGCACCCGCGCTGCGCAGCATCTGCCGGGATATATCCAGCCCGTAAAGCACCGTCTGCGGATAGCGCCGCGCGATATGCTGCAGATTGCGCCCCGTGCCACAGGCGATTTCCAGCACCCGCCCTTGCGGCACTGGCGCAAGGTTTGCGATCAGATGATCGCGCCCCAGCAGATAATAGGCCCGCGTGGCGTCATAGACCCACCGCTGATAACGGTATGTGTCGTCCATCAGCGCGGCATGTGATTTGTCGGTCATCGGTCAGCCTGCAAAGCGGTAGAGATGCACGCCGCCGTAAATCGCCGACCTGTCCTGCGCAAAGGCCAGCGCCGATGCAGGCGCATCATACTGCCAGCGCGCCAGCAGATCGGCCGGCACCCGACCGGGCAGAATATCGGCACGCCCGCCGGTGCGGAACAGCACCCTTGCGCCGGGCCTTGCCGTGCGGGTGATCTGCGTCCAAAGCGCGGTCAGCTGCGCGTCATTCATCCAGTCCTGCGCATCAAGCAGCACATAGGCATCCAGCGCCGCCTGCGCGCGTGTGGCCAGATGATCGGTCAGTGACTGGTTCAGCGCGCAGATCCGGTCGGCGCGCGCGGCGATCACGGGAAAATTCTGGCGCGCCAGATAGGGCGGGACCGCTGCGTCTGGCCTGTCGGCATAACCGCGGTGAAAGGCTTGCCACAGGAAATAATTGTCCTGCACCGGAAATTCGCAGACCAGCCGCCGCGTGCGTTCGCGCAGCACCTCGATCACATCACCACCGCCATCGGCGGCCAGTTTGTCGTATTGCGCAGGCGGGATGCCCAGCCCGAACAGCGATGTGCGCTGGCGTGCAAGGGCCCGCACGATCCGCGTGTCAAACAACGGGTCGATGACGGCAGCGTGAAACCGGCGCTGTTCGTCCAGGCTTTGCGCGGATAACAGTGGGCGCAGGTCGGTGCGCGTCAGTTTTGCCAGCAGATGCACCGCGCCGATGAACCGCCCCAATATCCCGTGCCGGTAAAGATTGCGCGCGAAGATGCTGGCCCTTTTGCGGCCCAGATGCCGGCCCAGCCAATAATCGCGCGTCCGGGCATCCAGATGCGGTGCCAGCCGGTCCAGCACCAGCGCCGGATTGCCGGGCAGGTTGGCGCGGCCGAACAGGTCATAGAATGCAGGCTGGTCAAGATGCTGGGCCGCGGCCACCTTCAGACGCAACAGCGCGATATGGGCAGGCGACAGATCGACAGCCGTCACCGAGGCGGGATCAGCGGTCAGATAGGACATCGCATTGCAGCCGCCCGATGCGATGCAGATCATATCCGCCCCCGCAGGCAGCGCCAGCGCCGTCATATCGGCAACGGGGTCTTCCCAGATCTGGGCATAGACCAGACCTGCGAACAGGCGTGCAAACAGCCGTTCCTGCATCCCCGTGACATGAAAGCGCGGGTGCTGGGACACGGCCGCGTCAAGCTGGCCTCCGACATCGGTTGCTGGTGTCATCGGGTCATCACTTTCTGCGCAAGCTGCGTTGCCGCAGCTGTGCGGTCGCCAATCTGCGGCGCAAGGCCGAACGCATGGTCGCGGCCCCCAAGGCGGCGCAGCGTGCCATCGCCGGGGTCTTCCAGCGCGGTCATGCTATCGACCCAATCGCCGCAATTGGCATAGGTCAGGCCGAAACGGTCATGCAGGGCGGCGATGTGGAAATGGCCACAGATCACCCCGTCCAGCCCTTTGGTCCGCGCAAGATTGACCATCCGCTGTTCATAAATCCGCCCGCGATAGCGCATCTTGTTCGCGGCGATCAGCAACCAGTCAACCAGACCGCGCACATGCGGCTGGCGGCGAGACACTTTGCGCAGCAGCCGGTCGCAGCGACGCAGGCCGTGGTCGATCAGGCTGCCCAACCGCGTCATCATATGCGCGCGGATCAGGCGGTCATCGGCCTCGTCACCATGCACGATCAGATAGTTTTTGCCCTGCAAGCTCTGATGCACATGGGATGCGACATAGTCCGCATCCAGCCGCGCATGGGGCGGGATCAGGCTGGGGTCAGGGTCATGGTTGCCGCGCACATAGATCAGCCGTGCGCCGCTGCGTGCGCGGGCCTGCAGATGGTCGATGACAGCCTGATCCTGCGCCGTCCAATGCGGCAACAGCGGGTGCCACAGATCAAGGATATCGCCGATCAGCACATAGGTATCCGCGCGGTGCTGTTGGAGGAAACGCAACACCAGATCGGGCCGCGACGACAGCGCGCCCAGATGCAGGTCGGATATGAACAAGGTGCGCTGTGGCGGCTGTGGCGGAAAGGTCAAACGTTCAATGGTCATCAAATCACCCCATCACTTGTGCACGTTGCGCGCGTATTGAATCGCCCAGCGGGGTGACAGTGACATGACCGGCATGTATCAGTTTTGTCTCAACCCCGGATTGTGACGAAAACCACACAGGGGGACACCATGGCTGGTCTGTTGCGCCGGGCTGACATGAAATTGTCATCTTGGGTGCGCTAGTTCGGCCAAGCTTGTTGCAGGATGCCCGATGACCCTTGCTATGCCGGTTGATGCGCAACCCGTGCCGACCCGCAATGCGGGGCCGGATCGACCGGTGACGCCGGCGCAGCGCATCCTGATCGTGACAGACGCCTGGGCGCCGCAGGTCAATGGCGTCGTGCGCAGCTATGAAAACATCATCCGCGAATTGCGGCTGTTGGGCCATGACGTGGCCGTGATCAGCCCGCGGGATTTCCCCACCTTGCCCTTGCCGGGCTACCGCGAAATCGCGCTGGCGGTGTTTCCCTATCGCCGCTTGGCGCGCATGATCGTGCGCTATGCCCCCGACCGTATCCATATCGCCGTCGAAGGCCCCTTGGGCTGGGCCGCGCGGCGCTATTGCCTGCGCCATCGTCGCCCCTATTCCACGGCGTTTCATACGAATTTTCCGGCCTATATCGCCCTGCGCGCGCCCGGGGTGATCCGGGCACCACTGCAAAGGCTGACGCTGTGGGTGCTGCGCCGGTTTCATGATCGGGCCGCATATACCTATGTCGCCACCCCGTCGATCACCGCGCAATTGCGCGCCTGGGGCTTTGCCGGCATGATCCGGCCGCTGTCACGCGGTGTCGATGCGGGGGTTTTCCATCCACCGGCTGTTTTTGTGCGCAATGATGTGCCGGTCCTGCTTTATGTCGGGCGGGTGGCAGCCGAAAAGAACCTTGACGCCTTTCTGGGCCTGACACCCGCACAGACCGGACCCGTGCGCAAGGTCGTGGTGGGCGATGGTCCGGCGCTGGGCGCGTTGCGGCGGGCCTATCCCGATGTGGCATTCCTTGGCACGCTGACGGGGCAGGCGCTGGCCGATACCTATCGCGCGGCGGATGTCTTTGTCTTTCCGTCGCGCACCGATACCTTTGGCATCGTTTTGATCGAGGCATTGGCCTCTGGCCTGCCCATCGCGGCCTATGATGTGCCGGGGCCTTGCGATATCGTCACAGACCCGTCGCTGGGCGCCTTGGATGACGATCTGGGCGGGGCCATATCCCGCGCGCTGACCGCACCCGGCACCCGCGACAGCCGCAGCGCGCATGCCCATGCCCGCTATAGCTGGGCGGCGGTGGCCGTGGCGTTTCTGGGCTGTCCCATAGATGGTTCCGACCGGCAGAGTGGTTCAGATCGGCAATCACGCGCGGAATGACCGACCCGGTTGCGATGGCGGTTTGCGGGCCGTGGAAACGACGGGGCTGACTGCGGCGCGACCGTGGACATTGGCCAACCAGATTACGATATCCAAATATTTGGGTATTTTGAACTGCCCTCGTTTTTCGTAATGATCCGCAGCGCGGCGCTTTGCTGCATTGTCATGATCAGGACTTGCCCAAATCCCCCCAAAGTCGTGATCAGGAACCAAGAAGAATGGAGGTCGCGTGTTGTCCAGTGATCCACGAAAATCACCCCCGCACCTGTCCGCCACGGATGTTGTGTTGCGCAGAACCTCTGCTGCACAAAAACGGGCCGCTTCCGGCGTGATCGACATTACCGGCTTGCGGCAAGGCGCGTTCGGGGTGGCCGTGGCGACGGCAGCAAAGGGGGACCGCATTCTTTATCATGTTGGCGAACATTGCGCGGGTGCGCACCGGACAGATGCGCGGGCCGCTTTTGACGGTGGCAGCGTGCTGTTGACGACGCGCAAGCGTGACCGGTTCGTCTTTGAATATATCGCGATCCCCGTCGCGTCCAAACCGGCGTAAGATCATTGATGACATTATCCTGTGATATCCATGGCCGGATGGGCTGGCGACGGGCGCGCGGATATGGCTTTGCGCGGGATATCGGTCTGGTTCCGATGACGGGCGATGAATTGCCGCGACTGGCGCAGGACATGCCTGTGGCCTTTCGCAAGCTGGGCACCCAGTGGCAGGCCGTTGCGGTGCTGGGGCCGGTGCCGGGGGTCAATCTGCAGGTCCAGGCGGATGGCTGCTGGCGCGGGGGCTGCGTGCCGGGGCTGCTGCGCAGCTATCCGTTCCAGCTGAGTGCGGACCGCAAGGCGCTGGCCTTCTGGCCGGATTATTGGCCAGAGACATTGGGCGTGGCGGGGATAGAGCCTTTTTTCGCGGATGGGCGGTTGTCCCCGGTGCTGGCGGCAGCGCTGGTGTTCCTGCAAGACCGGCAACAGGCGATCGACCGGCTTGGCCTTGTTTTGTCGTGGTTGGCGGAACGTGATCTGTTACAGCCGTGGCAGGTTCCCGATGTGGTCGAAACAGCGCATTTGACACAACATGCCGACCTTTTCGCCGTGGATCGTGACAGGTTGGCGGCTTTGGACGAGGCGGATTGGTTTGCGCTGAACCGCATCATGCCGGTCTGTGCCGTTTTGGGGATGTTGCATGCGCAGGTATCAAGCCTGAACCATGCGCAGGATTTCAAACTGCGCAGCCGTGACCTGCGCGGCGCAGCGATCCGGCGCATAGGTCTGCAAAGCAGATTGCTGCAACCGCGCAATGGTGCGCTGCGATTGCACAGGATGGCCCGGCAGACGGGGCATGATCACTATGACGCTTGACGCCGAACACCTGCGATGGTCGGGTCCGCACCGTTATCTTTACCGGCGGGTGTAGCCGTGTTTTTTGCATGCGGCAAAGGCGCGTCGGGTCTGTACCGGATCAGCGCAGATTTCCTGGGGGCGGCAGAGCATGCGATTTTGTGAAAGCTCACCTGTGCAGATCCCTGTCGGTCTGTTCAGGCTGACCATGACCCCCCAAGGCGCAAGCCGGCTTGTCTGGGCGAATGTGGCCTTCTTGGAAATTGTCGATGACCCTTGCGTGCAGGTGCCAATGCAGTTTGGTGGCCTTGTCCATCCGCATGATCGCGCCGGTTTTGACGATATCCTGCGCGGTGCGGCGCATAGCGGGGCGGCGACATTCTGGCAGGGGCGGCTGCAAAGCGGGACTGGCTGCAAATCTGTCCGCGTTGATCTGACGCCGCCCGACGCAGATGATCCTGCACAACCATGGACCGGCGTTTTGCAGGACCTGTCCGACGTGATGGATCTGCAATCACGCTTTGAAAGCGTGCTGGATGCCGCCCAAGCCTATACCTGGCGTCGCGATATGCGCAGTGGCCAGTCGCAATTCGGCATGCGTTGGGCCCAGTTCGCCAAACATGAAGACGGCAGAACCTCTATGTCGAGCGATGATTGGCTGGCCAGACTGCATCCGGATGATGTGCCAGCCGTGCGCGCCGCGGTGCAGGCGCTGGAACGCGGCGATCTGGATCACCACACGCTGCTGTATCGTCGCAAGCTCGAGGATGGCAGCTGGGTCTGGCTGCGCGTGCATGCCGGGGTCAGCGAAAGAGACGGGGCAGGCATACCCACGGCCCTGTCGGGTGTTAGTTTCGATGTCACGGCCGAAATCGAACAGCGGCAGCGGTCCGAATTGCTCAATCAGGAACTGCGCGACGAATTGTTCGATGCGCAGGCCGCACTTGAACGTACGGCCTATGAAATCACCGAAAATATCCCCGTTGGCACCTATACGATTGTCCTGATGCCGGGCGAGGATCCGCCGCAATTCCGGTTCATGAGCCGGAAATTCCTTGAAATCACCGGGCTTGAAGAAGACCAGGCGCGCGCTGACCCGCTGATCGCCTTTGCCTGTGTTCACCCGGATGATTACGATGCCTGGGTGCAAAAGAATACCCATGCCTTTATTCACAAGATGCCGTTTCGCGAAGAAACACGGCTTCTTGTCAAAGGAGATCTGCGCTGGGTCATTGCGGAATCCATTCCCCGTCTCAGGGATGACGGTGCATGGATATGGGAAGGGGTCATTCAGGACATCACAAGCCAGAAGGCCAGCGAACAGGCCGTGCGTCGCGCGAACAAGAAACTTTTGAAATTCGCAAATGCAAAAGCCCGATTGGCAGAGCGTGAACGCCTTTTGCAGGATATTCATGACGGTTTCGGCAACCAGCTGGCCATCGGCAAGATACGCCTGCGCGACGGGGCCGGTTCGACGGAACAAGCGGTCAAGATCATTGATGACTGCCTCGACGATCTGCGGCTGCTGTTTGACAGCCTTGATGCCGAGGGTGAAACCCTGTGGACGGTTCTTGCAAGCCTTCTTGAACGGATGGAGTCCCGCATCCGGTCCCTGCCGGTCACGCTGGACTGGCGGATCGATGCCGCGCGCCGGATCAAACTGCCCGCACGCGTGATGTTGCAGGCCGCGCGGATCGTGCAAGAGGCGCTGGCCAATGCCCTGAGGCATGCGGATGCGCGGTCAATCTCGCTGATCGTTCGGGTCGAAAAGGGCCGGCGTCTGATCGTGCTGGCAGATGACGGAAATGGTTTCGATCTGAACCGGACATCCACGGGGCGGGGGTTGAACAACATGCGGGCCCGGGCCGAAGAACAGGGCTGGCAATTGACGATCACCAGCGACACCACCGGGTCCTGCGTGACGCTGGATCTGGGTTAGTCGAGAACCCGCGCAGGGATGGGTGGCACTAGCGCCGTGCCTTGATCCCGAATTGCTGCGCCTTCACAACGGCCTGACTTTTGGAATTTATTCCCAGCTTTCTGAACAGCGCCCTGCTGTAGGAATGGACCGTCGATAGCTGAAGCCCCATTTCATTGGCACATTCCGCATAGCTGAGGCCCTCGGAAATACGCTCTAGCAGTTCGATCTCTCTTTTCGAAAGCTTTTCATCGGGGTCATGTTGCGGCTGCTTGATCTCAATAATGTCATAAATGATATCTGCGGTCAGTGCGGGGCTGATCGGGGTTCTGCCCCCTAGTATGTGTTCAATATTGATGGTCAACTCGGCCCGCGTCGCATCCTTCAAGACATATCCATTCGCGCCCGCGCGCAATGCGCTGATCAGGGATGTTCTGGACATATGTGTGGTCACGACCAAGATCGGTGTTTTGGGAAAATGCGCCCGGATTTTTTCAATCACCGCGTTTCCGCTGGTATCTGGCAGGCCAAGGTCCACCAGCGCAACGTCCAGATGTCCCGAAAGGTTTGAAATGAAATCAATCGCATCTTGCCCACGGCTGAAAATTTCCATTTTCCAGGGATTTGGAATTTGCTTCAGCGCGATTTCAAGACTTTTCTGGAACGCATATTCGTCTTCGACAATCAGCGCGCGACATTCTGGCGGGTTTTCTGTCACCATCGCGTTGGGGGGATTGCCAGTAAACGTCGCATTGTTATTCGTCTTTCGCGGGGCATAGGTCCTGTTCTACGGTGAAAAAATAGTCCCTTCCTGCCGTTGGGGCGATATGTTCAAAAGAGCAATATCTGCGCGTAAGATGACCCATTCACCCGCAGGGGTTTTGGGCCGTATGTTGCGCAGATCCGGTCAGGATTTCATCACGCATCCCTGCCGGTCCGCGCAGTCTCAGCCCTGTTTGACTGCGATGTTTGGCTCTGGAAAGGTGTTGATCGCCGCCATCAGTTCGGGGTGCTGGCGGGCAAATTGGCGGATGCCGATCCCGTCGCGGGCGGCCTGCGCCGCCTGACGCAAAGCCATCACGCCAGCGCCAGCGCCGTCTGGGTGGCTCAGGATGCCGCCACCGGCGCAGAAAATGAAATCATCATTGTTCAGCAGGCTGCGCGCGGGATCAATTTGCCAGACCGTCTGGCCCGAGGAATAGACCGGCATCGCCAGATGCGCAGGCCCGCTGGCGCAGACCGGTTGCTGAACGGATCGCGCTGATTGGGCGATCACCGCATCGGGTTCGGTGAATTTATTGGCCAGACCGTTCACATGCAAATGATCCGCCCCGGCCAGACGCCAGAGTTTCTGCATCACGTCAAAGCTGATCCCGATATCGGGCGAGCGTGAATAGATCCCCCAACCCGCGCGGTGTCCGTGGATCGCCATCGGGCTGCGGTCGCGCACCGCGCGCAACCCGCTGAGCCCGACCGCGCTGACGCAGACCATCGCGCAGGTCCCGCCATGGGCCTGCAACAAATCAAGGTTGCGCCACATCCGGTCGATCTCGTCGGTGATGTTGAACGCATAGATGACCCGCTTGCCGGTCTTGTCGGCATGGGTGTTCAGAACACGGCTGACCGCTGCGACCCGTTCTGCAAAGGGGCAATGCGGCCCGTTGGCCTGCAGTTCGTCATCCTTGATGAAATCGATTCCCGCATCGACCAGCGTTGCGACCAATGTGGCTGTTTCCTCGGGGTTCAGCCCGACGCTGGGCTTGATGATCGTGCCGATCACCGGGCCTGTGTGGCCACCCATCAGATCGCGGGTGCCTTGCGCGCCAAATTGCGGGCCGGGGTGGGTGGTGGCGAAAGCCGCGGGCAGCTGCATGTCGATCAGCCGGATCGCGGATAATTCGGCAAGTTCGAACAGATTGCCCGCCACTGTGGACATCAGGGTCGGCAAAGAGGTGCCGAAATTGTCCAGCGACCAGCTGATCGTGACCCTGCCGCGTTCATAGCTGGTGCCTGTCTTGCGCGATGGCAGCGACGGGGTTGCTGATGTGCCGGTGATGACAATATCTTCGATGCGCGCGGCCGATCTTGCGCGCAGCGCATCGGTTTCCGCCGCCAGCCGCGTGAAGGTGCCTGTCGATTGTTCGCCTGCCACAACGGCGGCGGCGGCTGCGACGCCCACAGGCGATTCGAGATCATAGGTTGCGGTGATGCGGGTCATCGTAGTCCTCCTCCGTCGCGGATCCATCCGAAATAATCAGGGCTGCCCATCTGCCCGCCCTTCAGCGCCAGTTCCAACCCGTCCATCGGCCCTGCGGCATGGGCCTGAAACAGGGCTGCACCGGCAATGGTCGGGGCCAGCGCGGATAGCGCGAAAATGCCCAGCTGACGGGTGGCATGGCCCGCCGTGTCACCGCCCGAGACAACGGCACGGCGCGCGCCGCTGGCCAGCAATATGTGATGCAGGACGCGCCCAAGGGCTTCGCCGATCTGCTGGTTGGCCTGTTCCATGGTCTGCGCTGACGCGGCAACGGCGGCCCTGAACCGGTCAACCGCCGGATCATCGGGGCCTTGCGCGGTATGGATCAGCGGGTCGAGACCCTGCGCCATCGCATGCAAGCCCGCGCCAACGCAGCGTGCAATCTCCTGCGTGACATCGCGGGGCGTGGCACAGACGCAGGTGGCGTCAAAGGCGATCCCCGCAAATCCGTTGGCCTTGGCCCAGCCGATCTGGGCCGCGGTCGTCGGTGAGACCGATCCCGACACCGCAACCATCTTGTCCGCGCGCCCGATCCCTTTGGGGGCCGCATGGATAAGGATCTGCCCCGTGTCCTGCCAATGCCGCACCAATGCATATTCAATCCCCTGCGAGCCGACGACAAAAGGGTTCGCCGCGCGGCCATCCCAGATCAGGCGACCGGCGGTTGATTCCGACCGGCTGTCCATGCAATCCAGCGTGACAACCGCGATCCGGCCGGGCTGTGCGGGCAGGCTGGGCAAGGCGGGTGTTGTGGACACGGTGTCTACGGACAGACATCCGATATCCAGTTTGGGCGATTGTTTGGCGATATGCTTTGCGACATCGGCCTCATGCATGGGGGTGACCGGATGGCGGGACATCACGGGATGCTGGTCCAGCCTATATACCTTGTCCTGAAAGCCCGCGAAGAGATGGCCAAAACACTGGTACCGGCCCATCTGGGGGGCGGCGATCAGCACCGGCACCACCGCGGGCGCGCAAACCGCTGCCCCGATTTCGATGGCCCGTCCGATGGACCCGACCTGCGGGGCGGAATCCAGCGTGGAACAAACCTTGTAATGCAGGATCGCCGGTTTCAATTGCGCCAGCTGATCGAAGATCGCGGGCAGTTCGGCATCCATCCAGTCGGGCGATTGCGCCCGCGCGGTTGATGCCACGCCGATCCCTTTCAGGTCGGGATAGCGCGCCAGTTGCTGCTGCGTGGGCGGCGCAAGAAACAGCATCGACGGCAGCCCGGCAAAGCTCAGCACCTCCATCACCGCCGCCGCACCTGTGAAATCATCGGCATACCACGCGACCAGTGGCCCATCGGGAAGCGTGTTTTCCTGCTGCATCATCGGGATCGGATCTTTGCGAAAAAATTTCAGTTGACATACTGACATGCGGATATACTGATCATACCAGTAGGTCAAGATCAGCCCGCCAGTAATGCGGGCCGCAGGGGGAGGGGATTTCATGAAAAAACTGGCTTTGTTCGGTGCCGGCGGAAAGATGGGGATGCGCCTTGGCGCGAATCTGGCCAAGACCGACGCCTTTGACACCATGCATGTCGAGGTGTCACCGGCCGGTCAGGCCGCCGTGCGCGCGGCCTATGGTGTTGATTGCGTCGATGTGGATGTGGCGTTGAACGGCGCGGATATCATCGTGCTGGCGGTGCCTGATACGGTGATCGGCAAGCTGTCCCACGCCATCATCGACCAGATCAAACCGGGGGCGATGGTCTTTGTGCTGGACGGGGCGGCGCCCTTTGCGGGCCATCTGCCGGCACGCGCCGATATCAGCTATTTCGTGTCCCACCCCTGTCATCCGCCGATCTGGAATGATGAAACAACACCGCAAGGGCGGCGCGATTATTTCGGCGGTATCGCGGCGGCGCAGGGCATCGTCAACGTCCTCGTGCAAGGCCCCGAAAGCGATTACGCGCTGGGCGAACAGGTGGGCAAAGCGATTTACGCCCCTGTCGTGCGATCGCATCGCGTGACGCTGAAGCAATTTGCGCTGCTGGAACCGGGCCTGTCGGAAACCGTCAACGGGTCGCTGATGAAAGTCCTGCGGATGGCGATGGACGAAGTCGTGCGCAAGGGTGTGCCCTATGATTGCGCCCGCGACTTTCTGTTGGGGCATATGAATATCATGGGGGCGGTCATGTTCGACCAGCATCAGGGCGTGTTTTCCGATGCCGCCAACAAGGCGATCGCATACGGCATTCCGGTTCTGATGCGCGATGACTGGATGCGCTGTTTCGATGATGACGAAATCGCAGCCAGCGTGGCGCGGATCACCTGACCCTTAGAACAGAAAACGCTGATGGGAAGAAAAGTCATGTCTGGTCCGCTGATCCGTGGCGCAAGCCGCATCTGCCCCCGACAGCCCACAGCGCCCTTGTGCAATCGTGACGCTGACTTGGCGTCGCGCTGCCGCGTTAACCCATCTGAAACCCCATCGGGCGACAGCTTGGGTTAGCAAACCAGCAAACGGGACCAGCGGTCGCCCAATCCAAATTGGCCGCGTCAGGGAGGAATGACAGATGAGATATAAGACACTGACCCGTCTTTTGGTTGCCGGATTGCTGACCAGCACCGCGGGGCTGGCACCGGCAATCGCCACAGCGCAGGACAAAGCCGCGCCCAAGGTCGCGCTCAGCAACGCGTTTCTGGGCAATGCATGGCGCCGGTCGATGATCACCGCTTTTGAAGAGGCCGCCGCCGCCGCGCAGGCCGAGGGGCTGATCAGCGCGTTTCAGGTGGCAAATGCACCCGGCGAAAATTCCGCAACCGAGCAGATCGCCCAGCTCAAGGCGCTGTTGCTGGACCGGCCCGATATATTGCTGGTGAACCCCGCCTCCCCGACGGCGCTGAACCCGACATTGCAGCAGGCCTGCGATCTGGGCATCGTTGTTGCTGTTTTCGACAGTTCCACCGATCTGGATTGTGCCTATGTCGTCACCAACAGTTTTGGCGACTGGGCGCGCCTGTCAACGCAGGCAGTCATTGACGGCATCGGCGGCGCTGGCAATGTTCTGCTGGCGCGCGGGGTCCAAGGCTCGCCGCCCGAGATTGAAATGTATCAGGTGCAGACAGACTTGCTGGCGGCCAATCCCGACGTCAAGGTCGTGGGCGAGCTGTTCACCTTTTGCGACAGCGGCAAGGCGCAAGAGGCTATTCTGGGCATCATCGCCAGCCTGCCCGATGTGCAGGGCGTGATCGGCTGTGGCGAAGGTCTTGGCAGTGTGCAGGCGTTCCAGACCGCCGGGCGTGATGTGCCGGTCGTGGCCTTTGCCCCCAGCGGGCGGGCGCTGGAATTCTGGGGCGAGGGCAATGGCGCGCCGGGCTCGGTTGCGGTGATGTCCGACCCCGGTCAGGGCGTGGCGGCGATGTTCACCGCGATCAGCATCTATCATGGCGCAGAGGTGCCGCGAACCACGATTTTCCCGCCGGTGGTGGTCAGTGATGACGCGCGTGACGCATGGATCGCTGTCGTGGGCGATGATGAAATCGCGTCATGGCAATGGACCAAGGACCTTGTCGATGCCCAGATCGCCGCGAATATCAACGGCACTGTCGAAACCGCAGCCCTGCCACCGGTGCCGGTGCGCTAGGGTTTCTGCGAAGCTTGCACAAAGGGGCCAGCATGCGGTGATGCTGGCCCCGATCCCTTGATGACAGGTGACGATCGTGATGCTTTCCGACAATGCCATGCCCTTGATCCGTGTGTCGCAGGCGACCAAAAGATACGGGGCCACAATCGCCTTGTCCGGTGTCACGCTGGATCTGTATCCGGGCGAGGTTCTGGGCATTGTCGGGCATAATGGTGCGGGCAAAAGCACCTTGATGCGCGCGCTTTGCGGCATTGAACGGCTCACTTCGGGGTCAATCCAGATCGCGGGTCATGACACATCTGTTCCCGGCCCCTATCCGGGGGTGCGCCTTGCCTATCAGGAAGGCTCGCTTGCGCCGGAACTGACGGTGCTGGAAAATATCTATCTGTCTGCCGTCAACTGGCTGCCGAAATGGCGCTGGCACGGGCCTGCGGCCAGTATCGCCACCGCGCGGCTGGATGACATTTTCCCCGGCCATGGGATCAGCCCCGCCGATTTCGTGGATGACCTGCCCTTGGCCGACCGGCAGATGGTCGAAATCGCCCGCGCCACGATCACCAAGGAACTGAAGGTGCTTATTCTTGACGAGCCGACGGAATCTCTCAGCGGGCAGGCTGTTGACTATCTTTACGCTTATGTGCGCAAATTGCGGGCGCAAAACCTTGCGATTGTGCTGGTGTCGCATCGGCTCAAGGAAATTCTCGGGGTCTGTGACCGTGTGGCTGTCCTGAAAGACGGGGCCGTGGCCAGCACGCATCTGGCCCGCGATGTGACGCAGCGTGATCTGTTTATGGCGATGGGCGGCGAAGTTGCCGTTGCCCGGACGGGGGCGGATGCGATCAACGCCGATCTTGACCCCGCACGCCGTGTTGCGGTGCATGTTCCGATGCAGGACATCGACGGCGCTGAAACGGAAATCTATGCCCGCGCGGGCGAGGTGATCGGCCTGACCGGGATCATCGGTCAGGGGCAGGAACAGGTTCTGGCGCGCCTGTGGAAAGGTGACGCGCGCGATGTCACGGTGGATGCCAAACGCGCCTATGTCCCCGGCGACCGGCAAAGGGCGGGAATTTTTCCTTTGTGGGATGTGGCCGCGAACCTGTCGCTGACCGCGCTGGGCGATCTGGCCAAACACGGCCTGCGCCAGCCCGACCAAGAAACCGCGCTGGTCCGAAAATGGGTGGACCTGCTCAAGGTCCGCGGCGGTGCCGCAGCCGCGATCACCGGCCTGTCCGGCGGCAACCAGCAAAAGGTGATCGTGGCGCGGGCCTTTGCCTCTGGCGCGGATACGATCCTGCTGGATGATCCGTTTCGTGGGGTGGATATCCATACCAAATCCGAACTGTATCAGCTGATCCGGTCCGAGGCGCAGGCAGGCCGCACGATCGTGTGGTATTCCAGCGAAAATGCCGAGATGAGCCATTGCGACCGCGCCTATGTCTTGCGGGCAGGGCGTGTCGCGGCCGCGCTGCAAGGCACCGATATTACGCAAGAACGCATCATTGCGATGTCATTTGCCGAAGCAAAGGGGTCTGCTGCATGATTGTGACTGCCACCACGCCCAAGACGGGCGCGCGACGACCCGCCTTGCCCAAGGGCGCATTGCGGCGCAGTCTGCCGGGTCTTTTGACTTTTGTCGCGATGATCGCGATCCTGATCATCTGCGGCATGATCCAGCCGCTGATCTGGTCGCAATTCGGCTTTACCCTGATCATGTCACCCATTGTCGCGCTGGCCATCGGCGCCATGGCGCAGATGGTGATCATGAGCATCGGCGACATCGACCTGAGCATCGGGTTTTTCATCGGCATGGTGACGGCGATCAGTGCAACGCTGCTGCGCGATGCGCCGCTGCTGGGGGCTTTGGCGCTTTTGGCCAGCGTTTTGGGCTATGCCCTGCTGGGGGCCTTGGTCGAATTGCGCGCGGTGCCGTCGCTGATTGCCACGTTGGGGGCGTCTTTCATCTGGCTGGGTCTGGGGCTCTTTGCCTTGCCGGTGCCGGGCGGGGCCGCACCGGGCTGGCTGGCGGCCTATGCGACATGGTCGCCGCCTTTGGGCATCCCGACCCCGATCATCACGATGGTTGTGGTGACGGCGATCACATGGGTGATCATGCAAAAGACGCGACTGGGCGTGAATTTTCGCGTGCTTGGCAGCAATCCCGTGGCGCTGGTGCGCGCGGGTACATCGCCGCTGGTCACACGGATGCAGGCCTACACCATGGTCGGTGTGCTGGGCGTTGTGTCGGGGCTGATGCTGACCGCGGAAATTGGCAGTGGCGATGTGAATGCAGTGCCCGGCTATACGCTGACTACCATCGCTGCGGTGATCCTTGGCGGCGGCATGTTCACCGGCGGTCGCGCGGTGGCCTGGGGCGCGCTTTGCGGGGCGATCACGCTTGGCTTGCTGACCGTTTTGCTGACGCTGCTCAAGCTGTCGTCGAACCTGCAACCCGCAGTGCAAGCCTTTATTGTGATCGCGGTTCTGGCGGGGCGTCTTTTGGTAGATCGGAAAATCAGATGAAAAAGCCGGTGATGATGACAGTCCCGCCCTGGACATGGTCCTTTGCGGCAGCCGGACTGGTGTTCGGGTTGACCGTAATGGTGTCCGGTGGCAGCGGGATGCAGACCCTGACACTGGCCTTGACCGTTGCGCCCTATCTTGTGCTTGTCGGGCTGGGCCAGATGCTGGTGATGAGCACCGGACCCGGCAATATCGACGTATCCGTCGCCAAGGTGTTTTCACTGGGCGGCCTGCTGTCCGTCGCTGTCAGCGAAGCAACAGGGTCGTGGCTGCTGGGGCTGTCCGCCGCCGTGGCCAGCGGGCTGGCGCTGGCCGCGATCAGCGTGATTGGCATCCTGTTGATCCGGATTCCGCCCATCGTTGCGACGCTGGCGACCAGCCTGATCGCCTCGGCGATGTCACTGACGCTGGCAAAGGGGTTTCAAGGCTCGGCCGATCCTGTCTTGAACAGCTTTCTGAACTTTGCGCCTTTTGGCGTGCCGGCCTTTGCCGTGGCCGTGCTAATCTTGACGATTTTCATGTCCTTCATGCTGACATCCACGACCTGGGGGATGCGCATGCTGGCCTTTGGTCAGGCGGCGCGCGCGGCGGAATATGCGGGCATCAGGTCCAGAAACATCATCGCGGTTGTCTATCTGACCTGTGGGGCGCTTGCCGGTCTTGCGGGGGCGTTGCGCGCGGCATTTTCGGCACCCAATGTCGAATTGGGCAATGATTACCTGCTTGATTCCATCGCCGTCGTGGTGATCGGCGGGACGCTGATCACAGGCGGGCGCGCGGTGCCTGCGGGTGTCTGGGGCGGGGCCTTGTTCTTTATCCTGCTGAACGGTCTGCTGAACCTGATCGGGTGGAGCTATGCAGGCCAGAACGTCCTGAAAGGGTTTCTGGTGCTGTCGGTGCTGTTTTTGGCCAGCGGCGCGCCTTTGCTGGCACCGCGCGCGCCCAAGGCCAGCGCCAAGGCGGATGCCCCCACGTCTGCCCCAAAGACAGATTAGCCAATGCCACTGGCGCGTCTGACAGGAACGGTCATTGGCCTGCAGGGTCTGGTGCGCGCCACCGATCCGCTGGAGATCGTGGCGGACGGGTCGATCTGGGCCGAAGGCCCTTTGTGGATTCCCGCGCGCGGCTGTCTGCGCTGGAGCGATATCCCCAACAACCGCATCCGCGAATATGAACTCGCCAGCGGCGTGGTGCGCGACTATGCCACCGATGCCGGTTTCGCCAATGGCCGCGCGTTGGATGTGGATGGCAGCGTGGTGCAATGTTCGCACGGGCGGCGGCGCGTGGAACGTGACCGTGGCGGTATGGTCAGCGCGATTGTCGATGAATGGCAGGGTGTGCGGCTGAATTCCCCCAATGACGTGGTGATCGCGCCCGATGGGGCGATCTGGTTCACCGATCCGGCCTATGGCATCACCGAACCGCGCGAAGGCTACCCCGGACGGCGTGAATACGGCGATCATTATGTGTTTCGCTATGACCAGACCACCGGCGAGACAGCCCCCGTCGTGATCGACGTCGAAGAACCCAACGGGCTGGGGTTCTCGCCTGATGGCGCGTTGTTCTATGTGGCGGATTCGTCATCGGTGCGCAAACCGGCCGGTGTCGGCAATGCGCATATCCGGGTCTATGACGTTCAAGACGGCGTGCGGTGCAAAAACGGCCGGGTCTTTGCGCGGATCGACCAAGGCTTTCCGGATGGGTTCGCGGTGGATGCCTTGGGCAATATCTGGTCGTCCAGCGCGATTGGCGTGATCGTCTTTGACCCCTGTGGCGCAGAATTGGGGCGGGTCATTGTGCCGGAACTGACCGGCAATCTGTGTTTTGGCGGAGCGGATGGCCATGATCTTTATATCGCGGCCAGCACCTGCATTTACCGCATCCGCACCCATACCCATGCCGCCTGGCCACAGGATATTGCGGCGGGGGACCGCCCATGACCACGGCGATGGATCTGTTCGGCACCGATGATCCGCCCGCGCCGCGTGTCGGTTACAGCTGTGGGCCTTGGGCCTTTACCTTTGAGGAAGGCGCGCTGCGCCATATCACGCTGCACGGTGTCGAGGCCATTCGCGGCATTGCCTTTCTGGTGCGCGACCGCGACTGGGGCACGCTGGTCCCGATCATCGAAAAGCTGCAGATCACCCATGATCAGGCCGGCCTGACCCTGTCTTTTGATGCGGCCTATGCCAGCGGTGCGGCGCGGCTGGACATGCAGATCGTGATCACGCTGACCGCGCAGATGCTGTCGGTATCCGCCAAGGGGCATGCCATTGGCCTGTTTGAGACCAACCGCGCCGGGTTCACCGTGCTGCATCCGATTGCCGATGTTGCAGGCCAGCCCGTGCAGGTCACGCATCGGGACGGCACGCAGACCAACGGTCTTTGGCCTGAACTGATCGCGCCTTGGCAGCCGTTCATGGATATCGCCGCGCTGACGCATGGCGTGGGCAAGGCTGCGCTGACCTGCCGGTTGCAGGGCGATACATTCGAGATGGAGGATCAGCGCCAATGGGGGGATGCGTCCTTCAAGACCTATAACCGCCCGCTGGCGGCCCCATGGCCCTATGTGCTGGCAGATGGGGAAAGCCTTTGCCAATCAGTTGCATTGACATGGACTGACCATGCAGCACCCCGATTGATCCCCCGCGCATCTGCACCAGCCGCCGTGACCTTTCCCGACATGGCGCTGCTGGTCACGCCGCAGGATGCGCTGCGTCTGGCGGCCAACCCCGCCGATATCCGCGCGGTGAACCCGCAACGGCTCTTGTGCCATCTGGATGCGACATCGGGTGATGTACCGGCGCAATGTGACGCCTTTGCACAGGCGCAGCGGGCCTGCCCGGACCGGATCTTTGATCTGGAACTGATCTGTGCGGGCGACGCCGATCCCGTGCCTGCGCTGATGGTGCTTGCCGCCCGGATGCGCGACAGTGGATTTGCCCCCGCCAGCCTGCTTGTCTGCCCTGCGGTGGATCGTCAATCGACGCCGCCGGGGTCGGTCTGGCCTGCCTGTGCGCCGCTGGCGCAGATCCATGATGCGGCCGCTGCGGCCTTTCCCGATCTGTTGCGCGGCGGTGGGATGGTCAGTTTCTTTCCCGAACTGAACCGCAAACGCCCGCCGGTGGACAGGCTTGGTTTTGTCAGTCACGGGCTTTGCCCGATTGTCCATGCGGCGGATGATCTGTCGGTGATGGAAACATTGCAGGCGATCCCGCATATCACCGCTTCGGCCCGCGCGATCATCGGCGATAGAGAGTATCGCATCGGCCCTGCAACATTGGCGATGCGCCAAAATCCCTATGGCGCAAGGACCATTGCGAACCCCAGCGGCAAGCGGCTGTGCATGACCGATGACGACCCGCGCCACCGCGCGCAATTCGGGGCCGCCTATGCGATCGGGCTGGCCACGGCGCTGGTGTCTGCGGGGATTTCCGTCTGGTGTCCTGCCGCGCTATATGGTCCGCGCGGCGTGATCGCCGACACGGGGCGATGGCCGATACAAGCGGCGCTGAACACGCTGGCCGCGCTTGCGGGGCAACCGGTCCATAGCGCCACGATCCGTGATGGCAGCGCCGCCTTGCACTGTGGCGATCTGCATATCATGGCCAATCTGACTGCCAGCCCCAATGGCCCGCTTGGCCCCTATGGCTGGACGGCGTTGTGATGGCTATGCCATAGTGGATGTCTGCTGTTGAACATGTCATACCTGTCGCGCAGCGGAACGAAAGCCGGAATGGAAAGCAAATAATGACCGACAAAAAGGAGAATATCAGCATAGACGCCCCGATCATCCGCCAAAAGCTGTCTGATCAGGTCTTTGACCGGCTCTGGGCAATGGTGAAATCGGGCGAATTGTCACCCGGTGATACTGTGCCGTCCGAACGCGCCTTGATGGAACGTTTTGGCGTGGGCCGCCCCGCCGTGCGCGAGGCATTGCAATCCATGGCCAACAAGGGCCTGATTTCGATCTCGCATGGCGAGCGCAGCAAGGTGAACAAACTGACCGCTGGCATCGCCTTTGATCAGGTTGATGACATTGCGAAACTGCTGCTGTCCAGCGAGCCGTCGAACCTCGAATACCTCAAGCAGCTGCGCAATATTCTGGAGGTTGGATCGATCAAGATCGCTGCGCAAAACTGCACTGCGGGTGATATCGCAGAACTGCGCGCCCTTGTTGAAACCCAGCGCAGCAAGCTGGGGCAGGACAAGGCCTTTATCGCGGCGGATATCGCCTTTCATGTGGCGATTGCCAGAATGACCGGCAATCCGCTGATCCAGACGGTGACGCAGGCGATGCTGTCTTGGCTGTCGGTCTATTACAAACCCGTGCTGCATTGGTCCGGCCGTGAAAACATCACCCTGCGTGAACATGCGGCCATCATCGACCGGATGGAAACCCATGATGTGGCCGCTGCGGCATCGCTTTTGGGGGATCATTTGAACCGGTCTGGCCCGTTATACGAACCAAACCCGGCAGCATCGCCTGACGAATGAAAAACCGGTCCGCGCCATGGACATGCGGGTTTGCCGGATAACCCGACAAACAGGCACTCCGCATCTGGTGTCCTGTCACGCCGTCAAAGGGTCTGGCCGCTTGTCAGGCAAGCAGGCCAGACAGAGGCATCATCACCAATTGGCATAGGCAAGGAATTTGCCCGACATTTCCACCTTGACGCGGTCGCCTTTGGGGCTGGGGATGCGGCTGATCACCATGTCGAAATCAATGGCGGACATGATGCCGTTCCCGAATTCTTCTTGAATCAGTGCCTTCATCGTCGGGCCGTAAACGCCGACGATTTCATATAGCCGATAGATGCAGGGGTCGGTCGGCACCGCCTGTTCCCAGATCTTGGTGGGATATTCTTCCAGCACATCTTGCGCCTCGGCGGGCAGGTCCAGAAAGGCGACAAGGGCTGCGGCCTTGTCGGCGGGCATGGCGTTCATGCCCATACAGGCCGAATGGGTGAACACGGGCGACAGGCCAATCGCTGTCGCAATCGCCTCCCAAGTGATCTTTTTGCGCTTTTTCGCCAGCAGTATCAGAGAGGTGACATCTTCCTTGGTCAGCATCTCGGCGGCGGTCATCAGGTCTTTCATCGTATTTCTCCTTTTATTGAAATCTGTCTTGGGTCAGCCGCCCACCGCCTGAAGCCGCGCAGCTCCGGGTTTGGGGTCGGCGTCGGGTTGGGTCATGTCGATCCGCACGGTTGCGGGGCTTTGGGTTGCGCCATCTGATTGCTGACCCGCCAGTTCCTTTGACCGTTTGCCAAGGAACTGCACCAGATGGTTGCGGATCGCATAGTAATTGGGGTGATTGACGATATCGGTGCGCACCCGTGGGCGGGGGATGGTGATTTCCACCGATTCCGCGACCCGTGCAAAGGGACCGTTCGTCATCAGCAGGATACGGTCGGCCAGCAGGATCGCCTCGTCGATGTCATGGGTGATCATGAACACGGTCTGTTCGGTCTGGCTCCAGACTTTCAACAACTCTTCCTGAATGGTGCCGCGCGTCAGGGCATCCAGCGCGCCAAAGGGTTCATCCAGCAGCAGCAATTTGGGCTGGTTGGCAAAGGCGCGGGCAATCGACACGCGCTGGCGCATGCCGCCGGACAGCTGGCTGGGTTTGCGGTGGATCACATCGCCTTCCAGCCCGACCATGGCAAGGTAACGGGTGGCATGGTCCACGACCTTGTCCTGCGACCAGTCACGATACCGCGCCTTGACGCCGAAGGTAACGTTCTTCAGCGCCGACAGCCACGGCAGCAGCGAATAGTTCTGAAACACCACACCACGGTCAAGACTGGGGCCTGACACCGCAAAACCGTCCATCTTGACCACGCCGGATGTGGGTTCGGCCAGACCCGCCAGCACGTTCATGATGGTGGATTTGCCGCAGCCCGAATGGCCAAGGATGCAGACGAATTCGCCCTTGTCGATGCCAAAGCTTGCGTTTTCAAAGACGGTCAGCGTGCCACCCGCCCCGTCGGGAAAGGTTTGGGTCAGCCGTTCAATGCTCAGGAAATGTTTGCTCATGGTGATGGCCTTTCATTCGGCATAGGTGACGGCGCGTTGCAGCGTCGCAAAGAAGGCATCCAGCAACATGCCTATGATACCGATCATCAGGATCGAAAAGATGACCGAGGTCAGATCAAGGTTGTTCCATTCGTTCCAGACGTAATAGCCAATGCCTGTCCCCCCCACGAGCATTTCAGCCGCGACAATCACCAGCCAGGCGATGCCGATGGAAATGCGCATCCCCGTCAGGATGGTGGGCGCAGCAGCGGGCAGGATCACGGCAAAGGCCGTGCGCAAGGCGCCCAGTTCATGGGTGCGCGCGACATTGACCCAGTCCTGCCGGACCCCCGCCACGCCAAAGGCCGTATTCAGCAGCATCGGCCAGATCGAACAGATGAAGATCACGAAAACCGCGCTGGCATTGGCATCCTGAATGATGAACAAAGCCAGCGGCATCCAGGCCAGCGGCGAAATCGGGCGCAGCACCTGAATGAACGGGTTGAGCGCCTTATAGGCCACGGGCGACATGCCGATCAGAAAGCCCAAGGGCAGGGCGACCAGCACCGCCAGCCCGAACCCCGACAGCACGCGGCCGATTGAATAGGCCAGCTGGATACCGATCCCCTTGTCGTTGGGACCGGCATCATAGAACGGGTCGCTCAGCTGTTCCCATGCCTTGACCAGCACATCGCTGGGTGGCGGGACGGCCGCGCGTTGCTGGCCGACCCCCATCAGGATTTCATATTCGGTCAGGGCTTCGCCCAAGACCTGCCGCGTGACCGACGCCTCCCATGCGCCCAGAAAGACGACCAGCAAAACGGCGGACAAGATCGCGGCGCGCGCATTCAGGGACAGACGGGTCATCGATCAGCCCCGCTTGATCGCGAAGCTGTCGACGTAAGCCTCGGGTTGGTCGGGATCAAAGGTTTTTCCCATGATCATGTGGGACTTGTAATTCACCTCTGGCGCGTCATAGCCCAGATCGGTCATCACCTTGCGCGCGTCAGAGGCCAGATAGACCTGTTCGGCAATCGCCTTGTAATCGACATCGCCTTCGATATAGCCCCAACGCTTCATCTGGGTCAGAATCCAGACGCCCATCGACTGCCACGGGAACGGGTCGAAATCGATCCGGTCAGGCACGCGCTGCACATTGCCCAGACCATCGGCGTAGGTGCCGGTCAGCACCTGCTGGATCACTTCCACCGGCTGGTTCAGGTAATTCGTCGGTGCGATCGCCTCTGAAATCTCGACCCGGTTATCGGGGTTCGAGGCATATTGCGTCGCATCGATGATGGATTTCAGCAGCGCGCCATAGGTGTTGGGCATTTCCGTTGCAAACTTGCGCGGTGCGGCAAAGGCGCAGCATGGATGGCCTTCCCAGATGTCCTTGGTCAGCATGTGGATGAAACCGATGCCTTCCCAGACGGCGCGCTGGTTGAACGGATCTGGCGAAAGATACCCATCCAGATTGCCCGCCCGCAGGTTTGCAACCATTTCAGGCGGCGGCACCACGCGGATCTGGATATCCTGATCGGGGTCCAGCCCGTGTTCGGCGACGTAATAACGCAGCAAAAAGTTGTGCATCGAATATTCGAACGGCACGCCAAAGGTCATGCCTTTCCACTGCTGCGGATCGCGCTTGTCCAGATGTTCATTCGACAGCACGATGGCCTGTCCGTTGATGTTTTCGACCGCGGGCATGATGTAAGGTGTCGGCGTCGATCCCGCCCCCAGCGTCATCGCCAAAGGCATCGGCGTCAGCATGTGGCTGGCGTCATATTCGCCCGACAGCGACATGTCGCGCGCCACGGCCCAGCCTGCGGTTTTGACGACTTCGACGTTCAGGCCATAGCGGGCGTAAAACCCCATCGGTTCGGCCATGATGATCGGCGTGGCGCAGGTGATGGCCACGAAACCGACCCGCAGATCAGGCTTTTCGGGGGGCCCGAGTTCGTCGAGGATCATCGCCTTGGCCTGATCCATCGGAAAGACCGAGGCGAGTGCGGCGGCAAAAGCCCCGCCGCCCAGCATGCCCATCATCGACCGGCGGCTGATGTCGTTATGTCCGAAAACCGACCGGACAATCGCGCTTTCGACAGCGCGTTCCAGCATCGCATCGCTGGTCATCGGTGCGTCAACAGTGGCGCGCGCATCCGCTGCACAGGTGTCGCATCCGCATCCCGCACCGTGACGCAGATCGGTCTTGTGGGAAAACGGGTTTCCAAGGCTTTTGTTCGACATGGTGTCCCTCTCGTGGTTTGATGACGTTCAGACAAGGTTACGCTTGCTGCGTTGCAGAATAAAACCCGATGCCCGATTTTTCAGTTCAGGGTAAAATGTTTTATATCAATGCTTTGTCTTCAAGATTGCATTGTGGAAGTTACGAATAATCGTAATTTACGAAATATCGTATTGCTTTTGGCGCCGCCGCGCGGGCAAGGTTGCTGGCATGGATACATCCGCGCTGACGCTTGATTCTTTGCTTGATGCGGTGCCGCACGCCGCCTTGGTGCTGGACACCGAACGCGACGCCGTGGTCGCCGCCAATCAGCTTGCCGCGGGATTGTTTGCCCGGACCCATGCCAGCGGTTTTCGCTTTGCGCCGCATATCGCGGATAATTTTGCGGGCTTTGTCGTGTTTCTGGACGAGGTGGCACATCGCGGTCGCGCTTGGCGGCGCGACATCGCGCTGCAAGATGGCAACCTGAACCCGCTGCATTGCGAATTGCGCGGCACGCTGGTCGGGCAGGGGTCGCATATCGTCATGCTGACCCTGATCGACCTGAACGAGATGTCACGCCACGACCAGATCGCCGAAGCAGGCGAGGTGCAGCGCCTTGGCCTGCTGGAATGGCAGCGCGCGCAGGCTTTTTTCAGCGAGTTGGAACGCCAGAACCAGCTGATCCTGAATGCCGCAGGCGAAGGCATCTATGGCGTGAATGCCGATGGCAAGACCACATTTGTCAACCGCGCCGCCCGCGAAATGCTGGGCTGGAGCGCGCAGGACCTGTTGGGCCGCGACATCCATTCGATGATCCACCATCACCATCTGAGTGGCGAGCTTTATCCCGCGCATGATTGCCCGATCTACCAGTCTTTCCGCTATGAACAGGTCAACCGGATCGAGGATGAAGTCTTCTGGCGCAAGGACGGCAAGCCGATCCGCGTCGAATATGTATCAACTCCGATCTATGACCAGAACGTGCTGGCGGGCGCGGTGGTGATTTTCCGCGACATCACCGAACGCAAGGAAAACGAAACCAAGCTGCGCCAAGCGATGGAACAGGTGCAGGCGCTGCGCGAACAGCTGGAACAGGAAAACGCCTATCTGCAGGAAACCATCGCCACCGAACGCGCGCATCACGAAATCATCGGCAGCTCGCCCGCCATTCTGCACCTGCTAAGCAAGATCGACCTTGTCGCGCGGACCGAAGCCTCGGTGCTGATCTCGGGCGAGGCGGGCACTGGAAAGGCGCTTGTCGCCTCTGCCATTCACAAGGGCAGCGCGCGGCGCAGGCGATCCTTGATCCATTTCAAATGCAGCGCCATCACCACCGATGCGATCGAGGCGGAATTGTTCGGCCAGATCCGCGGTGCCTTTCCGGGGGCCTTGCGCGACAGACCCGGCGTGCTGGAACTGGCCCATGATGGCACGCTGTTTCTGGATGATGTGGATGAATTGCCGCTGAACCTGCAGGGGCGGCTTTTGCATGCGTTGCAGGAACGTATTGTCACGCGACTGGGTGACACCCGCACGCGCGCGATTGATCTGCGGGTCATCGCCGCCAGCCGCCGCAATCTGGAAACACTGGCCCGGCGGGGGCGGTTTCGCGAAGAATTGCTGATGTTTCTGAACGTCTTTCCGATCACCTGCCTGCCTTTGCGCGACCGGCGCGAGGATATCCCCGCGCTGGCCGCACATTTCCTGAAACTGTCCTGCAAACGGTTAAGCATCAAACTGCCGATGATTTCCAAACTGTCGATGGAAAAACTGGTCGCCTATGACTGGCCCGGCAATGTGCGTGAATTGCAAAATGTGATGGACCGCGGCAGCATCATATCCACGGGGGGCAAGTTGCAGATCGATCTGGCCGCGACCCCGCCCCAAGGTGCCAATGCAGACCAGACAATCTTGTCAGAAGCGCAGATGGCCGCGGCACAGCGCAACAACCTGATTTCGGCCCTGCGCCGCACGCGCGGCAAGGTCGCGGGCGAGGAGGGCGCGGCGCAGTTGCTCGGCCTCCAGCCCACCACGCTGTATTCACGGATCAAGAAAATGCAGATCGGCGATGATGAATGGGACTGATCACCCCCGCACAGAACAGGCAGGGCGGCGGCACGCGTGACCGGCGCACACTGTGCCAAGGCCGCTTTGGGCGATAGACGAAAGGCGCGCCGGTCGCATGGCGCACCGATCCGCAATCTTCAGGTTTGGTCCCATGCCCGATCGCCCGCCGCATCCTGCACGCGTGTGGGCAGGCCCATCGTGTCAAGCAGCGTGAACAGCGGTTTTGGGTCCAATTCTTCCACGTTCACCATGCGGCCCAGATCATAGGTGCCATCCGCGATCAACATGGCCATAGCCACGGGCGGGACACCGGCGGTATAGGAAATCCCCTGGCTGCCAACCTCTGTATAGGCGTCCTTGTGATCGGCGATGTTATAGACGAACACCTCGACCTCTTGGCCGTTTTTGGTGCCTTTCACCAGATCACCGATGCAGGTCTTGCCGGTATAATCGGGCGCAAGGCTGGACGGGTCGGGCAGCACTGCCTTGACGAGCTTCAGCGGCACAACCTCCAGCCCTTCGGCGGTGGTGACGGGCTGTTCGGACAACAGGCCAAGGTTTTGCAGCACGGTGAACACATTGATGTAATGGTCGCCAAAGCCCATCCAGAACCGGATATCGGCCTGCGGGTAATTGGCCGCCAGCGAATGCACCTCGTCATGGCCGGACATATAGGCTTTTTGTTTGCCCACGACAGGCAGGTCCCATTCGCGGCCGATTTCAAACATCTTGTTTTCTTGCCACGCCCCTTTCTGCCAGCTGTAAACCGTGCCGGTGAATTCGCGGAAATTGATCTCGGGGTCGAAATTGGTCGAAAAATACCGGCCATGGCTGCCCGCATTGATATCGACGATGTCGATGGATGTGACATCATCCATGAATTCATCCACCGCAAAGCGCGCAAAGGCATTGACCATGCCCGGATCGAAACCGGCCCCAAGGATCGCGGTGACACCGGCAGCGGCGCAGGCGTCGCGGCGTTTCCATTCGTAATTGCCATACCATGGCGGGGTTTCGCAAATCTTGGCGGGGTCTTCGTGAATGGCGGTGTCGATATAGGCGGCACCGGTCTGGATACAGGCCTCCAGCACGGTCATGTTCACAAAAGGCGAACCGACATTGATCACGATCTGCGCGCCGGTTTTGCCGATCATTGCGGCAACAGCCGCGCTGTCCATCGCGTCAAGGTCATGGGAGTCGAAAACGCCGGCCTGTTTCATCGCGCCTTTTTCATGCACAGAGGCGATGATCGCATCGCATTTGGCGCGGGTCCGGCTGGCAATATGCAGATCGCCCAAGATATCGTTATGCTGCGCGCATTTATGCGCCACGACCTGTGCGACGCCACCCGCGCCAATGATAAGAACATTGCGTTTCATCGTATCAAAACCCTTTTTGATCAGTCAGGACAAGGCGGCGGCGAAATCATCATAGTCGAAATCACGCACCAATCGTGTCGTTCCATCCAGTTCACGAATCGCGATGCTTGGCATCTTGACCCCGTTAAACCAGTTCTTTTTGACCATCGTGTAACCAGCGGTGTCCTGAAACGACAGACGATCACCGGCCTTGAGCGGCGCATCAAACAGGAATTCACCAAAGATGTCACCCGCCAGACAGGATTTTCCGCAGATCATCCATTCATGGGTGCCTGTGTTCGGGGCAATCTTGGCCGGTTCGCGGTAAATCAGCAGATCAAGCAAATGCGCCTCGATCGAGCTGTCCACGATGGCCAGATTTTTCCCGTTGTGCATCGTATCCAGCACGGTGACTTCAAGGGTGGCAGCGCCGGTAATCGCCGCCTCTCCGGGTTCCAGATAGACTTGGACGCCGAATTTTTGCGCGAATTGCGCCAGACGCTGCGCAAGTTTTTCCAGCGGGTAATCCGCTCCGGTGAAATGAATGCCGCCACCAAGGCTGATCCAGTCCATCCGGTGGATGATCGCGCCAAAACGGTCTTCGATCAGGGTCAGCATTTCGTCGAACCGGGCAAAGCTGTCGTTTTCGCAATTGTTGTGAAACATCAACCCGCTGATCTGATCGGCGACCGCAGCGATTTGCGCGGGGTCATGTTCGCCCAGCCGGCTAAACGGGCGGGCAGGATCGGCCAGATCGAATTCGGACGTCGACACCCCCGGATTGACCCGCAGGCCGCGCACATGCCCTTGCGACGCATCGTTGAATTTCGCCAATTGCCCGATCGAGTTGAAAATGATCTTGTCGGAATATGCCAAGACCTGTGCAATTTCGTGATCGGCATAGGCGACCGAATAGGCATGGGTTTCACCGGGAAATTTTTCCCGCCCCAAGCGGACTTCGTACAGCGACGACGAGGTCGATCCATCCATATGCTCTGCCATGAAGTCGAACACTGACCATGTCGCAAAACATTTGAGCGCGAGCAGACATTTCACCCCCGATGCTTCGCGCAGCCAAGAGATTTTCTCGAGGTTGCGAAGAAGACAAGACTTGTCGATCAGGTAATACGGTGTCTGCACGCCAAGGCCTTTCGTTTGATTTGCGTGGGCGACTTACACCAGAATCCCATGGAAGACGAGGCATAACAGACCCCGACCCGCGCCAAATACTATGCGCGCCCTGTCGGCACGCCAGACCGACCAAATGGTCAAGCCGCGGACAGCATCTGCAGCAGGATGTCCGTGACACCGTCATCGGGTGCTGCATTTTCAAAGCGGTCTTTCGATTTGCTATCCTGCATCAGGACCGCCCTGCCGCCGATTGTGCGGGTATGAAGGTTTTCAACTTCGCGTGATCCGCCCCCGTTTTCACAAGTGGAGGCTTTTTGCATCTATGCGGTGATCAAATGGCCTGCTAAGCCAGATCGCAGCGCCGGTCAGATGCCGGATTGTGCAAGATAAGTGATGAGAAAAAATGGCATATTGCTGGCACAAGTCCCGGTCTTTGCTTGTCCCGTTGGTGCAATGCGCAGTGGCACCATTTTTCTTTCTGAATTCCACAAGGAACTGAAAATATGCGAAAAAACCGCCTTGCCGGTCGCGGACTATGTCTGTCAAATGATCCGCTGCGTCGCGTTATCGAGTGCGCGCGACATCACCGCGCGATGCGTGCTGATCCTCTGACCGTTTTGTAGGTCCATCTTAATCATTTTGATCTTTACTGGCCTTTCCAAGCCGCAACCGGAGCATCCGATGTTCAGATTCCTTGCCATTCTTTTCACGACGGCCGGTTTGTCCGGCGCGCTTGCGCTGCCGCTTTTTGCGCAAGACCTGCCGCGGGCTGTCAAGCTGATGACGGTGGCGGATCAGGACCATCGGGTGACGCGGACATTTTTCGGTCAGGTCAACGGGCGTCAGACTGTTGATCTGGCCTTTCAGGTGGGGGGGCAAATCCAGGACCTGCCAGTGATCGAAGGCCAGTTTCTGTCTGCGGGTGACATGATTGCCCAGCTCGATATGGAACCGTTTGCGTTGCAACTCGAACAGGCGCAGCTGCAAAAAAACGAATCCGACCGCACTGTGGACCGGCTCCGGCGCCTGGCGGGCAGTGCTGCCAGCCAGGTTTCACTGGAACAGGCCGAAACGCAGGCACAACTTGCTGAACTGGCTTTGCGCGATGCGGCCAACCGCCATCGACATGCCACTTTGCAGGCGCCTTTTGACGCCCTTGTGGCAAGCCGAAAGATCGCCAATTTCAGCACGATCACGGCGGGCACGCCTGTCGTGCGGCTGCATGACATGTCCGAATTGTGGATCGAGATCAATGTTCCCGAAGTGTTGTTCCAGCGCTTTGATTCCGCGGATGATGTGCGTTTCCATGCCACGTTTCCCAGCCATGCCACCCGATATCCGCTTGTCCTGCGGGAATTCACTGCCGAAGCCTCGGCCGTGGGACAAACCTTTCAGGTGACGCTTGCGCTGCAATCGACGGATGGGCTGCATATTCTGCCCGGCTCGTCGGCAACGGTCACCGCCGAGGCCGCAGGCGGTCTGCAAGGCGCTGTGCTGCCGGCATCGGCCGTGGGCATTGATCCGGATGGATCGGCTTATGTGCTGGCGTTTCTGCCAGAGCCCGATGGAAACGGAACGCTGCGCCGCCAATCTGTCACCGTGCAGCCTGCCGATGACGGCAGTTTTGTCGCAATCAGCGGGTTGGAAACCGGGGTCGAGATCGTTGCCGCCGGCCTGTCGCTTTTGGAAAACGGGCAAAGAGTCCGGCGGTTTTCCGGGTTTGGCAACTAAGGAGCGTGACCATGAACATTGCACGCGCCGCGATCGACAAGGCTTTGCTGACCTGGATATTGATGATTGGCTGTCTGCTGGGCGGGCTGTGGGGGTTCAACAGCATTGGGCGGCTGGAAGATCCCGCATTCACGATCAAGACAGCGGTGATTGTCACGCACTATCCCGGGGCCTCGGCCGAACAGGTGGCGGTGGAGGTGTCGGAACCGCTGGAAACCGCAATCCAAAGAATGGCCGAGGTTGCGCGGATCAGCTCGGTCAACCAGCCTGGCCAATCCCTGATCGAGGTTGAAATTCACGCGACCTATGATGGCGACGCGCTGCCTGCCATCTGGGTCAAGCTGCGCAACCGGATCAGTGATGCAGCCCGTGGCCTGCCGCAAGGCGTGACCGCGCCGGTGGTGAACGACAGTTTCGGCGACGTGTTCGGCCTCTATTACGCGGTGGTGGCCGAAGGGTTGAGCAATGCCGAAAAGCACCGGCTGGCAAGCTTTGTACGCCGTGAACTGCTGGTGGTTGACGGTGTCGCGGATGTCGAGGTCAGGGGTCTGCCCCCCGAGGTGATCTATGTCGAACCCGACATGGTCAGAACCGTGAACATGGGCGTGGCCCCACAGGCGATTTCGGGGGCGATTGCAAATGCAAACTCTGTCGCGGACGCAGGCACCCGGGACATCGGTGGCGCGCGGATCTTGATCAAGGCCCCCGAAGGGTCTGACAGTGTATCGGCGATTGCCGGCCTGTCTCTGGGGGTCGATGGGCAGGTCCTGAGCCTGTTTGACATGGCGCATGTCTATCGTGGGGTCGAGGAACATCCCGCGATTATCGTGCGCCACAATGGCGAGGACGCGTTCACCCTCGGGATTGCAGGCGCGTCATCTGAAAACATTGTGGATGTTGGATCGCGGGTCGATCAGCGGCTGGCAGAGCTGCAATCGGACATGCCTTATGGGGTGACGCTGCACCCGATCTACCAGCAGCATCTGGTTGTTGAGGCAGCCTCGAACGACTTTCTGATCAATCTGTTCCTGTCAGTGCTGATCGTTGTGCTGGTGCTTGCCCTGTTCATGGGCTGGCGTGCCGCCGTGGTCGTCGGCACGACCCTGTTTCTGACTGTCGTTGGCACGTTGTTTTTCATGGCGATCTTTGCGATCGAGATGGAACGCATTTCGCTGGGCGCATTGATCATCGCGATGGGCATGCTGGTGGACAATGCCATCGTCGTGGCCGAGGGGATGCAGATCGCGATGCAGCGCGGCAAGTCTTCGCGCGATGCGGCCGAGGACGTCGCCCGCAAGACCCAGATTCCCTTGCTGGGCGCGACCGTCATCGGGATCATGGCCTTTGCCGGTATCGGGCTCAGCCCGGACGCCACGGGCGAGTTCCTGTTTTCGCTGTTCGCGGTGATCGGCATATCGTTGCTGCTGTCGTGGATACTTGCAATCACAGCGACCCCGCTGCTTGGGCATTATCTGTTCAGGCAGGGGGCGGCGGGCGGTGCGGATGCCTATGACGGACGGCTGTTCCGGCTGTACGGATCGCTTTTGCATGCTGCGATCCGGGCGCGTTGGCTGGTGGTGATGGCGCTGCTTGTGGTGACGATGGCATGCTATGCGGGCTTCGGCCAGGTCAAGCAGCAGTTCTTTCCAGACTCCAACACCCCGCTGTTTTTCGCGCATTACAAGCTGTCGCAAGGCACGTCTGTCCACACGACATCGGCGGATCTGGACCATTTGCAAAAATGGCTGTCCAAGCGTGACGAAGTCGTGTCGGTCACGGCTTTTGCAGGCGACGGCGCGGCGCGTTTCATGCTGACCTATGCCGCCGAACGGGCCAACGCGAGCTATGGGCATCTGATCATCCGCACCCGCACGCTGGATGATATTCCGGCGCTGAAGGCCGATCTGGATGCTTTTGCCCGCGAGACCCTGCCGCAAGGCGAATTCCGCACCAAGCGGTTGGCCTTTGGCCCGGGCGGCGGCGACCCCATTCAACTGCGACTGTCGGGCAGCGACCCAGCGGTGCTGCGCCACCTGGCCGAGACGGCAAAGGCCGTCATGCAGGATGCGTCGCCAAACCTGCGCGATCTGCGCAGTGACTGGCGCGAGCAGGAACTTGTGCTGACCCCGATCTATGCCACTGACCGTGCGCAGGCCGCAGGCATCGACCGCGATGACATCGCGCAATCGCTGTTGTTTGCCACCGAGGGGACAGTCGGCGGCGTCTATCGCGAAGACGAGCGGCTTATCCCCATCGTGGTGCGTCAGGCGCAGTCTGCCGGCTTGGGCTTGATGGATCAGGTCGTGTTTTCAACAAGTGCCAATGCATTCATCCCGATCGAGCAAGCCATAGATGGCCTGCAATTCGAGGCTCAGAATACCTTGCTGCACCGGCGCGACCGTGTTTTGACGCTGACCCTGTCGGCCGATGTGGCCCCCGGCCTGACCACCGCCGCCGTGCAGCAAGAGATCCGCGCCGCTGTCGCAGCCATGCCGGTTCCAAGCGGCTATAGCGTGGCATGGGGCGGAGAGCTGGAAAGTTCGATGGATGCAATGACAAGCCTTGGCCAACAGTTGCCGGTCAGCGTGATCGTCATGGTGCTGATTTCGATCGTGCTGTTTTCGGCGCTGCGTCAGCCGCTGATCATCTGGCTGCTGGTCCCGATGTCGGTGAATGGTGTGGTCATCGGGCTTTTGGCAACAGGTATTCCGTTTAGCTTTACAGCATTGCTGGGCCTTCTGAGCCTTTCGGGTATGCTGATCAAGAACGGTATTGTGCTGGTCGAGGAAATCGATCTGGTGCGCGCAGAGGGCATTGCGCTGCGCGAGGCGATTGTCACCGCCTGCGTGTCGCGCCTGCGCCCGGTGGTCTTGGCTGCGGCCACGACAATTCTGGGCATGGCACCGCTGTTGGGGGATGCTTTCTTCATGTCGATGTCCATCACGATCATGGGCGGGCTTGCCTTTGCCTCGGTGCTGACCTTGATTGCGGTGCCGGTGCTTTACGATCTGTTCTTTTCGCGCGACGAGGGCGGCACGCCTGCTGGTGCAGGCGCGCGCTGATCAAGGCGTCAGTGCATACCGGATTTGCACTGACCAGATCAGCCCGATGTGGCTTTTGGCGGTAAAGACTGACCTGCTGGTTGCGGCGCTTTGCTGATGGCCTGCCGGTTGGTCAGGACACGCCGCCCCTATCGGGGTGCGGCTGTCATGGTCGGCCATACCCCGACGGCGGTGGCATTCCACAAAGCGATGCCATGTGCCAGGCTAGGCATTGGTTTGAACTCAGCACCGGCAGGCCCAATTCCAGTGAAAGGGGTGCAAGGATATCGCGCGTCTGCAGATTGGTGCAGGACAGAAATATACCGTCAAGCTCTGCCTGCTGCGCAAGTGCGCGTGCGGCATTGGCGATAGAGGCGGGCGCGATGCGCGCGACCCTTGCCTCGACTTGCTCGCCAAAGGACAAGGTGGCGGGCACGGTGATGCCAGCGGATTCGAATGCCGCGCGGATCGGCGTGGCAACCGACGCGATGTAGGGCGAGACGATGCCGATCTTGGTCAGCCCCAGAACACGGCACTGCGCCAGCGCCGCAGTCAGCGGGTCCGTCGCGGCACGGGTCTGCGCGGCCCCCATCACCAGATCGCGCACCCGCCCTGCGCCGATCAGGGTCGTCCCGGATGTGCAGGCATAACCGACAACATCCAGCCCGCGCGGCAACAGCCCGGCCGCGGCGGGCAACGCGGTTTCCATCCGGGCGATGCTGTCGGGCGTCAGCTCTGCGCCCGAAGGGATGCGGCTGATATGCAGCTTGGCGCTGCCTGGTGCGAACAGATGGCGGAAATCCTGTTCGATTGTTTCATCGACCTGCAGCACGATCAGCCCAAGGCGCGGCAGGCTGTCGTCTTGCAGGTCATAAGGAAAGGCGGTCATGTGGTGATCTCTGGCAGGTCATGCGATGCGCGCGGTGACAGCAACTCTGCCCCATCCTTGCGCAGCACGATGTTTTCTTCATGCACCATGATCCGCCCGTCACCCGTCACACAGCCCGGTTCCAGCGTCAGCACCATGCCTTCGCGCAGGGGTGTTTCGTCCAGTGGTGTCAAGGACGGCCATTCCGTCAACGTGATACCAAGCCCGTGGCCTAACCTGCCGCCGGATGGTGTGGCGCCGTATTTGTGCAGGCCTGCGCAAAGGGCCGCATGCACATCACAGGCGCGCCATCCGGGGCGCAAATGGGTCAGCGTGTCCTCGGTTGCCTGCCAAAGTGCTGCATGGGCGCGCCGTGCGGTGTCTGATGCGGGGCCAATGGCGAAATTGCGATCAAAATCGCAGAAATAGCCGTTTTTGACAGCACCTGTGTCCAGCATCAGAATATCGCCGCGCCGCAAAGGCTGCGGGCCAGCGGGCGAGATGACATCGCCATACCCATCTGGCCCCGCACCGCCCGCAACATAGCTGACCCAATCTGCCCCTTCGGTCAAAAGCGCGATCTGGAAGTCACGGAAAATCGAGGACAGTGGCTGACCTTCGGCTGCAAACTCTGGCACGCGGGCAAAGGCGCGCCCCGCAATGGCACAGCTTTCGCGGATCTTGCTGATCTCGGCCTCTGACTTCACCTCGCGGATGCGCTGGATGCAGGCGGTGGCATCCACGATCTGGCGCGGTGCAAGCCTTGCGCGCAGCAGGTCATAATCGGCAAGCGGCATGCGCAGATGTGTTTCCAGCCCCATCGGCACGCCAATCCGGCCCTGTACCGGGACCAGATCGGCCAAGGCACCCGCCAACAGGCTGATCCCGTCATCGCGCGGGTCGGGCGCGTCCCAGGTGCGGATGTCATGCAGCCATGTCTGGCCCATCAGTGCCGCCCCGATCGACGGGATCACCGCCACCGGATCATCCGCCACCGGCACGATCACAAACCAGGGCCGCGCGGGGCTGGCCCAGAACCGGGTCAGAAAGCCGGTGACATAAAAGATATCGGCAGGCGTTGTCAGCAAAAGCGCATCCAGCCCCTGCGCGGCCATGCCCATCTGCAGCTTTGCCACACGATCACGGTATTCTTGCGCTACAAAGATCATCATGGGTTCAGCCATCCTCTGGCCCTTCGCTTAGGATGGCCATCACACGCGCCTCGCGCGGTAGATCCAGCCCCGCAAGCAGGGCCGCAACGCCCGCAGCACCCGATGGGGTGGTCGCTAGCCGATATTCCGCCAACAGATCGACCGCGCGCTGCGCCGTATCTTCCGAAATTGTGACAAAGCTGTCGGCATCGCGCGCCAGACCATGCAGCGCAATCATCGAGGCTGTCTTGCAATCCAGTCGCCCCATGCTGGACACAGGGCCAGTGGTATCCACCAGCCGGCCTGCGCGGATGCTTTCGATCAGGGCAGGGGCGGCGTCGGGTTCGACCACGATGATCTGCGGGCTGTCGCCCCAGACATGGCGGGCATGGGCCGCGACCGCCGCCGCCAGCCCCCCGACACCGGCTTGCAGCAGGATATGGGTCGGGGGCTGGTCGATCTGGGCTGCGGCCTCGGCGGCGAGTTGCAGATAGCCTTCCATCACCTGCAGGGGCAATGCGGTATAGCCCGGCCATGAACTGTCCGACAGCAATGTCCAGCCATTGGCGTCAGCGGCACCTGTGGCGGCCTGCATGCTGGCCTCGTAATCCGCACCGTCGCGGACCACCGTGGCGCCCTTGGCCTGCAGGCGGGCGGCAAAGGTTTTCGGCACGGCCTGCGACAGATAGATCACTGCGGCTGCGCCAAACAGCTGCGCGCCTGCGGCCACCGACAGCCCGTGATTGCCCGCGCTGGCCGTCACATAGACCCGGCCTTGCAAGGCATGGCGCAGGTCGGGGGCGTTTGTCTCTGCCGCTGCGCGCGCGATGGCATAGGCGGCGCCAAGTGCCTTGAAACTGCCCAACCCCATGCGCCCGCGTTCATCCTTGAGCCAAAGCTGGCCGATCCCAAGGTGGGCGGCCAATGCAGGCTCTTGGCGCAGGGGCGTCGGGGCATGTGCGGGACAGCGTGCCAACAGGTGGCCAACAGCGCGCGCATCGGCCAGCGGAAACAGCGTTTCGCCCGGCAATCCTGACCCGCGCCAAGGATTTTCCAGATATTGACCCATAAACACCCCGTTCCTGACAGTGTCAGACTAAAGCATCGCATGATTGGCCTGACGGAAATATTGGCCCTGATTGGCGCTGATTTGGGATCAATTGGCCCTGTTCGGGCCGATTTTCGGACGGGAGACCAGAATATGCTTCTCTTTTGGCCGATGTTGCGCAATCCCTGTCGGCATGGACACATTCGACGCCCGTATCCTCAACGCCCTGCAATCACGCGCGCGCGCCACCGCCGAAGATCTGTCCGCCCAGGTCGGGCTGTCGCCGGATGCCTGTCGCAAACGGGTGGCGCGGCTGCGGGCCTCTGGCCTGATCGAGGCCGAGATTGCGATCCTTGATCCGGCCCGCGCCGGGCGCGGTCTGATGCTGATTGTCGAAGTCACGCTTCAGAATGAACGCAAGCGCGATCTTGACCGGTTCAAATCCGCCATGCAGGCCGCGCCTGAAGTGATGCAATGTTATTACGTCACCGGAAACGCGGATTTCATCTTGATGATTTCCGCGCGCGATATGGCCGAATACGAGGCGTTTACCCGCCGCCATTTCTTTGCCAAAGACAATGTCCTGCGGTTCCGCACCAGCGCCGTGATGGACCGGGTCAAGACCGGCTTTGCGATTCCTGTTCAGGGCGATTGATCGCGGTTTGATTGCCGCGACACGACTGTATCGGACTGCCGCAATGCCGCGCCGGCCGTCAATTGTTGTTCAGCATGAACTGCGACAGGACCGGGCTGCAGGCGGCACCCAATGCGCGCGCATCGCTGCCGATGCTGCCGCTTTCGATCACCGGCAGGATCAGCCCGCGCGTGTCCTCTGTCTCGATGGCGCGCCGGACCTTTTTGACCAGTTCTTCGCGGATGGCGGGTGGAAAGGCCCCGTCGATGATGATCGCCTCGAAATCGATGACCGCACAGGTGGACAGGCTCGCCTTTGCAAGCTCGATCGCGGTCTGCTCCAGCCACGGTGTCACATGATCGGCAAGATCGGTCCAGCTTTGCGGATTGTTCCAAAGCGTGATTGGGTTATGCCCGGCCTGACGCAAACGCGCCTCCAACGTATGGATCGACGCCGTGTCAACCAATTGGCGGCTTTCGCCATTTGGCCCGACGCTGCGCAATGACCCCAGCGCGCCTGCATTGCCCAGCCGTCCCTCATAGACCGCATTGTTCAGCACGATGCCGCCGCCGACAAAGGCACCCACGAAGAAATAGGCATAGTCGCGAAACTGCTTGCCGCGCCCGTAAAGATGTTCTGCCTGACAGCCCGCTGTCGCATCATTGATGACAAAGACAGGCAGATCGGTAAACCGCGCCATTTCCGTGGTGAAATCGATGTTCTTCCAGGATTGGAACTCTGCCGCGTTCGGCCCTGTCAGGTCGTGCCAGTTCCACAGATCAAAGGGTGCCGCGATGCCGATGCCGCATATTCTGGCCAATTCGCTTTGGTTAAGATCACTGGCCGCAGCGGCGAGCCCTGCCTGCACAAAGCCGAACACCTCGCGCGGAAGGGGATGGGTATAGGTGACGTGACGGTGCAACCGGATGCCGCCGGTGAAATCCGTCAGCAGAAAATTTGCAGACCGCCGACCAATCTTGATCCCGATGGAATAGACGCCGTTCTTGTCGAGCATCATGGGAACCGACGGTTTGCCGACTTTGCCCCGCAAAGGATCGCCACGCGTCAACAACCCGTCCGATTCCAGCTTGCGCAGGATCGCCGAAATCGTGGGTGGTGACAGGTGCGACAGGCGCGCAAGGTCCGGCGCGGGCAATGATCCGTGCCGTTGCAGCAACGACAGCAGCAGTCGCTCGTTGTGGTCGCGCACACCTTTCTGGCTTAGCCCCGTGCTAAGCGATCTGACCAAAACGTCATCCATCTGACACACCTTTACCCGTCATTTAGAGCCTTTCTAGCGCCCTTTGATAAATTAATAAAGTTAATTAATAAATTGACAGCCCTGCGCGAATCGCCTCTTTTATGGCCAGTCGGCGAAGGTTCGGCCTGCACAGCAGGCAGGCACCCGGCCCTTTATTTCTGGGAGGAAATCATGAAAAAACTGCTTATCTCGACGGCGCTTGTCGCCATTACCACTGTCGCTGCCACATCGGTACAGGCGCAGGGCGTCTCGGCCTGTCTGATCACCAAGACCGACACCAACCCGTTCTTTGTCAAGATGCGCGAAGGCGCCGAAGCCGCCGCCGCCCAAGCAGGCATCACGCTGCGGTCCTATGCCGGCCGCGTTGACGGCGACCATGAAACGCAGGTTGCCGCCATTGAAACCTGCATCGCTGATGGTGCATCCGGTATCCTGATCACCGCGTCGGACACATCGTCCATCGTCGGCGCGGTCACGCAGGCCCGCGATGCCGGTCTTTTGGTGATCGCGCTGGATACACCGCTGGAACCGATCGATGCCGCAAACGCCACCTTTGCCACCGACAACTTTCTGGCGGGTGAGCTGATCGGCCAATGGGCTGCTGCCTCGCTGGGTGACGCGGCTGCCGATGCACGCATTGCGATGCTGGATCTGGCCGTCAGCCAGCCATCGGTGGACGTGCTGCGCAATCAGGGCTTTTTGCAAGGCTTCGGCATTGATCTGGGCGATGCGAACCGGATCGGTGATGAAACCGATGCGCGTATCGTCGGCAATGACGTGACCGCAGGCAACGAAGAAGGCGGCCGCCGCGCGATGGAAAACCTGCTGGCCATCGATCCGATGATCAACGTGGTCTATACGATCAACGAACCTGCCGCTGCCGGCGCTTACGAGGCGCTGCGCGCCATCGGCCGTGAAAACGACGTGCTGATCGTGTCGGTCGATGGGGGCTGCCCCGGTGTGCAGAACGTCGCTGACGGGGTGATCGGTGCCACATCGCAGCAATACCCGCTGCGCATGGCCGCCCTCGGGATCGAGGCGATTGCCGCCTTTGCCGCCGATGGCACACTGCCTGAAAACACCCCCGGCAAGGATTTCTTTGACACTGGCGTCGCCCTTGTCACCGATGCGCCTGCCGATGGTGTCGACAGTATCAGCGTCGCCGAAGGCCAAGAGCTTTGCTGGGGCTAAACACCTGACACGACCCACCACAAGGGGCGGAGAAATTCCGCCCCTTTTTCCACCCCCGCGCTAGACTGCGGGGATCACGACCGCAGGGAGGCGCGCCATGTCTAGCAAGAATGATGATTTCGAAGCCGTGGTGAAAACCGGCGCGACAGGGACCGTCGCGGCCTTTGCACCGGCACGCAAAGACGTGTTGGCGCAGATCCAGCATATGTTGCATCTGCAACCAGCGCTGGTGCCGCTGTTCGTGCTGGCCATGTCGATCCTGACCTTCGGGCTGCTTTTGGGCACCAAGTTCTTTTCACCCTTCGCGCTGACGCTGATCTTGCAGCAGGTGCAGATTGTGGGCATCGTCGCCGCCGCACAAAGCCTTGTGATCCTGACCGCGGGCATCGACCTGAGCGTGGGCGCGATTGCCGTGCTGTCCAGCGTCGTCATGGGGCAATTCACCTTTCGCTACGGTCTGCCGGTCGAGGTGGCTGTGCTATGCGGGCTGGCCTTCGGCACCGCCATCGGCACGCTGAACGGCTGGCTGGTCGCGGTGATGAAGCTGCCGCCTTTCATTGTGACATTGGGCATGTGGCAGATCGTGCTGGCGGCCAATTTCCTGTATTCGCGCAACGAAACCATCCGTGCGCAGGATATCGAAAGCGAGGCATCCTTGCTGCAATTCCTTGGCACGACCTTCAAGGTCGGCGCGAACGAGGCGGGGCAGGGCGGTGCCACCTTTACCTATGGCGTGATCGCCATGGTGCTGATTTTCGTCATCCTTGCCTATATGCTGCGGCACACGGCCTGGGGGCGGCATATCTATGCCGTGGGCGATGACCCTGACGCGGCACAGCTGTCCGGCGTCAATGTGCGCGCGACAATCATTTCGGTCTATGCGCTGACCGGCTTTATCTGCGCCATCGCGGGCTGGGCCTTGATCGGGCGGATCGGCAGCGTCAGCCCGACATCGGGGCAGTTGCTGAATATCGAAAGCATCACCGCCGTGGTGATCGGCGGCATCAGCCTGTTCGGCGGGCGCGGGTCGATCCTTGGCACGTTCTTTGGCGCTCTGATTGTCGGCGTCTTCACGCTGGGCTTGCGGCTGGCGGGCGCGGATGCGCAATGGACCTTCCTGCTGATCGGCGTGCTTATTATCGCGGCGGTCGCTGTGGACCAATGGATCAGAAAGGTATCAGGCTGATGGACCCCATTTTGCAAGGGCGCGGGCTGGTCAAACGCTATGGCCGTGTCACCGCGCTGGACCATTGTGATTTCGATCTTTACCCGGGCGAGATTCTGGCCGTGATCGGCGACAATGGCGCGGGCAAGTCATCGTTGATCAAGGCGATGTCAGGCGCCATTATCCCCGACGAAGGCGATGTCCTGCTGGAAGGCCGCAAGGTCAGGTTCACCTCGCCCAACGATGCGCGCCGCGAAGGGATCGAGACGGTCTATCAGACGTTGGCGATGTCGCCCGCCCTGTCGATCGCGGACAACATGTTCATGGGCCGCGAATTGCGCAAACCGGGGATCATGGGCAAGGTGTTCCGCCAGCTTGACCGGCCGCGGATGGAAAGGCTCGCCCGCGAAAAGCTGACCGAACTGGGGCTGATGACGATCCAGAACATCAATCAGGCGGTGGAAACGCTGTCGGGCGGCCAGCGGCAAGGTGTGGCCGTGGCGCGCGCCGCTGCCTTCGGGTCCAAGGTCATCATTCTGGACGAACCCACCGCCGCACTGGGTGTCAAGGAATCGCGCAAGGTGCTGGAGCTGATCCTAGACGTGCGCGCGCGCGGCATCCCGATCATCCTGATCAGCCACAACATGCCGCATGTTTTCGAGGTGGCGGACCGCATCCATATCCACCGTCTGGGCAAGCGGCTCTGCGTGATCAAGCCGGGTGATTACACGATGTCGGATGCCGTGGCGTTCATGACCGGCGCGCGCGAACCTGACCCGGTCTCCTGACCGGGGCGGTCCGTTTCAGCTGCAATCGACCATCCTCCAAGGCTGACAGGGCGGGTTTGACGCGGCAACGGTGTGAGAGAGGCTGCATCTTTGCAGTCATCTTTCTGTCTTGTGCGTTCTGTATCGGGTTTTCAGCGCGGCAAGTCGGCTTGCCGCCGGCTGTGCGGTAAATGCGCGGGCTCATCTTCGCGGTAAGGTGGCACGACTGGCAAGCTGTGCGTATACCATGCACAATAGCGCCGTTCCGGCAAAGACTGCACCCGAGGAGAACGCTGAATGCCCATGACCACAGCCACCAAGGCCGTGCGCCTGTCCGTGGCACCCATGATGGACTGGAAATAATATTATTAATAATCAATAACTTATGCATCATCCTGTGCAATTTATGTTCATGAACTCCTTTGCGTGTTTCAACAGATCGACGAAGTAGAGCGATTGACGGCGTCGGGCTCGGCCAACCGCACCGCACGTTCGCGCAACGCAGGTGATAGGGCTTCAATGTCTTTTTGCTGTGTATCATGTTCCATGATGGGCAATTCACCGTGGTTCACCATGGCCGATCTGGATTGGGCCGTAAGCTGCGTTGGACCTGTTTTAGTTGCTTGGCAGGTCAACGCATCCTTTTGAACAGCAGCATTTCTTCATAGAACCGTTCCATCCGTTCCATGCGTTCGCGGGTGTCTTGCCAGTTCGTGTCCTGAATGGCCGATAACAACGCCTCGACCAATGCGACTAGCGGGACGATGGTGTCCCATGCCGATGGCACCTCGATTTGCGAAGTCAGGATATGCTGCGCCACCCCCGCGCTGGGCGACACCCAGCGGTCGGTCAGCAGAACCACTTCGACTCCCTGCGAGCGGGCCAATTCTGCGAATTGCTGCATGGATGGCTCGTATCTGCGGATATCGAACACGACCAGCACATCGCCTTCTGACATATCCAGCAAGGCAGGCGGCCATGTGTTGGGCAGGCTGGACAGCAGCGTGACATCGGATCGCATCACATGCAGGGCGGTGGTGAAATATTCCGCAATCGACCGCGTCAGCCGCCCGCCGATCAGGTAAACCGAGCGTGATTTATCGGCCAGCAGGTCACGCACCGCATCGAATGCGCGCAGGTCTTGCTGGCTGAGCGTCTGATTCAGATTCTCGATCACCCGCAGGGCAAAGCGGTTCAGCGAATGGTCAATTTCTGACATATCCGCCCATTTTTCGTGCTTTGCGATGGGCGAGGCCAGACGTTCGCCCATTTCCTCATGCAGTTGCGCGCGAAATTCGGGGTAGCCGCTGAACCCGATCTTGCGCACGAACCGCACGACGGTGGGCGCGGATACGCCCGCATCCTGCGCAATATCCGCCACAGTGCCCAGCACCGACAGGGGGAAGTTCCCTAGCATATGGCTGGCCAGTTGCCGTTCTGCGCGGGTCATTTCGGGCATGGCAGCGCGCAACCGGTCTTCGAGAGCTTGAAACTGTGTCATTGGTCTATCCTCTTTATTTGCCATTCTGTAACATATGTTTCAGAAAAGAAAGATAGGAAATATACTTGACATAAAATTGGAAGCCGGTGCAGCCTTCACCCCAAGTTCACCATTAACCTGCTGGGGATGCAGATCATGACAGGGTCAGATTGGGCAGGCGGCGTGATCGGCTGGAACCGCTTGGGTGATCCGGGTGAAACGACCCCCGGTGTGATTATGATCTGTGAACATGCCTCGAACGATGTCACCCCGCCATGGACAGATGCCGCCGCCGACCTGCTGGCATCCCATGCGGCCAGCGATCCGGGCGCGTTGGGTCTTGCCCGTGCGCTAGGCCCGCTTTTGGCGCAGCACCATGGCGGGGCAGAGCTGATCCATGCGCCCTTGTCGCGCCTGATCTATGATCTGAACCGCAGCCCCGACCGCCCCGATGCCTGCCCCGCCCAGTCAGAGCTATATCCCGTGCCGATGAATGACGGCATCAGCCTGACCGAGCGTCTGGCGCGGATGGAAAGGCTGTATCTGCCTTTCCATAACCTTGTCCGTGCCCGCATTGCCCGTGCGCTGGCGTTGGGTCAGCGGCCTGTTGTTCTGACCATTCATTCCTTCTCACCGACATGGCATGGCATCCCCCGCAGCGTCGAGTGCGGCGTGATCCATGACAACCTGCCCGCATTGGCGCAGCGCATCGTGGCAGAAGCAGGTGATCTGGGATTGCGGACCGAACTCAACGCGCCCTATTCGGCGGCGGATCATGTCACCCACACCCTGCGCCTGCATGCCTTGCCTTACGGATTGGACAATGCGATGCTGGAAATCCGCAATGATCTGATCGCCACGCCCGAGGCGCAATCGGTCATTGCGTCCCACCTTGCCCCCGTGCTGACCCGCGCAATTGCCCAGACGGTGGAGGTGCCATGCCCCGCCCTGTGATGGCCTATCTGCATTTCGTGGAGGCGGTGAATTACCGCGTCGGGCGGCTTGCGATGTGGAGCCTGTTTGCGCTGATGGGCATCCTTGCTTGGGGCGCTGTGGCGCGTGCGGGATTTTCGCCGCAGATCTGGACCGATGAAATGGCGCAGTTTCTGCTGGTGGGCTATTTCATGCTGGGCGGGGCTTATTCTTTGCAGATGGGGTCGGCTGTGCGCATGGACCTGCTCTACGACCGCTGGTCGGACAAGACCAAGGCGGCGGTGGATTGCATCACGATTTTCACCCTGATCATCTATCTGGGCGTCCTTTTGTGGGGCGGGATTGAAAGCACACAATTTGCGCTGGAATACGGCGAACGGCGGCGCGGGTTGTGGCAGCCTTACATGGCGCCGATCAAGATCGTCATGTGTTTTGGCATCGTCCTGATGATCCTGCAATGCAGTGCCTTTGTGATCCGGGACATCGCCACCCTGCGGGGCATCAAAATCGCGGAGCGTGACACCAATGCCCTATGAAATGATCGCCGCGTTGATGTTCGGGTCGATGCTGGCCGTGATGCTGACGGGTCAGCGGATGTTTGGTGTCATCGGATTTGTTGCTGTCGTCGCGGCGGTCTGGCTCTGGGGGGATCGGGGCGGGCATGATCTGGCTTTTGCGCAGACCATCAAGCTGATGAACTGGTTTCCGCTGATGACGCTGCCGATGTTCATTTTCATGGGCTATGTGCTGTCGGAAAGCAAACTGGCGGATGATCTGTACCGGATGTTCCATGTCTGGTTCGGCCCTGTCCCCGGCGGTCTTGCCATCGGGACGATCCTGTTGATGGTGCTGATTTCCGCGATGAACGGGCTCAGCGTCGCAGGCATGGCGATTGGCGCCACGATTGCGCTGCCGGAACTGCTCAAGCGGAATTATGACAAGCTGATGGTGACAGGCGTCATTCAGGCGGGGTCGAGCCTTGGGATCCTGGTGCCGCCATCCGTCGTGCTGGTGCTTTACGCGATGATCGCACGCCAACCGGTGACGCATCTGTGGGCGGCGGGGCTGATCCCGGGGCTGATGCTGGCGGTGTTGTTCATCATCTATATCTGGCTGCGCTGCCGGATGAACCCGTCCCTTGGCCCGGTGATTGACCCTGACGAGTTGGCGCAGGTCACCAAGCGCGAAAAATATATGCTGTTGTTGGCGGGGCTGATGCCTTTGGGCATTTTCGCGGTGATGATGGTGCCGTTTCTGCTGGGCTATACCCGTCTGGTTGAAAGTGCGGTTGTTGGCGCGATTTCCGCCTTGATCGTCAGCGTTGCCAAGGGACGGATGACTTGGGCGATACTGGAAACCTGCACAAAGAAAACCTTGGCGATTTCGTGCATGTTTTTGTGGATCATCCTTGCCGCACTGGCCTTTGGCGCTGTCTTTGACGGGCTGCGCGCGGTGGATTTCGTGCGGGCGCTGTTCATGGATAATCTGGGGCTGGGCCGGTGGGAAATCCTGATCCTGATGCAGGTGTCGTTCCTGCTGATGGGCATGTTTCTGGACGATACCGCGATGCTGGTGATTGTCGCGCCGCTTTATGTGCCGATCGTGCAGATGCTGGAATTCAACCTGATCTGGTACGGCGTGCTTTACACGATCACCTGCCAGATTGCCTATATGACGCCACCCTTCGGCTATAATTTGTTTTTGATGCGCGCCATGGCCCCCAACGAGGTCACCTTGGCCGAGATTTACCGGTCCATCATCCCGTTCGTAGGGGTGATGATCATCGGGCTGGGCCTTGTGATGGCGTTTCCGCAGATCGCGCTGTGGCTGCCCGGCGTTCTGTTTCCCTGAATTACGACCAAGAGCGGGCGAACCCGCCTTATTTTCAACCAACCGGAAGGAAAGATCATGACCACGACAAGACGGAAGTTCCTGACCACCGGCGCCCTTGGCGGTGCCGCTGCGTTAGCCGCCCCTGCGGTTCACGCGCAATCCACCATCCGCTGGCGGATGCAAACCTATGCCGGTGCCTCGCTTGGTGCGCAGGTGGCAAAACCCGCCATCGACATGTTCAACGCCATCGCGGGCGATGAAATGCAGATCGACCTGTTTTATGCCGACCAGCTTGTCCCAACCGGAGAGCTGTTTCAGGCGATGCAGCGCGGCACCATCGACGCCGTGCAATCGGATGATGACAGCATGGCATCGCCTACCGAAGTCACTGTGTTCGGGGGCTACTTCCCGTTTGCCAGCCGTTATTCGCTCGACGTGCCGGCCTTGTTCAACAATTGGGGCCTGAATGAAATCTGGGCCGAAGAATATGCAAAGGTCGGCGTGAAACACATCTCTGCCGGATCATGGGACCCTTGCCATTTCATCACTTCATCACCCATCACATCGCTGGCCGATCTGCAGGGCAAGCGGGTATTCACCTTCCCCACCGCCGGTCGGTTCCTGTCGCAATTCGGCGTCGTGCCGGTCACCGTGCCGTGGGAAGACGTTGAAATTGCCCTGCAGACCCGCGAAATCGACGGTGTGGCATGGTGCGGAATCACCGAGGCGCACGAGGTTGGCTGGGCCGATATCACGTCGCATTTCCTGACCAACAACATTTCTGGCGCGTGGATCGGGCACTTCTTTTCCAACATGGACCGCTGGAATGAATTGCCGCCGCATTTGCAGGCGCTGATGACCACCTGTTTCGAACAATCGCATTACTACCGTCAGCATTGGTATTGGGCGGGCGAAGCGCGTCTGCGCACCGAAAGTGACAAGCTGGAACTGACATCGATCCCTGACGCTGAATGGGCCACGGTCGAAACTGCAGCGCGCGCATTCTGGGAAGAAATCGCAGCAGAATCTGAAACCAAAGCCAAGGTGGTCGAGATTTTCCGCAACTATAACGCCGCGATGGATAAGGCCGGACGGCCGTATCGGTATTCGTAATCCAATGGGATGGGGGTTCGCCCCCATCCTCCACTGACGCAAAGACAGAAATAAAGGGGCAATGACCATGCCGGGACTGATGACTTTGGATGAATTGCGCGCCGCTTTTGACGCGGGCGAAATCGACACCGTGCTGGTCGCCGCGCCCGACATGCAGGGCCGCTTGGTCGGCAAACGGTTCCATGCCGCGCATTTTCTGGATTCGGGCTACAAGGAAACGCATTGCTGCAACTACCTTTTCGCCACGGATATGGAGATGGTGACGGTCGCGGGCTATGCCTCGACCTCTTGGGCGAAGGGGTATGGCGATTACACGATGAAACCCGACCTTTCGACCCTGCGCCGTGTGCCATGGCTGCCCGGCACGGCGCTGGTGCTCTGCGATATGCTGGACCATCACACGCATCAGGAAATCGACATTTCCCCCCGCGCGATCCTGAAACGGCAGGTCGCCCGCGCACAGGCGCTGGGCTATCAACCGATGGCCGCGACGGAACTGGAATTCTACATCTTCGAGCAAAGCTATGACGCCCTGCGCGATGGCGGCACCGATCATCTGACGCCCGTGTCGGCCTATAACGAAGATTACCACCTGTTCCAGACCACCAAGGAAGAACCGCTGATGCGCGCCCTGCGCAACGGGCTTTACGGTGCGGGCATTCCAGTCGAGAACTCCAAGGGCGAGGCAGAGGCGGGACAGGAAGAAATCAACATCCGCTATGACCAGATGGTCACGACAGCGGATTTCCATGTCATCACCAAACAGGCGACCAAGGAAATCGCGCATAGCCTTGGCAAATCCGTGACCTTCATGGCGAAATACGACCACCGCCGCGCGGGATCGTCCAGCCACGTGCATCAATCGCTCTGGACGATGGATGGCCAGCCTGCCTTTCTCGATAAGGACGCAGAACACGGCATGTCCGCGCTGATGCGGCAGTATATGGCAGGCCAGTTGGCCCATGCGCGCGAGCTCACGGCGCTGCTGGCGCCTTATGTGAACAGCTACAAACGGTTCTGTGTCGGCATGTTCGCCCCGACCAAAGCGGTCTGGTCGCTGGATAACCGCACCGCCGGTTTCCGCGTCTGCGGCGATGGCACCAAAGCCGTGCGCGTCGAATGCCGGATCGGTGGGGCTGATTTGAACCCCTATCTGGCCTGTGCGGCCTTGCTGGCGGCAGGGCTGGCGGGGATCGAAGGTAAGATGGAGCTCGAACCCGAAATGCAGGGCGACAACTATAGCAATGCGACAGCGCGCGAGATACCGAAAACCTTGCGCGAATCTGCGGATCTGCTGGAAGGCTCCGCCATGCTGCGCGCAGCCTTCGGCGATGATGTGGTGGATCATTACACCCGCGCCGCAAGGTGGGAAATTGAAGAACATGACCGCGTCGTCACCGATTTTGAACGGCAGCGGTTGCTGGAACGGGGCTAGGCCCTGACCACACATGCAGGAGCTTTGATGACAACGATCAGTTTGATTTCACCCGTGGACGGGTCGGTTTATGCCGAACGCACGGCACTGACCTTGGCCGATGCGCAGGCCGCTGTCGCGCGCGCACGCAAGGCGCAAACCACATGGGCCGCACTGCCGCTTGACGCGCGGATCGCCGCCGTGCTGGCGGGGATCACAGCACTCGAAGGCATGGCCGCCGAAATCGTGCCCGAACTGGCATGGCAGATGGGCCGCCCCGTGCGCTATGGCGGCGAATTCGGCGGCGTGCGCGAGCGGTCCAACTACATGGCCAGCATCGCTGCCGATGTGCTGGCCGATGAAGTGGTCGAGGACAGCGCCAAAGCCACCCGCCTGATCGCGCGGGAAGCGCAAGGCGTGGTTTTCGTGATCGCACCGTGGAACTACCCGTTCCTGACGGCGGTCAACACCATCGTGCCCGCCCTGATCGCGGGCAATGCCGTGGTGTTGAAACATGCCAGCCAGACCCTGCTCGCGGGTGAACGTCTCGCGCAGGCATTCCATGCTGCCGGTGTGCCGCAGGATGTGTTCCAGAATGTCGTGCTGGACCATGCTACGACGGAAGGACTGATCGCTGACCGCGCCTTTGACTTCATCAACTTCACCGGCTCTGTCGGTGGCGGCCGTGCGATTGAAAAGGCCGCCGCTGGCACCTTCAGCGGCACGGGGCTGGAACTGGGCGGCAAGGATCCCGGCTATGTCCGGTCCGACGCCGATCTGGACGCCGCTGTCGATGGTCTGATGGACGGCGCGATGTTCAATTCCGGCCAATGCTGCTGCGGGATCGAACGGATTTATGTGCATGAAAGCCTTTACGATGCTTTCGTCGAAAAGGCTGTCGCATGGGTGCGCGCCCAGCGCCTTGGCAATCCGCTGGATCAGGACACGACGATGGGGCCGATGGCGCATAAACGCTTTGCTGCCATCGTGCGCGAACAGGTGGCCGAGGCTGTGGCCCAAGGTGCCAATGCCCTGATTGCTGTGTCAGACTTTCCCGCCGATGATGGCGGCGCCTATCTTGCCCCGCAAATCCTGACCCACGTCACCCATGACATGCGCGTGATGCGCGAGGAAAGTTTCGGCCCCGTCGTCGGCATCATGCCCGTCAAGGACGATGCCGAGGCGATCGACCTGATGAACGATTGCGCCTATGGCCTGACTGCATCCATCTGGACCCGTGACGCTGCCGCCGCCCGCAGGATCGGCGGCCAAATCCAGACCGGCACCGTGCTGATGAACCGCTGCGATTATCTGGACCCCGCGCTCTGCTGGACCGGTTGCAAGGACACCGGACGCGGTGCAGCCCTATCCGCCCTTGGCTATCTGGCGCTGACCCGTGCCAAATCCTATCACCTCAAAAAGGCCTGACACATGACATTCACTGCCAACTGGAGCTATCCAACCACGATCAAATTCGGGGTGGGCCGGATTTCCGAACTACCCGCGCTGTGCAAAGGCGCAGGCATCACGCGGCCCCTGCTGGTCACAGACAAGGCGCTGGCCAGCCTGCCGATCACGGCGCAGGCGATGGACCTGCTCGACGCTGCAGGCCTTGGCCGCGCGGTGTTTTCACAAGTCGATGCCAACCCGACAGAGGCGAACCTTGACGCCGGTCTTGCGGTGTATCGCGCGGGCGGGCATGACGGGGTGATTGCTTTTGGCGGCGGATCGGCGCTTGATCTGGGCAAGCTGATCGCGCTGATGGTGGACCAGCCTGTCGGGATCTGGGATCTGGAAGATATCGGCGACTGGTGGACCCGCGCCAACCCCGACACCATCGCACCCATCATCGCCGTGCCCACGACCGCCGGCACAGGGTCCGAGGTCGGGCGCGCCGGTGTGCTGACCGACAGCGCCACACACCGCAAAAAAATCATCTTTCACCCCAAGCTGATGCCCACCGTCACCCTGTGCGATCCCGCACTGACCGTCGGCATGCCCGCCTTTATCACCGCAGGCACCGGCATGGACGCGCTGGCGCATTGTCTGGAGGCCTATTGCAGCCCGCATTACCACCCGATGAGCCAGGGGATTGCGCTGGAAGGCATGCGGTTGGTGATCGAAAACCTGCCGCGCGCCTATGCCACCCCCGACGATCTGGACGCACGCGCCAACATGATGTCAGCGGCGGCCATGGGCGCTGTCGCCTTCCAGAAAGGGCTGGGCGCGATCCACAGCCTCAGCCATCCGATCGGGGCCGTCTACAACACCCACCATGGTACGACGAACGCCGTGGTCATGCCGATGGTGTTGAATTTCAACCGCGCCGTGATCGAAGACAGGATCGCGCGCGCCGCCGCCTATCTTGGCATCACAGGTGGCTTTGACGGGTTCTATGCCCATGTGATGGACCTGCGTGCCAGCCTGTCGATCCCTGCCAACCTGACCGCATTGGGTGTCGAGGCGGCAAGGCTCGACGAGTTGACGGAAATGGCGCTGCTTGATCCGTCATGTGGTGGCAATCCGGTCGAAATGACAAAGGAAAACACCCGGAGGCTGTTTGAAGACTGTATGTGATCCGACACGCGGGTGTTGGCAGAGGAACTTGTGTCGGCAAGCAAAAGGGGAGTGGTGAGGCTCGCCCCATAACAAGGAGCGCGAGGGATCAAAAATTACGGACCTGCCTGCCTCTTTGTATCAGTCTTGGCTATGCTTTATTCAGGTTTTGCCATCTGATTGACCGATCCACATGAAACGCCGCGCCGACGCCAAATGCCTGAACGAACAAGCCCCGTGGTGTCAGCGCGGTAATGTTATTCCCATGAGGCAGGCAACCGCATCATGGCGCGAAGGGATTGACCCATCCCCGGCTTGTCCCGGTGGTAACGGTCGGGGGGTAATGTTCGCTCAGATAATCAAGGATGAGCTCGCGTTCCGTCTCTTCCAGTTCCCACATGCCATGACGCTCGACCATGAGGTTGAGCGTATCATCCCACATCGGGCGGCTCATGCCTTGGCGCACCACAACCTGAAAGCTGTGGCAGGCAATACAGTTGTAAAATGCGTCCTCTCGTCCTTCTCCCTCTGGCAGATCTTCGGGATTGTCAAAAGCAAGGGCCGTCGCGGGGATGGCGACGCTGAGCGCCGCCACCCACACCAAGGATTTCAAATGCCGAATGGTTTGCATCATGCCCCCTCAGGCGACCAGCACGGCGACGCGGTGCATTGGATTGCCCCCATAGCCCTGCGGGTTCCAGTTTCCGGCAATATGCGGCTGCGATGTGCCGTCTTCACCCGTCGCGCGCACCCAGATTTCGTAATAGCCGTCCGAGGGCAGTTCGACTGTTGCGGTCCAGCGCCGCCAATCATAGCGGTTCAGCGGCTCGGCAAGCACGACATCTTCCCAAGTAGCGCCAAAATCCTTCGAGACATGGACAGCGGCAACGCCGGTGTCGCCGTTCCATGCCGCGCCACGCAGTGCAAGTTCGCGTGTCCCCGCGGGCAGGCTGGTGCCATTGGCAGGTGAAGAAACGATCGACCGGATCGGCATCGATTCCATGATCTCGAATGTGACGCCCTCTGGTTCCTGACCCGGGATCATGGGCGTTGCAGGCACACGGTAGCTGGTGCCGGTCATGCCGGGGCCATCATGTTCCACATCGCGCAACACGATGCGGTTCACCCATTTATGTGACGCAGAACCCGGCCAGCCGGGGATCATCAGACGCAACGGGCCGCCGTGGATATGGGGCAAGTCCTGACCGTTCATACCCCAGACAAGCATCGCATGGTCTTCGAGGGCTTTCTCGATACGCACGCCGCGCGAAATCACATCACGGTCAGGTTCGCCCGACAGATGCAGGTCCACGCCGTAGTGGGCCGTATAGATTGCCGAGCCTTTGACACCTGCGGCCCCTAGCACGTCGCGCAAGCGGACACCGGTCCATTCCGCACAGCCAGCACCGCCGTTTGTCCACTGATTGCCGCGTGCCTGCGGCTCAAAGAATGACCGGCCATTGCCGCCACATTCCAGCACGAAACGGTAGGTCACGTTTTCGAAACGCGACTTCAGCTCTGCAAGGGTCAGGGTGATTGGCGTGTCCACCTCGCCTTCGATGGTCAGTTCCCATGTCGCGGGGTCTGCGGCGACTTCGGGTGGGATGCCATTGTGACGGACAAAGAACTTGTCAATCGGCGTTGTGTCATCGTCCAGCAGATGCTCGGGTGTTTCGGCCACGAACGGACGGTCACCGATGACGGACAGGCCCGGATGCTTTTGTGCTTCGGCCAAAAGCTCTGCAAGATCGTCAGCGCCCTGGGCAAAGGCCGCTGGCACCAGCCCGCCTGTAATATTATGCGCAAACGGGATTGTGACGCCAAGTGCGGCCGTCACCCCGGCAAGCCGCATAAAGCCGCGACGCCCGGTATCCACCTGCTCTGCATTCGTCTCGACAAGGTCATCAGATGTCGTTTGATCCTGCACGATCAGATCGTTTGGTGTGATTTCATCTCGCATGAAAGCTCCTCCCTCGAGCATTGTTTGAGCCGGATTGCGCCGTGCTCCCTCCCGATGCGTTTCGGCATCGTAATAATAGAGACGACTGGGAGGAGCCGTTTATTCCACAGGCACCAAAATGATCTGCGCTGAGGTTACGACAAGCAGGGTTGCCTTGCCTGTGTCAGGCTGGCCAAGGCTTCCGCATTGACAGAACTCTGATCACGGCTTGCATCATGCACAGCGGTTGCGATGGTCGAAAAACGCACATTGTCCATGTGTCTTGCAATCAATACGAAAATCTGCCCGTCATCTGCCCAGGTTGCCGTCAGCAGATCGGCATCTATCGCTATGGTCAGGGGCCGTGTTTGACCCACAGGTGACATTGCTTCAAACAAACTCAGGCGGCAGCCATTCGGTCCAATGAAGGCACGGTGGCTTGCCTCATGCGCGTGATCCAGCGGAGCAAGTGCATGATCCAAAAGGCGTAGTCCTGTTTTCGCCATCACGTCTTGCAACCGCATGTCAAAGACAGGCACCTCACTTGTCTGCGCCATCCCATCGATCCACGCGTCATGTCGTGCTATATACTGCTTTAGTGTGGCATCGGCATTCGCAACGATGGGCATGTCGCGCAGTATACTGGCGGATCGGTCAGGGGAATCCACCCACCACAAGACCGACGCTCCCGCGATGACCACGGCAGCAAACGCCCCAACCGCCGCGAACAATGACCACCGGCCAGATGTCACCGCTACCGGCATCGGCAGGTCAATGACGACAAAATCGTCGACCATCCCGGCCACACCTGCCTTGATCTGGGAAAGAACGGCGATCCGTTCTGCGATCTTTGGATCGCTTGCTGCGCTGTGTGCAACATGTGCCGCCTGTGTGTGATGCAGCGCACCGTCAACATAGGCGTTCAGGATTTCATCCGTGATCGGCGGTGCCACCAAAGAGTTCTTCATGAACCGTCCTTTTGGCGCGGCGCGAAAGCAATCACCTTGTCATCGGACAAAGCACAGGCGAGTGCGGCGCGTGCCCGTGCGACCCGGCTCATCACGGTGCCTTTGGGAATGGAAAGAAGCATACTCGTCTCTTCATAGCTAAATCCGCCGATATCAACCAATGCGAGCACGTCACGATGGTCCTTTCCCAGCTGCATGAAAGCTTGACGAACAGCAAGCCGGTTTATGGCAACATCTTCGTCGCCAGTGACCCAACGCCCATCACTTTGTCCCGCTTGTTCAAACCGCGCATGTTGCTTTTCGCGATCATTGACACGCAGACCGTCGATCCACAGGTTGCGCAACAGCCGGAACATCCAGACACGAAACGCCGTCTGGTCCAACGGCACGGATTTTGCCGCCATCGCCCGGACAAGTGCATCTTGATACAAGTCTTCGGCGGCTGTGGTTTGCGCACAAAGCGCACAGCTATAGCTGAACAGGTTGCGGCGAAAACCGCGAAGCCAGTCATGGTGCTGTTGCTTGAACACGCGGGCCCACCATTTTGTTCGGAAGAACATTGGCTCATGAACCCGTTGGTGCGCTGCAATGTCAAGCCAGCGCAGTCAAAGACCCGATCAACCGGCTGACAGTCCTGTGCTTTTACACGATCTGTGTTGGTGTTCATTGACACCAAGGGGACATGCCATGGCGCAACCTGCCGCCTTTTGGGTGTCGTGCTGCTTGAAGTTTCCATCTACCCACCCGCGCCAATCAGCCTACTCTGCGAAAGAGGCTGTATTGAAACGACTGCGGGTTGTCCCATGGCGTGCGATGCAGATAAAACCGATGGGTCACGAGGGAAAAGCTCTGCCCGAGCGTTTCAGCAAGGCTTGCCGGACTGTATCGTGCCACAGGGAAACCGCTGCACTTTTCAGGGCCATCAAGGGCAAAAGTCGCCATGATCGCATGAGCCCCAGGGCCGACACTTCGGGAGAGCCGCTGAATATAAGCGATCTGATCCGCAGGATTCACAAGGAAGTGGAAGACGGCGCGATCATGCCAGATGTCATAGGTCCGCGTCGGCTCCCAACTCGTGATGTTGCCAACAATCCATTTCACAGGCCTTCCGCGCGGCCCCAGCCGGGCACGGGATGCAGCAAGTGCATTGTCCGACAGATCAAGCGCTGAGAGGTCATTTAGTCCAAGGTCAAGCAACCTGTCCATGAGCCGCGAGGTGCCCGCACCAATGTCGATGACCGAGCATGTCGTAGCCAGACCTGCCCATTTCATCAGATCGAGCGTCACTGAAGGATCATCCTGATGCCAACTCAACTCAGCCTCGGTCTTCTTGCTGTAGACGGCGTTCCAATGATCCGAGTTGTCCATGCTGATCCCATATCTTGTCTTTTGCCAGCCTATCCTAGACTGGACGGCGGCAAAGTCCGGCCGTGTTGTTATCTATCGCCCCAGAATGCGGCATCATGCATGCCGTTTGGGGACGGCGCGGTGGTTTGCCACCCTCGCACATATCGATTATGTGGAGATTGATGAGATCGCCAAAGGTGGCGGGGCGGGAGACGGACGAGCTTGTAGGCATCCACCCGGGTCTTCGCCTGGCGGGCTTGAGCGTGGGCATCGTCGCGGCGTAGGAACGCTTCGCGCAGCAAAGCGGCCCTTTCGTCTGATCTGGACGCAGGTCAGCACCGGAGGGGAGCGCGGGGAGAGGGAGGCCATTTTCCTGCGCGGCTCATATGTGCAATAACGCGTCGTAGAGGGGCAAGTTCGGGGATATCGGGGCGTATTCCAGCGTAGCAGCATGAGACGCCAACAGTTTGAAGATACACAAAAATGCAAATTAATAAACACGCTATATTGTCCGTGGCCCCGATGATGGACTGGACCGACCGGCATTGTCGGTATCTGCACCGGCTGATGTCGCGGCATGTGCTGCTGTATTCCGAAATGGTGACCGCCCCCGCCGTGATCCATGGCGACCGCGACCGGCTGATCGGCTATGATCCGGCGGAACATCCAGTCGCCTTGCAATTGGGCGGGTCCGACCCTGTATTGCTGGCGCAGGCGGCGCGGATTGCGGCCGATATGGGCTATGACGAGGTCAATCTCAATTGCGGCTGCCCGTCGGACCGCGTGCAATCGGGGTTCTTCGGGGCGGTGCTGATGGAAACCCCCGCGCTGGTTGCTGAATGCTGCGCGGCAATGATCGCAGCGGTCGATATTCCGGTGACGGTCAAATGCCGGATCGGGGTTGATGACCAGACCCCGTCCGACGTGCTGCCCGATTTCATCGCGCGGGTGTCGGCGGCGGGGGTGGACCGGTTTTCCATCCACGCGCGCAAGGCGTGGTTGCAGGGTCTCAGCCCCAAGGAAAACCGCGATATTCCACCCCTCGACCATGATCTTGTCATCGCGATGAAGGCGCTGTTTCCGCATCTGCACCTGTCGGTCAACGGGGGGATCACGTCACTGGATCAGGCGCAGGATTTTCTGGATCGCGGGTTGGACGGGGTGATGATCGGGCGCGCGGCCTATCATACGCCTTGCGATATCCTGCTGGATGCCGATGCCCGCATCTATGCCGACCCGCATGGCCGCAGCGCCGAGGACATCGTGCATCTGATGCTGCCCTATATCGCGGAGCATCTGCAAAACGGCGGGCGGCTGGGGCAGATCACGCGCCATATGCTGGGCATGTTCCAGGGCCGGCCGGGGGCCAAGGCCTGGCGGCGGCACCTGTCCGAGCATGCCCATCAGGACGGGGCAGGGCCGCAGACCGTTCTGGCTGCCCTTGCCCATGTGACGCAGGCGGCGGCCTGACCACTGGTCATTCCCAAACCTCGGGTGTAGCGATAGCGCCAGATCAGGCAGGAGAAAGCGGCAATGCCCGAGACGATGTTGTTGGTCCAGATGGCCTTGTTCCTGCTGGTGATCGGGGCCTTTGCGGGGGTTCTGGCCGGGCTTTTGGGCGTCGGTGGCGGGATCGTTCTGGTGCCTGCGTTCTTTTACGTCTTTTCGGTGCTGGGTTTCGACAGCCCGCAACTGATGCAGATATGTCTTGCCACGTCGTTGGCCACGATCACCGTGACCTCGGCACGTTCGGTGCTGGCGCATCAGGGCAAAGGGGCGGTGGATTGGGCGATCCTCAGGACATGGGCCCCCGGTATCGCCATCGGCGCGGTGATCGGCGTTATGGTCGCTGCCTCCTTGCGGTCGGGGACGTTGCAGCTGATCTTTGGCATTCTGGCGGCGACCGTGTCGATCTACATGACCTTTGGCAAAAGCCATTGGCGGCTAGGTCCGGTGATGCCGGGCGGGATCACACGCGCGGTGCTGTCGCCCGTGATCGGGTTTTTGTCAGTGTTGATGGGAATTGGCGGCGGGTCTTTCGGGGTGCCGACGATGACCCTGTTCAACGTGCCGATCCACCGCGCGGTGGCGACAGCGGCGGGGTTCGGCGTGATCATCGCGGTGCCATCGGTTGCGGCGTTCCTGTTCGTTGATATCGCTGTGGCCCCGCCATTCACCATCGGGGCGGTCAACCTTGTGGCCTTTGTGCTGGTCATCGCGATGACCTTGATCACGGCCCCCTTGGGGGCAGCACTTGCCCACCGGACCGAGCCTGTCCGCTTGAAACGGGTCTTTGGGGCTTTCCTGATCCTTGTGGCGCTGAACATGCTGCGCAAGGCGGTCGGCTGGTGACACAGGCGCTGCACCGCGACGGTTACGCCGTGCTGCCGCATGATCCGGCAGTGGCGCGCTGGGCGGTTGCGGCCAATGCCGCCTGCGACCGGATGCTGCAAGGCGGCCCGCCGCTGCGCCATGGCGGGACATGGTGCGTGGGTGTCGATGCGCTGGACAATGGCCCCGACGGGTCGGTGGGCGGTGTGCCGCTGGCGGGGGCGTGGCGCGATCTGGTGCCTTTGCCGGACCAATGGCACCGCGCGCAGCTGTCGGTGGTGTTTCCGGGCTATCCCGCGCAGGACGCAGGCGATACCGACGCCGCCCATGCCTTTCGCGTGCATCGCTGTGCCGCCCATGTTGACGGCTTGCACGCCGAAGGCACGCCGCAACGCCGGCATCTGCGCGAAGCGCATAGCTTCATCCTTGGGCTGCCGCTGAACGCCAGTATGGCCAGCCCCTTGGTCGTCTGGCCGGGCAGTCATGCCATCATGCGCGCGACCTTTGCCGCCTGTTTTGACGGGGTGCCGCCGACGCAGTGGGGCGAGATCGATGTCGCCGCCGCCTATCAGGCCGCGCGGCGCCGCGTGTTTGCCAGCTGCCCGCAGGTGGCGGTGACAGCGCTGCCGGGGCAGGTGGTTGTGCTTGACCGGCACCTGCTGCACGGGGTGGCCCCTTGGGATGCGGCGATCACCGATCAATGCCGCAAGATCGCCTATTTCCGCCCGCTGGGGCCTGTTGCGGACTGGCTGTCGCCGTCTTTCCGGCGCGCCTTGTAATCATTCAGCGATTTGCCGGCCTCGGCCACGAACAGGCTGGGCAGCACCCGCAGGGCGGTGATCTGGTCAACGCGGATCACATCGAAATCGCGGCGTTTTTCGCACCAGACCACGCAGGTCCACAGCCGCCCCCAGTAATCCAGCTGCAAGGGGCGCACGGTCCGGTCTTCGCCCTGCAAGGTCAGTGCGAGTTTCTGGCGCGTGCGCACGGCTTGGCGCAGGCGGGGCAGATGCTGGAACCCGCGCGCGGCATCCGCAAAAGGATAGATCGCAAAACCATGCGCAGGCGTGCTGGCGGGGTTTTCGGGCATGACTGCATCAAGTTTTGCCAACAGCTGGCGCGCGGCCTGCGCCAGATCGGCATCTTCGGCCGCACCCACGGCGGACAGGCCCAGATGCAGCGCCTCAACCTCGGTCAGGGTCAGGTTCAGCGGGGGCAGGGTGATCGCCGCCGTGACATGATAGCCGACGCCGCGTTCGCCCGAAATCGGCACGCCAGAGGCGGCCAGCGTTTCCATATCGCGGTAAATGCTGCGCAAGGACACGCCCACCGTCGCCGCAAGGTCCTGGGCGCGGTGCAGGCTGCCATCGCGCAGGATCTGGACCAGCTGCATCAATCTATCGGCGCGGCGCATGGATATCCTTTCAGCGGGAGCGTTGTGCCAGTTTTCTGGCAACTGACATTTATTTGGCATAAAGCGGAAATACATCATAGAAAAAAGGGGGCCTGCAGCATCATTTTTTTGGAATGATCCCTTTCCTTGGGTCTTGGATGGGCATAGAAACCATCATCTGTGACAAGGGCGCATCCCGCCAGAGGAGAGAGACATGCTCAATAATATCGGCCTTCCCGGCCTTATCCTGATCGCGGTTGTCGTGCTGGTCCTGTTCGGGCGCGGCAAGATTTCCAGCCTGATGGGCGAAGTCGGCAAAGGCATCACCGCCTTCAAGCGCGGCGTAGATGACAGCAAGAAAGAACTTGACGATAACCTTGCCGAACCGCGCGACGTGACCCCCGAAGACCAAAAAGCCAAAGACAAAGTCTGAACAACACCCCGAAGGGATAGCCAGCCATGTTTGGTCTCGGCATGAGCGAAATGGTGCTGATCGGCATCGTGGCCCTGATTGTGATCGGGCCAAAGGATCTGCCGGGCATGTTCCGCGCCTTGGGCCAGTTCACTGGCAAGGCGCGCGGCATGGCGCGCGAATTTTCCCGCGCAATGGAAGCGGCGGCAGACGAATCCGGCATCAAGGATATGACCAACACGATCCGCGCGGCATCTGACCCCAAGAAATTCGGCGCGGATGCGCTGAAGGACGCGACCAGCTTTGCCAAGGGGCCGGCGACGCAGGAACTGGCCGCGCAGCGCAAGGCGGCCAAGGCCAAAGCCGATGATCTGGCCAAGACCACGCAGGAAAATGCTGCGCGCGCCGCGGTCAAGGCGGCCCCCGCCACGCCCCCTGCGCCAAAGCCCGCAGCCCCCGCAGACGTGGCTGACACACCAAAGGACAAGGCATGAGCAAGTCTGACGAGATCGAAGACAGCTCTGCCCCGCTGATCGAACATCTGGCGGAATTGCGCACCCGGCTGATCCGGTCGGTGCTGGCGTTTATCGTCGGCATGATCATCAGCTTCACGGTCTGGAACCCGCTGTTCAACTTTCTGACGCTGCCTTTGTGCGATGCGCTGGCCGCGCGCGACCAATCCTGCGATCTTCAATTCATCGCCCTCGAAGAAGGTTTCTTTGTCGCGATTTCAATCTCGCTTTTGGGCGGGCTGATTATCGGTTTTCCGGTCATTTCCTACCAATTGTGGCGTTTTGTGGCGCCCGGTCTTTACAAAAGCGAACAGGGGGCGTTTTTCCCGTTTCTGGTCGCTTCGCCCTTCATGTTCTTTCTGGGCGCGGCCTTTGCCTATTACGTCATCACGCCCTTGGCCTTTGGGTTTTTCCTTGGGTTTCAGCAACCCGGCACCGTGATGTCCGGCACCGATGGCAGCACGCAGGCGGCGGGGATCCTGTTCCAAGGCTCGGCCAAGGCCTATCTGAGCCTGACGATCAAATTCATCGTGGCATTCGGCCTGTGTTTCCAGCTGCCCGTGCTGCTGACACTGATGGGCAAGGCAGGGCTGGTATCGGCGCGCGGGCTGCGCGGCACGCGCAAATATGCTGTCGTCGGCATCCTGATCGTTGCCGCCCTTGCCACGCCACCCGATGTGGTTTCGCAGGTGATCCTGTTCGTCGTGGTGTACGGCCTTTACGAAGTGTCGATCCAGCTGGTCGCGCGGGTCGAACGCAAGCGCGAGGCGAAACTGCGTGCCGAAGGCCTGTGGGATGATGACCTGCACGGCGATGCCGCGATGGATGACGAGCAAAAGCCATGACCAAAGACACGTTGAAACGCATCGCGCGCGCATTGGAACGGATGCATCCCGCCCCGCAGAAAGCGCCCGATTTCGATGCTGCCGCCGCCTTTGTCTGGCATACGCAGCCTGACCGTCTGGAACCCGTGGACCGGATCAACCGGATCGATGTGTCCTTGCTGGTCGGTGTGAACCGGTCGCGCGATACGCTGTTGGCCAATACCCGGCGGTTCGCGGCGGGGATGCCTGCGAATAACGCGCTGCTCTGGGGTGCGCGGGGCATGGGAAAATCCAGCCTTGTCAAGGCGATCCACGGCGCTGTTCAGGCAGAACATTCCGCGTTGAAATTGGTCGAGGTCCAGCGTGAGGATCTGCCCAGCATCACACGCTGCCTGAACCTGCTGCGCAGATCGGATGCGCGGTTCATCCTGTTCTGTGATGATCTGTCATTCGGCCATGACGATGCGCATTACAAATCGCTTAAGGCGGTGCTGGATGGCGGGATCGAAGGGCGGCCGGAGAATGTGGTACTTTATGCAACCTCGAACCGGCGCCACCTGATGCCGCGCGACATGATCGAGAATGAACGCTCCAGCGCGATTTCACCCTCCGAGGCGGTCGAGGAAAAAGTATCGCTGTCGGATCGTTTCGGGCTTTGGCTGGGGTTTCATCCCTGCGATCAGGACGATTATCTGGCGATGATCCGGGGCTATTGCGATGCTTTCGGTGTGACTATCGACGACGTGACCTTGCGGGCCGAGGCGATCGAATGGCAGGCCACACGCGGCAGCCGGTCAGGCCGCGTGGCCTGGCAATATTTCACAGATCTGGCAGGACGGCAGGGCGTGCGTCTGCCGTAAGGTGGATCGTGATCCACCTTACCTAGGGCAGGAAATCAATCGGATCGACGCTTTGCAGCCCGCGGCGGACCTCGAAATGCAAAAAGCTGGGGTTGCCCGCGCGGACCTTGCCGATGACCTGTCCACGGCTGACGCTGGCATCCTTCTGCACGGTCAGATTGTCCATCTGCGTATAGACCGTCAGCAAACCATCGGCATGCCGGATCACCACGATGGACCCGCCCGATGTATCGGTCGTCACCGCCGCCACACTGCCAGCATCCGCCGCGCGCACATCGGTGCCTGCGGGAACGCCGAAATCGACGCCTTCATTGCTGCCGGGCGCATAGGCGCGGATGATGCTGCCTTGCACGGGCGCGGCAAGCCGGCTGGCGCTGGCCGCAGGTGCGGCGGGGGCAGCGGGCGTGCCGGTATCAGGTGTTTGTGGTGCCGCGACAGGGGCTGTCGCTGCTGGCAAAGGCGTCGCCGCACTGGGTGGCACAGGCGTTTCGCTGCCCGCACCGGGGGCGGTGACAACAGCGGCTGGCGCGCGTTGTGGTGCAGCACCACCCTGCGGGATCAGCAGATATTGGCCTTCGCGGATTGTGAATTCGGCATTCAGCCCGTTCCATTCCGCAATCGCGGTGACCGGCACATTGTAAAGCCGCGAGATTGAAAAGGCAGTTTCCCCGCGCACGACCTGATGGCGGATCGGTTCTGTGCCGGTTGCGGCTTTTGCGGGCGTGACAGCGGTGCTGGCTGTCGCTGGCTCGGCGGGCGGCAGCGCGGTGGCGGTGATCTGCCCGCCTTCGGCATCCGCACGATCCAGCGCCGATGTCGCCACAGCGGCCACATCAAAGGGTTGCTGGGTCACCGGCGCACTGGCACCGTCCGGCAAACGGTCCGGCAGGGCCACGATCTCGTCCCGGCGCAGGACCGCGTCAGGGTTGATCCCGTTATATTGCGCCAGCGTCGTTGCATCCAGACCCAGCCGGTTGGCGATGCCGCGGATCGTATCGTCCTGTCTGGCGACGACAACCTGATAGGTCGGATAGGAAATCACGCCGCGGTCATCGGGGCGGGGACGGTCGGGCAGGGCCTGCACGGCACCTGCGGTGCTGAACCCGTTGCCCAGATCGCGCATATCAGGGTCGAACCCGTCACAGGCCGCCAGAGCAGCCAGTGCAACGCCTGTCAGCAATGCGTTCCTGATGGTGCTTTGCCCTTGGGCCATTGTGCTGCTCCTTGTGCCGGGTCGTCCCTTGTTGCCTGGACGATACCGCATTTTGTGGCAGTTTACTCTTGTCCGAGCCCTTCTAGCAAGGGCACAAACCGGACAGCGCGCAATTCGTCGTATTCATAACCGGTGTCAAGCCGGGTCACACGGATCAGGCTTTGCACAGCGTCCGATTGTCCGACCGGCAGCACCATGATGCCGCCAACGCGCAATTGCGTCAGCAGGGGGCCGGGCGGGTCTTCGGCGGCGGCGGTCAGCAGGATGCGATCGAACGGCGCCTGGTCGGGCAGGCCGTGGCTGCCATCGGCGGTAAAGGTGGTGATATTGGCGATCTGCTGATCGGCAAAGATCAGGCGCGCCTTTTCCACCAGACTGCGATAGCGGTCGATTGTATAGACCCGGCGCGCCAGCTTGCTCAGGATCGCGGCCTGATAGCCGGACCCTGTCCCGATCTCCAGCACCTTGTCGCGCGGATTGACCTGCAAGGCCTGCGTCATCAACCCCACGACCGACGGCTGCGATATGGTCTGCCCGCAGGCGATGGGCAGGGGCATATCCTCATAAGCGCGGTCCGCGAAAATGCCCCGCACGAATGCCGCGCGGTCCACCTGTTCCATCGCGGTCAGCACGCGGGTATCGGTGACACCCTTGCTGCGCAGGGCATAGAGGAACTGCATCTTGGTATCCGCGTCAAAGCTCACGCCAGCGCCTCTTGCAGGGTATCCAGCATGGCGCGGTCGGTCAGGTCCGCGCGCATCGGCGTGACGGAAATATAGCCGTCCAGATTGACGGCGGCATCGGTGCCGGGTTCGGTGGCCACATCCTGCGCGCCGCCGCGCACCCACAAAAACCGCCGCCCGCTGGGCGAGGTTTGCGCCTCGGCGGAAAAATGCGTGCCGCGCCGGAACCCTTGGGCGGCGGCGCGCATGCCTTTGACATCCGCACCGGCGACAGGCGGGAAATTCACGTTATAGAACAGCCGGTAATCGGCATCATCCCACAGATCGCGCGCCATCAACCGGCGCACGACATCCGCGCCATGCGTGGCTGCGGCATCGAAGGGATCATCCAGATCGCGGTTGGCGGGGCCGTAGTATTGCGACAGCGCGATGGCCGGAATGCCTTGCAATGCGGCCTCCATCGCGCCGCCGATCGTGCCGGAATAGAGCGTGTTTTCCGCAGCATTGTTGCCCCGGTTCACACCCGACAGCACCAGATCGGGCCGCGCGTTGATCATTACATCATAAAGCCCCGCGATCACGCAATCGGCCGGCGATCCTTCGGCGGCAAAGCGGCGGGGGGCCAGTTCGGCGATCATCGTCGGATGGGTATAGCTGATGCAATGGCCGACGCCGGATTGTTCAAACGCGGGGGCGACGGTCCAGACTTCGCCCGTTGGTCCGGCGATATCCTGGGCGATACGGGTCAGCACCTGCAGGCCGGGGGCGTTGATGCCATCGTCATTGGTGATCATAATACGCATGTGCCGCCCTTTTCTGTTGGCAAATACCTAGGCCAGCAGCCCAGCGGCGGCAAGCCGCGCAAGCCCTGCCTGCCTCCCCCGTCCGCCTTTGTGGCGCAAAGGACCCAAAGGCCGGGTCAGTCGGCCAGTATCTGGGGCAATAGCCGTGCGGCCTCGGCCATAGGATCGGTCAGGGCGCTGCGATCCTCGCCGGGGTAGAACCGCGCACGGGTGGCGGTCGGCATCGGCGCGGGTGTCAGGATCTGCACCAGCGGGCCGGTCTTGACCGATTCCGCCTGCCAGCTGCGGGCAAGGGCGATCTGTGCGGCCTTGGTCGCGCCGTAAGCGCCGAAAAACTGCTGTCCGCCGCGCGGGTCGTCAAAGAACACGGCCTTGCCGGTCTGGCCCAGCAAAGGGCTGACATAGGCGATCAGGCGGGCGGTGGCCTCGACATTGATTGCCATGGATTTGGTCAGGTCCTTGGGGCCGATATGCCCCGCAGGGGCCAAGGGGGCGGCATGGATGGCGGTGTGCAGCCACAGGTCGATCTTGCCCCAGCGGTCGAATATCCCGCGGCACAGCTGCTGCATGGCGGCATCGACGGTGATATCCATCGGCGCAAGGGTCGCCGCCCCGCCTGCCGCCTGAATGGCATCGTCGAGTTCTTCCAGCGCGCCCACGGTTTTCGCCACGGCGATTATGTGATGGGTCGGCGCCAGCTGGCGGGCCAGCGCCGCGCCCAGGCCGCGCGATGCGCCGGTGATCAATGCAATCTGTGTCATGGCGCGTCTGTCCAACGAACGCGGCCCCGCGTCAAGAGGGATCAGTGCCGCGCTATTCCGCCGCCGTCTTGGTCTGGAACCCCTGTTCGATCATGTCGGAGGGGGTGACGGGATATTCGCCCGAAAAACACGCATCGCAATAGGCAGGCGAAGCCGGATCGCGCCCGTTCTTCTGGCCCACGGCGCGGTACAACCCGTCCAGCGAGATGAATTTCAGGCTGTCCACCCCGATATGCACGCGCATTTCTTCTTCACTCATGGTCGCGGCCAACAATTTGTCGCGCTGCGGCGTGTCCACCCCGTAAAAACAGGGCCAAGCGGTGGGCGGGCTGGCGATGCGGAAATGGACCTCGGCGGCACCGGCATCAAGGATCATGTCCTTGATTTTCTGGCTGGTGGTGCCGCGCACCACGCTGTCATCGACCAGAATGATCCGCTTGCCGCGCACCAGCGCGCGGTTGACGTTCAGTTTCAGCCGCACGCCCATGTTGCGGATCTGTTCGGAGGGTTCGATGAAGGTCCGGCCCATATATTGGTTGCGGATGATCCCCATCGCATAGGGAATGCCCGATTGCAGGCTGTATCCGATGGCCGCAGGCGTGCCGCTGTCGGGCACGGGGCAGACCAGATCGGCGTCAACCGGGGCTTCTTTTGCCAGTTCGCGGCCGATGTTTTCGCGGGTTTCATAGACCGAACGGTCCCCGAGGATCGAATCAGGCCTGCTGAAATAGACATGCTCAAAAATGCAAAACCGCGATTTGGCAGGGCGGAACGGGAAATGGCTTTGCACGCCCTTGTCGCTGATCACCACCATTTCGCCCGGTGCGATATCGCGGATGAACTCGGCCCCGATGATATCAAGCGCGCAGGTCTCTGACGACAGCACCCAGCCGTCGCCCAATTGCCCCAGCACCAGCGGGCGCACGCCCAAAGGATCGCGGCAGCCGATCAGCTTGGTGCGGGTCATGGCGACGATGGAAAACGCGCCTTCGACCTTGCGCAACGCCTCTTCCATGCGGTCGGGGATGGTGCGGCCCATGGACCGTGCCATCAGGTGGATGATGCATTCGCTGTCCGACGAGCTTTGGAAGATCGACCCGCGTTCGATCAATTCGCGGCGCAGGGCCTGCGCATTTGTCAGGTTGCCATTATGCGCGATGGCGGCCCCACCCATGGAAAATTCGCCAAAGAACGGCTGCACATCGCGGATCGCGGTCTGGCCTTTCGATCCGGCGGTGGAATAGCGTACATGCCCGATCCCGATCGTGCCGGGCAGGGTTTCCATGACCTTTTGATTGGTGAAATTATCGCGCACCAGCCCCATGCGGCGGGCCTGGTTGAACCCTGTCGCGGGGTCATGCGTGACGATGCCACCCGCCTCTTGGCCGCGATGTTGCAGCGCATGCAGCCCAAGGGCCACAAAGTTTGATGCATCTGTGATGCCGACGACGCCAAAGACGCCACATTCCTCGTGCAGCTTGTCGTCGTCAAAGGGATGGGCGGGAAGGTCTTTGCAAGACAATGGGCTGCTCCGAATCCGTGGGAGGGCAATTCGCCTCTACTTAGTCGCTGGCGGCGCGGGTGTCACGAAACGATCATGATGATCTGCATCAAAGCCTGCCCTGAACCACAAAAAGCCACCGCAAAGTTGCGATGGCTTTTTGTGGTTGCAGTGGTCGACCGCTTATTCGGTGACCGGGGCAGGGACCGTGATCGGGGTGATTTCAGTGACGGGCGCGCCGCAATTGCCGACCAGATCCTGATATTGCTGGGTGATCCAGCCAAGCGCCTGTTCGGGGTTTTGTGCCTCGATCCGCGCGGTCAGCTGGGCAAAGATATCGGCCGACCGGCTGTCGTCGATCATGGCAATCGCTTGGGTCGCAAAGATCGTGTCATAGACAAAGAACGCGACCGCGACCAACAGGATGCCGCGCAACGCGCCAAAGAAAAACCCCAGCCCCTGATCGATCCCGCCAATTGCGGATCGCTGCACAAGGCTGGAAAACAGCGGCGTAAAGATTGACACGACCACCAGCGCCAGCGCAAAGACCGCCGCAAAAGCCGCGATGATCGCCAGTTCGCAGCTGTCACCGATGAAATCGCCGACAATCGGGATCTGCCGCACCAGCGGTTCGACCTGCGGCGCAAAGGTAAAGGCGATGACAGCCGCACCGATCCAGCCTAAAATCGCCATGGTTTCGCGCACAAGACCACGGCTGTAGGCCAGCACCCCCGAAAGCAATACGATGATTGCCACGCCTGCGTCGACGAGTGTGAAACCGTCCATGCTTCGCCTTCTCCTGCTAGTGGCGCATTACCGCGCGCCAAATACGTCTTCTACAAATGCGGCCAAATCATGGGCTTGGCGCAGCTTTATCCCCTTGACCGCGACCTGCTTGGCCTGCTGCGGGGTGATCGCAGAGGTAAAACCAAGTTTCTCGGCCTCTTTCAATCTATTTTCGGTCTGCACCACCGGGCGCAGCGCGCCGGACAGGCTGATTTCCCCGAAAATCACCGCATCCGACGGCACCGCCGCATCCTCGCGCGCGGACACAAGGGCGGCGGCAACTGCAAGGTCGGCGGCTGGTTCGGAAATCCGCAACCCCCCTGCGACGTTCAGGTAAACGTCCAATCCGGTGAATGGCACGCCGCAGCGCGATTCCAGCACGGCAAGGATCATCGCCAACCGCCCGCCATCCCAGCCGACGACCGACCGGCGCGGCTGGCTATGGGGTGAGGGCGCGACAAGCGCCTGTATCTCGCACAGCATCGGGCGGGTGCCTTCGATCCCCGCAAACACGACCGACCCGGGGGCAGGGGCGCCGCGTTCGGACAAAAACAGCGCCGACGGGTTCTTGACCTCGGCCAGCCCCTTGCCGGTCATCTCGAACACGCCGATTTCGTCGGCGGGGCCAAAGCGGTTCTTGACCGCGCGCAGGATGCGGAACTGGTGGCCACGCTCGCCTTCGAAGTAAAGCACGGTATCGACCATATGTTCCACGACGCGCGGGCCTGCGATGCTGCCGTCCTTGGTGACATGGCCGACCATCACGACCGACATGCCGTTGCGTTTGGCGAATGTCGTCAGCTCATGCGCCGATGCGCGGACCTGAGACACGCTGCCCGGCGCGCTGTCGACATGATCAGCCCACATCGTCTGGATCGAATCGATGATGGCCAGATCGGGCTTTTCCGCCTCCAGCGTGGTCAGGATGTCGCGCAGATTGGTTTCGGCCGCCAGCCGGACAGGGCTTTTTTCCAGCCCCAGACGGCGGGCGCGCATCTGCACCTGTGCGGTCGATTCCTCGCCCGAAATATAGATCACCTTCAGACCGTTGCGCGCGAACCGGGCGGCCGCCTGCAACAGCAGCGTCGATTTGCCGATCCCCGGATCGCCGCCCACCAGCAGAGCCGAGGCCTTGACCAGCCCGCCGCCCAGCACGCGGTCAAGCTCGGCCACACCGGCCTGTGTGCGGGGTGGTTCGGGTTCATGCGTGTCCAGATCAATCAGCGGGATCGGCTTGCCGCGCAAGGCACCCAAGGATTTGCCTTTGGGTCCGCTGGCCAAAGCCTTGTTTTCGGTGATCGTGTTCCATGATTGACAGGCATCGCATTGCCCCGACCATTTGGAATAGGCGGCACCACATTCAGAACAGGTAAAGGACAGGTCTTTTGCCATGTTCAGCTTTTGGCCTGATCAGGGCTTGCATGCAAGCGATCCCGCGCCGTCAGCCCCGAGATCAGGATCGAGGCCAGAACACAGGCGGTGAACAGATACAGCCCCCAGGCGGTTTCCACCCGCCCCCATCCCATGCTTTTGAACACCACGATATAAAGCGCGATCAAGAACACATCGGCCATCGCCAGCTTGCCCAGCCAGCCCAGCAAAGGCAGGCTGCGGTCAGCCAGCAGGCCGAAATGGACCAAGGCCAGCAAAATCGTTTTGAGATAGGGCAAGAACAGAGCCAGCGCGGTGACCACCAGCGCCAGCACCACATCGCTGCCCCAAAGCGATTGCAGCCCCGTGATGACCGAGATTTCAGACAGGCTGAACAGGGGCAACAAGCCTGCGCGCATCAGCGGCGCGAACCAGGCGACAGGAAACAGGATCAGCAGCGACAGGTTGGCGTAAACCAGCGTCCGCTGCATTCACTTGCCATAAATCCGGCGGGTATAGCGCCCGCCCAGCTGCGTCAGCAATTCATAGCCGATAGTGCCTGCGCGGCGTGCGACATCATCGACGCTTTGTTCGGCGCAGATCAGCGACAGCGCCTTGGGGTCTTCGGGCAGGTCGGTCACATCGACGGTCATCAGGTCCATCGACACACGGCCCACCAGTTTGCAGGGCGTCTTGCCATGATAGAAAATCGCGCGGTCCGACAGCGACCGGATGATGCCATCGGCATAGCCGCCCGAGATCGTGGCGATGCGTGAAGGGCGTTCCGCCTGCCAGCTGTTGCCGTAACCCACAACCTCGCCCTGCGCGACATCGCGGATCTGGACCACGGGGAATTCCAGTGCGATGGCGGGCGTGCCTTGGGCGTAAGGTTCCGCCCCATATAGCCCGATCCCCGGACGGGTCAGATCAAAATGATATTCCGGTCCCAGCAGGATACCGCCCGTCGCTGCCAGCGACCGTGGCACCCCGATCCCGTCCGTCATCATGTGGAAGTTTTCCAATTGATGCGGGTTCATCGGATGGTCGGGTTCATCGGCACAGGCCAGATGGCTCATGACCAAAGTCGGGTTTTGGTCCAGTGCCAGCCCCGCAATCGCCGCCCATTCCTGCATTTCCAGCCCCAGCCGGTTCATGCCGGTATCAAGCTGGATGCCAAACGGATGGCCGGGCAGGGTTTCGAAATGATGCGTCACCTGTTCCACGGAATTGAGCATGGGCGTCAGGTTCAGATCGCGGATCGCGGGGGTGTCGCCTTTCATATGGCCGGAAAAGACGTTGATTTCAGGGCGCGGGCCCAGTTCGGCGCGAATGGGTGCGGCCTCTTCGGCGACGGCGACGAAAAACTGGCGCACGCCCGCCTTGAACAGCGCCTTGGCAACAGTGACCGACCCCAGACCATAGCCATTGGCCTTGATCACGGCGGCGGTTTTGCAATTTGTCATGGCGTCCAGCGCGCGCCAATTGGCGACGACAGCGTCAAGGTCGATGGTCAGGCGTCCGGTGCTCATAGGCGTCCTTTTGGCAGGGGCAGGCGGGGGCGGCAAGGGCGGATGAATGTGCAGCCCCTAGAACTGCTGATCGCCGCCTTGCTGCCAGGGTTTGACAAGGTTGCCAAAGCGGGTGAACTTGCCTTCAAAGCTCAGCTCGACCGTGCCGATGGGGCCGTGGCGCTGTTTGCCGATCACGACCTCGGCCTTGCCATGCAGGCGTTCCATTTCTTCCTGCCAGGCGGCCATCTTTTCCATCTCGTGATCGCCCGGCTTTTCGCGTTCCTTGTAATATTCCTCGCGGAACACGAACATCACGACATCGGCGTCCTGCTCGATCGATCCGGATTCGCGCAGGTCGGACAGCTGCGGGCGCTTGTCCTCGCGGCTTTCGACCTGACGTGACAGCTGCGACAGGGCGATCACGGGGATGTTCAATTCCTTGGCGATGGCCTTCAGGCCCATCGTGATCTCGGAAATCTCGTTGACGCGGTTTTCCGACCGGCCAGTGCCGCGCACCAGTTGCAGATAGTCCACGATCAGCACATCCAGCCCGTGGGTGCGTTTCAGGCGCCGCGCGCGGGCGGCCAGCTGTGCGATGGGCAGGGCAGGCGTGTCGTCAATGAACAAGGGGCAAGCTTCGAGCGATTTGGCGGCATCGACGAAGCGGCGGAATTCGGTTTCGGTCATGTCGCCACGGCGGATCTGTTCGGACGGCACTTCGGCGGCTTCCGACAGGATCCGCGCGGCCAGTTGTTCGGCACTCATTTCCAGCGAATAGAAACCGACGACACCGCCATCGACCGCGCCCTCGGTGCCATCGGGCAGGATGCCTTTCTTATAGGCTTTGGCCACGTTGAACGCGATATTGGTCGCCAGCGAGGTTTTGCCCATCGACGGACGCCCCGCAAGGATCAGCAGGTCGGATTTGTGCAAACCGCCCAGTTTCTTGTCCAGATCGATCAGGCCGGTGGACACGCCCGCCATGCCACCATCACGCTGATAGGCGGCGTTGGCCATATTGACCGCATCTGTGACCGCACGCAGGAACGACTGGAACCCCTGATCGGTGGTGCCCTGTTCGGCCAGCGCATAAAGCGCCTGTTCGGCCTCGACGATCTGGTCTTTGGGTTCGCTGTCCACATCGACCTTGGCGGCCTTGTCGGCGATGTTGCGGCCCACCTGAATCAATTCGCGGCGCACCGCCAGATCATAGATCATCTGCGCATAATCACGCGCGGCAAAGGCCGAAATCGCCGCCCCCGCCAGACGCGCCAGATAGGCCGGCCCGCCCAATTCCTTCAGCCCCTCGTCATCCTCCAGAAAGGTCTTGAGCGTGACAGGGCTGGCCAGCGCGTTCTTGGAAATTCGCGTGGCGGCGGTTTCGAAAATACGCGCATGAACGGGGTCATAGAAATGTTTCGGCCCGATGATCGCCGCCACCCGGTCGAAAATATCGTTATTGGTCAGGATCGCCCCCAAAAGCTGTTGTTCAGCCTCGATCGAATGGGGCATCAGATCGACGCTGGCACCTGTCGTGCCGGACGCGTTGAAGGTCGCTATTTCGTTCATCACTTACCTCGCATGTCGCAATGTCATAGCAGGCCTTGGCGCGGAGTTCACCTTGTATAACTGTGTGGACAGGTGGCGGGATAAGGCGGTGCATAACGCCTGTGGCTGCAACCCGCCTACCAGATGCGGCAGGCGCAGCAAGCTGCCCGACCAGATATCGGGCGCGCGCGATTCTTGCGTGCCCGCCTGTGGATAAGTTCAGGCAGACGGCTGCCAGCCCGCCGGATCATGCAGATAGGCCTCGACCGCCGCCAATGTTTCGGCATCATAGGCCCCGCGCGCCTTGGCCTCGGCCAGCACGTCCCACCATGTACACAGATGCAGCAATTGCACGCCATGATCGGCCAGCGTCTGTTCGACGCCGTCGAAAATGCCGTAATAGAAAATTACCGCCGTCGCCGAACAGGTCGCCCCCGTCTCGCGGATCGCATCGACAAAGGACAGTTTCGATCCGCCGTCGGTGGTCAGATCCTCGACCAGCAGCACGCGCTGGCCTTCGGTCATCACGCCCTCGATACGGGCGTTGCGCCCGTAGCCCTTTGGTTTCTTGCGCACATAGGTCATCGGCAGCGCCAGCCGTTCAGCCACGAGCGCGGCAAAGGGAATCCCCGCCGTCTCGCCACCCGCGATATTGTCAAACGCCTCGAAACCGGCCTCGCGCATGATGGTTACCGACAAAAAGTCCATCAGCGTGGACCGAATGCGCGGGAATGAAATCAGCTTGCGGCAATCCACATAGGTCGGCGCCTTCTTGCCCGATGCATGGGTGAACGGCTCGCGCGCATTAAAGGCGATTGCGCCGATTTCCAGCAGCATGGCGGCGCTCAGCCGTGCAATTTCAGCCTTGTCAGGATAGGATGAGGGGATCATGGCAGTCTCTTTCACATCTTCCGAGTATAAATATCCCCGCGCGGAGCGCGCCGGGCGTCAGCCCGTCACGCGCCAATGCAGATCGAAACCGGGGTTGAACAGGGTCACGGGGCCGTCGCCCGTGTCGATCCGGTCGGGATAGGGGACAGGATCACCCTTGGTCAGGGTGATCGTCGCCTCATTGGGCGGCAGGCCATAAAACAGCGGCCCGTTGAGCGAGGTGAAGGCTTCGAGCTTGCGCAATGCGCCCGCGACCTCGAACACTTCGGCCAGACAGGACATGGTATTGGTCGCGGTAAAAATCCCTGCGCAGCCGCAGCTTTGCAGCTTTGCATCATCGGTATGGGGTGCTGAATCAGTCCCAAGGAAAAACCGTTTATCCCCCGATACCGCCGCCTGCACCAAGGCAATCCGGTGCGTTTCCCGTTTGGCAACCGGCAGGCAATAGAAATGCGGCCTGATCCCACCTGCAAGAATATGATTGCGGTTGATGATCAGGTGATGCGTGGTGATCGTGGCGGCCAGATTTTTTGGGTTGTCGCGGACATAATCGACAGCATCCTGCGTGGTGATATGTTCCATCACGACCTTCAGATCCGGCACTTTCTTGCGCAGCGGGTTCAGGATCTTGTCGATGAACACGGCCTCGCGGTCGAAAATGTCGATGTCATGATGCGTGACCTCGCCATGCACGCACAGCGGCATGCCGATCTCGGCCATGGCATCCAGCACTGGGCGGACCTTTTCAAAATCGCGCACACCTGAGGCCGAATTGGTCGTGGCCCCGGCTGGATAGAGCTTGACCGCCGTGGCGATCCCCGCCGCATGGGCCGCGCGCACATCTGCCGGATCGGTCGCCTCGGTCAGATAAAGCGTCATCAGCGGCGTGAAATCCATCCCCGCTGGCAATGCGGCCATGATCCGGTCGCGGTAATCCGCCGCCTGCGCACCGGTCACCACGGGCGGCACCAGATTGGGCATCACGATGGCGCGGGCGAAATGGCGCGCGGTTTCAGGCAGAACCGCGCGCAGCATCGCACCATCGCGCAGATGCAGATGCCAGTCATCGGGGCGGCGGAACGTGAGGCTGGTCAGGTTTTTATCGGGCATGGCAGTGCAATTACACAATCGTGATTGCGCTGACCATCCCTTTCCTGCGGTCTAGAAAAACGCCTGCAACCCAGTCTGCGCCCGCCCAAGGATCAGCGCATGCACGTCATGGGTGCCTTCATAGGTGTTGACCGTCTCCAGATTGACCATATGGCGCATGATCTGGAAATCCTCGGAAATGCCGTTGCCGCCATGCATGTCGCGCGACGCCCGCGCAATATCCAGCGCCTTGCCGCAATTGTTGCGTTTCATCAGGCTGATCATCTCGGGGGCGGCGCGCCCTGCCTCCATCAGACGGCCCAGTTGCAGGGCTGCCTGCGTGCCAAGCGCGATCTCGGTCTGCATATCGGCCAGCTTCTTTTGAAACAGCTGGGTCTGCGCCAAAGGCTTGCCGAATTGCTTGCGGTCCAGCCCATATTGGCGCGCGGCATGCCAACAGGCTTCCGCAGCCCCCATCACACCCCATGCAATGCCGTAGCGCGCACGGTTCAGACAGCCAAACGGCCCTTTCAGCCCCTGCACACCGGGCAAAAGCGCCTCTTCGCCGACCTCGACATTGTCCATCACGATCTCGCCGGTGACCGAAGCGCGCAGGCTCAGCTTGCCGCCGACCTTGGGCGCGCTCAGCCCCTTCATACCCTTGTCCAGCACAAACCCGCGGATCTTGCCGCCATGCGCCTCGGACTTGGCCCAGACGATGAACACATCGGCAATCGGCGCATTGCTGATCCACATCTTGGACCCGTTCAGCACATAGCCACTGGCGGTCTTTTTCGCCGTGGTCTTCATCCCCGCGGGGTCGGACCCCGCATCCGGTTCGGTCAGCCCGAAACAGCCGATCAGCGTCCCCGCCGCCAGCCCGGGCAGGTATTTCGCGCGCTGCGCATCGGACCCATAGGCATGGATCGGATACATCACCAAGGACGATTGCACCGACATCATCGACCGGTACCCGCTGTCCACGCGCTCGATCTCGCGCGCGACAAGACCGTAAGTGACATAGCCCGCGCCCAGCCCGCCGTATTCCTCGGGAATCGTCAGGCCAAGCAATCCGGCCTCGCCCATCAGGCTGAAAATCTTGGGTTCGACCAAAGCATCGCGATAGGCCGCCGTCACCCGCGGCTGCAATTTGTCCTGCGCAAACTGGCGCGCGGCATCGCGCAACATGCGTTCATCCTCGGTCAGCTGATCCTCCAGACGCAGCGGATCGGCCCAGTCGAACGGGCCAAGGTCGGGGCCAAAGCCGGTGGCGGTGATGGGGGCATTCTGATTCATGGCGCGGTCTCCTTGTTGGCCCAAGTCTAGGGCGCGGCAGGCATGGGGGCAATGCATGGCTTGACGCAGGGCGCGGCGAATGCAGCTATAGGCAGGGGCAGGGGGGATCACATGGCATTTGACACAATCGACGCGGTGCAGGCCGGTTTGGGCGATCAGGGCTATATCTGCGGCAGACCGCTGGCCACGGTGGTGTTTCTGGCCTTGCGCCTTGGCCGACCCCTGTTTCTCGAAGGCGAGGCCGGCACCGGCAAGACCGAAATCGCCAAGGCGCTGGCCACAGCCTTGGGGCGCCGGTTGATCCGGCTGCAATGCTACGAAGGGCTGGATGCGTCAAGCGCCGTCTATGAATGGAACTTCGCCGAACAGATGATCGCGATCCGCACCGCCGAGGCCATAGGCGGCGCCGACCGTGCCACGCTGAAATCGGAACTTTTCACCGAAGACTACCTGATCGAACGCCCCCTGCTGCAAGCCATGCGCCCGCAGCCCGGCGGCGCGCCGATCCTGCTGATCGACGAGCTTGACCGCACCGATGCCCCGTTCGAGGCGTTCCTGCTCGAAGCCCTCTCCGATTTTCAGGTCACCATCCCCGAACTTGGCACGATCAAGGCGGCGGAACCCCCCATCGTGATCCTGACTTCGAACCGCACGCGCGAAGTCCATGACGCGCTCAAACGCCGCTGCCTGTACCACTGGGTCGATTACCCCGATTTCGACCGCGAAATCGCTATCCTGCAGGCCCGCGCGCCCGAAGCCAGCGCCGCCCTGTCGGCCGAGGTCGTGGCCTTCGTCCAGCGGCTGCGCGACGAGGATCTCTATAAAAAACCCGGCGTGGCCGAAACCATCGATTGGGCGAAATGCCTGCTGGCACTCGATGTCGTGAACCTCTCGCCCGAGGTCATCAGCGACACGCTCGGCGCGCTTTTGAAATATCAGGACGACATCCAGAAACTGCAGAACGCACAGGCCAAACGCATCCTCGACGACGCCCGCGCCAGCCTCGCCCCATGACCTCCCATCTTCCGAGCAGAAATATCCCACAGGGGTCTGGGCCAAAAGAAATTGGGGATGTGAAATCCCCAGCTTACGCGCCGCTGGCCCTACCGGACGACCCCAAGCTGGCTGGCAATATCACCCATTTCGCCCGCGCCCTGCGCAAGGCGGGGGTGAAACTCGGCCCCGGCCGGGTAATCGACGCGATCACTGCGGTGCAGGCAGTGGGCTTCACCGAGCGCGCCGATTTCTACTGGACCCTGCACGCCTGTTTCGTCTCCAAACCCGAAGACAGCGCCATTTTCGCGCAATTGTTTCGGCTTTACTGGCGCGATCCGCAATATATGGAACAGATGATGTCGCTGCTGACCCCGATGGTGCATGGCGTGCAACAGGATCGCGCGGCAGAGGCGGCGGAAAAACGCGCAGCTCAAGCCTTGCTTGACGGACGCGAACCGCCCGCGCCGCAGGCACCGGCGCGCGAGGACGAGATCGAGATCGACATCGACGCGAGCCAGACGGCATCGGCCGAGGAACGCCTGCGCCAGCTGGATTTCGAACAGATGAGCACGGCGGAAATGGCCGCCGCCACGCGGATGCTGGCCGAATTGCGCCTGCCGGTGCCACCGATCCTGACACGGCGCAGACAGGCCTTGCCGGGGCCTTTGACGGATTGGAAACAGACGATGCGCCGCGCCGCACGGCAGGGCGGCGAAATCGGCAAGCTGGCCACCGCGCGCAAACGCTTGCGCTATCCCAATCTGGTGGTGCTGTGCGATATTTCCGGCTCGATGTCGTCCTATTCGCGCGCCGTGCTGCATTTCGTCCATGCGGTTGCCAACCGCGAAGGCCAGGGCTGGGCGCAGGTCCATGCCTTTACCTTTGGCACGCGGCTGACCAATATCACCCGGCACATGCGCAGGCGCGATGTCGATGCGGCCCTTGCCGCCGCTGGCGCGCAGGCGCAGGATTGGGAAGGTGGGACGCGGATCGGGGCCTGCCTGCATGATTTCAACCGCGACTGGGCGCGGCGTGTCGCGGGGCAGGGGGCGGTCGTGCTATTGATCACCGACGGGCTGGACCGCGACGCCACCCATGATCTGGGGCGGGAAATGGAACGGATGCAACTGTCCTTTTCGCAATTGATCTGGCTCAATCCACTGTTGCGCTGGGACGGGTTTGCGCCTCTGGCGCGCGGGATCGCGCAGATGCTGCCCCACTGCAGCAGTTTTCGGGCCGCGCATAACGTGGCATCCTTGGCCGGTCTGGCCGCCGCATTGACGCGCCCCGATGACGGGGGCGAAAAACGGCGGATGCTGGCGGCGTTGCATGGGTCATGACCCATGCCACAGGTGGCCTATAGAAAGGGAAGAGAATGACAAACGACCCCGCCGCGCTGGCGTTGCACTGGGCGCAGACAGGCCGCAAAGTGGCCTTGGCCACCGTGGTCGCCACATGGGGATCGGCGCCGCGCGGTGTCGGCAGCCAGTTGGTGATCGACGCGGATGGCGCGATGGAAGGCTCGGTCTCGGGCGGCTGCGTCGAAGGGGCTGTCGTTCTGGCCGCCATGGATGCGATCACGGCAGGGCAACACGCGATCCTTGAGTTCGGGGTCAGCGATGACGCGGCTTTTGCCGTGGGTCTGGCCTGCGGCGGGCAGATCAAGGTGCTGGTCCAGCCGGTGGGTGATGGCCTGAGCATCACGACCCTGCAGGCCTTGGCCGAGGCCCGCGCCGCCGCCCGCCCCATCGGGCTGGCCACCGATCTGGCGACCGGCAGCAGCCGGATCATCACCCCTCCTGACGCGCCCGACCGGTTCCGCCTTGACCGTGCGGGGCTGGACGACGACGGCACGTTCATCACCATCCAGAACCCGCCTTTGCGCATGATCATCGTGGGGGCTGTGCATATCGCGCAGCCCTTGGTCGGGATGGCGCGCGCCTGCGGCTATGCGCCGGTGCTGATCGACCCGCGCGGGGCCTTCGGTTCTGACGCGCGGTTTCCGAGCGAGACGATCATCGAGGATTGGCCGGACGAGGCACTGGCCGCGCTGAAACCCGATGCGCGCACCGCCATCGTGACCCTGACCCATGATCCCAAACTGGATGATCCCGCGATCATGGCCGCCCTGCGCAGCGATGTGTTCTATCTGGGTTGTCTGGGGTCCACCCGCACCCACGCAAAGCGCGTCGCGCGGTTGCAGGCGGCGGGGTTCGATGACGCGGATATCGCGCGCATCCATGCCCCCGTGGGGCTGGATATCGGCGGCCGCCAGCCGGCGGAAATCGCGCTCAGCATCATGGCGCAAATCACGCAAACCCTGCGGTACGCCAGATGAGGTTTGGCCCCGTTCCCGTGGCGGATGCGCTGGGCGCTATTCTGGCCCATGCGGTGCCAGCCGGTGCCACGCTGTTGCGCAAGGGCAAGCTGCTGGACCCCGCCGATATCGCGGCCTTGCAGGGCGCGGGCATATCGCAGGTCACGGTTGCCATGCTTGATCCGGGTGATCTGGATGAAAACGCTGCCGCCGCGAAACTGGCGCGCGCGCTGGCAGGCACGCATGTCACTGTCAGCGCGGCGGCGACGGGGCGCGTTAATCTTTTTGCGCAGGTTGCGGGCATCCTGTCTTTGGATGCTGCGGCTATTGGCCGCTTTAACGCGGTCAACCCGATGATCACGCTGGCAACCCTGCCGCCATATAGTCGTCTTGCCGCGGGCAATATGATCGCGACGATCAAGATCATTGCCTATGCCGTGCCAGAGGCGGATGTGGACCGCGCGGCTGATATGGCTGCGGCGCTGGATGTGCTGCCGCCGGTCTATCACCGCGCCACGCTGATCGAAACACAACTGGGCGATCCCCCGCCCATCAAAGGGCGTACAGCCTTGGCCAAACGCTTGGCGCGGTTTGATATTGCGCTGGATGACCGTTGCATTGTCAGCCATGAAATCAATGCTTTGGCTGCTGCTCTTGATGCTGCATCGGGCGAGGTGATCTTTATCCTGACCGCTTCTGCCACATCTGATAGCGCCGATGTTGGGCCAGCGGCCCTGCGCGCGGCAGGCGGGACGCTCAGCCAGTTTGGCATGCCGGTCGATCCGGGCAACCTGCTGTTTCTGGGCGATCTGCGGGGCAGGCCGGTCATCGGCCTGCCGGGGTGTGCGCGTTCACCCGCGCTGAACGGGGCCGATTGGGTGCTGGAACGGGTGGTCTGTGGACGCACGCCCGCGCCTGCCGAAATCGCCGCGATGGGGGTGGGCGGGTTGCTCAAGGAAATTCCCGACCGGCCCCAACCGCGCCGCCAGATCGGTTGATGCTGCAAGGCAGCGAAAGATCGTTGTTCTCATGTGGTTTCAGCCGTGCTTAACTCGTGAGGTAGCAACGATGTATCGGGAGGAACGAATGGCATCTGTAGCAATGGTCGTGAACGGCAAGTCCATCACACGGGAGGTGGAAGGCCGCACGCTTTTGGTGGATTTCCTGCGCGATGATCTGCGGCTGACCGGCACCCATGTCGGCTGTGACACGTCGCAATGCGGGGCCTGCGTGGTCCATGTGAACGGCCAGTCGGTCAAGGCCTGCGCGATGTTCGCCATCGAGGCGGATGGCGCCGAGGTCGCCACGATCGAAGGCCAGGCCAACAAGGACGGATCGCTGAACGTGATCCAGCAGGCGTTTCAGGACCATCACGGCCTGCAATGCGGGTTCTGCACGCCCGGCATGGTGATGACGGCGGCGGCGCTGCTCAAGGAAAATCCAAAGCCCACCGAGGCCGAAGTGCGCAGTTACCTGGAGGGGAATATCTGCCGCTGCACGGGATACCACAATATCGTCAAGGCGATCATGGCCGCATCCGGCCAGGACGTGACAGCCATCGCCGCAGAATAAGAATTCAGGGAGCAACGGGGACGCGCGCTATTGTGCTGCCGTCCCAACCGGGAGGAATTTCAATGCCTAAGGACACAGGAATTGGCGCCAGCGACAAGCGCCGCGAAGACATCCGCTTTTTGACGGGTGCGGGACATTACACTGACGATATCAAACATTACGGCGCGACCACGGCTGTGTTTTGCCGGTCCACCGTCGCGCATGGGATCATCAAATCGATTGATACATCCACAGCCGAGGCCATGCCCGGCGTGCTGGCCGTGTTCACCGGTGCTGATTTCGTCGATGTGGGCGGCAACCCCGCAGGCTGGCTGATCAACAGCCGCGATGGCACCCCGATGAAGGAACCCAAGCGCCCCGTGCTGGCGCATGGCAAGGTCCGCCACGTCGGTGATGCCTATGCCGCCGTGATTGCCGAAACCGAATTGCAGGCCCGCAACGCCGCCGAAGCCATCGTGGCCGAGATCGAGGAATTGCCCGCCATCGTCGATATGGCCGCCGCTTTGAAAGGTGTCAATTTCGTCCATGACGAGATTGAAACCAACCAATGTTTCGACTGGGGCTGGATCGAGGATAACCGCGCCGCGACCGATGCCGCGATCAAGGCAGCGCCGCATGTGACGACGCTGGAACTGGTCAACAACCGTCTGGTGCCCAATGCGATGGAACCGCGCTGTTCCATCGGCAATTATGACGCGGGCAATGATTCCTACGTCTTGCAGACCACATCGCAGAACCCGCATCTGACGCGCCTGCTGATTTCGGCCTTTGTCATGGGCATCCCCGAAAACAAGCTGACGGTGATTGCGCCCGATGTGGGCGGCGGGTTCGGGTCCAAGATCTATCACTACGGCGAAGAAGCACTCGTGCTGGCCGCCGCGCGCAAGATCGGGCGTCCGGTGAAATGGACCGCCGACCGGACCGAGGCATTTTTGACCGACGCGCATGGCCGCGACCATGTGACCAAGATCGAACTGGCCTGTGAAAAGGACGGCACCTTCATCGCCTTCCGCACCGAAACCATGGCCAATGTCGGGGCCTATCTGTCGAATTTCTCGACCGCGACGCCGACCTTTCTGCATGGCACGCTGATGGCGGGCAATTACACGGTGCCGAATGTCTATGTGAACGTCAAAGCCGTCTTCACCAATACCGCCCCCGTTGACGCCTATCGCGGTGCGGGCCGGCCAGAGGCCACCTATTCCATCGAACGCGTCATCGATAAGGCGGCGCGCGAATTGAGGATCGACCCGATCGCGATCCGGCGCAAGAACTTCGTCAAGCCGGATCAGTACCCGTTCACCAGTGCTGCCGGTCTGGAATACGATTCCGGCAATTACGACGCGCTGATGGATACGCTGGAAAAGCACATCGACCGTGAGGGTTTCGCCGCACGCCGCAAGGCAAGCGAAGCCCGCGGCATGCTGCGCGGTCTGGGCCTGAACGCCTATATCGAGGCTTGCGGCATCGCGCCGTCAAACCTTGTCGGCGTGCTGGGCAGCCGTGTGGGCCTTTATGATGCCGCGACCGTGCGGGTAAATGCCACCGGCAACCTGTCGGTCATGGTCGGCGCGCATAGCCACGGGCAGGGGCATGAAACCGTGTTCCCACAAATCGTAGGGGAGATGCTGGGGATTGATCCGCAAAGCATCGACATCGTGCATGGCGATACGTCGAAAATCCCGTTCGGGATGGGCACCTATGGTTCGCGCAGCCTTGCTGTCTGCGGATCGGCCATGGTCCGCGCCACAGAAAAGATCATCGCCAAGGCCAAGAAGATCGCAGCACACATGCTGGAAGCCTCCGCCGATGACGTGGATTTCAAGGATGGCCAGTTCACCGTCAAAGGCACTGACAAATCCGTCAGCTTTGGTGAGGTCGCGTTGAAGGCGTATATCCCCCACAACTTCCCGCTGGAAGACATCGAACCGGGGCTGGAGGAAACGGCGTTCTATGATCCCGCCAACTTTACCTATCCATCGGGTGCCTATGCCTGCGAGGTCGAGGTGGACCCCGACACCGGCAAGGTGCGCGTGGACCGGTTCGTCGCGGTGGACGATTTCGGCAATATCATGAACCCGATGATCGTGACGGGGCAGGTGCATGGCGGTCTGGGCCAAGGCATCGGTCAGGCGCTGCTGGAAGGCGCGCGGTATGACGATGACGGCCAGCTTTTGTCGGCCAGCTACATGGATTACACCATGCCGCGCGCGGATGATCTGCCGTTCTACACGGTGGACCACGCCAATGGCACGCCCTGCACGCATAACCCCTTGGGCGTGAAAGGCTGTGGCGAGGCGGGGGCAATCGGATCGCCGCCGACAATCGTCAATGCCGTGATCGATGCGCTGCAATCGGCGGGCAAGAACGTCACCCATATCGACATGCCCCTGACGCCGCTGCGCGTCTGGGACGCCATGCAAAACGCGTAAGGAGGCTTTGGCATGTATGCTTTTGAAATCGAACGGCCAGGGACTATCGCGGATGCGGTCAAGGCGTTGCAGGCCGATGGCGCGCAGGCGCTGGGCGGCGGTCAGACCCTGATCCCGACGCTCAAGGCACGCCTTGCGGCCCCTGACGTGCTGGTCAGCCTGTCCGCCATCGGCGAGATGCAGGGCGTTTGTTTGTCGGATCACGGCGCGCTTTGCATCGGGGCGGCGACGACCCATGCCACCGTCGCGCGCGACGCGGCGGCGCATTTCGCGGGGTTGGCGCATCTGGCCAGCCATATCGGCGACCCTGCCGTGCGCAACCGTGGTACCATCGGCGGGTCACTGGCCAACAACGACCCCGCCGCCTGCTATCCGGCGGTGGTGCTGGGTACCGGGGCCGTGATCATCACCAACACCCGCCAGATCGCGGCGGATGATTACTTTCAGGGGATGTTCACCACCGCGCTGGACGAAGGCGAGGTCATCACCGAGGTCCGTTTCCCGATCCCGCAGAAATCGCATTACATGAAATTCGTCCAGCCCGCGTCACGTTTCGCGCTGGTGGGCGTGTTCGTGGCAAAATACGCGGATGGCGTGCGGGTCGCGGTGACCGGTGCGTCGGAGGAGGGTGTCTTCCGCTGGCATGAGGCCGAGGCCGCCTTGTCCGCCGATTTCTCGCCCAAGGCGCTGGACGCTTTGTCTGTCGATGCGGACGGCATGATCGGCGATCTGCATGGATCGCCTGCCTATCGCGTGCATCTGGTCAAGGTGATGACCGGCCGCGCCGTCACCGCCGCGGCCTGACCCGTTCGGCACTATTCCGCCCGACCCTGTTGTCGGGCGGAACGCTCCTGCCTCTGAGCTGTTATGAGGGTAAGCATCGCCCCTTCGGGCGGATGTTTCCAAGAGGATCAAAATGCGTCAGTCGAGATTCAAGAATACCACGTCGCTTGTTGTAAGCTTGGCGTTGGTCACAGCGCCGGTGTTCGCGCAAGACACGAGCCTGCCGGATTGCGGCGATACCCCCGTCTTTCCCTGCCTGAGCGTTGATGGCGCGCCGGTCGCCGATCAGGACGCCTTTGACGCCCTGCAAGCCCAAATCGCTGCCGAAGACGCCGCAGCACAGGCCGCCGCAGAGGCAGAGGCCCAAGCCGCCGCTGCGGCACAAGCGGCTGCTGATGCCGCCGCCGAAGCAGAGGCACAGGCCGCTGCTGATGCTGCCGCTGCAGAAGAAGCTGCCGCGCAAGCCGCAGCAGAGGTTGCTGCGCAAGCCGCCGCCGAAGCAGAGGCACAGGCCGCTGATTCTGCCGCCGCAGAAGAGGCTGCTGCGCAAGCAGCTGCTGACGAACAAGCACAAGCTGCCGCTGAAGCAGAAGCTGCTGCGGATGCTGATGCTGCTGCTGCGGCAGAGGAAACTGCTGCCGAAGACGCCGCAGCAGAGGCCGCCGCCGCCGCAGAGGCTGCCGCCCAAGCTGCTGCTGACGCAGAAGCACAGGCCGCCGCCGATGCCGCCGCAGCGCCTGTTGCCGAGGCTGCGACCGAAGAAACCCCGGCGCCCGTGGTTGAACCTGCCCCGATCATCAGCGAACCTACGACCGTCGAGGAACAGATCGCGCGTGAACAGACACCCGCCGAGACAGCACAAGAAGCCCCCGTCGAATCGGCCGCCGCCATGGCCGATCTTGACGATGCGCCCGTGGCCGAAGATGTCGTCATCGAACAGGAAACCCTGACCGAACAAGACGTGCGTTCCAGCACCGAAGAATTCGCCAATAGCGTGAATGCCGCACCGGCCCCCGCTGTGCAGGGGTCCAGTGACCGCGACGGATTGTCCAACTTTCAAAAGGCGCTGATCGTCGGGTTGGGCGCTGTCGTTGTCGGCTCGCTGCTGCGCAATGGTGATCAGGTCGTGTCGAATTCAGGCGACCGTGTGGTCGTGCAGCGGGGCGATAATTTCGTCGTGCTGAAAGATGACGATGTCCTGCTGCGCCAGCCCGGATCGCAGGTTGAAACCCAGACTTTCAACGATGGCTCGACGCGGTCGATCGTCACCCGCGACGATGGCACCCGCGTGATCACCATTCGCGGGGCGGATGGCACCGTGCAGCGCCGCGCCCGTGTGCTGGCCGATGGCACGCAGGTGGAATTGTTCAACGATACTGCCGGCAGTGCGCCTGTTGTCGTATCCACCCTGCCGCCGGCACCTGTGGCCTTTGCGCAAGGGGGGAATGTGCTGACCCTGCGCGAGGCGCTGGCCGCGCGCAACCGTGCCGATATCGGGCGCAGCTTTTCGCTCAACCAGATCAGGACCATCCCCGAGGTGCGCAATCTTGCCCCGGCAGTGGATCTGGACAGGCTGACCTTTGCCAGCGGATCGGCGGCGATTGATCCGGCGCAGACCGCCGCGCTGACCGATCTGGGGATTGCGATGGTGGGGATTATTGGCAACGATCCGTCGCAGGTGTTTCTTGTCGAAGGCCATACCGATGCGGTGGGCAGTGCGGCCTTCAACCTTGCGCTGTCGGACCGGCGCGCGGAAACGGTCGCGCTGGCTTTGACCGAATTTTTCGGGGTGCCGCCGGAAAACCTGATCACGCAGGGCTATGGCGAACGGTTCCTGAAAGTGCCGACATTGCAGGCCGAACGCGCCAACCGGCGTGTGGCGATCCGCAATGTGACGTCGCTGCTGCGGTAGTGATTAGCCGTTGATGAACGAAAAAGGGCGGCGCGATGCGCCGCCCTTTTGCCGTTGGTGGGATGGGTGAGATCACCCATCCTACGGATATCACTTTGACAGCGGGCCGATCAGCATGACCATCTGGCGGCCTTCCCGCGTGTCTGCTTGCAGACATGCTCCAAGCGGCAGGTGTTTGCCTGCAAACACCGAGAGCTGGTTGGCCTGCAGACCTACTTTGACAGCGGGCCGATCAGCATGACCATCTGGCGGCCTTCCATCTTTGGAAAGTTTTCAACCTTGCCGGTTTCCTTGGTGTCCTCGGCCACGCGTTCCAGCAATTGGCGTCCCAATTCCTGATGCGCCATTTCGCGGCCACGGAAACGCAGGGTGATCTTTACCTTGTCGCCATTTTCCAGAAACTTGAACACGCTGCGCATCTTGACTTCGTAATCGTGGGAATCAGTATTCGGGCGGAACTTGATTTCCTTGATCTCGATGATCTTTTGCTTTTTGCGGGCTTCGGCTTCTTTTTTCTGGGTCTCGTATTTGAACTTGCCGAAGTCCATGATCTTGCAGACCGGAGGAACGGCATTCGGAGAAATCTCTACCAGATCAAGCCCGGCCTCTTCGGCCATCTGCATCGCCCGCTCTGGTGATACAACGCCGACATTTTCGCCGTCTGCACCGATAAGCCGGATTTCGGATCCCCTGATCCGTTCGTTGATCCGTGGGCCGGTTTCGCGCTGTGGTGGCGCGTTGTGGGGTCTGCGTCCTATGGTCTTGATCCTTTGTTTGTGGCATAATGCTGCAGGGCAAACTAAACCTGCTTGGCCCGCGCTTCAACCCGCTATCACGCAGTTTCGCAGGTATTTTCAGCCGGACAGGATACTTTCGTTTTAGCGCGGTTTGTGACATGTACTTCGCTCATGGGTTGAATATAGCCCGCATTTTTTGAAAAAGGACGATGCGAATGAGAGCGATTGCCATCTTGATAATCCTCGCCGTTGCTGGCTTTTTTGGCTATCAATATGCCGTTGAAGGCCGTGGCCCCGATGCCGCGATCGGTGTGCTGACAGGCGCTACCGCCGAGGCCGAGGCAGCCGCCGCCGCCGAGGCCGCAGAAGCTGCTGCTGCAGAAGCTGCTGCCGCTGAAGCTGCTGCTGCAGCAGCCGCCGCTGCTGAGGCCGCTGCTGCTGAAGCCGCTGCCGCAGAGGCCGCTGCCGCAGAAGCCGCTGCCGCAGAAGCCGCCGCCGCTGCACAGGCTGCCGCTGACCTGTTGACCACCGAAGGCTTTGACGCCGATCAGGTCATTGCGTTGATCGCAGATTCTGATCTGGGCACCGACGAAAAGTCCGCGCTGATCTCGGCTGTGACGGCCGCGCAGAACAGCCCGGCCCTGTTGCAATCGGTGCTGGATAACATCCGGCAGGCATTGGGCGAATAATCCGCAAACCAACGGCAAAGGCCGCCCATCTGGGGCGGCCTTTGTGTATCAGCTTGGGGCAAAGTCAGTCCAGAAACGCCTTTTCCACGACATATTGTTGCGGATTGGAATTGGCGCCTTCGTTCAACCCGTAGCTTTCCAGCATTTCCTTCAGTTCCAGATTGAACGCCAGATTGCCGCAGATCATCGCACGGTCGGTTTCGGGCGACAGGGCTGGCACGCCAAGGTCGGTGAAGGCCTCTCCGCTGCGCATCAGATCGGTGATCCGGCCCATCTTGGGGCTGTCTTCGCGGGTGGTGGTCGGGTAATATTTGATCTTTTTCCAGAACCCCTCGCCGATCACTTCGTTGAGCAATTCATCGGTTTTCAGCGCGTCGATCAGGTCGCGGCCATAGGTCAATTCGCCCAGTTCGCGGCAGGTATGGGTGATGATGATCTCGTCGTAATCCTCATAGGTCTGCGGTTCGCGCAACAGGCTGGCGAAAGGCGCAAAGCCGGTGCCAGTGGCAATAAACCACAACCGTTTGCCGGGCAGCAAAGCGTCATGCACCAATGTGCCAACAGGCTTTGGCCGCAGGATCAGCCCATCGCCGGGCTGGATATGTTGCAGCTTTGACGTCAACGGGCCGTCTTGCACCTTGATCGAATAGAATTCCAGCTCCTCGTCCCAAGAGGGCGAGGCGATGGAATAGGCGCGCATGATCGGTTTGCGCTTGCCCGTTTCGGGGTCTTCGTCGCCCATCAGCCCGATCATGACAAATTCGCCCGACCGGAACCGCAGGGCGGCGGGCCGCGTCACGCGGAATGAAAACAGCCGGTCGGTGTAATGCTTCACCTCTGTCACGGTCTGCATGTCGGGCAATTGCGGGACGATTTTGGCGCTGGCGTGGTTCACGGCTGTCTGCTCTGTCATAGGTTCATCTGTGACCCTAAGGGCCATCCTCTGTCTAGTCTTTGATCTGGGTCAGGGAAAGGGTCAGCCACGCAAACGGGCCTGATAGTGGCTCTCGCGCCAGTCGGCACGGGCCAGCCATTGGTCCTGCGGCTGGCGGGCGGCCATGGCATCGTCAATTTCGACCTCGTCGAAACCGGACCGGCGCGCCATGGCATATTGATCCGCGATCACATGGCCGCGCGCGCGCAACCGGCCCTGATAGCCCGCGCGCCGCAGCATCGCGGCCAAGGTGAACCCGCGCCCATCGGCAAAGCTGGGAAAATCAATGCGGATCATCGGCGCATTGGTCAGGCGCGGCAGCGTGGTGGGGTCCGTGTCAGACGCGATGTCCACGGCATAGGCGCAATCATTGGCGATGCTCTGGGTCGCATCGCGGAACGGGCCGGTCCAGTCATCGGCGGCAAAGCCTGTATCGGTGACAATAATGCTCATGCTGCCTTGCCTTCCCGGACCATGCGCCCGTTTTCAAAATGAATACCGCATTCGGTTTTTTCGCTGCCCCGCCAACGGCCTGCGCGCGGGTCTTCACCTGCGCCGACACGCGTTGTGCAGGGCATGCAGCCGATGGATGGATAGCCTTGGGCCACCAGCGGATGCCGCGGCAGGTTATGGTCGGCCATATAGGCGCGCAGGTCATCCGATGACCACTGCGCCAGCGGGTTGATCTTGATGCGCGCACCGTCCGCCTCGAACAGCGGCAGGGCGGCGCGCTGGCCGTTCTGGAACTGCTTGCGCCCGGTGATCCAGCCGCCAAAGCCTTGCAGCGCCTGTTCCAATGGGCGGGCCTTGCGCAGATCACAGCAGGCATCGGGATTGGCCTGATGCAGCAGCCCGTCGACGTCTTCGCGCAGAATGGCGTTGCGGTCGGGGGTGACGACGCGCACATCGCTGAGACCCAAGGCCTTGGCCACATCGCGCTGATAGGCAAGCGATTCCGCAAACAGCATTTCGGTATCCAGAAAGATCACCGGCACGGCAGGGTTCACCTGGGCGGCCAGATGCAGCAGCACCACGCTTTCGGCACCGAACGACGACACCAGCGCCACCGGCCCGATCTGGGTGTCGTTCAATGCGGCACGCAGCACGGCCAGCGCATCCGAATCGCGGTGCAGGGCGTTGCGGTGGTCGGCCAGATCATCAAGCGGCATCGGCTTTATCCTCGCCTGGGTACAGCAGCGTCTTGAACGGGGTGATCCCCAGACGGCGGTAGGTTTGCAAAAACGTCTCGGACGGGTCGGCGCGCAGGGACAGATAGCCTGTCACCAGCCGTTCGATGGCGGGCACGATGTCATCGGCGCTGAAACCGGGGCCTGCGCGTTCACCGATGGTCGTGGTCTCGGTGCCATCGCCGCCCAGCGTGATCTGGTAGTTTTCCACGCCAGCGCGATCGAGGCCCAGAATCCCGATATGGCCCACATGGTGATGCCCGCAGGCGTTGATGCAGCCCGAGATTTTGATCTTCAGCGGGCCAACATCATGTTCGATCTTCAATGCGTCAAACCGCGTGGCGATTTGCTGCGCGATAGGGATCGACCGGGCCGTGGCCAGGGCACAGTAATCCATGCCGGGGCAGGCGATGATGTCGGAGGCCAGCCCGATATTCGCCGTCGCCAGATCGGCCTTGCGCAAAGCGGCATAGACGGCAGGCAGGTCGGATTGATGGACATGCGGCAGGATCACGTTCTGTTCGTGGCTGATGCGCAATTCGCCGTGGCCGAATTGTTCCGCCAAATCCGCCATCACGCGCATCTGGTCGGATGTCGCATCACCGGGCGTAGCGCCATGTTTCTTGATGCTGATCGACACGATTGCATAGCCCGCAGCCTTGTGCGCGGCAAGGTTCGTGTCGGTCCATGACCGGAAGGCGGGGTTGGCCAGACGTGCGGCCTCGTACCCGTCGGTAGCTTTGGTGACAAAGGCAGGCGGGGCAAAGGATGTTTCGATCTCGGCCAGCAGCGTCTGGTCATAGCCGCCAAAGCCTGCGCGGATCGTGTCAAACCGCTCCTCGACCAGATCACGGATCGTCTCGATCCCGTTTTCATGCAGGGTGATCTTGATCCGCGCTTTGTACTTGTTGTCGCGGCGGCCCAGCAGGTTGTAGACGCTGACAATCGCCTCGACGTAAGGCAGCAAATCCGCCTTGGACACGAAATCGCGCAGCACCTTGCCCACCATCGGCGTGCGGCCAAGACCACCGCCGACGATGACCTGATATCCAACCTCGCCCGCGTCGTTGCGCACCACGACCAGCCCGATGTCATGGGCGCGGGTCACGGCGCGGTCGGCGGCGGCGCCAGTCACCGCGATCTTGAACTTGCGCGGCAGGAACTGGAATTCAGGGTGATCGGTGGACCATTGGCGCAAAAGCTCGGCAATCGCGCGCGGGTCTTCGATTTCATCGGCAGCGGCACCGGCGAAATGGTCGGCGGTCACGTTGCGGATCGTATTGCCGCTGGTCTGGATCGCATGCATGCCGACATCGGCCAAAGCCTCGAGCATATCGGGCACATCGCCCAGTTTGGGCCAGTTGTACTGGATGTTCTGGCGTGTGGTGAAATGGCCGTAACCCTTGTCCCAGCGGTCGGCTATATAGGCCAGCTGGCGCATCTGCGCGGGGTTCAGCGTGCCGTAAGGCACCGCCACCCGCAGCATATAGGCATGCAGTTGCAGATACAGGCCGTTCATCAGGCGCAGGGGTTTGAATTCATCCTCGGTCAAGGACCCGTCAATCCGGCGTTCCACCTGCCCACGGAATTGCGCGACGCGGGCGCGCACGAAGGTTTCGTCAAAATCGTTGTAAACGTACATTTGCTTTTCCCGTCGCATCCCGGACTTGATCCGGGATCTCTTGAGTGGTGTGGAGGTCCCGGATCAGGTCCGGGACGGGCCCCGGATCAAGTCCGGGGCGGGGTCTCTGTTTGTTTGCCATGCGCGTAATTCGACGGGCCGCGGGTGCGGAACGCCTCGCGGAAATGCACAGGTTCGGGGCCATCCGCACCCATCTGGGCATCGGCCAGATAGACGCCCGCGATTTCCGACGCCCGCGCCTTGGCCTGCAACAGGCGCAGATCGGCATGGGCCTCGTCGGTGATCAATTCAGCCTCGGACATCAGCGGCGACCAGCGGTCATCCTCGGTCAGCCAGACGGCATCGCCGTCCAGCAGCGCATTGGCGGTGACGACCTTGGGGGTGAAACGTGCGGGCATCAGGCGAATTCCTTGATCTTGATGGTCTCGGCCAGCGCGGCACGCGGAGCAAGGCCGTAAAAGGTGATGACAGGGCCGGACAGACCGGCATTTGTCAGTGTGGGTTCCAGTTCCGCCAGACAGGTGGCGATCACGCGCTGGTCGGCGCGGCTGGCGTTTTCGATGATGGTCACGGGCGTTGCGGGATCGGCCCCGTGCATCAGCAGACGGCCCTGAATGAACCGCGCGGCGCGCTTGCCCATATAGATCGCCGCAACCTCGCCGGGGGCGGCCAGCGCGCGCCAGTCGTGATCGGCATAGCCGCGCGTGTCGTGGCCGGTGATGAACCGCACCGATGAATTGCGCCCGCGCTGCGTCAGGCTTTGCCCGATCCCTGCCACCGCGGCAGAGGCCGCAGTGATCCCCGGCACGATCGTATAGCTGACGCCTGCATCGATGATGGCGCTGATTTCCTCGTCCAGACGGCCGAACACAGTCGGATCACCCGCTTTCAGCCGCACCACATGATGCCCGTCCAGCGCATGTTGCACGATCAGCGCGTTGATATCGTCCTGCGGCATGGCACGGCCGAAACCCTGCTTGCCGGCATCGATGATGATCGCCTCACGCCGCGCGAGTTCCAAGATCTCGCCCGTCACCAGATTGTCGTGGATCACGACATCGGCCTTATCCAGCGCCTTGCGTGCCTTCAGCGTCAGCAGTTCGGGGTCGCCCGGGCCCGCGCCGACCAGATCGACATGGCCCGCCTTGCTGCGCGCGGTGATGTGATCGTCGAGCAAGGTTTCCAGCGCGGGGATGATCGCGGCCTCGCCTGCGGCATCCATCGCCTTTGGGCCATGCTGGAAATAGAAATCAGCCCAGAAATCGCGCCGTTTGCGGCCCATCGGCAGCATATCGACGGCATGGCGGAAGGTCTTGCCGATCCGCGCCAGCACGCCCAGCGACACAGGCAGGCGTTCTTCGATATCGGCCTTGATCGCGCGGGCCAGCACGGGGGCGGCCCCTTCAGTGCCGATGGCCACGACGACAGGATCACGGTCCACGATGGCGGGGGTGATGAACTGGCTGTCCGCCAGATTGTCCACGATATTGACCAGCGCGCCGTCGGCATGGGCGATGGCGGCGACGCGGGCATCCTCGGCATCGTCTTCATTGGCGGCATAGAACAGCGCGGCGCAGAGTGTATCGCCCGGTTCCATCGACCGCGCGATGATGCGCAGCTTGCCTGCGGCGGCCCATGCGCTGATCTCGGGGGTGACATCGGGGGCGATCACGGTCAGATGCGCCGTGGTCTTCATCAACAGGCGCAATTTTGCCATGGCCGCATCGCCACCACCGGACAACACGATCCGGCGACCGGCGACGGCAAGGAAGATGGGAAAATGTTGCATGGCGCACCCTGTTAATTTCTTATCTTCAACATAGAACATTGTTCTGCTATTTGCTGCCCCCAGACAGCAACAAAGGATGATTGTTCCATGTTGTGCCAAAAACAGACCATGTGTCCTTGAATGATCGGAAAACAGGAATGGCTTTGCGGATTGATGCGACCGACCGGAAGATTTTAGCGGCGCTGCAAGCGGATGCGGCCCAATCATTGGACGATATTGCCAAGGCAGTGGGGTCGTCCAAAACCCCCGTCTGGAATCGTATCCGCAAGCTGCGCGAGGCGGGGGTGATCGGCCAGCAGACCGTGATCCTTGATGCGGAAAAGCTGGGGTTCGAGGCGTGTTTCTTCGTGCTGATCCGCACGTCGGAACATGACAAGGACTGGCAGGCGCGGTTCCTTGCCGCGCTGAAATCAAGGCCCGAGGTGCAAGAGGCCCACCGTCTGGCGGGCGATATCGACTATATCCTGAAAGTGCGGGTCAAGAATGCCCGCGCCTATGACACCTTCTATCAGGCGCTGATTTCCGAGGTGAAAGTGCATAACGTCACCGCTCTGTTGTCGATGGAGGAAATCAAATCAACGGTGGCCCTGCCGCTCTAGTGGCGCGGGATGCAAGCCAGCGGGATACTGCCGATCAAAAACCGCATTTCGGCAAGGCTCTGCTTGGGGTTTTGGCGGGGGCAGGGCGCGGGCTTAGGTGACATCTGACCGCGTGGACAGCCGCGCGGCAAGACCGCAATGAAGGAGATACAGATGACACGTTCAACCCAGATCGGTGCCATGACATTGGCAGCATTGCTGGCCGCAACGGCCCCTGCTGCCGTGATTGCACAGGCCGAAACCGCGCCGATGACCCAAGAGGTGACCAGCGCCGAACTCGATGCTTTTGCCGCTGCCTATGAAACCGTCATCGCGATTGACGCGGAATATGCGCCGCAGATGGAACAGGCCGCTGATCCGCAGGCCCAGCAACTGCTGCTGGAAGAAGCCCAGATCGCCAAGGTTGATGCGGTCGAGGCTGTCGACGGAATCGACGTGGACCGCTATGTCGAAATCCTGACGCTGGCGCAGGCCGATCCGACCCTGACCGCGCAGATCGTCGAACGGCTGGAACAGTAACCGCCCGAGACATGACAAAGCCCGCCGCGGACCATCCGTGGCGGGCTTTTTGCTGCGCTGTCACAGGTTATTGCAGGGTCGCGTCGATTTCGATGACCTTGCTGTCGTCGGCAGAGGCGGGAGCGACGGCGATCTTGGCATTGTTGATGCCTTGGCCCGAAAACTCGATCGCGCGCTGCAAAAGATCACCTTCACCCTGAATGATCGTATAGCCTTGGGCTTGCAGCGCATCTTCCCATTCGTTCAAAAGAACGTCCACATCCTGATCCGTGCGGAACGAAAACATCCGCAGTGACGACCCGATCGCACGGTCGGTCAGAACCTCGATATCGGCGGGCATTTCCAAGGCGGCGGGCACCCAGTCCTGCACCTGATCCTGCGCAAGGGCAGGCAGGGTCGATGCCATCACGACGAATGTCGCCAAACGCAAGGCAGACAGCACGGGGAAACGGGGCGCAAAGGCAGCTTTTTTATCAATCATTCTTTTCAGATAGGCCTGATATGCCGTTTTGACAACGTTAACGGCCTTTTATCGGCGGACACACGGCCTAGCGTGTGGCCACCACCAACCCTGTCAGCCCGTGAAAATGATAGACATCGCCATAGCCGGGCGGTGCGGTCAGCCGCAGGTCGGGGCAGCGCGCGAACAGCACGTCGAGTGCGATCTTCAGCTCCAGCCGGGCCAGCGGCGCGCCGACGCAGAAATGGATGCCGCCGCCAAAGCTGGTGTTTTGCGGGCCGCTGCGAGCAGGGTCAAACCGCGCGGGATCGGGATAGACCGCCGGATCGCGGTTTGCCGCCCCCAGCAGGCAGGCAATCCGGTCGCCGCGTTTGAAGCGCTGGTCGCCGATCTGCACATCTTCGTAAACCCAGCGGGTGAACATATGCAGCGGCGGGTCGTGGCGGATGATTTCCTCGACGCAAAGGTCTGTGATCCTGCGGATATTGTGTTCCAGCAGCGTCTTGGTGCCATTGCCCAAAGTATGCACTGTCGCCTCGTGGCCTGCGTTCAGCAGCAGGATGCAGGTGGTGATCAATTCCTCGGTGGTCAGTTTTTCGCCCTGTTCCTCGGCCGCGATCAGGGTCGAGATCAGGTCGTCTGCAGGGGTCTTGCGGCGGGTCGCGATATAGCCGCGCATGAAATCCGAAAAATCTGTCGATGCAGCGATGGCCGCAGCCTCGATCTGCGGCGTGCGGCGGGCCTGATACATGGCGACCATGGCGTTCGACCAGCGCAACAGATCGTCCGCGCGATCCTCTGGCACGCCCAGCAGGCGGGCGATGGTGATGACCGGCACGGGTTGGGCATAGGCGGTCAGCAGATCGAAAGGCGCGTCTGGAAAGCGGTCGATCAGGTCATGGCACAGCTGCGTGATCTGCGGGGCAAGCGCCGCAATGGTGCGGCTGGTAAAGGCGCGCAGCACCAGCGCGCGCAGGCGGGTGTGGCGGGGCGGTTCAAGCTCCAGCATCGAATGCGCCTCGATCTCATAAAACGGGCGCAGCGCATCGGGGATCGCGGGGGCCAGTTCGGGCGGGCATTCGCGCCCCATGCGCCGGTCACGCAGCACGGCATGGACCGCCTTGTGCGACACCGCACAGGGCATGGCATAATCGTCCCACCAGAAAAAATCACCCGTCTGCCGCGCGCGGTCATAGAACGGATAGGGGTTCTGCACAAAGGCGGGATCGGTGGGGGATTGGGTCAGGTGCTGCATGGCGCAGCTTTGCCGCGCTGCGGCACGGTTTGCAATGGGGGCGGGACACATCCGATCACGAAACCGCGACGTTCTGACGCGGCACAGCGCCGTGCCGCTGTGTTAACCTGCATGCGATTGGATACCGCAGGCAGGCCGCAGAGTCGTCAACGATACCCATTCAGCCAACGGGGGAGGAATGTTCATGGCGAAAACGTCTTTGGACGACGGAGTGTTCGACCGTTCGGCGTATAACAACGCAACGCGGCAATTGCGTCTGGTTGAAACGGAACTACCGCAAAACGCGATATCCAGCCTTGCCCGCGAAGTCGTGCGCCGCCTTGCGTTTCGCATGCCGCGCCACGAAAACGTGGCCGACCTGCCGACGCAATCCGAAATCGACCTGCTGTGCGCCGCCCTGCTGTCCGCGGATGACACGGCTGCTGATCAGTTCATCCTTGCCGCCCGCCGCGATGGTGTCGATGTCGGGGCGATCAGCCGTGGCTATGTTGCCGGTGCTGCGCGCAAACTGGGGCAGATGTGGGATGACGACCGGATTTCATTCATCGACGTGACGCTGGCCTGTGGCAAGCTTTACGGGATCATCCGTGGCCTGCGCCATGTGCTGGCGCCGCAGATTGTCCAAGGGCGTGAAACCCGCCCTGCGCTGTTCGCGCTGGTGCCGGGCGAAACCCATACATTGGGGATCGAGATCGCGACCGACCATTTCCGCCGCGACGGCTGGGATGTCGATATGCTGATGGGGCTGGACCATGATGCGATGGTGTCCGAGGCCGACCTGCGCCATTACGAAGCCATCGTGCTGGTCGCCAATTCTGACCGCATGCTGGAACCGCTGACCCGGCTCAGCCTTGCGCTGCGCATCACGCAGCCGCTGGCGCATATCATCGTGGCGGGGGGGATTCTGGATCACCACCCCGATATCCTGCATCTTGTCGGGGCAGAGGCCGTGATGGCCGATCTGGACAGCGCGATTGCCACCCTGCGCGACGTGCTGGGGCCTGCAAAAACCTAGCTTGCGGCCAAGGCTGCGATGATCGGGGTGAAATCCACAGCCTTCAGGCTTGCCCCGCCGACCAGCGCGCCGGTCACATGCGGCATGGCAAAGATGGCGGCCGCATTATCGCCCTTGACCGACCCGCCATACAGGATACCGAAACCGGCCCCATCGGCAAAGCGCGCGGTCAGCCGCGCGTGGATATGGGCGTGGACCTGCGCGATCTGGTCGGTCGTAGGCACCTTGCCGGTGCCGATGGCCCAGATCGGTTCATAGGCGATCACGCTGTTGTCGGCGGTCGCGCAATCGGGCACCGATCCGGCCAGCTGTGCATCAATCACATCCAGCGTCGTGCCAGCCTCGCGCTGCGCCAGCGTTTCACCGATACAGATGATCGTGATCAGCCCCGCATCATGCGCGGCGCGTGATTTCGCGGCGACGATGGCGTCGGTTTCATGATGGTCCGTGCGGCGTTCGGAATGGCCGGTGATGACATGGGTTGCCCCGACATCGGCCAGCATCGCGGCTGATATATCGCCGGTATGCGCGCCATGCGGTGCGGCATGGCAATCCTGTCCACCGATGGCGATGGGCAATCCCGCGCAAGACCCGATCAGCGTGGCAGGCAGGCAGATCAGCACATCGACATCATCCCCGCGCTGTTCGGCCAGCGTCGCCAGCTGTGTCAGATCGGCGCGCAATCCGTTCATCTTCCAATTGCCGGCGGCAAGTTTGCGTCGCATGGGCTGTCCTTTGATGGGCGTCAGCGCGACGCGATATTCTCCGCGAATTTGATCGATTCCCCGCAGCCGCAGGCATCGACCACATTGGGATTGCGGAACTTGAAACCGGATTCGAGCAAGGATGTTTCATAATCGATCTCGGTGCCGAACAGGAACATCTGCGCCATCGGCGCGATCATGACGCGCGCGCCATCCTGTTCGACGACCTCGTCCAGCGGATCGATGTCGGTGACATAGGCCATGGTATATTCCATCCCCGCGCAGCCGCCTTTTTTGACGCCGATGCGCAGGCCCTGATGGCCGTCCTTGGCCATCAGCCGCGCGATCTGGCTGGCGGCCTTGTCGGTGATTGTGACTGCTTGCTTGCCGGGGATGCCGAACATGTCATGCTCCTTGTGCTGGTATCAAGATAGGTCAGGCCACCGCGCGGCACAAGCGCAGTGCCTACATGAACCCAAGTTCCAGCCTTGCTTCGTCGGACATCATGTCCATGCCCCATTGCGGCTCGAAGGTCATTTCGACATCGACCTGTTTGACGCCGGGCAGGGGTTCGATGGCGTCAGCAACCCAGCCGGGCATTTCGCCTGCCACAGGACAGCCCGGCGCGGTCAGCGTCATGACGATATTGACCGCGTTGTCATCCTTGATGTCGATCGTGTAGATCAGGCCCAGATCATAGATATTGACCGGGATTTCAGGGTCATAGACCGACCGGCACGCCTGAACGACATCCTCGTACAATGGATGGTCCGTCGTCGATGGCGCGATCAACGGCGCGCCTTCCAATTGTGCGTTTGCATCTGTCATGTGATTGGTTCCTGCATTCCTGAGAAAACATATAGGGTTTGCGGCCTTGGGCGTAAAGGGGCGGCGGACGCTGCGGTCTTTCCAATCCCGCGCCCATGCGGCATATGCCTTGCCAGCAAAAGGATAGCCGATGACCCAGCGTTTTTCATTTGACCTGCATGCCACCGACGGCAAGGCGCGCACCGGTGCGATCAACACGCCGCGCGGGGTGATCCGCACGCCGGCCTTCATGCCCGTGGGCACCGCCGCCACGGTCAAGGCGATGCTGCCCGAAAGCGTGGCCGCCACGGGGGCCGATATACTGCTGGGCAATACCTATCACCTGATGCTGCGCCCCACGGCGGAACGGATAGCAGCACTGGGCGGGCTGCATGCCTTCATGAACTGGGACAAGCCGATCCTGACCGACAGCGGCGGGTTTCAGGTCATGTCGCTGGCGGGGCTGCGCAAGCTGACCGAGGAAGGTGTCACCTTCAAAAGCCATATCGACGGATCGCGCCATCATCTGTCACCGGAACGGTCGATGGAAATTCAGGCGCTGCTCGGGTCCGACATCGTGATGTGTTTTGACGAATGCCCCGCACTGCCCGCCGACCGTGACCGGATCAAATCCAGCATGGATCTGTCGATGCGGTGGGCGCAGCGGTCGCGCGATGCGTTCGGCGACAGGCCGGGCCATGCTTTGTTCGGCATCCAGCAAGGCGGGCTGGAACAGGATCTGCGCGCGCAATCCGCACAGGCGCTGCAAGCCATCGGGTTTGACGGCTATGCCGTCGGCGGTCTGGCCGTGGGTGAAGGGCAGGCGGCCATGTTCGGCGTGCTGGATTACGCGCCCGACCAATTGCCGGTGGACAGGCCCCGGTACCTGATGGGCGTGGGCAAGCCGGATGACATCGTCGGCGCGGTCAAGCGCGGCATCGACATGATGGATTGCGTGCTGCCGTCGCGGTCGGGCCGCACGGGGCAGGCCTTTACCCGCCACGGTGTCGTGAACATCAAGAACGCCCGCCATCAGGACGACCCCCGCCCCTTGGACGAGGGCTGCACCTGTCCCGCCTGTCGCGGCTATTCGCGCGCCTATCTGCATCATGTGTTCCGCGCGAACGAGATGATTTCCGGCATGCTGCTGACATGGCACAACCTGCATTATTTCCAGCAGATCATGGCCGGTATGCGCGATGCCATTTCCGCAGGCAGCTTTGCCGTCTGGGAGGCGGATTTCCACGCCCTGCGCGCGCAGGGCGATATCGACCCGCTGTGATCCATGGCTGGTTGACAGCCCCAGATGTCAGCCCCATTTGTAATAGCCAAGAGGGGACGCGTCATGCTGCCGATCACACGGGGCTGACGCGTTCTGCCAGAAAAGGAAAATTCCATGCAAGAACCGTTGAGTTCGTCTTATCCCGTCCTGCCCCTGCGTGACATCGTGGTGTTCCCGCATATGATCGTGCCTTTGTTCGTGGGCCGCGACAAATCGGTGCGCGCATTGGAAGAAGTCATGCAGGACGACAAGCAGATCCTGCTGTCCAGCCAGATCGACCCCGGTCAGGACGACCCCGATCAGGACGGCATCTACAAATCCGGCGTGCTGGCCAATGTGCTGCAATTGCTCAAACTGCCCGATGGCACCGTCAAGGTGCTGGTCGAAGGGCGCAGCCGTGTGCGCATCACCGGTTTTCTGCCCAACGACTCGTTCTTCGAGGCCAGCGCCGAATATCTGACCGAGGAATCCGGCGACCCGACCGAGGTCGAAGCCTTGGTGCGCAATGTCGCCGCCGAATTCGAACGCTATGCCAAGGTCAAGAAAAACATCCCCGAAGAAGCCATGGCCGCCGTCAGCGACGCGACCGAGCCTGCCAAACTGGCCGATCTGGTCGCCGGCCATCTGGGGATCGAGGTCGCGCAGAAACAGGGCCTGCTGGAAACGCTGTCCGTCGCGGAACGGCTGGAAAAGGTTTACGGCATGATGCAGGGCGAAATGTCCGTCCTGCAGGTCGAACGCAAGATCAAGACCCGCGTCAAATCGCAGATGGAACGCACCCAGCGCGAATATTATCTGAACGAACAGATGAAGGCGATCCAGAAGGAATTGGGCGACGGCGAAGACGGCCAGAACGAGGTCGCCGAGCTTGAGGCGCGGATTCAGGAAACCAAGCTTTCCAAGGAAGCCCGCGAAAAGGTCGATGCCGAGCTGAAGAAGCTGAAATCCATGTCCCCCATGAGCGCCGAAGCGACCGTGGTGCGCAACTACATGGACTGGATTCTTGGCCTGCCGTGGAACGTGAAATCGCGCACCAAGAAAGACCTGCACAAGGCGCAGGCGGTCTTGGATGCCGATCATTACGGTCTGGAAAAGGTCAAGGAACGGATCGTCGAATATCTGGCCGTGCAGCAACGTTCGGCCAAGCTGAAAGGCCCGATCATGTGCCTTGTCGGCCCTCCGGGCGTGGGCAAAACCAGCCTTGGCAAATCCGTGGCCAAGGCGACAGGGCGCGAGTTTATCCGCATTTCATTGGGCGGCGTGCGTGACGAATCCGAAATCCGTGGTCACCGCCGGACCTATATCGGGTCGATGCCCGGCAAGATCATTCAGGCGCTGAAAAAGGCGAAAACCACCAACCCGCTGATCCTGCTCGATGAAATCGACAAGATGGGCAATGATTTCCGTGGTGATCCCGCATCCGCGATGCTGGAGGTGCTGGACCCTGAACAGAACGCGACCTTCGTCGATCACTATCTGGAGGTCGAATATGACCTGTCCAACGTGATGTTCCTGACCACCGCCAACAGCTATAACATGCCGGGGCCGCTTCTGGACCGGATGGAGATCATCACCCTGTCGGGCTATACCGAAGACGAAAAGGTCGAGATCGCCAAACAGCATCTGCTGCCCAAGGTGATGCAGAACCACGGTCTGAAAGCCCGCGAATTCAGTGTGTCCGATGATGCGCTGCTGGCGATGGTCCGCGTCTATACCCGCGAGGCGGGCGTGCGGAACATGGAACGCGAACTGGCCAAGGTCGCGCGCAAGGCCGTGACCCGGATCGTCAAGAAAGAGGCAGAGGCGATCACCGTCACCGCCGCCAATCTGGCCGATTTCCTTGGCGTGGAAAAACATCGTTTCGGTCTGGCCGAGGAAAAAGACCAGATCGGTGTGGTGACAGGTCTGGCCTGGACATCGGTGGGCGGCGAATTGCTCAACATCGAAGCCCTGCGCCTGCCCGGCAAGGGCCGGATGAAAACCACCGGCAAGCTGGGCGATGTGATGAAGGAATCAATCGATGCCGCCTCCAGCTATGTGCGGTCCATCGCGCCGGAAATCGGGGTAAAACCGCCGAAATTCGACACGATAGATATCCACGTCCATGTCCCCGACGGGGCGACACCCAAAGACGGGCCATCGGCCGGTCTGGCGATGGTCACCTCCATCGTCTCGGTGCTGACGCAGATCCCCGTGCGCCGCGATATCGCGATGACCGGTGAAGTGTCGCTGCGCGGCAATGCGATGCCGATTGGCGGGCTCAAGGAAAAACTGCTGGCCGCGCTGCGTGGCGGTATTACCACGGTGCTGATCCCGCAGGACAACGCCAAGGACCTGCCCGACATCCCCGACAATGTAAAAGAAGGGCTGACCATCATCCCCGTCACCCATGTGTCGCAGGTGTTGGAACATGCGCTGGTGCGCAAACCCGAACCCATCGAATGGGACGAAGCCGCCGAAGAAGCCGCCGCTGCCGCCGCGCTCAAATCGGGCACCGCACCAGAGGCCGCGCGCACCCACTGACCGCGGGGCTGTAAAAACCAAAGGCGCGTCTTGCAAAAGGCGCGCCTTTCGTCTGCCAAGGCGCTGGCGTCACGCGCCAAACCCGCTACACTCCCCCTGATTGCAACAGGACAGACCATGGCACGCGAACACTCATCCGCTTCCGAAACAGCCGCCCCCGCCCCGCTGAAAAAACCCGATCTGCTGGACCAGCTGGCCACGCGCAGTGGGCTCAAGAAACGCGATGCCAAGCTGGCGCTGGACGCAACCCTTGCCCTGATCGGCGAGGCGCTGGCGCGCGGCGACGACCTGCTTTTGCCCCCGCTGGGCCGGGTCCGCGTGGTCAAGGCCAAGGATCTGGGCGCAGGCGCACAGCTGCTGACGCTGAAACTGCGCAGCGGCAAAGATGCGGCACAAAGCGGCAAAACCGGCCTTGCAACTGCAGCCGAGGACGTCTAAATCACCCACCAGCGGGTGATTAGCTCAGTGGTAGAGCGCTTCGTTCACATCGAAGATGTCAGGGGTTCAAATCCCTTATCACCCACCATTACTTCAATGACTTATATGGTTTTCGCGAAGTGCGCTCAGGTTCGATGAACCTATGGCGGTCCTAAGTACAGCACCCACGAATTAAGTAGCTCTTGAAAGCCGGAGGCAACCCATGAGCTAACATTGGTAGGGCGCACATCTCGCCCCGTTTCCTGTTCAACACGAGGGGTCGAGCCGTACAGCGCATCGCTTTCAACAGAACACTGTGGCAGACGTTGTCGGCCGGTCCTATCCCAACTCCAGTTCGCGCGTGACTTTCGTGGCTGCTCTCGCTAAGGCTTACTGCATGTATGTTCTATGCGGAGATATGGTCGGTCTGGACCTGTCGCGGTTTGGTGCCGCTCCTTTGATAGCATAATGTGCAGCAAAGGAGACGAACTATGGGCACAGGAAGAACGGATGAATTTCGCAAAGACGCGGTGCGAATTGCATTAACCAGCGGGCTAACAAGGCGT